>SFFI01000022.1 GCA_004556925.1 Clostridiales bacterium
TAGTAAATAATAACAAAAGTCAGCCTGATAAATGGGAACTTGGTGATCTTATTGGATATCCAATGTTCCGCCTTGATTCGGGCTTTATTCCTTTGCATGTTGTAGGAATTGTGAGTGGCCGCAATGCGCCTCCTTACGCCCTTATGGGACCGCTAAGCTTTGCTGCTTATGCGGATCAGACCAAGGAAGGAAAAGAATTTTTACATTATATCAGTGCGGAACTGTGTATAAAACCAGAGTTTAACCGAGACTTGCCCGAACTCATTAGTGAGATGCAAGAATTCTCAAATCAATATCATGCTGATTTTATATTTCGCAATAGGGAGACTTTATCAGCAGCAAAGCAAGATATGAAGGCACCTATCCTCAAAGCTCAAGATGATGAATTAAAAATGGTGGTAAGACCATTGGAAAAAAACAATCAACTTCTGAGTATCCTCTTTCCCATATGCTTTATCCTCATCCTGGGTCTGATATTTTTTGCTAATTTCATGCTAGTCCAACAGCGCAAACAGGAATTGGAAATATCTCGCATATTAGGTGTTCCCAAAAGTAGTCTCAGAACTTCCATTTTATGGGATGCCTTGGTGCTAACTTTTATTTCTGAGTTGACCGGCCTTCTGCTGCTTATTGTGACTAGTATGGTGAATCCGGAGATTATTTGGCTACTGCTTGCTCTTTGTGGATGTATTTTTGTCGTTTCTATTGCTGCTAATTTAATTGGAGTAAATATAATCTTAGCACAATCTCCCCTGCAAATGATGCAGAAGGCAAAGGAGCAATAATGAATAAGATACCGTATATATTAAAGAAATATACCTGCTGAGTATTTAAACAATTATGGATTTAATAGCATTAACAAAATAATTAAAATTGTTGATGATTTAAGGTATAGAGAAAATTCTTAAGCGCAATGAGGGGGTACTGATGACGATATTAATGTGCAACAAAGTAGCTTATAAATATCCTGGAAGCTCAGAATACGCTATTAAAGATATCAATTGCAGCTTTCAACATGCGAGCATTACGTCAATTGTTGGTGAATCAGGAAGTGGCAAAAGCACTCTTTTATCACTATTAGCTGGTTTAGATATCCCAACTGAAGGCGAGATTTTTTACGACAAGATCCCCCTGGGTGCAATTAATCCAGACCTTTACCGGCGTGAAAAAGTTTCGATGATTTTTCAAGACTTTAATCTATTTCCACTCTTAACAGTTATTGAAAATGCGTGTGTTCCTCAATTATTATTGGGAGCAGACAGAACTAGTGCTAAAAAAACTGCAAAAACACTTCTTCAATCAGTAGGTATTTCTGAAGATAAGTTTCACCGTTACCCTTCTAATTTATCGGGGGGAGAGCAACAACGAGTGGCAATTGCTCGAGCTTTATCATCGGGCGCGAAAATTTTATTGGCAGACGAGCCGACTGGAAATCTTGATAAAGACAATTCCTATAAGGTAATTAACATATTAACTAAATTAGCACATGAGTTAGGCTATTGTGTAGTCCTGGTAACGCACGATTGCGAAATCTCTAGACAAACAGATAAAATTTATAGAATGCGAAGTGGAAAACTACTTGATGACTAGGCGGAGCTTTTTTCAGTTGCACAAGGAATAATTTGTTAAGGAAACAGCAATGGTGCCAATTCATACCGTAGCAATAATAACAACAACATAAAACATTTAAAATAAAATGAAGACGTGTGTAATAAAACAAACCAAACTACTCAAACAGTCTATTCTTTTCTGCTTGCGTATTTCGTGGCAAGCTTCAAGGCTCTATACTATTACACGCTTAATTATTGAGATTTTTTTGCCATTTATTCCCACTATTCTAGCTTCTCTTAATAAATCTATATTAAACACTATTTCCGGCGCTACAGTTACCGAGAATCCCATCTTTTTTTATCGCGGTTGGTAGCTTTAGTTTTATTTTTTACAGTAGTCCAATCTCTCCTTAATAACTGGGAAAAATATATTTTTCAACAACATACAGAACTCATTCAGAATAGGATAACCGTTGACCAGTTAAATCATGTTCTAGCAATGGACCTAGCTTTTTTTGATAAGCCTGACTGTTACGACAACCTTATTTCTTCGGTAAGTGATTCATATGCTATTGCAGATGAGATCTGGACATTGATGTCTTTTGCTAGTGCTTTAACAGCGTTTGGCATAACTTTTTCTATCTTAATTAATTGGAGTATACTGTATACAGTAATTATCATTGTAGTAGGTCTCCCATCTTCTATTATTACCACCCTGTTTACAAAAAAGCACTACCAGATGAGTCTGGAACAAATTAAGGATGGGCGTAGGCTATCACTCCTACAAAACATTTCATTTAATAAGATGTATGCACAAGATATTAGGCTTTTTCATGCTGGACCTGAAATCCTGAGGCGCTTTAAATTTATCTGGAAGTCGATGTTCTTAGATAAACAAGAAATTCAAAAAAAATATTCTTTTTTTATTTCTTTTTCTAATCTTTTCCCGCTGATTACAATCGTTATAATTGGATTCTATTTAGCAACCGAAGTTATCTACCAACAAATGACTATTGGCGACTACACCTTTTATGTTAGTGTATTACAACAGTTGTGGGTGGTTTAGTTGGTCTGAGTTCATCTATATTAGTTCTTTATGGAAATCGCTTAAAGTTTGAAAATCTCCAGATCTTTATGGAATGGAGGAATACTATCGTAGATGGTCCTCAAGTACTAGAAGCTCCTATAGAGTCGATTGAATTTTCACATGTAAGTTTTCGTTACACAGATGAGGATCCGCTTATCTTAAATGATATCTCTTTCAAAGTTATAACCCCTGAAACATTAGCCATAGTTGGAGTTAACGGCTCAGGTAAAAGCACTCTCATTAAACTTCTCCTACGTATGTACGAACCTACCAATGGCGTAATATTAATTAACGGTGAGGATATCAAGATATTTTCTATAGAATCACTTCGGTCTCAATTTAGTGTTTACTTTCAAGGCATGTTGAATTTTCCAACCTCGCTACGAGAGAATTTTACAATTGGCGATAGAAGAATATGTGACAAGTTGGCTCAAAATGATTTTACTGACACAGAAAGGCAGGAATTAGATGAAAGAATATTACTAGCATTGAAAGCTTGTAATACCTCAGACATTCTAGCTAGAGCTATTTTGGGACTTGACCACCCTGTGTCAAGACTTTTTGATGCAACAGGTCTGGAGCTCTCAGCAGGGCAAAATCAAAAGCTTGCAATTGCACGAGCCTTGTTTAGAGACCATAGTTCCTTGATATTAGATGAGCCAACAGCAAGTCTTGATGCTGAGACTGAATTCACAATCTGGCAGATGATCAGGCAAAAGAAAGAGGAGAAACTAATTATTTTGGTGACTCAAAAGTTAACAAATTTACAAATGGCTGATAAAATTATTTTAATTGAGCGCGGTCGTATCTTGGAGAGTGGCTCGTATAAAGAACTCCTTATGAATAATGGTAAATTTTCCGAACTTTATTGTTATCAACAAAATAATGTAGGATCCTCCTAATGGATATTTTGTAATATTGAGTAATGCATACACATATTTCTTAGGTAAACGTGCTCAAAAAGTCCAGCGGTAAATAGTCAATAGACTTTTTACATAGAAAGCACCTTGAAAATAAGCAGTTTCAAGGTTCAAAAACTATGATACGAGGACAACATAAATGAACCGTCTAAGGTCTGCTTTGTAAATTAGGAGCAAAAAGGTGCTCCGTGCCATGTAGACACGACGAACATGCGAATGAAAGGTGAACTCATGAGACAGAAAGTATTGAGTTTGGGTTTATCGGTAATTATGCTCTTGGCTTGCTTGACTTCGGTAATGTCGGCTGAGGTTGAAAATAATGATGTGGCATCAATTACTATTTCGTTTAACGAAGGTATGGCTCTATCTGGAGAAACTGTAGCAAGTGGATTTGAAGCAACAAGTGTCAAAAACTTTTTTGAAGACAATGAAATTAATTATGACTATTACAAAGATTGGCTGTACAAACAGGAAACAGAAGATTTAGAATCTGTGACTATTACGGTTTTACCTTCCAATAATGGAGTTACTCCACAGTCTGTTAATTCTGTAATACAGGGTGACCGCATGGTATATGTTGATCGCAATTATCATTATCACCCTAAGAATAATCAATTTATTAAAGTTATTACATCTTTGGCGTCTATTATTGGCATTACTGCCCCAGACACTTATTTTGGTACGGATCGGGTAAGACAAGAGAAAGAGTATTATGTCAATGATGATGCCAATCGAGTGGTGACAAAATTTGTGGAGTTATATGCTCCCGTTTCAGGAAAGACTCAATGGTATGCATGGGGATATGCAGAAGGCGATTATGTGAGACATGGTGTTCAACATTATTATAAGGGGCTTGAAGTTGGTTCCAAAAAAAATTTCTATCATCAGTACTATACGGAGAACTATTATAGGGAATTAGCATTGGTGAATCTTGTGAAAGAAGCTTATTCAAGAGGGCGCGACTATCGTGAGGTAGCTGATGCATATGCCTCTTCAATTGGTGGATATACTCTGTTCGATAGAAACATCACCGCCGCGAAGTACCTGTAATATGACAATTTGGTGATTAATTAATATGGGATATCATGGCTGGGTCTGGATTGTTAGGGGGATTGGACTCCTGGGAGGAGCCTTCTTTCTGAGGTGGAGGCTACATGATGATGCGATTTCTTTCGTAATAGGTATTGTAATCTTCTTGATAGCACTTGTTATTGCTGGCGTGAAACTTAGATGTCCTCATTGTGGAAAGAGGATCCCAGAACAATTGAGCATGCGGATAGATTGTTGTCCCCACTGTGGCAAACGCCTATAAGGAATGATTCCATCAAAAAGGAGAAGCCTCTATGACCTGTCCCATCTACAAAAAATGTGGCGCCTGCTACTATCCCCACCAGGATTACCAGGCTTCCCTGGACGATAAAAAACGCCAGCTGGAAAAGCTCCTGGGCCTGGAAGTCAGGGCCATGCATCCCTCACCCGAACCCTACCATTACCGCAACAAGGTTCACGCCGCCTTCTCCTATGACCGGGGCAGGAGCCTCATGGGCAAATTTGCAAAAAACACCCCTCGGGTCCTGGAGGTGGACGATTGCCTTCTTGAAAATGAGAAGGCCCAGGCGATCAACCACAGCGTCAAGAAACTCGCCCAAGACTTTGCCTGGCCCTTCTACGACGTGCGCACGGGCCAAGGCCTTTTGAAATCCTCCCTGGTCCGGGTGGCAGAGGAGACTGGGCGGATCTTGGTCACTCTGGTGGTCACCCAAAAGCAGGTCCCCTCTAAACAAAACTTTATCAAGGCCCTTCGTAAGCGTCACCCGGAAATTACCGGCCTGGTTTTCAACTACAATCCGCTGGATACCCCCTTTATCTTGGGTGACCAAGAGTTTAAGGGCTTTGGCCCTGGCTATATTGTGGACCAACTCCTCGGCCACAGCTTCCGCATCTCTTCTCAGTCCTTCTACCAGGTCAATAAGGGGGTCTGCGAACTCCTCTACCACCGGGCCTTAGAACTCGTAGGACCGGAAGGTCAGGAAGTCTTGGTAGATGCCTATTCCGGTATTGGAACCATCAGCCTCTACTTCGCTCCCCGGGTTAAGCAGGTCTACGGCGTGGAAAATAACCGCCAGGCCGTCAAGGATGCCATCGCCAACGCCAAGCACAATCAAATTGGGAACGCCTTCTTCCTCTGCGAAGATACCGGCGCTTATCTGGAAGGCCTAGTCCAGGCCGGCGACCAGCCCGACATCCTCATTCTAGACCCCGCCCGGTCCGGCCTCGACCCCCGCGCCCTGCGCGCCGTCAGAGCCCTCCAAGTCCCCAAACTCCTTTACATCTCCTGCAACCCCGAGGCCCTCGCCGCCGAGCTTCCCCAGCTCCGCAAAAGCTACCGCGTGCAAACCGTCGAAGCCTTCGACATGTTCCCCTGGACCGAGCATGTGGAGACTGTTACGTTATTGTCCAAACTAAACACTGAACACCATATGATAACGCAGTAAGCGAAGCAGTCAATAAAGTAATGAAGACAGAATTCATATATCAGGAGAACTTTACTAATTTCCAAGAACTTAATCTAAAATTAGCAGAATACGTATATTGGTATAATAACCTAAGAATTCATGGATATTTAGGATATAAAACACCAGTAGAATATAGAAAAGCAGAATAAAAAGCTCTGGAAGTTTCATAAATTAAATAAAATATATGAACAGACTGTCAAGGGCAAATTTCAACGAAATTTGGGCGAAGCCTTCACCCTTGATTGTCTGAGAATATATTTTATAATCTAAAGAAACTTTCAAGCTTGATAATGTTCGGTTATAAATTGTCTAAAAAAAGTTGCCATTCCATGTATTTGGGTTCATTAGAAGAATGCCGAGCAATGGGTAACATGACGCTGATGTGTTTATACACAAAAAAGCTACACGTGCGTTGGCTGACAACAGGGAGCTAAGTAAATTAACACCAGCTAAAATGTTTGACGCTATTAATAAATGACAAGTATATGAAATTGGTTTTACCTAGTTTAAAAAAGAAATTATAATGAAAATATGGAGGCTAAGAATATGAAGATTAATAATGAATGTTGTTGTGGATGCAAAACAGAAAAGCCGGATCAAATTAAAGACAATTGTCCTGTATGTAATAATGAAGGGATTTCCGTTAGTAAAGTAACTGTTGAACATCTAGTGGTAGATGATTATCGTAATGCTGTTAACGGAGATCAATATAAGATTTGCATGAACGAGGACTGCGACGTTGTTTACTATAACTTAGATAATGAAATAAAATTCTTGAAAGACCAAGTTAGAGTTCCTATCTGGTTTAAGAAAGATGCAGATCCTAAGTATGCTTGTTATTGTAGCGAAGTCACAGAAAATCAGGTAATTGAAGCAGTTGTAAAGCATGGCGCGAAATCCGTAAAAGAAGTAAATGCCATCACTGGGGCAATGAAAAATTCTAATTGTAAAGAAAACAATCCGTTGGGAGTTTGTTGTCATAAGATTATTCAGGAAGCTATCGATAAAGGCTTGAAAATGAAATAATTACAGTCGATATGTTCCTACAAACGAGAGCCAATCTTTGATATGTTTCCATCTACGAGCGTGGATATGTTCCCCATAACCATAGGGGTTGAGACTGTCTGTTTGATGTCAAGAGTAAAGGACTAAACAGTATAGAATAGGCTTGAAATCAAGGGGTTCCGAGGATATTGCCCTGGTTTGGGAAGATGATGGAAGCTCTGGGGTATGATATAGAGCTTCGGTATGTGAGACGGGAGGAAGAGTTATGGCATCGAGTAAAGAATATCTCAATTACATATTAGAACAGCTATCTGGTTTAGAGGATATTTCCTATCGCGCAATGATGGGAGAGTACATTTTATATTACCGAGGATAAATCATCGGCGGCATTTATGATGACAGACTACTTGTAAAGCCCGTCCCATCCGCGGTCTCATATATGAGTTGTCCGAAGTTTGAACTTCCTTACACAGGGGCAAAGGAAATGCTGCTGGTTGAGGAAGTTGATAACAGGGAGAAGCTATGTGGCTTGCTGTCGGCGATGTACGAGGAATTGCCAAAGCCGAAAAAGAAGAAAAGACGTGGAGGATGAGGCTATTGATGGATTTACGTGATGAAAGTATGACAGTGTTAAATCAGAATTTATTGGGATAAAAGAGAGGACTGCAAGGCCATATGAAGCATGAAGAAATAAGAGGAAAAAAGATTATACTGCGCAGGCAAAGAGAAGAAGACGCTCCGTTTTTCGCCTATTGGTTTAATCAGCCGCAGGTTATGTTTCAATGCGGATTTGAGAAGACAACCGATGAAGAAGAGGAGAAAAGAACTATTAACGTCAGCCACAAATCGGAAGACTCGGTTTGGTTTACGATTACTGATCTTGACGGTAATATTATTGGCGAGACCGGTTTGCTCCGTATGTTTCCCGCGTGGCACCAAACCGATCTGACGATTATTATTCCAGACCCTGAAATGCAGCATAAAGGATATGGTTCGGAAGCAATCCGCATCATGCTGGACATGGCATTTCATGAGTATGAGATGCATCGTGTCTCGATCGGCGTGGTAGGGTTGAATACAGATGCACTGGAATTCTACAAGAAAATCGGTTTCAAGCAGGAAGGTATTTTAGAAGAGGCATATTATTATAACGATGAGTACAGCGATTTTATAATGATGCGAATCCTTAGCCAAGAATGGAAATAAGCGACAAATTCCAGTTTGCAGTGCCTTAGACTTTTTCCATTCAACGACATTCCCCTTGCCAACTTCCACCCTGCAACGAGCGTTAAGACCAAGTTCTTGATGTAGGGTTATCATCAGGGTAGTCTTAATACATGTGGAGAGTATAATCGTGTAATTGGGAACATGGAGCTTGAACCGCTGATTGCAATCCCCATCTTCATTCATGATTTTCTTTGTATTCACCCGTTTAATGACGGGAACGGACGCATGAGTAGACTGCTTACAACGTTGCTTCTGTACAGAAATGGGTTTTATGTAGGGAAATATATATCACTTGAGGCAAAAATCGCAAAAAACAAGGATCTTTACTATGACGCGCTATATGAATCACAGATTGGATGGCATGAGGGAACTGACGATCCTGTTCCATTTATAAAATATTTGCTTGGAACAATTCTTTCAGCCTATCGGGATTTTGAAGATCGCTTTGCACTCGTAGAAACAAAGCGCCCCGCCCTTGATACGGTAAGGCTTGCAACTCAAAGCAAGATAGGCAGCTTTACCAAACAGGATATAAGAGAACTTTGCCCATCGCTGAGTATCAGCTCCATCGAAGGAGCACTTCGAAAGTTGGTGGCTTCCGGCGAACTGAAAAGAGAGGGCAAAGGGAAAAACACCTGCTACTTTAGAACGAAATAGCATCCCGTAATATAATTAACTTTCCCTTGTTAAACCAAATAACGCGATCATAGCTTTACAGGATATAATGAATTGGCACTTTAACAAACTGGATGAGGGAGCCAGGCGAGGTGGAAGCAGCATGAAAATATCAAAGAAAAAGATAGCAAGAGTCATTGGGATTGCTGTCCTTGTAATCCTTGTAGGTGCTTTGTGGGCTTTTTCAGCAATCCTGTATAACGAGAATCTTAATCAACGCTTTGAAAGCTACAAACCGCTCATGTTGCAAGTTGAAGACTTTGCAGGACTGAAATGCACAAAATATCAGTTCCCCTCAGATTCCGGGCAGATGCTGGCGGGGTATTGGTACAGTTCCGGGAATAGTCAACGCGGTATCATCATCCTTGCGCATGGTTTTGGCGGTGGTGGACATAATTCCTATTTAGATTGTGTGAATTACTTTGCGCAGCATGGGTATTATGTATTTGCCTACGATGCTACGGGAAATGATGAAAGCGAGGGCAAAGGAGTAGGGGGATTTCCGCAAGGAGTAATCGATTTGGATTATTCGATCTCCTTTGTCGAAAATAGTGGAAATTTCCCGGATTTACCGCTTGGTTTGTTCGGACATAGCTGGGGTGGTTATTGTGTTTGTAGCGTACTTACGTATCACCCTGAGGTGAAAGCGGTTATTTCGTGCTGCGGCACTAACAGCTCCTCGGACATCTTTGAAGTCGGAGGAAAAGAAGAAGCAGGAAATGGCATTTATGCGCTGATGCCCTTCATTAAAATCCATGAATGGATGAAATATGGGAAGTACGCTACGAACACAGCAATGGATGGTTTTGCGGCAAGTGATGCAGCAATCTTGATAGCACACAGCGAGGCTGATTTGGTAGTTCCTATACAGTATGGATACGACCTTTACTATGAAAAGTATAAAGACAATCCGAGATTTACCTTTCTCCGCTTTAAAAACAAAGGACATAGCGATTTCTTCGTAGATGCGAACGACACCTACAAAGAAGAAATCAATGCTACATTTGACAAATGGGCGGCATCCCTAAACTATGATTACAAAGCGGAGGAAAATATGCAGCGCTTTGCGAAAGACAAGGCGGCGTTCCTTGAGGCCAATCTCAATAGAGAACGCTGGAGTAATAGATTAGATATCGACCTGTTTGAACAGTTCCTTGCCTTTTATGACGAGAACATACCCTTAAAATCCAACTAGAAATTTTAGACGCTTCGCGAGAAAATAGAATTTCAAGACAAACATAGATATTTCAAGTAAAGAGCACAGATATTTTACGGAAACAGAGATATTTAGCGACTTAAGAAAGATTGAGGGAAGTTTATGATTATAGCTATTGGAGGCGGGGAAGTATCCCAAAATCAAACATACGAAATAGATAAATTTATTGTCGAGTCATCACGAAAAGAAAAGCCAAACTTCTTATTTATTCCTACAGCAAGTAAAGATGCTGAGCCTTATATAAAGACTATTAACGCGTTATATCAGAGTTTAGGGTGCAAAACGGACACCTTGTATTTATCTGATGTGGAAGTAAAAAGGGAAGAAGTTAATCAAAAGATTGAATGTGCAGACATCATTTATGTTGGTGGTGGTAATACTGCTTATATGATGAAAGTTTGGAAAGAATATGCTGTGGACAAGGCCCTCCTGAGAGCTTATAAAAGCGGAAAGGTACTGGCTGGCTTAAGTGCAGGATCTATATGCTGGTTTATTGCAGGCCACAGTGATAGTGAGTTTATTGAAGATATTGAAAATCCAAAGCATAAGTGGGTTAAAGGTTTAGGCATCATCCCTTATTTACATTGCCCTCATTATGATGAGCCTGAACGAGCAGGTTTCGATGAGTTCTATTCCGGACAAGTAGCAGATGCGATTGCCATAGAAAATCAGGTAGCGGTTATTTGGGATGATTATGAATTTAACGTTATCAAATCTAACCCTCTTAAGAAGGCGTATAGATTGTCCTGGAGTGACACAGGGTTGAACAAAACAGTTTTATCTTAAGAGCCGAAGGCGATCCCTCAAATTGATCCAGATTCTCACGCAGTTCATCCAACTTCCTCATTTTTCTTACAAGTTTGCAGCTTTTGCACGCCGAAATTTTCTGAAAGTCCGGTTCAGCTGGTTTTTTCCCGGGAAATAGCTCAGAAAGTGCGGTTTTTATGCAAATACACATTTTGGCACCGAGCTTTATACATTCAGAAGGAGAAAAAATGGGCCGGGAGGTACATTATCTGCAAACTTGTAAGAAAATCCGGAAAGTTGAAGTAGAGTGATTTAGAATCATCACAACGTATTTAGAAAAATGCCAATGTCCGTGCGGAGCAGATATATCGCAAGGATCTGTTGTATATTAATGACGTATAATAACGGATGTATCCATTAGAATTTTTCTAGCTTAAGTCTGAAGCAAGTCCGTTAAGGAGGGATAAAATGTACGATCGAATTTTTGAACCAGGGAAAATTGGTAAGGTTGAACTCAAGAACCGTCTGGTTATGACGCCCATGGGAACCAATCTGGCTGAACTTGATGGCACCCCAGGCCCTGCCATGCTCGCTTATTTTGAAGAGAGAGCAAAGGGGGGCTGTGGCCTGATCATGCCAGAAATCACCAGAGTCAATGATGTGCATGGGGCCGGGATGTTCCGTCAGCTTTCTGCTACGAAGGACCGCCACATCCCTGGACTTGCTAAATTGGCCTCTACCGTACACAAATACGGGGCCAAGATTTTTATCCAGCTCCACCACCCTGGCCGTGAGGGGGTATCCGCACTGATCGGCGGCCAACCGGTGGTTTCAGCTTCTGACCGGATGTGCAAGGTCTCACAGCAGGAGACCCGCGCTTTAACTCATGACGAAATTATCGAATTAATCGGTCAGTTTGGAGACGCAGCCCTGCGCTGCAAGAAGGCAGGCATTGACGGTGTGGAACTCCACTGTGCCCATGGCTACCTCTTGCAGCAATTCCTCTCTCCTTATACGAACTTTAGAGAGGATGAATATGGCGGATCTTTTGAGAATAGAATCCGTATCGTCCTCGAAATCAATGAAGATATCCGTAAGAAGTGCGGCCCGGACTTCCCGCTCGGCTGTCGCGTAACGGTTGATGAATTCCTTGATCAAACGGGTGTCACGGAAGATTATATCCATCTTGAGGATGGCGTCAAAATTTGTAAGACCTTGGAAGCCGCTGGCATAGATTTCCTGGATGTCAGTGTTGGCCTCTATGAAACCGGAATCACGAGTGTTGAACCCATCTCCTTCCCTCAGGGCTGGAGGAAGCCTATTATCAAAGCCGTTAAGGATGTTGTTAAGATTCCCGTCATTGGCGTATCTCAAATTCGGGATCCAGAGGTGGCGGAGGCCTTCTTGGAAGAGGGTATTGTGGACTTTGTCGGTATGGGCAGAACCTGGCTGGCAGAGCCCGCTTGGGGGACCAAGGTGCGTGAGGGCCGCGTGAAGGAACTGAACAAATGCATTTCCTGCCTGCGCTGCTTTGAAATCCTCATGTCCCTTAATGCAGCAGGCTTGCCCTTGGAATGTGCCCTCAATCCGCATACGTGTAACGAATATCGTTACGGCGATTTAGCCTTCGACAAAGACCAGCATAAGGTGGTGGTGGTCGGGGGTGGCCCCGGCGGCATGTATGCGGCTATGACTTTGGCCAAGCGTGGTATGGAGGTCACGCTGATGGACCGTCAAAAGGAACTGGGCGGTATGATCAACCTCGCGAAGAAGCCTCCTCAGAAGGGAAAAATGCAATGGATGATCGACTATTATGCCAATGAACTGGAGCGACTGGGCGTTAAGGTCGAGCTGGGGGTAGAAGCTAATGTCGAGAATATCCTTGCCAAGCAGCCTGATGCCGTCATTCTCGCAACAGGCTCTCAGCCGATTGTACCCAAAGGCATTCCCGGAACGGATGGTAGCAATGTCTACAGTGTCGAGCAAGTTCTGCAAGACGAAGTCGATCTGAGCGGGAAAGCTGTTGCTGTGATTGGTGCTGGCCTTACAGGCCTCGAGACCGGTGAATACCTTGGCGCTAAGGGCTGCAAAGTAACCTTTGTCGACCTCTTAAAAGAGGCAGGCAACAAGGCCTACAAGACCAATGTCTTGGACGTCCAATCCCGCTTGGCCAAAATGGATATAAGCTGGGAACTGGGTCACGCGCTGAAGGCAATTACGGCAGACGGTGTATTAGTCGAAAATGTTGACACCCATGAAGAAGTCAAAGTTCCCGCAGAGGCTGTGGTGCTTTCCCTGGGCTACAAGTCAGACCAAAGCCTAGTCTCTGGCCTCGAGGAAAAGGGCATCTTGGTGGAGTGTGTAGGCTCTGCCATTGTTGATGGAACCATTGCGCCCGCTACACGTACAGGTTATGAAGTAGCAGCCACCCTCTTTACAAAACCCGAGCCCAGCTTCCATATGTCGAAAGAAGCCATAAGCACGTTTGCCAAGAAAAGTGTCATGGATGCGCAAGAGGGGGTTTATCTGGCTTACCTGACTGATCCCCAGGCCATCCGCAAGATTTTGCCAGCACCTCTTGAACCCTTTGCTCTGCCAGTTGTGACCTTGTCCGCCTGCCATATCCAAGAGCCATCCTTCGCAGACCCCTACTACGAGGCAATCCTAGGTGTCTATGCTACGTACAAGGGACAGGTCGGCCTTTACCCCATCTCTCTGCTCTTGGGCGGTCCCGGGGCAGAAATGGCCACACAGCTGGGCAGGGACAACTCTGCAATCCCTAAAAAACTAGGGGCAGAGATCTTGATTCGTAGAGACGACAAGTATGTCACTGTCAACCTGGCTCGCCGCGGCGCGGAAATTGCCAAGGTCAAGATGAGACTGGGAGAATACAATCATCCGTTGACCCATATGCTTTATCAGTCCCCCAGCGCCGGCGCCCAGACCGCAGGTAGTGGGTATTATTTCCATTTTGACTACCTGCCCGGCCAGGACGGAAAGTTTAGCTTTAGCAATGGTTGCTTGATCCGCAACACCTGCGTCTATGACTATAAGTCTTGGGAGCCGGGATTCGTTGAGCAGCTGGAACTCCAATCCAGCATCGACGATCCTTGGGGCTGCCTGCCCATTAACACCATTGTGGGTGGCGGATATGCCCATAACACATTAACCATCAAGGGCCTGGAACACCTGGAAGATGTCAAGCCAGGGGACTTCCTAGATAAAGTGATGCCGGCTTGGTACGACCAAACGACCTTTATGCAGGCCAAAATGAAATAAGCTTTATGCAGGCCAAAATAAAATTAGGCCGCTGACGGTCCCACGTCATGTGGCTGATGCTTAAGGGATATCTTGTGATATCTTGTGATTGATGCTTAATGGACGACTCGCAGGGTGGCTTGACTCAAAAAGCCACCCTGTGAGTCATTAGAATCATCATGGAAGCAGATTGCAATGGAAGCAGATCGTAAACGTAAGATCCCATGAACTCAGATAAAAACATGAAATAAGATAATAAGTTGAGTTCTGATACTCAAAAAGTAGAGTCCAGATATGCAAAAAAGTAGAGTCCGGATATACAAAAAGTAGAGTCCAGATGCGCAAAGGGATTGTTCAATCACTCCCAGTAGTGAAAGCTTTTAAGATGAGATAAGTTATGAAAACTGTCAAAGTTGTTGCAGCCGTCATTTGTGATTCTCTGCTAGAAAAAAGCGCTATTTTTGCTACGGCCAAGGGCTATGGCGAGTTCCGTGGCCAATGGGAATTTCCCGGCGGCAAGCTTGAAGCCGGAGAAACACCCAAGCAAGCCTTAGAAAGAGAAATACGGGAAGAACTCGCCGTCAAGCTCACGATTGGCGACCTAATAGATACGATTGAATATGACTATTCCACCTTCCACCTGTCCATGGACTGCTTTTGGTGCGAGATTTTGGAAGGCGAGCCCCAACTCTTAGAAGCAGAAGACGCGAGGTGGCTGACCAAAGCGGACTTATATACCGTCCCCTGGCTACCCGCGGACATTGGCCTGATCCAGCAGATTGAGCAAGAGATGCGCTAAACTCGTTTGAGCAAGAGATGTCCTAAATCTTTCAGCAAGAGATGCGTTAAATCTTGAGCAAGCAATGCGCTAAATATTTTGAACTAGAGATGCTCTTAATTTGTGAGCGAAACTAGCGGGTCCGGTCTGCCATGTAAGAACCATTGCGGACAATCTCAATCCAATAGCCGTCAGGGTCCTGGATAAAGTAGATGCCCATCTCGGGATTTTCATAGCAAATGCAGCCCATTTCTTTATGCTTCTGATAGGCTTCTTCAAAATTGGGGGCCGTCATCGCCAGGTGGTATTCCAAATCTCCTAGATTATAGGGCTCTTTGCGGTCTTTTAGCCAGGTGAGCTCCAGGCGGAAGCCGGTCTTTCCGTCAGCAAGGAAGACAATTGTAAAGTCCTCTTGCTCGTTGGTGCGGACAGGGACCAAACCTAGGGCCTCTTCATACCAGGCAAGGCTTTTCTGCAAATCAAAAACATTGAAATTAAAGTGATTAAAAGTAAATGTCATGAGCTTCTCCTTGGGGGGCTTTTCCTTCGCTTTTTTAGCAGCGAGCGCAGAATACACTGCTGTTTCTATGAATTATTCCAAACATATTGAGTCTACAATAATATGATCGGAATATGCTGCTTGCTTAGCTGCTGTTAACTTAGGCTTAGTTGCTACTTTTAGCCTTGCTTCTACTGGTTAGGTCTACAGCAATATCCATGGTAACCTACTTCGAGGCCTCTGCAAAGACTGGTCAAGGCAACCTTGTAGGCTTGCTTCTCATTCGACTTTCTATTTCTTCCGTAATTTTTTCAGATAATGGAACACACCTAGCAGTCTCTACCTTCCACAAGTTGCAATTCTGCACAAGCAACCTTCCATTAGCTGCATTTTTGCAAAGTGTACCCTCCCACTAGCTGCAAAATTGCCCGACGAAACGGAAATCCGAAATAGGCTGAGTATGTGGGAAGGAAAAGAGCCACCCATTAGCTGCAAAATTGCCCGACGACACGAAAATCCAATAACAAGTCCAGAGTCAAGTCCAAAATGGGGCAGGGATGTGTGAGGAAAGGAGCCGTCCCCGACAGACGTGCATGACGATATTTGTATGCCATTGCTCACGATTGTCGATTAGTTTATGTGCGCAAAGTAATTTCGCACAATATACTCATTTCATGGAACGATATTTATGTGGCAGAAAAGCGCTAGAATACTGGGGACTCCTTGAGACATGCAAAATTTTAAGCCTGCCAGAAAAGGAGGAATACGTTGTTTTTTCTAAGCGTGATTGCTATCGCCCCTCTGGGGTTCATTGGTGTCAATTTACTTCCGCTAAGCGCTATACAGAAAATGGTATTCGTACTCTTGCATATCTATTCCTGAGGTACGCCCATGAACTTAGCTTACTAAAGCTGATTTTTCTGGGACTGCAACTCTGCGCTTGTCCCATCGGACAAGTTCCTCAATGTACAGTGAGAAGACTAAAAGAATGTGCTCTCAGTCTCAAAGGACATCAAGGACGAAGAAAGGCTTTACAAGCTCTTCAATATATACAGAATAAATCTTGCTCGCCTATGGAATCCAAACTCTATATGCATTTATGTCTTCCAAATTCTCTGGGAGGCTGTGGTTTCCCTCAGGCAATACTAAACCACCCTATTAGAGTAGGATCAAATCTATTCTATCTAGATCTGTATTTTCCCACAGTACGACTGGGGGTTGAGTACGACAGCTACGAATACCACAATAATGCGCGCTCTTTCTCCCAAGATAGTTTCCGGGATGCCAAGCTACGCACAGCAGGCTACCAGCTTGTCCATGTTAAGCCTGGTCAACTACAACGTATTGAGGCTTTCCAAGATCTGGCGGTCAATCTTTCTCGTCTACTTAAGAAACCGATTTATATCAGAACAGAGAAATTTTTAGAAAATTTTAAGGAGCTATTCAACTTATCTAGAACATCGAGCAATGGACCTGCTTGGCTCTCTGACCTTCCAAAGTTTGGGGGAGTCCCTCAGGCCTATGACCAATACCAGAATAGGGCTGGTAAAATTCTGCTTCTTTAAATGAACTTATTTACCTTTAACTCCCCTAAATGAGCCTGCTATGACTTTAGCGTCCATAAACTCCCTTGTTGGAGCGTCGGATTCTTGAACTCTCAGTAACTTTTTCAAGTAATGGGAGGTACAGCTTGCCTTACATCACCCGTTACTTGTAATAATGCAAGGGTGGGCCTCCATTACTTGCATAATTGCAGATCTGCCCTCCCACTAGCTGCAAATTTGCCCCATAGGCCTGACCGGCCTACCAGGCCTGCCAAAGCCCACCAGACCTACCAGGCCTGCCAAAGCCCACCAGGCCCAGAATAGCTGCTCAGCATAGAGCTAGTTTTTTAGGTCTGGTCCAGGGCAAAGAGGGCCGCGCCCAAGGCGCCACAAAGCTGGGCTTCTGGGGGCACGTAGAGGCTTGTGCCTAGCTCTTTTTCTAGGGCTTTTACCACGCCCACATTGTTGGCCACGCCGCCTGTCATAATATAGGGGGCTTGCCCCTTAGCTCTTTTCACAAGGGAGAGGGTTTTTGAGGCGATGGATTGGTTGAGGCCGTTGATAATGTCGGGGAGGTCGGTATTTTGGGCAATGAGGGAGACAACCTCAGACTCGGCAAAGACGGTGCAGGTGCTGGAAATCGTAACTGGCTTTTTCCAGCGCAGGCCGAGGACGCTCATTTCCTCCATGTTGACATCCAGGGTCTTGGCCATGGTTTCTAAAAAGCGGCCCGTTCCCGCCGCGCACTTATCGTTCATGACGAAATTGACTACATGGTGGTCGGTATCTAGGACAATGACCTTCGAATCTTGTCCACCAATATCAATGACGGTCCTTGCTTGAGGGTAGAGAAAGCTCGCTCCCTTGGCGTGGCAGCTGATTTCGGTAATAGAGGCCTGCGAGAGCTGGAGGTTATTTCTGCCGTAGCCTGTGCTAATCACCTGGCGGATGTCTTTCTCTTGTAGGGCGGCAGCTGCTAGGGCTGCGGCAAAGGCTTGTTGGCCGCTTTTTTCGGCCCCTCCTCCGGTGGAAACAATGGCCGAACCCACGATATTTTTGCCCTCGTCCAGGATTACGGCATTAGTGCTGGAAGAGCCTGAATCTATGCCACAGACATACTGATGCTGCGGGGCCCGGGACTTGCCTAGCCTGAATGGCTGAGCCCCTTCTGCTTGTGGCCTCGTGCCTTCCCTTCGCGGTGGTTTAACGCCTTCCATTTGAGGCCTCATACCTTCCTCTTGCAGCTTAGCGCGTTCTGTTGGAGGATTAACACCTTCCATTTGCGAATGAATGCCTTCCGCTTGAGTCCACATGCCTTTTCCCTGAGGCCTTATAAGCTCGGCGAAGGCCTCCAGCCGGGTGGTGATTTGCCCCTGGCTTTGGGCCGTACAGTCAGTCTCTATCTTGAGCAGGGGCTGGGTCTGGTCGCGTAATTTTTTATACTGGAAACTGTAGTAGTCACAAAATTTAATAGTATGACAGATGGTCCCTAGGCCCTGGGGCTCTCCTTTCCCTAGATCTTGGGGATCTTCTCTCCCTAGGCCCTGGAGACCTTCTTCCACTGAGTCTGGAGAGCCTTTAGCTCTGGAAAATTGCATCCGCATGCAGGGACTGGGCTGTGAGAGGAGGGCAGCGCTGTAATCCTGGAAAAATGCTTTGCCAGATTCAGGGGCCAGCTCTCGGTTGCCAGTGCAGGTGTCGTCCAAGACAGGTAGCTGCGTAATGCCCTTGATGGTCTTTTTCAGGCTCTTGTTGCCGTGGGCCCCCGTGAGGACGACATGGTCCTGCTTGGGACGGGCTGCCTGGGCGCTTTGGATGCCCTCTCGCCAGGCTTGTCTTGCCTGGGCTTCGGCAAAAGTTTGCCCGGTGAAGTCTTCCAGGTAGGCGTTGAGGCGTAAGAGCTCCTTGCGGAGTTGGTCAACTTCCGCAGGTCCCTTTTTGTGGGGTAGGTCCATGAGGTACAAAAACGCGAGGCCCTTTTGGGCGAGTAAGATGTCATAGACCCGTCTGCAGACATCACAGCAGTTGACCAGAAAGAGCTGCGAGATATTGCCCTCTTCTACAGCCTTTAAGATTGCTTGGCCATAGGCGCAAAGATTGGGGTGCCCCAAGCTTTCACCGCATTCCAGACCATCTAATTCAGGATCTAGGCGTTCTAGGCTAAACCCGTAGGAGGCCAGGAGCTCTAGGGGAGTGTACTTACAAACATAATAGAGCCGGCTATCTGTCCTATCTGCCATGTTTGTGTCCTTTCACCATCTCAATAAAGGCGTTGAGCCGGGTAGACACTTGGCCGTCAGAGCTATTGCGGCGGTCTACGCCATCTCCATCCAAAATAAGGAGAGGGATGCCTTCTTCCGCAAAGGCCTCCTGAAATAAATGCGCCAAGCCCAGGGTCTGCTTGCAGCCCCACTGGCAAAAACAGATGACGCCATCTACCTGTAAGTATTTACCCATTTTAACGGTCTGGTCGATGCGCGCCTTTCCTGAGTTCCAATGGCTGCAGACTAGGCGTCTGGCCATACTTTCATAGGGCTTGTCCGGATCTTGGTCGACTAAATTTTCAAAATTCATATCGCAGGCGATAATTTGACAGTCCTCATTAAAATTGAAGAGCTCTATCACCGGCTTTTGCCAATGGGGAAGGACGTGTAGCCATAGGATCTTGCTGCCGATGAATTTTTTGGCGCTGGCAAAATCTTGCAGGTAGCTTTGAGCATAGTCGTAGCACATGTCTGTACCCAGGCCACAGTGCGTGAGATAAATCTCATACATCTCGCTGGTGATATCACTCGGCAGATAATAATCCCGTTTTTTCTCTAAAATCTGCTTAAAAAGGTCAATACTCTGCCGGGACCGGGCAACCCCTGCCTTGAGTCTTTCCTCGTCGAGGCGCTTGCCCGTAATGTCCTCCAAAAACTGACCTGCTTGCCTTAACTCATCTGCTACATATTGGATACTGTCCTCCGACTGGTCCCGAGGCACGTCAATGTAGTAATGCGGAATTTGGAGTTCAGATGCGAGCTCGCGAAAGGTTAAGTTATTGGCATCACAGACAAAGGAGGTGTTGATGATAGCCTTGGGAGGGGGAAGGAGCTTGGTGTAGGCAGTGCCGAGAAAAACCTTGTGATAAGAGCAGTAGGTTTCTGCAATGCCCTCCTTTTGTGCGGCCTCGGCGAAGACCCCCTCACAATAGGTTCCAGCCAGAAAACCGGATAAGAGCTCTGCGCACATGGGTACGATCCCTAAGGCATCTAAGATTTCGCAGGGCATAAAAATATTGACCAGGGCCACATCCTCCGGGTCTTCAAAGACAGTCCGTATCGTTTTATTCAGATAAAGAGCCGACTTCTGCTTGGCCCGGGGTAGCCTCTTATCTGGGAAAAACTTGAGCGACCAGCCATAAAGCCTATAGCCCAATAAGAGCCACCGCCTGGCCCTCTCCGGCGCATCCACCGCCATCTGCTCTATGAAATGTCCAAAATCTTCTATTGATGTAATCATGCCTCATCCAAACGCGTAACCTAATTAGGCTACAGCGCTACTAGTTTGACGGATCCCTAACTGAAGGTCAATGCAAGTCATTAGCCATAAGTTTGAAAGCGTTGAACAGCTTAAACCACCTGAAAGCTGAACAGCTTAAACCGTCTGAAAGCTGAACAGCTTAAACCGCCTGAAAGAGGAAAAACTTCAGATAACTAGTCTCGGGAACATCCAGCAGGATAGGGTGATCCGGGGCTTGTTGCCGGTATTCAATTTGCTTGAGGCGGACGCCAGCCTCGTGGGCGGCTTGGTTGACCTCCTGCAGGAAGCGGTCGCGCGGCATAAAGTGAGAGCAGGTGCAGGTGGCTAGATAACCTCCGCGTGGGAGCAGGCGTAAGGCCAGGTAATTCAGCCTGCGGTAGCCATTGCCTGCATTGCCCACCCTCTGCCTAGACTTGGTAAAGGCGGGGGGATCCAAGATGATGAAATCCCAAGGCCGCTGTTGATTGGCTAGGGCTTGCTCCATAAAGTCAAAGGCATTGGCGGTCACAAAGTCCATCCTGTCTTCCAGACCATTGAGGGCGGCATTGTCTTGAGCCATGGCAATGGCGGATGCGGAAATATCCAGGGCGGTCGCATGTTTGGCGCCACCCTTTAAGGCATTGAGGGCAAAGGCGCCCGTGTGCGTACAGCAGTCCAAGACCTCCATGTCCTTGGCTAGGTCGGCTACCCGGCGGCGGTTGAGCTTCTGGTCCAGAAAAAAGCCCGTTTTCTGGCCATTGGCCACATCTACATGGTAAAGCAGGCCATTCTCCACAATCTGGGTGACTGGAGACAAAGAGCCGGAGACGCCTTGTCCCTCGTCAAACCAGCCCTTCGCTTGGGCCAGGCCTTCCTTGTCACGCAGGCTATCATCGTTGCGCTCGTAGATTCCCTGAATAGCCTGGCCGTCCTCCCGCAGGACTTCCAGCAAAAGCGGGTAGAGGAGATTTTTTCTCTGTTCCATGCCGTAGGACAGGCATTGGACCACCAAAATATCATTAAAGCGGTCTACGGTAAGCCCGGGCAGCTGGTCGGACTCGCCAAAGACCAGGCGGACAGCCTTCAAGTCCTCCGGTGACATGACCTGTTTTCTGTAGGCCCAGGCATAGGCGAAGCGTCTTTTCCAGAAGGCCCGGTCAAATTTATCATTAGCATTCCGGGAGATCAGGCGAACACGGATCTTGCTCTGCAGGCTCAAGAGGCCAGTCCCCAGAAAGGTCCCGCTTTCGCTCATGATATCCACCAGGGATCCGTTGGGAACAGGGTCTTCCAGGCTAGCACCGGTGGCGCTTTCTGACCGGAGAATCTCCCCCTCGTAAACCCAGGGATGGCCAGATTTGACCCAGTTGGCCCCTTTTTGACTGATGACAAACTTGCTCTGCTCTCTTGTCGCTTTCATACTTTCATTTTCCCTCTATCAATTAATTCAGCTATAACACACATGAATAAAATATGAAAAGATTCACAAGGTTCTCATTATTATATCATCCTATAATAAAGCAGTGGTTGGAGGGTTATCCTAGTTCGGAATTCTGAATTTTCGGGCATTTTTGCAACTAGTGGGTGGACTACTAGGCAAGTTTGCAAGAAGTGGATGGAAACGAGGGCAATTTTGCAGCTTATGGGTGATTTGGCCCTGTTTCTAGGAGTAAACCCATCCATTACTAGCAAACTTGCCCAAGATCCCGGAAATCCGAAATAGAGAGGCCAAGCCTACTGGTTCTGAAGAGAAGTGGTCAGGCCACCAGGCGGTAGAAAGATCGAGCTACTTCAACTTTCCGGATTTTCTTACAAGTTTGCAGATAATGTACATCTCATCCCACTTTCTCTGCTTCTAAATGTATAACTCCCAGCGATCAAATGTATATTTGTATAAAACCCGCTCTTTCAGGGCGGTTTCGCGGGGGAAAAGCGGATAAACCCGACTTTCAATAAATTTCGGCGTACAAAAGCTGCAAACTTGTAAGAAAAATGAGGAAGGGGGTGCGGACAAAAAACTGGACACTGAAAGGAAGGAAATATGTATTCAGAGGAAGAAATCAGGAAAGCGTTGGAAGTCTACGAGAGGGAAGGAA
>SFFI01000030.1 GCA_004556925.1 Clostridiales bacterium
ATTGACCTTGCCCACCAACAATGCCGCCTAGCCAAAGCAGCTTAGGATAGAAATTAAAGAAAGGCAATTACGAATTTACACACTATTGGGGACTTGACTCTGGTGGCCTGACCACTTCTCTTCAGAACCAGTAGGCTTGGCCTCTCTATTTCGGATTTCCGGGATTTTGGGCAAGTTTGCAAGTAATGGATGGCCTTCTCTCAGAAACAGAGGCCAAACCACCCATTAATTGCAGATTTGCCCGCACTACCATCCACTAGCTGCAAACTTGCCCGGCAGCCCACCCATTAGTTGCAATAATGCCCGAAAATCCAAAATTCCGAACTAGCATAGCCCTCCGACCACCGCTAATAGCCGATAAAGTGAAAAAGTAAATGCCACTTTATTAATAAGACTCAAAAACTTGTCGAATGTATGACTTAATTCTCATTGGAATTTACTGTAAGACTAAATACAACTCCCCACCTGTCAGTGTGGAATTTGCTTCTTGGCCTTAGGCATTTTATACAAAATATACAAAATATTGTAAAGAAAACTGTTATCTGCTAAGATGTTTGCAGATAAATCTAGCCTTTTATGGCTATATGGAGGTTGGAAGAAATGATTGTAGGAATCCCCAGAGAGATTATGCCAGGTGAAGATCGCGTATCCGCATCTCCCGAAACCGTTAAACTCATGACCCAACAAGGCTGGACCGTTCTCGTTGAAGAAGGCGCTGGAGAAGGCTCCTTCTACCACGATCCTCAGTATATCGAGGCCGGCGCCCAGATGATAAAAAACTGCGAGGACCTCTACAACAAGGCAGATGTCATCCTCAAGGTTAAAGAGCCTCTGATGAATGAAGCCAAGGGCAAGCACGAAATCGATATGATGCATGAGGGCCAATATATTATTACCTTTATTCACCCTGCCGCCCCTGCCAACCATGACATGGTCAAAAAAATGGCCAAGGCCGGCATCGTCAGCCTAACCTTGGATGGGGTACCCCGTATCTCCCGCGCCCAGAACTTGGACGCGCTAACCTCCATGTCCACCTGTGCCGGCTACAAGGGCATCCTTATGGCCGCTAACTACCTGCCCAGGTTTATGCCGCAAATGTTTACGGCTGTTGGCATGGTTAAACCCATCAACACCCTGGTCATCGGTACCGGTGTCGGCGGCTTGCAGGCCGTCGCAACCGCCAAGCGCTTGGGCTCCGTCCTCTATGCTGCAGATATCCGGCCCGACGCTGCAGAACAAGCCATGTCCCTGGGGGCTAAGGTGATCGACCTGGGTATCCCCAAGGAGGCTGCAATTGGCGAAGGCGGTTATGCCCAAAAGCTTTCTGAAGACCTATTGAAGAAAGAACGTGAAGTCCTCAAAGACCATGTCAAAGATATGGACATTATCTTCTGCTCCGCCCTGGTACCAGGCGAACTCGCCCCTGTCCTTATCACAGAAGAAATGGTCAAGTCCATGAAGCCCGGCTCTGTGATCGTCGATATCTCCATTGACCAAGGTGGTAACTGCGAAATTACTCCTCCCGGCACTGTCGAAGTAAAGCACCACGTGACCCTGGTCGGCATCAAGAATATTCCTGGCCACCTGCCCACCTCCTCCACTTGGATGTTCTCACAGAACATTTATAACTTCCTAAAATACATCACCCAAGATGGCCAGATCGTCTTAGACCGCAATGACGAGATCATCGCCAAGACTCTGGTCACGATTGATGGTCAGCTGGTCCACCACGGCGCCCGCCTGGCCATGGGGCTTGACTAAAGCCTAACACCTATCCATCCACTAGCCTTCTGGCCCATCCGTGCACTCCATCCCCAGTCTGCCAGCCGGCAGACTGGGCCTAGCAAGGTCTAAGCCAAGGCTTGAGGGCCAACTCAGTATAAAATCTCGAGTCGGCCCTTTTTATTACGAGGAAACATATGCATTGGAGTCTTCTGATTATCATCTTTATCGTGGCCATGCTCCTGGGTTACAAGATTATTAATCGTGTGCCCAGCCTGCTCCACACACCCCTCATGTCCGGTATGAACGCCTTTTCTGGCGTAACCCTCCTGGCCTGCTTGTCCGCTACGGCTGCCGCCGTGGCCACCGGCGGCATTTTAGGGACCCTTTTGGGCCTAATCGCCATCATACTTGCCACCATCAATGTTGTGGCAGGCTTTGGGGTCACTGACCGCATGCTCAAAATGTTCCACAGCAAAAAGGATAAGGAGTAAAGCCCATGTTGATGACACTCTTACCCACCTTATGCTTGAACCCCTTAGTCCTGGAGATCACCCGTAGTGCGGGAGAGAACACCCGCTACCGCGTCATCTCCCTGGCCCTCATCCTCTTAGTCCTCATCGGGATTGCCCTCATGTCCAAGGTTGAACGGGCCCTTGTCGGCAACCGGCTAGGCGCCTTGTCCATGTTGGCCGCCGTGGTCCTGACCCTCTACTACTACGGCATCTTTAGCGTGACCCTCCTCTGGGTAGGCCTCCTGGTTGGCGGTTTCTTAGGCCTCCTCCTGGCCCGCAAGGTGCAGATGATCCAGATGCCCCAAATGGTGGGCCTCTTGAACGGCTTTGGCGGCCTAGCCTCCATGCTGGCCGGCATCCTCACCCTCATGGGCTACAGCCTCAATCCCTCCGGCATGGCCATTGATGCCAGTTTCGCCCGTATCACAGGTGGCCTGGCCATAGTCGTCGGCGGCCTTACTTGGACAGGTTCTGCTATCGCCGCAGCAAAGCTCCACCGGATAATTGACCAGAAGCCCAAGGTTTACCCAGCCCACCAGGTCTGGACCAGCCTCAGCCTCCTCCTCTCCCTCCTGTCTGCCCTCCTCCTTGCCTTCCCCTGCTTCGCCTCTGGCAGCGGACGGACCATCCTCATTCTCCTGGCCGTGATTTTCGGCAACCTCTTTGGCTACTTCCTGTCCATCCGGGTGGGCGGAGCAGACATGCCCATCACGATCTCTCTTCTGAACTCCTTTTCCGGGGTAGCTGGTGCGATCGCCGGTATGGCCGTGGCAGATATCCTCTTGGTCGCTGTAGGCGGCATTGTAGGCGCTTCAGGCCTCATCCTGACCCAGATCATGTGCAAGGCCATGAACCGCAAACTCCTAGATATCTTGCTGGGTAAGACCTCTGCCCCTGCTCCCAAGGCCAAGGCTAAGGCAGGCCTGGATCCTGCAGCGGCTGGTCAGGCTGAAGACGGATCCACTAGACCAGCCGAAGCCGGATCTGCTGGTCAGGTCGAGACTGGATCAGGCAAAACTGCAAGCTCCGACCAGGCAGCTAGCCCATCTGGTCAAACCAGCAACTCCGTCCAGGTAGGCAATGCACCTGGGCAAGCCAGTAACTCCACCCAGGCAGGCAGCCCATCTGGGCAAGTCAGTAGCGCCGCCCAGCCTATGGGTACGGGGATACCAGCTCCTGAAGGCCAGCAGGGAGCGGTCCAGCTGGCCGGCCCTGACCTTGCTGGAACTTGGCTGAACACAGCTCAAAAGATCATCATTGTGCCAGGTTACGGCATGGCCTTAGCTCAAGCCCAAGCGCAAATCAAGCAGCTAGCGGACCAAATGGAAGCCGCGGGCAAGCAGGTAGACTTTGCCATCCACCCCGTAGCCGGCCGTATGCCAGGTCATATGAACGTCCTCCTGGCCGAGGTCGATATTCCCTACGATAAACTCCATGAAATGGCAGAGATTAATGACCAGTTTAAGGACACCGACCTCTGCCTGGTCATTGGGGCCAACGACGTCATCAACCCCGCTGCCAACACAGCAGAAGGCACCCCCATCTACGGCATGCCCGTC
>SFFI01000031.1 GCA_004556925.1 Clostridiales bacterium
TCCATTCTGTTATCCCTCACTTTCATAAATGGCGGGGAGCGCCGCGCTCATTTTCTTGCCCCGTCATAAGACAGCCATACTCGGCAGCGGCGCTCCCCCACAAAGGGTGCGGCGGCCTATGGCCCCCGCACCTCCTTTGCGGAGAGAAAACTTCCTCTCACATACCACCAGAAAAAAGGGGTAAATGGAGACTGTAAATCAATAATTTTCCCGCAAATATTTTTTTATCTGCTCTTTCCCCCGTTCTACCGAGCGGCGAATGGTGCTCTTGTCCACGCCCTCCTCACGGGCAATCTGACGGTAGCTCTTTCCAAGGATCAAATGAGCGTCCACCCGGCGGCCCTGGATCTCCGGCAGGGAGTTGAGGGCGTTCCACAGCCGGAAAAACAGCTCCTTGCGATCCATGAGCTCCTGGGGGCTGGGCTCGTGCAGGCAGGCGGAATATTCGATCCCATCGTCACAATCCAGGGAATAATAAGCCTTGTTGTAGCGCGCCCGTTCCGTATGGTTGATGGTCGTCATTTGTAATTCCTCCGTTCAGATGGTTAGGGGGTGAATGGCAATCTGAACGGGGGAAGGTGGAGAGCGGCATCGAAACTCAACTCGTTTCTTTTTTCTTGATATGAATCGCAGTACACTTTGTTTTCCGTACAAACAAATGAATTGTAATACCTAAAAAAGGCGCACTGTGATGAATTTAGTCAGAAAAGAGTGTATTGTAAAATATTTTTGAGGTGAATTACAATGCAATCTTATTCTAGGCCTTTAGGCGACGCAGTAAAGCGTGCGCGAGCTGAACTTGGTTTCACCCAGAATCAAGTTGCAGAAGCGGCAGATATTGATGTGCGTACAGTACTGAACATAGAGAACTATAAAGGCAATCCTAAAATGGAAGTGCTCTTCCCTCTTGTACGTGTGTTGAAAATGGACTCTAGAGAGATTTTCTATCCAGAAATGCGTCGTGAAAGTCCAGCAATTCGCCGGTTGCGCTTCTTGATAGAAGAATGTAGCGAAGAAGAAGCAGAGGCTTTAGCACCTGCGATAGAGTCTATTCTGTCTGTATTGAGATCAAAAACAGCTGCTACGGTTGGCTAATCATAAAAAAGAGAGCCTGCGTCCCTTATATTGGGGAAGCAGGCTCTTCATGCCTAAGTGTCAGGCTCTTTGCTTACTACCATTTTCAGTTGTACGACATCTACCCTGATTTCCTTTTTACATTTAGGGCAGTAAAGGGGGAATTTCACAAGGACAGTATCTGCAAATATTTTTGTTCGTGTCTTTCCACCACAAATTGGGCAGCAAACCCACAGTGAGCCTTGTTGATCGTTTTTTACTGGTTCTATTCCGTCGTGTCTCTGCGTTAATCGGCGGGATCTATCAGACGAAATATACATACCCTCAAAAGGTCAGTTGGCTTCAAGCGAGATTTGATGATTTCCGTATTTCACATAGTCTACCTGAGACAGATCCAACGGAGCGGCGAACACATAATACTCCATGCCTTCCATACCCGCAGTCTCACTAATAGCTACTGTGGAGCCGTCCTTTAAGACAACTTCCAAGGGACCGACATACGGAACAATGCGGTTGTTGTTAGGTTCTGTAGCGGAGTAACTGAAAGTAAGGCTCAAAGGCGAAAGAGTCAGGTTCTCCAGCGTACTGGTATATCCGTATTCTTCATCCGTCCAGGTCAGGCCAGCCGTATCCAGCGAGAGTATCTCGGTATCATTATAAAGGGTAATGTCGAAGGAAAACTCTCCACTCAGAATTTGAGTATATTCCTTTTCGGGAGTCTGAAGCCATAGCCCATGAAGGGTAAGCTGCTTGGACACCTCGTCATTGAAACGGACATCGGTTCCGGTTTGAGCTCCAATCCAGATAACAACTTCTTTCAAATTATCCTGGGGATTTTCATCAGGGAGCCAATCACATTTGAGGATGTAACCACTATCGGAATAGGCACCATCCTCAAAGGTAAGCTCCAATGCTTCACCAGGCCCAAAAAGCTGGTAGCATCCATCTGTCTTGCTATCATAATCGGGTAGAATCATATCTTCCGGTGCCTTGATCTGGAGACGGAGATAGTAAACGTTTTCGTCGGCCAGAGCTGCAATAGGTGTAATGGTTGTGCCGTTGCTGGTTACACCATTCTCAAAAGTCTTTCCCATCTGGTCAATGACCTGAATCTGGCCATCCGAAAGAGAGCCATTCTTTTCAGCAAAGAAATTCTGAAGCAGCGCTCCCGCACCGAGTACATGACCAACTGCCAACGCAGAAACAGTAAGTGTAGAAATGATTGCTGCAACCGCCAAAAAACGAAGTGGACGGACGTGTTTCCGCGGTTTATTCATTGATACTTTATTCATAGTTAACTCCTTAATCCGTGACGAGGAGTAAGGAGTAGTAATGCCCAAATCCAAACCCTCTACCGGGTATGAATCCAGCAAATCGGAAATATTACGCTTCATTAACAAATCCCTTCCTCGTCAGTATTTCTTTTAGTTTTGCGCGACCTCTTCTAAGCCTGGTTTTGATGGTTGATTCATTGATTGCCATGCTAAGGGAGATCTCTTGAATCGTTTGAGCGTAGTAATAATATCGTAAAAAAATCTCTTGATCTTGTTCTGGCAACGATTGGATTGCTTTACGAACGAGCTGTTGCTCCTCGGCCTGCTCAACATCATTCAGCGGATCATTGGGGCCGGGAATATCAAGAAAATCATCTTCTAGTGGAAGAGTTTTTCCCATCTTCCGTAACTTGTTTTTTGCTTTATTTCTCGCAACGGCAGCAAGCCACCCTTTTACAAAACCCGGTTTCAATTCGGATGATTGCTGCCATGCAGCCAGAAATACATCTGATACGACCTCCTCTCCGTCCTCCTGGGACATAGCACCGCGAAGAATATTCCATACCACAGTAGAAACATAAGGTATGTAAATATCCATAAGTGATTCTAGCCCAGACGGATCACCGGTTTGCATTTTGTGCAATATGGCATCTTCTCTCATAAGAAAGGCTCCTAACTGTCTTTGAAAGCTGCTTTCGCTTATAATATCACACCATTTTGATGCTAGGTTTCAAAAATTTTTGCTTTTGACGGCTACTGAAATCGGTAGCAGTTTTGGGAATATTCATCGATGAATTTGAGATATTGTTCACGGCTCGTAATTTCTAACGGTAGTCCGTTTTCCGTAGTATGAAATGATACAATGTGATTTTCCTCGTCAATCCATACGCGCCATGATTCGCACAGCTCTTTTTCTACTTCCATTCAGTATCCCTCCATCTACCACGGTTGCTTAAGAAAATTCTTTATAAAGTTGATTGTTGCAATAAGGACAGAATTTGTTTCATATCGCCTCGCATCACTAATATCACATAAAAACTGTGCGTAGTTTCAAAAATTAAAAAGGAAATATATGGAATATATAGAGCGTGTGGAATTGCAATTTTGGCAAGCAGGGCAAGTGTGTCCACACTTGCTATTTTTGCTTGGCCGGGGGCCCCGCAAAAATGCTTGTTGGGGAGCTCCCCAAACCCGCCGGACTTCTGGACAAAGTGTCCAGAAGTCCTTGTTGTCTGCGGCCCCGGCGCTACCGCTCCTGGGCCTTGTTCCGCCCGTCCGAATGGCCGAGCAGATAGTCGATACTGCCCTTGACCGCCACGGCCTCCCGCATATCCGCCTGGGCTTTGCGGTACTCGGCATAGAGGGCCTTTTTCTTGTCTGCCAACTCCCGCCGCCGCTTTTTTAACACGTCCATCTTCGGGAGTTTCGCCCCACCCAGCAGATCACTCATAGCAGCCTTGGCCGCCCGGTAGTCTGCCAGCTCCGCCTCATGCTCCGCAAGATATTTTTTAGAATAGCGGGCCGCCTTATAGTTGTCAAACACAGGCCGGGTCTTGGCGTACTGAACCACCGCAGCTTGTGAGCCCGATCCACCGCCGCCTCGGTGCTTGCCGCAAGAGCCTCGTAATCGGCAAGCCCATGCTCCCGGAGATACAGAAGCGCGGCGGCCATCTGCTTTATGTTATAGACTTTGGCCCACCGCTCATAGGCCGGGCCCTTGCCCTGGGCCATGCGCTCTTGAATGTCGATGATCAGATTGACGCGCCGGGCCGGGGCAGGGCTGTCCAGGGGCAGCTCCGGGATCGGGTGCTCCCCGGCAATCACCGCCCGGATGTCCTCCAGGTCAAAGCCGGAGCCCAGGGTGGACGAGCGCAGGCGGGTGTACT
>SFFI01000023.1 GCA_004556925.1 Clostridiales bacterium
TCCAATACCCTTTTATCGGAGACAGCATCAACGATCTGATCAAGCTTAGAGAATAAAATTTGGTGGAGCTTGTCTTTTCTCAAATCTGGAAGTTCGAGTGGAACTTGTATAATTTTTTCCAAGTATTCATGTCCGTCTACATTATGCACATCTGTTAATGCTCTACAGACTACATCTCTATCCATAACCAATACATAAATTATATTGGGAAAATCTGCAACCTGTTTGACGAGTTGAAAAATATCTCTAATCTGAGAATTGGTTAAGCGATCTATATCATCAATTACAATAACGATTTTCTTATTAAAACTGATTAGCACTTGTTCAAGATTATTTCTAGCTTTATCCAAGTCAGGAGCTTGCATTAAATCTCTGCCCCTTGCTTTCGCGATCGTCTTAAATATCACGGCTAGTCCAGAACCTACTACCGGCACAAGCGATAAAGCATCAAAGGCTTCCGCATAATCAACTAAGGCTTTACCTATCTGTTTTCTCATTTGCTTATTTCCCTGGCTATTAATCGTAGTGATTAAGAATTTAAAAAATAAGCTAATAAGATTTTCCTGATCAGAGTAATTCCATGGAGAGAATCTCATAACCAATGGTTTATTATTATCATTCTTTGCTAGCCTATGTATCTCACGCTCTGCCAAATTTATGACCGACGTCTTTCCTGTTCCCCATTTGCCAAACAGGCCAAGTACCAGACCAGATTTCCCACTATATTCAAAGATCGCTTTGCCTACTTGGCGTGAAAAAGTTACCCTTCCTAGTAAATCTTGATCTTCACGTTCAATCGGCCTATCTTCATTGTAAGTCATATATGCGCTCCATTTGGCTGTACGAAGTACGCACAAGGTAGTGGCTGTCATCTTTGCATCTGTTTGCAATAAATGTTTTGGTTTGCGGGGTAATGCCCCGTATCTTGCTAAAATTGCGGATAATCAATAGTTTAATTTCGGGGCTACCAGAGTCTATTAAATTGATTAGTTTCTGATTGACGATTCCTGAATTCTCAGGGTTGCGAGATAACGATAAGAGAAGCTTTGCTGCATAGTAGCGTAAATCTGTATTCTGGGAATGGAGCCATTGTAGTACGTGCTGAAGAATGATACTCTCTATCCTCGGTTGCAACATAATATCGTCTGTATTTTTTAAAAAAGTATTGATAACTTCACAAGTTTTGATAGTGGTTGCAAGATCATCCTGAAGATAGGCTAAGCTTTCTAACATCTCGGGATATATGTCTTTCCCCATATAGTCGAATAATAATTGCAAACCTACACTCAGTGCAGGGTACTCGATGTTTGATAAAGAGCTGATGTAATCTAAAACTTCTATGCCAGCGCGCTGTTCAAATAGGTTATTGTATAGACTGATATTTCGCTTATCGCTCTCTGGATATTTGATAGCAATACAGGTCAGAAGAGATGTCGCATCAAGCTTCAGCTCAACACTTGCTTTGACATGAAGTAACATATCAGTAGTTGCAAGTATTAACCTATCTACAAGATCAGCATCGAGCTTGAGATCTTTTTCCTGCAAGATGTCTCGAACTATAGCAAATTCTCTAGTTCCCCACTCTAGATAGCCAGGTGTTTGCTTGCTTTCTTCATTGTGCTTCTCAATCGTCTCTGCGCAGTCTCTTATAAACACGCGCAAAGTCTGGCAATTGTCATGGTCAGTCATTAGCTTATAATCGCCCTGATAATAATGTGGAAAATATTTGGCAACTCTTGCATCCATATCTTGGGTCAACAAAATATTTTGCATTCTCAGAATCGCTAAGAAGCTATAATCCTGCATTAAAGATTTTTGGCCTTCCGGATCATCAAGTACCTTATTTATCTGGTCTATTAATCGTTGGGCTGACTGCTTGCTCATTTTGTTTAAATCAATACTTGTAGCCATAAAACGGGCCAGATCTGAATACCAAAAATAATAGTGATGCTCAAAAATCTGGCAACAAATATCACTGAGGGTATCATGCGGTATCCTCGCGGACAAATTTCTAAGGCAAGTAAATAAGAGCCTGCTCTCAGAATTAGGCTTAGCATCTTCTAACCAGCTTGCGATAGCCTGAAGAAGCACTTTAAAATACTTGTCAAAATCTTGATCGTCTAAAAAATAACCCACAGCATTCAAAGCCAATAATTGACAATGAAGGCGTTGCGTGCTTAAAGGGTGATTATTGCAAAAAGCAAGAAGAGAGGCGGCTTCTGTTTTAGATAGTTTATTTAAAATGTCAGGATGAGAACTTTGAATACCCCTGATTTCTTTGGCTGACCCCTCAAAAATTGCCAGTTTGTATAAATTAAACTTCAACACCCATGTATCATATTTAAATGTTAGATAAAAAAGAACTTCCCTAATATTTTTATAAATTTGCAGAATATGCGTCAAAGAGCCATTATACATTGCCACAACAAGGCAACCAGCCAGCATAGCTCCATATTCTTCGAAGGCTTCACCAAAGGTTAACGTATGAGGAGAGTCTGTCTTCTTTTGGTATAAATCATTGATTATTCTTTCGCGCAATAAGCCAGAGAGACGATCAATAGTAGGATAGTAGATTTGCTCTGAACGCTGATCCAATTCTTCTTGTGCTGATGTGTCAAAGGCTCCATTGCTAACAAAATTTAGATGGAACTGTCGATTCCGTAGATCAATTAGAATATCATCTAAAACCCAAGCTGGTTGTGAGCTACTGATAGCCAGTTCTTTAGCCACATTCAGGTACTCAATACACTTCGCCTCATCATCAGTAAAATATGCCTGTATCGCTTTCCAGCGCGTATAGACAATTTTATGATACTCAGGGTCTTGATTATCGCTGAGAAAATCGAGGTACTTTTGGGCATCAAAATTCCTAATAGATTGCCCCTCAAATAGAACCGGAAGGAATAAGAAACCCCACAAGTCAAAGGCACTCGTCTGTTCCCCTTGATCTTCATACTTACTCCATGGCTCGTTCAATATAAAATCGATTAGATATCGACTGCATTTATCAACCCGGCCCAGTGTAGTTTTAGACATAGTCGGGAATGGGTATTTGATGGCATCAGCAATATCTATAGATGACATTTCATCAGAGTTAAACAACTCAAGGCGCATCACATCACGGCAATATAACTTATAAACATGGATGATATCCTCAACAAGACCCTGGCCACCGCACTGGCATAGATCGCTAAATTTATTTACAGTTTTATACTTCGGATAGTTTGCACCTCTCAACTTCATCTCCAAGACCGTTTTCTTTTTCCTTTTTTCTTCACAGAAATAGTAAAGCGCTTTAATACCGTGTTTTTCTACCTGATTTAGCTCTGCCTTGACTCCAGGGGAAATACCATCTTTATCGTCCTTATTATCAATAAGAAAAATACAGACATCGCTAGTTAACAGATGAGATATATATTGCTCTTTAGCGGATAAGGTTGATGCTTCCGAACCTTCAAATGTATAGACCCGGAACAGCTGCGTAGCCTCTAAACATTTCTTAAGTTGCGCCCGGATTTCATCATATTTCTCAACACCAGACCTTGAGCTTATAAAAACCTTGATTTTATCGGTAGGTCTAATAATCATAAATTTAAACACCCCCAATATTCTTAAGAATTGTATATAAGAATTTTAGCTAGTATATCACATTTCTAAACACAAGCAAAAAAGCGGCCCCGCGGGGCCGCTTTTAGTCAGATTTATAATGTCGCTGGCCTGTGTACTGAAGCGATTTACTCTTTCTATCCAGTAATGCCAGAAATGTCTTGTCCTAAATTTCGTCAGGACGCTGTCTAGGTGAAGTACAACCCCTGACAGCTCTCAGGGATGGAAATAACTAACACCCTACAAATTCGTCAAACCGCTGTCGGAGACGAGGATTTGGCCGTTGATGTTGGAGGCTTCGTCGGAGGCGAGGAAGAGGAGGTTTTTGGCGATTTCGGCGGCGGAGGCGACCATTTTGTCGATGTTAGGGCCTCTTTGGATGATGCCCATGCCGTGTTCGTCGACATTGGTGAAGGATTCGAGGATCTCGGTCTGGATGCCACCGGGGGCGACGGCGTTGCAACGGATGTGCTGGTTGCCGTACATGGCGGCGGTGTTGCGGACGAGGCCGTGGATGGCGTGTTTAGACATGGTGTAGGCGACACCGGCCTTACCGCCGCGGACGCCGGCAATGGAGGTGGTGGCGACAATGGCCCCGCCTTCTTGCATGAGGGGAATAGCAGCCTTAAAGGCCCGGAAGGTCCCCTTGACGTTGACAGCAAAAATATGGTCCAGGGTCTCTTCGCTGCAGTGGGTGATGGGTTCAAAGTTGTCCATAATACCCGCATTAGCGATCAAAATATCCAGGCGACCATTCTCCGCTTGGACCTGGCTGAAGACCCGGTCGATATCCTCGGCTTTAGAGAGGTCGGCCGCCAGGGCGATGACCTGACCGGGGTAGGCCTGGTCTTTGGCTTCCTGGACCATGCTGTCCAGCCGTTCCTTACGGCGGGCTACAGCGTAAACTTTGCCGCCCTCTTGGGCTGCCAGGAGAGAGGCAGCCCGGCCTACGCCAGAGGAAGCTCCAGTAATGATCATAATCTTGTTGGTAAATCTCATGCTAAATACCTTCCTTTCTTGGCCAGTATTTTAACACGGACGTAGAAAAAAGCGGCCCCTTGCGGAGCCGCTCTTTTAATTTGGATCTTTAAGATCTAGTGCTTATTAACTAAGACTATTTCTTGAAGAAGAGGCCAACTACGACCAGAGCCAGGGAGCTGAGTACGAGAGCAAAGCTATCAGCAGCGCCAGTGGCGGGCAGTTGTTGAGCGTTAGCTACGTTAGCGGTGTTGCCAGCAACAGCAGCGTCTACTTGGCCCTTGTCAGCGCCTTCACCAGCGGTGTAGTAGAGGTCAACTTTGTAGCTCAGCAGAACTTTTTCGCCGAGAACGTAGTAGTTGCCATTGTCGCGAACTTCGGAAACAGCAGTCTTGGTGGTGTCGATGGTGAAACCAGGAACAGCCATGTACCAATTGGGGTTAACGGTAGCAACGGTGAGTGCACCATTAGCCTTGGCCCATTTTTGCTCAGAGGTCTGAACGATTTCGGTGCCGTCAGCAAATACGAAGTGGTGGGTTACTTCAACAGCCATGTTGGATTCTTCAACGATGATCAGGAGGCCCTTAACGTATGCTTCAACCAGTTTGGTCTTGTCAGGAGCAGGAACCGTCTCAGTCTTGCCGGTATAAGCGATGTCAGCTATAATCTTTACCTCGGCCTCTACTGCGGGGTTGCTTTCATCTTTAGCAGGCACTTGAATCTTGATCATGGCAGTTGCGGTCTTATTATCTGCATCATGTGTCCATTTTACATCGGCAGGAATCATATCTGCGGGAACCGCTGAATCTTTTGCATAGATAACGTCTTCGCCGTTCTTGACATCATCAGTGAACTTAGCGTTAAAGTAGACAACCTTAGCAGTGTCAGGATCAATAACCTGTTTGGTAGGTTGGTCTTTTTCAGCCAGCCAATTTTCGGGAACCATAACTTTTTTGGTGACTGTCAGAACGTTCAGGATCTGGTAGCTAGGAATGTTGTACTCAGGCATTTGAGTGGCAACATAGTTTTGAGCAACTCCGAGGGGAGATACGGCATCAAAGTTGGCCTTTACCCAGCCGTGTACAGCGCCACCATTGAGCAGAACAATTCTAGTACGACCGTCAACGAGATCAGGATTTGCAGCAAAAGGTTTAACTTCACCAGCCCAGATAGGCATTTCTGTACCCTTGGTTTGCAGATAGTGTGCTTCATCGCCTTTACCAAATGCGGTGTTATCAAGTGCGAGTTGGAACTGGGCATCGGTCAGCTTACCGTCTGCAACCGATTTTTCTGCCATTACAGGTACTACGCTTAAGAGCATAACCAGTACCAGAGGCAGAACTACGAAAAGCTTTTTCAGGTTTTTCATTGTGTTTCCTCCTAAAATTTTAGGGTTTGTGTTGTCACCTTTTTCAAGGTGCAGGGTCATTGTACGAGATCGGGGGGCAGGCTTTAAGGTACTTCTGTACTTATCTAGGTTACAAATTGCGGCAATTGTTACAAGCTCTTAACAGGAAAGCACGCTCTTGCTCTAATAGTATAAAATATATTCATCTTAGTTTCACTGAGGGCAGACGACATAGTATGCGAGCTAACACCCGCTTTTGCCCCTGTCAGAGTCTCTTTTGAGAGCCTTATCTCAACAAGTATACCGGAGGGCTAACTGATATGCTTAATCTTTTTTCTGAAACCCAGCGCAAGTCCCGCCTCGCTAGCCTCATTCTAGCCCTGGCCGCGGCCCTGCTTTTGACCGCCTGTGGGGCGGCCCCTGGCTCCAATGGCTACCCTCCGCCTCCTCAGGAGAATGCGCCTGTCGCTACCCAGGTGGCGATGCAAGAAGACCAGGCCGACCTGGCCTCCGCCCCTAAGCTGTCTAATCAGTCCCTCCTGGCAGTCGACTCTGAAGAGTCCAGCCTTTTGACTGATCTCCCTGGGGCCCAAGGTCGCATGATCTCCTATTCCTATTCTCTCTCTTTCGAAAGCCAGGACTACAGCGCCGACTTTGCCCGGCTGGACCAGGCCATCCGCAAGCAGGACGGCTATATTGCCTCCTCCGATCTGAGTATCCGCCGGACCTACGAAAAGCCCCTCCACTCCGCTTACTTTAGCGTCAAGATTCCTCAAGACAAGGCCCAGGCCTTCCTGGCCGAGATTACAGAGGGCCTGGGGACCCTCACCTCCCAGTCCTCCAACAGTCAGGACTACACCGAACAGTACCAGGACAGTCAGATACGACTGGAGTCCGAGCAAAAGAAGCTGGAGGCTCTGAACAAGCTCTACGACAAGGCCGAGAGTATGGAAGACATCATGGCCATCCAGGCCCAGATTATCGACTGCCAGTCCCGCATTGACCAGCTGGAAGCCAGCCAAAAGCAGATTGAAGGCCTGACCCAATATGCCAGCTTTGATATCTGGCTAGAGGAGGTCTTTGTCCTGACTCCGGCTGAGCGCGAGGACCCCTCCTTCGCCAGCCAGCTGGGCGTGGCTTTCCGCAATTCCCTCCACAATATCGCCGCCTTCTTCCAAGGCCTGGTCCTCTTTTTGGCCCTGGCCTGGCCCTTCCTCCTGCTTGGTCTGGTCGTCTTGTGGCTACTAGTGGGTTTAGGCCGGAGAATTAGGCATAATAGACGTGATAAGAAGAAGGATCAAAAGAAAAACTCAGAAAGTGAGAAAGAAAATGAACACAGCAAAAGCACAAAACCCTAGCCGAGACGGGCAATTTCACGCCCAAGAGGGCGTTAGTGTCGCCGGCCATGCCCAGGCCAAGGGCTATATCCACATCTACGCCGGTGACGGCAAGGGAAAAACCACGGCTTCCGTCGGCCTTGCCATCCGGGCATCTGCCCGGGGCTGGAAGGTCCTCTTTGCCCAATTCCTCAAGTCCGGCAACTCGGCCGAGCTGAAAATCCTGGGCCAGCAGCCGGGGGTGGAGATTATCACGGGCCAGACCATTAAGAAGTTTACCTTTGCCATGACACCGGACGAATTGGCCCAGGCTAAAGCCGAGACGACAGGACGTCTTGAAGAGATCGTCTCTCGTGCTGAGGATTTTGACCTTCTGGTCCTGGACGAGGCCCTGGGAGCCGTCGCCACCGGGCTTTTGCCGGAAGACCAGGTGGTTGATTTCATGGCCCACAAGCCTGTCCACTTGGAACTGGTCATCACGGGCCGGGACCCTAGCCCCCGCATGATTGACCTGGCCGACTACTATTCCGAAGTCTGCATGCGCAAGCACCCCTATGAGACCGAAGGCCTGAACGCCCGGCCTGGAGTAGAATACTAAATAAGGGCTATGTGAAGCAAAGGGCGTATAAGTTGAGGAGAATCCCTCGTGTCGGAAGAAGGAGGTGACAATTTGTCGAAAAAGACCAGCCCTGTCCCAGCAGAAGCAGAGGGCAAGAAGCCTGTTGTCAAGGTCCGGACCCGGAAAGGTCCCCAAAACCCCTTCCTCCGGGCCCTCCTCCTGAACGCACCCGGCATGCGGATCCTCAAGACCAGCCTGGCGGTCGCCCTCTGCATCTTGATTGAATACTTCCGCAAGGCCGGCGGGCCGAGTTCGACAGCCATTGTCGCCCTCTTTTGCCTGCAGCACGACCTCAAGTCCACCCTGGAGTCCTCCATCAACCGGGTGGTTGGCACCATGGTCGCGGGCATCTTCGGCTATGGCTTCCTCCTCCTCGCCTTCCAGGTTTTCGGCCTCAGCAAGGACTCCCTGGCCTACACCCTGCTCTTCCTGCTGGGCCTGATCGTTATCATGCAGGTCCTAGTCTTAATCCGCATGCCCGGCGGGGCAGGCATAGCCGCCATGACCTTTATCATCATTGCCTTTGCATACCGGACCAACCAGGAAAGGTCCAGCATTGCCTATACCATTGAGGCCGTAGTCAACAGCTTGATCGGGATATTTGCCGCCCTTTTTGTCGATTGGCTTCCACCCCTCAACAAATTGGGCAAAAGGCTCTACATCAGGAAATTGGCACTTACGGGTGAGCCAGATCCAGACAGCGATTTTGAGCTGGAGAGTTTTGAGCACAATTCCCAGTTGAAAAATATTTTTAAGCATAGAAAATAGTGAGAGATAGTATATACGAGGAGATATCAGAGAGAAGCTAGCAAATAGCAGCTAGGAGATAGCAACTGGCTGAGAACAGCTACGCGCTACCAGATAGCTGCCATCCACTAGTAAATGTCAGCTACAGATCGCATCTACTAGTAGATAGCAGCTATCGTAGGTAACAGATAGTAGATACGAGCAGATACGAGAGGAGACCCTTTCCCATGATTTTAGTTGTCGACTTTGGCGGCCAATACAACCAACTTATCGCCCGGCGGGTCCGGGACCTCAATGTTTATTGCGAGCTTGTGCCCTTCCACAAGGCCCTGGCTGCAGCTAAGGAGAAAAAGCCCACAGGCCTCATCTTTACCGGCGGGCCTAGTTCGGTCTACGAGGACCAGGCGCCCCAGATTGAGGCCGAGATTTTTCAGCTGGGGATTCCCATCCTAGGCCTCTGCTACGGCATGCAGCTGATCGCGTCCAGCCTGGGCGGCAGGGTTACCCGGGCGGAGTTTAAGGAATTTGGCAAGACCAGTCTGGACCACACCGGCCACCCTCTCTTTAAGGACGTATCCCAACCCACCCAGGTGTGGATGAGCCACGCCGACCGGGTCGCTGCCCTGCCGGAAGGTTTTACCGCCATTGCCTCAACCGCCAACTGTCCCTTAGCCGCTATCGCAGACGACCAGCGCAAGATTTACGGCTTCCAATTCCACGCCGAGGTCAACCACAGTTTGGAAGGTCGACAAATGCTGCGAAATTTCGTTTTCGACATTTGCGGTGAAGAAGCTTCCTGGACCATGGCCAATTACGCCAAAACCGCGATCGACCAGGTCCGGGCCCAGGTCGGTGACGGCCAGGTCCTCTTGGGTTTGTCGGGGGGTGTCGATTCCTCTGTGGTCGCAGCCCTCTTGTCGAAAGCCATTGGCCCCCGCCTCACCTGCATCTTTGTCGACCACGGCCTCATGCGGAAGAACGAGGGCGACGAGGTAGAGGCCGCCTTTAAGGATTCCGGCATGCACTTTATCCGGATAGACGCGGAGGACCGCTTCCTGGCCCGTCTGGCCGGGGTCACCGATCCCGAAGCCAAGCGCAAGGCCATTGGCGACGAATTTATCAGGGTCTTTGAAGAAGTCGGCAAGGAAATCAAGTCCGTGGACTTCCTGGCCCAGGGCACCATTTACCCCGACGTCATTGAGTCCGGCTGGGGCGATTCCGCCGTGATCAAGTCCCATCACAACGTCGGAGGCCTACCCGACGTCATCGAATTCCGCGGCCTGGTCGAACCCCTCCGCCTCCTCTTCAAAGACGAAGTCCGCAAACTCGGCAAAGAACTAGGCCTACCCGACTACCTCACCAACCGCCAACCCTTCCCCGGCCCCGGCCTCGCCATTCGCATCATAGGCGACATCACCAAGGCCAAACTTGACATCCTCCGCGAAGCTGACGCCATCTTCCGGTCCGAACTCGAAGCCTCCGGCTTCCAAGAAGCCGACCAATACTTCGCCGTCCTCACCAACACCCAATCCGTCGGCGTCATGGGCGACTACCGCACCTACGACTACACCCTCGCCCTACGGTCCGTCTCCACCTCCGACTTCATGACCGCCGACTGGTCCCGCATCCCCTACGACATCCTCGACAAAGTCTCCACCCGCATCATCAACGAAGTCCCCGGCATCAACCGCGTCGTCTACGACATCACCTCCAAACCCCCCGCCACCATTGAGTGGGAGTAGGGGGGTAGCCCCAGAGTCCGCTCAAAATAGGCTTGCCTGGGGCTTAGGGCCCCACCGACGAACAGCTAAAACAAAACCACCCAGAAGCTCCTCGCTGTCTACAAGGTAGCCACACGGCAAATTTGCAGCTTCTGGGTGGTTTTTATTATGTCTACTTTGGTTTTTCTAATTTTTGGCCAAGTCTGCAAGTAATGGGTGGGCCAGCGGACAAATCTACAACTAGTGGCTGGATTTCCAGACAAAGTAACAAGTAGTGGATGGTTGGGTCCTTGATTTCCCGAGCACAACCCTCCATTACTTGCAATCTTGTCCAGAATTCCAAAAAGTCAAAACAGCTACAGCCTCTCAAGCTTGAAAAGCCACTATCAGTGTAATATTACACTGATGAAGCCTCATCAATATTCTCGATTAATAGATATACTCGGCTAGTTGGCGCATCTGGCACGATACCTTGTGGACGGGTATCTCTGGCTTTTGCCCTTGAAATGGCAACTTGTAATTTATCTGGCGTTAACCAATTGGCTCTAAGTCCTTTTTCGCCGCTCGCTATATTCCGCTCGAAGTATGCTTGACAGGCCTTCTTGCTACAATTGTTGGGATTCTTCTCATGGAAAATAAGCCAGATTTCAAAGCAAGGTTTACTCACAGCCACATGGTAATTCTCCTGCTGGCTTGACCATTTTTCCAAAGCCATAAACTGGTCATCAGTCCACTCATCAACATCCAGAATGATCCAGAGTTCATCACCTTTTTGCAGATCATGTTTTGCCTGATTAGCTCTCTTAATTAAAGAGTGGGGACCTGAATGTTGCCTGTTCAAGCATTTCAGTTCTATGAGTGAATCTCTATAGAGCATTCTCAGCTGATTAAAGTAATCTGGTTCTGTTACATCGCCCTCACAGATCAACAAAAAACGACGTTTGTATGACCTGCTAGCTTTTCCACGTCCAAATCTGCTAGAACCTTTACTCATTATCTACTCGCAATCTTCTAAGTTAGGGAGAGGCAGCATAACTTGTGGAACACCTCCCATACGCCCCTCTAAATAGCTCTTTCGTATATCTTTGTCATAGCGGATATCGACAAAGTCCGAAAGGGGAATAAGACTGGTGCCATCTTCTCTTCGCTCAAAGATCCACATTTCATCTCGACGGAAGAGGTCTTGTGTCATAAGCTGTAAATCATGTGTCGTTGCGATGATTTGTCTGTCGTGACACTTTTGGCTTCTCTCAAGGAAAAAGTGGAAAAGTTGCATGGTGATGATCGAGTGCAAACTACGATCGATCTCGTCAATTAGAATAGTAGTCTTGTCAATATCACCGACAAAAGCGGGCAAGACATCAAATAAGCGTTTTGTGCCATCTGATTCTTCTGAGAAGTTGATTTTATATTCTTTCCCATTCGTATCGCTATGGAAAGAAAAAAGCAGGCGTAAATCTATTGAATTGTCTTCACTTTTTGTCAGAAAAAATCTTTCACCAATTTCATTCCCCAATAAAGCAGCCCCATTAGCAGATAATTTATTATCAATATTCTCTAAAAGTTCCTTGGGAATATAACTGCGCGACACCTCTCTAAACTCTAAACGTCTGACGCTTGTGTCAAGCAAAGGCATGTACTGATTGCATACTGACAGAATCTCCGGTACCGGCATCAATTGTGTGGATGGGTTGATTATCTGCAGATTATGGTCAAACCATGTAAAAATACATTTGAAGGAGTCAATATTCTGATCTACAGTATTGCTCAAAAATAATTCATTCTGTTGAGTCCCCAAGAAAGCAAACTCTAACCTTTTCCGTTCGTCATCCTTAAAAGATGAGTCAAGAAAAAATGGCTCTGAACTCTTGCGTTCAAATAAAATTTGTTCACGAGTCGTAAGAATTCTGACCAAAGACTCTTGCAAGACAGATTTTGCATCTATCATGAAATTATAGCGGTAGATGTAATTCTCTAAAAAAAGCTCGACCTCAAATTCACTAGGACCAATACGTGTGGTCTCATCAAATGCATAGGGGTCATAGCCTCGAATCCCATGATTCATTTGAGGAGAACGAAGAATAAAATCCTTCATGAAACTGATGGCATGGATAAAATTACTCTTTCCAGCAGCGTTTCCACCAAACATCAGGGCAGCGGGTAATAATCTACTACGATACTTTGCCATATTTGCCAGACGTTCCCCATGTTGCCGTTCCTGACTTGCCAGCATGGAAAAGGAGATCTCATTTTTTATAGACCGCCAGTTTTTAACACGAAAGCCGATCAGCATATTTCATCCCCCAAACTTTGAGTAAAGATATTGTAGCAAATTCAGCTAAATTAAAGCAACTATAGAGATATTTTCTCTTTAGAAGTTGTTAAGATATCTTATCCCTTTTTTTCTTGAAAAAAACAATCTAATATAGAAGGACCCTTTTAATCAAATAGTTATTGCCCGCAAGCAGATATAACTATGGACGCTTTTCACATTGTAAGGAGATATTACATGGGGAATAATGATGGAAATATTCTTAAAGTCCGTGATGATCACGACTACATAGTACTCGTTGGGAACAAAGATAGTAATAATTTTACTATTGAAACAAATCAAACTCTTAATTGGTGCGCAGATAAATTATGTTCAAAAAATGACCTCCGTTCTCGGATTGAACCTTGGCTGACCTCACTCTTTCAATCAGAGCATTTATCTTTATTAATTGGCAGCGGTCTCACAACAGCAATTCAATATGCTGCGTGCGGTTCTGCCGATAACGGTATGAATAATGGCTTCGATTTTTCTTATTTCTCAGAAGAAATTGAGAAAGCAGCCAGAGATAGCGCAAATAAAGCAGGGCGAAAGATTGTCAATATTGAAGATAGAGTCCGAGTAGCAAATGAAGTGATTAAAGGTCTGACCATATTGCATGAAAATGACGATCTCTTGGAGATAACTCCTAAACTCAAAAGTCTGCAAAATGACCTCGAGAGAATGATCAAAGAATTTTCAAACAACATATCAACAATTGAAGCATCAATTGCCAATGCTAACTACAAAGAACGTGAAGAAGCCTTTAACAAATTAGTATTATTTTTGATGAGTTTTGCCAGTAGAGCAGGGACCAGAGACAGATTAAATATTTTTACCACAAATTATGATCGCTTAATTGAGGCTGGCGCAGACGTAGCTGGCCTTAGGTTAATTGACCGTTTTGTAGGTGCCCTCTCACCAGTTTTTCGGTCTTCACGAATGGATATTGATATGCATTATAATCCCCCAGGCATCCGTGGTGAACCAAGATATTTAGAAGGAGTTGCTCGATTCACCAAGCTACATTGATCGTTAGACTGGATTAGTATTGGTGAAGAAATCCGCCGAATAGGCTTACCTTTTGGGGCGAAATCTATGCAACCGTTTCTTGAAGTGGCAGGGATCAATACAAATTATTCAAGCTTGATGATTTACCCAAACTCTGCCAAAGATCGCGAAACAGCTGAGTATCCATATGTAGAATTGTTTAGAGACTTCGCTGCTGCCTTATGTAGGCCTAATAGCACACTGGTGATATATGGATATAGTTTTGGTGATGACCACATTAATAGAGTGATCAAAGACATGTTGATGATTCCATCTACACATCTGGTAATCATGGCTTATAGTGACTCTTCCGGACGTATCATGGATAAATACAACTCTTGGGGACATAAAAGTCAAATGACATTGATTATTGGAAACGATATTGCAAATATTGATGACTTGGTAGATTATTACTTGCCGAAGCCGTCAATTGATCGGGCTTCTGTAAGAATGGCTGATATTCTGAAACAACGATTTAATCAACAATCACAAAATGTGCAGCTGGGGGATACTGAATCATGAATACCCCCATAGCAAATGCTGAGTCATTGCAAATTGGCAATGTTGATTTCGTTTCGCCTGATGAAATCAAGGTCAGCCTCGACCTTGATGCCCCAAGTGATATTGCCTTGAACTCAGGAGTTCCGCGGCCTTTTCCACGAATACATAGCTATGTTTTAATTGCCGGTGAAGGTGGTTATCTTGTATCTCAAATCGAGTGGATTACCATTGAACGTTCTCCATTTCCCAAGCGAGTTGGTATGAAGGATTTTGGGATATTAGATTTGCCTTACCCTCTGAGGAAGATGAGCGTAATTCCTCTTGGAGTTCTAAGAGAAAACATTGACAATGAAACTGGCATATGTGGCTATAAATTTATGAGAGGAATTGAGCTATTGCCCTCAGTAGGCGATCCTGTACTTATTCCTACACAGACACAGCTAAAAGCTATTGTGGAATCAGGTAGCAATCGTAGAGTCAATATTGGTGTCAGCCCTCTGGCTGGAAATGCTGCTGTTTCAGTTGATCCGGATAGACTTTTTGGCAGACATCTTGCCGTTTTAGGTAATACTGGTAGTGGTAAATCCTGTTCTGTTGCTGGGTTAATTCGTTGGTCAATTGAATCTGCCAATTTGGAACGACAAAAGAAACAGGCACAAGTGGCAAAAACTGTTAGTACAAACACACGCTTTATCATACTTGACCCTAACGGAGAATATACAAAATCTTTTACTGGCCTCAGCAACGTTCGAGTATACGGGGCAGAGAAAAATGAGTTTCAGGGTATTGAGCAACTAACGGTACCCATGTGGCTTTGGAATACTGCTGAATGGGCGGCATTTACTCAAGCAAGCGAAAAAGCTCAGAAACCTACGCTAGTTCAAGCTTTGAGATGTGTTAGAGATAATGGGATAACATCGCAATCTCCGTCAGAAGCAACGATGCGCCAATATCTCAAAAATTTATTAGATCAAAATCGCCATGAAATGAATAGTGGAACACCCTGGGCAGGTGGGGGAAAGAGTAAGGGATATTCTGAATTACTAAAAAATTGGAAAATAGGAATACAATATAATGATTCATTTACTTCTGTTGAAGCAAAACATATTGAAGCAGTAAGTAAAGCGTTTGATACTGTATTAGAGTCTAGTACATCTTACAACTCGGAATGGCCTAAGTACCCTCTAACATCAGTAGCGCAATTACAGAAAACTTTAAGTAAAGCCCATTCTGCATTTGGTGGCTTGGAGGCCGATGGTTTTCCCATTGACGCAGATGTTCCTCGCAAATTTAGTGGGGAGGAAATTATAGCCAGTATTGAAGCAAATGCTGAAATGATGGGTACTTCTGATTACGTGGGAACTATGATCATGAGAGTTAAAACTTTAATGTCTGATGCTAAGCTTAAGCCGGTAATAAATCCCAATAAAAACCTTACATTAGAATGTTGGTTAGATTCGTACATCTGTCCATCTTCTGCTACGGATGGCTCCATTACTATTATTGATATGTCTCTCCTGCCTACCGACGTAACCCATATTATCGCTTCCGTCATAGCAAGAGTTACCTTAGAAGCGTTGCAGCGCTATCGTCGGAGCAACGCAGGGGTAACTCTTCCTACTGTTCTTGTAATGGAAGAGGCGCATACTTTTATAAAGCGTTATAGCTCTGATCATGTGAACGAAAATGCTACGGCTATGTGCACAAAGGTATTTGAAAAAATTGCGCGAGAAGGTCGGAAATATGGACTTGGACTTGTTCTGTCATCACAGCGGCCAAGCGAGTTATCGTCAACTGTAATTTCTCAGTGCAATAGTTTTCTTTTGCATAGACTTTCAAATGACAGAGACCAAGACTTGGTCAGCAAACTTGTTCCTGATAACCTGCGAGGGATGTTGCGTGAACTACCCTCATTACCTGCAAGAAACGCAATTCTACTTGGCTGGGCATCAGAACTACCCGTTATGGTAAGAATGAACTATCTAAAAGCACAAACACGTCCTCGGTCAGATGATCCAGAATACTGGAAAACATGGACCGAAAGTGACAAGACCGTCAACTGGCATGATATTGCAAAAGAGTGGCAGGATTATTCTGGTGCTGGAAGAGACTAATCCTACTGGTCCTATGTTTGATCTGAAAAATACTTCCTTAATCCATTGTCCCACTCCCTTGCCGATCTTTTCCACATAGCCGTCCTCTATAAGCTCGTTCAAGATTTTCAAGGTTTCATTTTTCGAAGGCTATTTACATGCTGAAAAGGACGCAAAAGCAAACGTAAAAATTTGCGTCCTTTTTTGCGTTTGTTTTGGGACGCAAATTTAAGAATCATCACTTCTTTATGTATTTGGTGGTAGGGGAAGAAGACATGAGCTGGTTATATGTGAACTGAGACAGCTTGGCTTGGGGGTTGACCGCTTCCGTACGCACGAAGAGATGAGATAGTTATATGTGAGCTGAGACGGATATGAGACAGATAAGGGCTGTGTGTGCGCGGAGAAGAATATGTGCGACCTAATATAGGCATGCGAGCACTAAGATTAAACATAGGAGAGCGTTGGTGGATATATGTGGTCTTAGGCAGACATCAGAGATTTTAGGGATTGTTGTAAATAAATCTGGTGGGCCTGTTTTTGGGCTTCGATGAATCCTTGTCTACGCCGACTTTCTGCTGTGTAAGCCAGGTTGCGGAGTCTTTGAACGCTTACGAAAAAGATATGCAGGGCGAGGAGTGAAACTGCCAACAGCAGGAGGCAAGGATCTAGGGCTGCCAGGGCAAAGCTAGCCAGGGAGAAACCCAGCCCCCAAATTACGTCATGGGTGGAAAGAAGAATCTCTAGGGCACTGGCAGAAACAATTAAAAACAAAATCAGCGATGTGGTCATGGCTACTCCCCTGGCCTGATTTCCGGGATATGCGTCTGCTTATATTTTGGCCTTTGCGGATTTTGTGGCTACCCGGTACGCGCGTTTAACGAATCTTAGTTCATGCGTGTCGAATTTGTCGCTTTGTGGATCTGCAACAGGTCTTGTGCTTCCTCCGCCGTTAATTTTCCAGCGAAGGTAAGGTTTTTGAGTGCTTCGACAAAGGCATCTTTGTCGGCTTTGTCGGCCCGGTCCACTTTGTCGATTAAGCGATCCAGGCGCAGGCGGATTGTCGGGTAGGAGATGTCATAAATACCCGCCAGCGCCTTTAAGGAACCTGAATTCAGCAAAAACAGCTTCAGAAACTTGAAGTCTTCCTCATCCAAGTCATATAGCCAGGTTGGCAATGGACGGTCTTCCATGTCGTCTCCTTAACTTTTTTAAGAGTATACCTAAATAAAATTAAAATCAATAGTCAGATTTATTTCAATTAAGTTAAAGTTTTTCAGGCAAAGCATACAAAAAGTCCAAGCATGGCTCAAGCATGGCTTCTAAAACTTTCGACAAAACGAGCGCACGATCAACAAATCCTACACTACACACGCGCGTCATCGACAAACGTCAAACCCTGCACTACATACGCGCGTCATCGACAATCGGCAAAGCTACGTGACAATTTGCCTAGAATCGCGCTTCACGCTAAACTTCAACTATAAGTTGAGGGATAATACAACCCAGGGTTGTGTAAAGCTTCTAGAAACAACCAATCAAGGCTTCTAAGCGCTTGCTGTGTCGCCTAGCATGGAGATAGTTCTAGAAATAAGAATTAGCATACAAAACATCTCGCGCCGCGAATTTCGAGAAGCTTGGCGGAAATTTTAGGCCAAAGGATTTTCAACAAACGTGTCGCAAATGTTAGACAAAGCAAAGATCGACAAGCATGTAGAAAAGTTTAAACAAAAGCGAATATCAACAAGTTTGTCGATAAATTTAAGGCAAATTGAAGGAGGCTTATAAAATGAATATAAATGAAAGTATCGGGCAGAGAATTGCCCAATTACGTAAAGAAAAGGGCTTGACCCAGAGCGAATTAGCCGAAAAGTTGGGGGTCTCTCCCCAGGCCGTGTCCAAATGGGAGAACGACCTGGCCTACCCGGACATCACCCTGCTCGCCGATCTCGCAGCCATCTTTGACTGCACTGTGGACCAAATCCTCACGGCCCAAAAACCCATGGAAACTATTGTGGTCCCCAAAGACCAGCGGAAAAAGCTGGAAGACCTGATCTTTAAGATCCGTGTCTTGGACGGTTCTACAAAAGTGAATGTTAACCTTCCCATGGCCCTTTTGACCGTTATGAAAAATTCCGACAATAAGGTCTTTGAGTTTTCGGACGATTCCTCAATGAAGCAGCTCCAGAATATTGATTTCGACAAACTGATTGCCTTGGCTGAGCAAGGTGTTCTAGGCAAGCTGGTGGAAATCGAAGACGAGGACGGCACCCATGTCGAAATTTTTGTCGAAGAAGGTCGCTCATGAAAATCCGAGTTAAAGCGGGTGACCGTTATATAAGGATCTCCATTCCCAACTGGTTCTTAACCAGCCGCTTCGGTATGCGGATTGCCCTAGGATGGCTGGCGAAAAGCCGCGAGGAGTCAGCGAAAATCGCTCATATGCCTCAGGAAAATAGCGAGACCAACACTGAAAGCTGGCCAAACACCACTCATCTAGCCAATGTGGCGGAGGCAAGCAATAAAAGTAAGACAAGCGCTACAAGCCTGACCAGCAAAGAGAGTTTCGCTTTACCCAAACTGGCCATGCCCTCGCCACAAATGTCGGAAGAACTACGACGGGTCCTTAAACAAATCAAAAAAAAGTACGGTGATTTCCCCCTTCTTGAGATTACAACAGAGGAGGAGGGTGTGACCATCTTGCTATAAGCAAGGCGACCTGGCCAGAGAAACAATTGGCGGGGAAATCGCTTTTTTGCAGATTGCCCCTATAAGACAAAATAGGTTCAGTGCTGTAATTGGTGGCAAATTGACATTTTCGCTAGTTAGCCGCCAATGCGGACTTCTCGCCTAGTGCTGTATTTGGTGGCAATTTGATGTTTTGTCAAAATCCCACAAAAAATGTAATTTTGAGTAGAAACGAAAATGGCGGCAAGAGGCCATAAGTGCAAAATGCCACCAATGTTGGGATTTTCAATTGAAAGGTCATTGGCGGCAAAACGAAGTTTTCTTATATTGCCGCCAAGAGAAAAATTCTCTGCAGCTAAGAAATTGGTGGCAGATCGGTATTTCTACTAGTTTGCCGCCAACGTGGACTTCTCCCCTTGTGCTGTAATTGGTGGTAAATTGACATTTTCGCTAGTTAGCCGCCAACGCGGACTTCTCGCCTAGTGTTGTAATTGGTGGCAATTTGATGTTTTGTCAAAATCCCACCAAAAATGTAACTTTGAGTAGAAATAAAATTGGTGGCAAGAGGGCATAAAGGCAAAATGCCACCAATGTTGGGATTTTCAATTGAAAGGTCATTGGCGGCAAAACGAAGTTTTCTTATATTGCCGCCAAGAGAAAAATTTTCTGCAGCTAAGTAATTGGTGGCAGATTGGTATTTCTACTAGTTTGCCGCCAATGTGGAGCTCTCACCTTGTGCTGTAATTGGTGGTAAATTGACATT
>SFFI01000032.1 GCA_004556925.1 Clostridiales bacterium
ACCTAATCTTTATCGGGTCAGTCCGACCTAAAACCGACCTAAACCGACCTCCGACCCAAAATGTGTGTGTATAGCCCTTCTTCTGTTTTGCCTATATAACCTTCTTCAAGGGCTTTTTTAATGGCAGTTTTGGCTTGAGTAGCCTTTAATCCTTCAACGTCCATATAAGCCTGAACAAGGTCTTTGTATCGAGCTTCATTAACGTTAAGACGTGCGAATATTTGACGCCACGTAGCGGCTTTAGCTTCGCTAACTTCCTTCGCTACCTGTTGTGGGTCCTTGTCTTGGCGGTGGATGTAGCCAAGGTCATCCATACGCCAGGATATATCATTGACGGGCTTATTGCGGCTCTCTGTCTGCTTTAAGGTAAAGATATCACCCTTTTTGGTGATTTCGAAGATGTCTGAAGCCTTCTGAAGCAATAGTGTTCCGAGGTGTCCTTTCATATTATTGTCCTCTTTTGCCTTGTTTTCGTGTAGGACACAGCCTATTGAACACCGAAATTTTGAGGCAATTTGCATCAAATCAAGAATTGTCCTTGCAGATTCCTCGATGTCATTGAAGTTAACAAGAAGGTCTGCTATACCATCGATAACGACCATAGTAGGGCGATAATCCCCTATCTCTTGGGCTATGAATGGAAGTTTGTCTTCCCAAGCCCACTCACGCATATTATACACCCTTAGACGAGCGTTGGAACTTTCCAATTCCCATCCCATAAGATGATTGATGCGATGTCCGATACGGAGAGTATTGTAATCCGCTTGTTCCGTATCGAAATAAACAACTTTTGCTTTGGTGGCTTCTGCTCTGGTAATGCCCAGAGTTTCACAACCAAGAGCTCCAGCCAACAAAATTGTAGCAGCTTGGCTCTTGCCTTGCTTGGATTTGGCTTTTATTGCGAAAATGTCTTTTCGTGGTAAAGCTCCTATTCCGTCAATTTTGATAGTATAGGGAGGTTCTACAGACTTCCTACGGAGGTCAACTTTACCCTTTTTACGGAGTTCAGCGAACTTTTCCGGAGTCAAACGAGAACACAGTGCAATTTGGGTACTATCCTTCACCTCATTGCTGGTCTTAAAATTGTCTATCATATAAAAACGATTAAGCGGCAACAAAGGTACTACATTTGTTCGATATGAGCAACTGTTTTGTATATTTTAACTTCAAAAAAAAAGGCGGTTAACTTCACAGCCAACCGCACTTCATAATGCTTAATCGTTCTTCCATGATAGCACTATGAAGTGCCAGGGGAAGGATGTCGGTGCAAAGGTAAAGAGATTTTTCGATACCGCCAAATTTTTCATGTTAAATGTTAAAAAATTAAAGATAAACATAGTTTTGGTGTGCTGAAATGGAGGTAGGAGGTTCGAGGGGCTCATTGCCGCCCCTTCCCCCTGCTATCCCCCTTTCATTAGTTTTTGGCTGCGCTGCACATAGACACAAAAACCCCTCGAAGGTGGGTGGATTTACACGTCCATAACCTCCGAGGGGTATGCCTTACTTTGCAACTTATCCCTGGTGGGTCGCTCCCCAGCGTTGCCCACTTCCGTTTCGGTTGCGGGAGCGAAGGTACGGCGAATATTTGTACTTTCCAAATTTATCGTGTTAAAAAAATAGAAACGCACAAATATTCTTGTGGAATCCTGCGGCGGTTTGGTTTTATATACGTACCTTTGCAAGCGAAGCAGCGAAGGTATGTATATAAAACGCACACGAGCACCTTTAATCCTTTTCAAGGCTTAAAAGTGCGTGTGCAAGGGGGTATCCCCCTTAACCCCCAGGGCTGCGCAGTGTATTTTGCAATGTAAATAAAAGAGAATATGGATAGCAAGAAAGGTGCGTGTTCTTCGCACACTCAATCGGCAAAGGGTAACTGCCTGCAGCATGCCAGGCGCGAGGGGCGAATACCCTCTTATGTGAATCCTCATTTGTCAGGTTCGAATCGTACAGTTTTCGAAGCTGACGACATTCGTGGTCGGAAATCCATACTTCCCTTCGTCCATCGTGCAGAGAAGCTCTACACGGAAAAGACTGGGCAGAAGGTACAGAAGTCGTTCACTCCCTTCCGAGAATCCTGCCTGGTTCTTCGGAATGGTGTCACCGACCAACAGCTTCTTGACTTCAAGGAATCCGCCGAGAAACTGACGGGTTGGAAGTGTGTGGGAATCTGGCTACACCAAGACGAAGGCCACTACAATTCCAAGTACATCGAGGGTGACGAAAACTTCGCTATCAATTACCATGCTCACGTACTTTGGGATTGTCAAGACCACGTTACGGGCAAGGCTGTACGTTGCGATCGCAAGAAGTTGTCTGCAATGCAGGATCTTCTTGCGAAGGCTACAGGAATGAAAAGAGGGAATTATGCCAAAGACACTGGGAAGAAGGGTAGGAGTGCCCGAGAGCAGCGCATTGCCGCCCAAGAGCAGCGCATTGCTGCCCTCGATGTGAGCAAGGCGAGAAAAGAAGCCGCTGTGAGCTCAGCAAAAGCCGTAGGTGAGGCGATAAAGGGTTTAGTGGGACAATCGTCCAAGGATAAAGAAATAAAGGCTCTTCAGAGCGATTTGGACAGAGAAAGGGAGAATCATAAGGCAGACCTGAAGAAAGTCCGTCAGGATGCCCAGAAATCGCTTCAGGGCGCTTTGGGGAGGATTGCAGGCCAGCTGACATATTTTCCCTCCGTACTTACCCTTGACGGAGTTATGGAGAAAATAAAAGATCTCATAAAGGCTGAACGTATGTATCGTGAACTTTACAATGATGCCGACAGCCAACTAAGAGCCATTAAGAGAGAGCAGATAAGGGAGATAGATGAGGAGGAAGAACAGACACGACATCGAGGTTTCCGCCGCTGATTATCCTATCTGTATCAATGGCTGATGATACATGCCTATCTTTCCCATGCCTTAGAAAACCCATTCAGAACACCTTTGCGGTGGTTGGGTTTTTGGAGGAATAGAAAGATAGGCATTTTTTTTGTCCGACCCAAACCGACCTAAATTGTACCAAAATCGGTGCGGTCTTTATAAAGGGTCGGTTTTAGGTCGGTCTATTAACCCCCCATATAGGGGGGGGTATAAAAACCGACCTAAAAACCGACCTAATCTTTATCGGGTCAGTCCGACCTAAAACCGACCTAAACCGACCTCCGACCCAAAATGTGTGTGTATAGCCCTTCTTCTGTTTTGCCTATATAA
>SFFI01000033.1 GCA_004556925.1 Clostridiales bacterium
AACTACTTCAACGACAAAGAGCAAGAACCACAGAAAGAGGACTAAAGCACGATTGCAAGGTGCTTTACTCCGTAAAGCGAATTTGAAAAAGGGCAGCAGCTGCGACGGCAGCCGTTGCCCTTTTCTTATCTTTCACGCCCTCTGTCCTGCGTGTGGCTTCGTGACTTCTTCGGGAATAACTGTTCCCTTACATGGTCGGGAAGCCGTTGGAATACCGCTTCCAACTCTTTCAGCCTGGTCTTATCCTTTGCGTTCTGCATCCGCTCGTCCATTGTCGGAACAAGTTTCTTGACCCGTTCATACTCAAAAGACAGCTTTTCGAGCCTGTCACGGGCTTCTAAGCCCTTTATGGCGGTTGCCTTGAGGTTTTCTATGTCGGACACAGTAACGCCCTTAATGCCCTTTACAGAGCCAAACAGCCCCTTTTCGTATTCGGGCTTTATCTCCATCACTTCCCGTATCTGAAGCTGCCTACCTTGCAACTTGACTTCCAGTGCCTCTATCTCGCTCTCTAAAGCCGTTTTCTTGCCCTCTAAGGCTTGTATGTCCTGTTCTGCTACCTTGACCCCCTCACGAGCCTTAGAAACGATTTGAGCGGCTTTCTCGTTGGCTTCCTGCAATCGCTCCGTAGCAGATTGCCTTTTCAGCTCCTCAATGCTCTTATTTCCCTCTTTGGTAGCTTCATTGAGTATAGACACCTCATGCCCCAATCGCTTCTCTACAAAGCGTTGTAGGCTCTCATGGAACGATTGCAGGTCATAACGGTTCACCACTTCTTTTGCTGACACCTTGTAATATTCTGTCGAAATATCTGGATTTTTCTTGTCCTGCTTAAATCCATGTTTCACAGGCACAAAAGCAAAGTGCATATGCGGTGTTACTTCGTCCATATGGACATAAGCAGACACCACATTTTCAAGCCCATATCTATTTTTCAAGAAATCATAACTTGCTTGAAAGAAAGCCCTGTGTTCGGCTTCGGGTAGGTCTTTCGGGGCTGTGACTACCCAAGACACCATCACATTGACATCTTTTCTGTTCTGGCAATGGACTTCGGAACACCTCTGCCTTACAAACTCGCCCTGATCCATCGTCTGATGGGTGGCGAGATTGTAGTTGAGGTGCGTCCTCGTCCTATCCAAATTCTCGTTGCTTATATGCTCGGCTCTTCTATCGAAGTGAGCGAACATATGACCGCAACTCGCCTTTGTATGCTTCATCATGTGAGCCATTGCCAGCCCTCCTTTACGCCCTTTTTTACTGCTATTATACAGCCTTTCAAGGGGGCTGTAAATACCATTAAAAAATGGTGTAGCAAGTTATACCATTTCTGCGAAATGGAAACTTGCCCTTGCAGGGGGCTAAGGGAATGGGGCTTTGCCCCGCCGTCTGCGGACGGCTCCCCAGCAGGGCGGCTTTTTGAAAAAAGCCCCCTGCACCCCGCAAAAACTTTTACGCTCGCCGCTAAGGCAGAGGGGCAGGTGATACCACCTGCCCCTTGCAGGGGTAGCGTAATCCGTGTCACTCCATCAAGCCCCAAGCGGTTGTATTTGCCCTTGCGGGCAAATCTCCACCGCCAAGTATGGGGGCTTGATTCCGTTCCCGCTCCTTTGACGGCGAAGCCACATCAGCTTTTTGGAGCGGCGGGGGGTGCAGGGGGGAACGCCCTGCAAGCCTTTCGCCCACCACCACCCAGCGGCGGCGGTTCTGCCCGTACAATGGCAAGACGCCAACGGGGGGCTGATGTTCTCATCAGCTTCCCGTTGGCGGCGAAGCCGCAGGACAGGGCAGAATGGCGGCTGTCAAGTAGCCCCCATCGGGGGCAGGGTGGAGATTTTCGCCCCCGGCGAAAATACTACCCGGTACTTGACGGACGGCAAGCCAGAGCGGACGGGAGAACGGCAGACTTCCGGCAACGGAAAGGGAAGAGTGTGAGAGGGGAACGCTCTCACATATCCGCAAGGTATATCCTTGCGGATATAGAAGAGAGCAAATAAAAGAAAAAACCTTGATAAAGCCTTATATACAGGGCTTTTTAAGGTTTTTGTTTGAGTTGGTCTTTGCATAGTTTTGAGTTGATATTTCAGTCTGTTTTATATGATTATATCAACTCATTTGATATGTTTTGCAATATTTTGAATTGATATTGACAACTCAATTATGAGTTGATATAATAAGCTAAATTGAATTGAAAGGAGGGACTAAAATGGCGAAATACGATAAGTCAATGGAGTACATAAGTCAGACGCAAACTCTCATAGGACAGCAGAGAAAACGGCTTGTAGACCAAGATACGGGAGAGGTCATAGAGGTAGACCAAATTACAAAACGGGCGTTAGGACAAAAGCAGTTTTGGAAAATCTACCTTATGGATTTTCTTCAAGTATTGGGCGGTTTTGAGTATAAACAGCTTGATGTGCTGATTTACATTTTGGAGCATACCGAAGCCGCAAACAACACTTTCATCGGCACATACAGAAGCCTTGAAAAAAGCGTCGGCGTGAGTTATGATACGGTCAGACGGACGATTACTCTTTTACAAGGCAAGGGCTTTTTGAAAAAGGTGTCGAACGGTGTCTATCAGGTCAGCCCGACGATTATGATGAAAGGCTCGGAACACAAGAAAAGCCTACTACTCAACTACTTCAACGACAAAGAGCAAGAACCACAGAAAGAGGACTAAAGCACGATTGCAAGGTGCTTTACTCCGTAAAGCGAATTTGAAAAAGGGCAGCAG
>SFFI01000024.1 GCA_004556925.1 Clostridiales bacterium
TTTTTCTACCTCGTTTCTTTTTATTCTCAATTACAAATTATACGCAGTAGATTGACCTCTGGCTCTTTCTGCTTTTACACCATTTTAGGGACGTGATCGAGAGCAAATGTATATTTGTATAAAAACCGCCCTTTCTGGGCTATTTCACGGATAAAAACTAGCTGAACCTGACTTTCAGAGAATTTAGACGTACAAAAGCTTCAAACTTGTAAGAAATTTGAGGAAGTTGGATGTATTGAATGAAAATGAGAGTGAGAATGAGAATGAGGACTTGGATGAACTAGGCCAGTCTAAACTCTAAGGGAAGGCGTTAAGATGTACTCATAGCTCCAAGGCTCATCACGCGGCATTTTTCTAAGTATTGCCGTGGAGCTTGACCTTTGCTATGGTCCGGCCCAAGATAAAAAAGATCATGTAAAAACTGCGGAGCATAGGACCAAGTAGAACAAGTAATAATTGCAGAACAATAGAAATATGTAGAAACCCCAGAACAATCGGACCTTGTGAAAATCGCAGGGTCATAGAGAAACTATAGAGAAACTGCAGAACAAGAGAAAAACTTTGGACAACAAAACCATAGAAAGTGCAAAAAATGAGCCTAGAATTTGAGAACCATAAGCCCCAGGAGATAGAAGGCAGAAGTTTTGAAATTATTGGCCAGGAACTGGCTGCGGCAGGCCTTAGCCTGGACCCCCAACTTGAACCGATCATCAAGCGGGTTATCCACACTACAGCCGATTTTTCCTATGCGGATAGTTTGACCTTTTCCCCTCATGTTGTAACCCAGGCCTTAAGTGCTTTAGAAGCAGGGGCTACCATTGTGACAGATACCAACATGGTAAAAGCTGGGATCAATAAGCCTGCCCTGGCTCAGTTGGGCGGCCATCTTGTCTGTTATATTTCGGATCCTCAAGTGTCCGCCCGCGCCAAGGCAGATGGCAGCACACGGGCAGTGGCTGCCATGGCCAAGGCCACTGAATTGGAAGGCCCGCTCATTTTTGCCATCGGTAATGCGCCCACAGCCCTCAAAGCGGTGGTTGATTTATATCAGGCTGGCCTCCTCTCCCCAGAACTTGTTATTGGGGTGCCCGTCGGCTTTGTAAATGTGGTAGAAGCTAAAGAGCTCCTCATTGCGTCCGACCTGCCTTATATTGTCAACCGGGGGCGCAAGGGTGGCTCCAACGTAGCCGCTGCCATCGTCAATGCCCTCATGTATCTGTTAACCAGAAAATAAAGCAAGACAGACAGCGATCAGCTACCCGTCTGCTGGGGGAAGTTTTCCGTACAGATTACGCAGAAAATGACCAGGCTATCAGAAGAGCTCCTCCTCTACCGACGGCAGTTTTCTGTACAGAGCACGAAGGTGGGGTTTTCGCCTTTCAGCAAGTGATAAGGGCCTGCTTTTTGTCCCCTACTCACGGCCAGCTGGCTGAGTTCGAAGGCCAGGCCAAGATCCGACAAGACCTGGCAAGTCTGAGCCAAGGTTTCTAGGGCTATTGCCGTAATAACCAGGCGAACCTGAGGATTTTTGGCCAAGAGGGCGGTGACAATTTCGGCCATCTTCCCTCCCGATCCACCGATGAAGGCTAGGTCCGGGCGCGGCAGATCCGCTAAAAACTCGGGGGCAGGTCCTGCTACGATTTCTACATTGCCCAGCTGAAAGCGGCGTAGGTTTTGCCGGATCAAGTCCAGGCCCTCCGGGTCTTTCTCTATGGCGTAAACCCGGCCTTCATAAGCTGCTAGAGCCATTTCTACCGTGCAGGATCCTGTGCCAGCCCCTATATCAAAGCAAACGTCCTCTGGGCGAATGGCCAAATTGGCCATAATCCAGGCCCTAACTGCTGATTTGGTCATCGGCACATCTCCACGGATAAATTCTCCGTCAGGAATGCCTGAACGGACACGAGAATCATAGGCGGGGTTGTCGACCAGGAGAACAGACAAGGCCTCTTCCGAGCTAAACTGCAGGTCTCGCAACGGCCCCCTTTGCAGATGTTCATCTGGCAGTCCCAAGTTTTCACCCAGATACCCCGTGAGATCAGCAAAGCCCTTGTCAATCAGGTCGGCTAGCACCAGGTCTTTATCTGGCCCCAGGAGGAAAAATGAGCTTGCATGGCGCCTGACGGTGTCCACGGCGGATCCAGTCCGGCCGTGCAGGCTTTTGACGGCTACATCTTGCCAGGGGCGTTTCAACTTGGCACAAAAACCTACCAAGCTAGAAATACCAGGTAAGACCGTCAAATCATCTTCTGCAAGGGCCTGGGTTAGTTGCCTTGCGGCGGAATAAAAGCCTGTATCGCCAGATATCAGGATGGCAATATGCTCAGGCCAGGGCTGAACTTTCGGCCCACCGGCCTTACCGAGCTCACCGACCGCACCAGGCTCATCTAACTCTCCGAGCTCACCGACCGCATTTACCTCACTGAACTGACTGAGCTGACGGTGAATATCTTCTGCTTTATAGTAGGGATAGGCCTCTTTACTTGTCGCATAGGTATCCAAAAGCCTTTGCGCTCCGAAGACGAGATCTGCTTCGGCTATGGCTGCCTGGGCCTCCAGGGTTAAGCTAGCCGGACCCAGACCACAGGCCACTAGAGTAATTTTTCTTGGCATCTTCTATCCTCTTTTCTGAATATATCAAACGTAACAGATTAAAAGTTTCGTTTGTAAGGCTAACTAATCAAAAGTTTCGCTTGTAAGAGTCATGGGCCAGATAGGTGTGCCCTAGAAGTTCCGCAGCAAATTTTGGATAGCAGAAAGGCTAAGCCCCTGTTCTTCTTGCGGCCTGGCTAAGACGGCAACTTGCAGGCCTAGGTCTTGCGCTGCCTCTAGCTTGGCCGCAAAACCGCCAGCCTTGCCGCTGGCCTTGGTCAGGAGGATACCTGCACCTGAGGCGCGAAACATAGCCCGATTGAGCTCCCGGCTAAAGGGGCCCTGCATGCAGATGATATGCTGGGCAGGAAAGCCGGATGCAAGGCAAGTAGACAAGCTCTCTTCAAAAGGCAAGATCCGCAACCAAACCCGGTCCTGGTAATGGTCTACCCTACTTAAACTGATAGCCTCTTTGGCCCCCAGAGTAGAGAAAACCCCTTGGTCGCGTGTATTCAGCCAGCTGACAAGGGCATCCATATCCGCAAATTGCACGAGTCCTTCCAGGTCATCACATGCGCGTACCAGGCGAATGAGGGGGCTACCCGTGGCCTGACAAGCTGCCCGTAAATGGGCAGAAACCTGCAGGGCGTAGGGGTGCGTTGCATCAATAACCAACTGGGGCTGTTCCGCGTCCAGCAAGGCTTGCATGGCGGCTTGATCAAGCCGCCCTTGGAGAACTCGGACCTTGGAAGTTTCGGCTATTAAGGCTTCACCATATTCCGTGGCAACTAGCAGCAGGCAGGGAATACCTAGTTGTCCCGCCTCCGTAGCCAATATACGGCCTTCCGAAGTGCCGCCAAAGATTAAAAGTTTAGTCAAGTGTATAGCCCCGTGGTGTAACCATTTTGCCCTGGATTGCTTGAGTCTGAGAATTGCCCACAAAAATCGTGGTGAACATGTCAGCCTGGTAGTCCCTTAGATCAGCCAGGCACATCAGTTGGCTTGCTTCCTCCGGCCGGCCAATTTGCCTTGTGATCCCACAGACTGTATGGGGCGACCGATATTTAAGCAGAATGTCGACCGCTTGGCGCAGGTGATCCACCCTGCTTTTGGACCCTGGGTTATAAATCGCCAGGCAAAAATCGCCCTGACCTGCGGCTTCCAGGCGCTGACAAATTAGCTCCCAGGGGGTGAGCAGGTCCGAAAGAGAAAGCACGACAAAATCATTCGTCAAGGGAGAGCCCAAAAGGGCGGCACCAGAAAGAGCCGCACTGATCCCCGGAATGATCTGTATATCTTCCGTGATATCTATCTCTTGATAGTCTGGCGCTAATTCATAAATGAGGCTGGCTAGGCCATAGACTCCGGCGTCTCCTGAGCAGACCAAGGCCACACGTTGGCCGGAAGACGCGAGCCTAAGGGCTTCCCGGCAGCGTTCTAGCTCCCCTCTCATACCCGTTTGGAAGTAATTTTTATGAGGATAGAGAGGGACTACTAAATCAATATAGGTCTTATAGCCAACTATAAGCTCAGCTGCCTCTAGGGCCCTCCGGCAGGCTTCAGACATATAGTCCGGGCTGCCTGGTCCCAGGCCTACCACAGTAAGTTTTGGGCTAGGCGTACTGAAGGTCTTGGCACAATCTAGCTCTTCTTGCATTTTAGACTTCACCCTTTCTCACTTAATCTTAGTCACTCCATAAGTAGCTGAGTCGCCATTTGCCATATGTTCTTCGCTTTTAGAAGGCAAGCGCGACCTTTTTCAAGGCCAGGGCCACGGTAACTCCCTCGCCTACCAAACGGGGCTGGATTAATTGTCCCTGGTTGGCAGCCAAGACAGCAGCCCGTTCAGCCACATTATCTACGCCCGTAATTTTCTCCACAAAGTCTGAGTGGTGGAAGTCACCAGGCACATTTTTCAGTTGCGCGGCCGTAAACGTGACATAGGGCAAATTCCAGAATTCATTCGCCTCTAAAATGCCGGCCTCCTGCGCTTTAAGGTCAATCGAGGCTAAGCCACAAAGCGCCAGAGAATTGCAATCCACTCGGTCTATGGCTTGTTCAATAGCCTGGGAAACCAAGGCAGCCGGCACGCCCTTTTGGCAGCCCACCCCCACGACAACCGAGGGAACAAGAATGCGCAGGCAATGAGGCTTCATGGGCGGTTGACTCCTCCCTTCCTTTGCCGGCGCACAAGGACAAGCACTAGCAGGCAGGCCAAAAGCACCGGCTGGTCCACCTGTGTGTTTCCAGCTGGCATAGATATCCGCCTCAGATAGGTCCTTTGTCTCCGTCAGGCACAGGGGGAGATTGCCCTTAATAGGAAAATCACTATAAATCTTTACCGCTTTGCCCGCTAAAATTTGGCTAGATACCCGCTTAATGTCCTCAGGGTTGAGGATGTGATAACCATGGGCACGTGTCCAATTATCCACAGCCCAGAGTTGACGACGGTCTGTCGCAGTAGTCACTACCGCCATGGCCTCGAGGACTGCAGCCAGCTCTTCAGCCAATTGGTTAGCACCGCCCAAATGGCCCGAAACCAGGGGGACCACAAATTGACCAGTTTCATCTACCGCCAAAACAGCTGGATCTAAAGTTTTGGAGTGAAGGTAGGGGGAAATTGCGCGCACGGCAATACCGGTAGCGCCCACATAGATCAGAGCGGATGACTGCGCAAAATGTTCAGCTGTCCAGGCCTGGAGCCCCCCCTCTGGACACCGCTGCGCTTGTGCGATGGCACCATGACCTTCTACCCAGCTTACTATTTGATTGGCTAGAAACTGGCCCTGTTCGCTAAAGCTTATAATACTCACCTGGGGAGCTATGGAAGGGCTTGCCTCAAAGAAACTTGGACAAGGCCGCGAGGAGCCTTGCTCAAAGAAATTCGGACCAGGCCGCGAGGAGCCCTGCTCAAAGGAACTTGGCGCAACCACCTGTCGGAAACTCGTAGCAAAATCGGGATCGTACAGCTTGGATCTCGCATAGTCGTGAGCCAGAAAATTCCCCACCAAGATGAGGGCAAAATTTTCTATCCCCTCACGGGCCGCAGTTTCCGTCAGCGTAGCGACCGTGCAGGCAAAAGTCTTTTCTTCCGGCCAAGATACCTTGTAGGCAAGTACGGCCGGGGTTTCCGGCGGATAGCCGCCTGCGAGGAGCTCAGCCTGGACCCTATCGATGTGGCCGGCAGATAAAAAAATAACCAGGGAAGTCTGGTGCTGGGCCAGCAAGTTCAGGGACTCTTTTTCCGGCACTGGGGTGCGACCTGCGATGCGGCTAATAATCAGGCTTTGACTGACTTCCGGCAGGGTGTACTCCACCCCTAAAGCAGCCGCAGCAGCCGAAAAACTAGAAATACCCGGACAGACAGCAAAGGGGATACCCTGGGCTTTCAACTGGTCAATTTGCTCTCTTATGGCGCCATAAAGGGAGGGATCCCCCGTGTGCAGTCGCACACAAAGCGCATCCTGGTCAGCTGCTTCTTGCATGCGCTCAACCACTTCTTCCAGGGTCATGGTGGCCGAGTTGTAGATTTGGCAATGGGGCGGGCATAGGTCAAGCAGTTCGGGGTTGACTAAGGAGCCTGCATAAATGCACACATCGGCCTGGCTAAGCAGTTTGGCCCCTCTTAGACTAATAAGATCTGGTGCGCCGGGTCCGGCGCCAATAAAATAAATCACTTATAACTCCCACAGCTTACGCAATTCCTCAGCATCAGGGGACTGGCTGAGTATGCCTTGTCCTAAGTCCGGCGACTTGGTAAAGCAAATAAATGCAGCTTGTACTGAACCTGGCAAACGTCTATCTAAAAAAGCCTGGATACGCTCGCCTAGTATAGCCATGCTAGCGGCCAAATAGCCAGCCCGCTCTAAAATCAGAAGAGCGGCATCTGTCATAACACAGTGGCTCACGGCCTGAAGCGTATCGAGGTCTGCCCCGGCTTGTAGTGCTGCAAACACAAGCATTTCCATGCGGCCATCACCATAGTCAGAATGGGTATTGGGCATGCCAAGGCCTAACTTGACTAATTTGCCAATATGGCCAACTAACAGGATCTTCTCTATGCCCTGGGAGGCTGCCGTATCAAGCGCATCGCCTAGCCAATTTGAGCAAACTACCAAGTCTTTCAGATCCAGGTGCAAGTGATCCCTAGCAAAGTCACGGCCATAGTTGCCGGGCACCAGGAGTAATTGATCACTCCCCCTGGCCGCAAGCTGAGTAATTTCCAGACGGATTGTATCCCGTATGGCCGCTGCACTCATAGGCTCTACCAGGCCAGTCGTGCCAATGATAGAAATACCCCCCGTAATGCCCAGGCGGGGATTAAAAGTTTTGGCGGCTAATTCCTCCCCGCCAGGTACAGAAATGACAACTTTTGCACCCTGTTGGGCTCCCGTTAGAGCGAGGACCTCTGCCACAGCAGCCTTGATCATGCGCCGGGGGACGGAGTTAATCGCTGCCTCTCCCACAGGCTGGTCCAGACCGGCTTTGGTCACCCGGCCTACACCCTCTCCCCCGACAATGACAATGTTTTCACCGGGCGCTTTGGCCAAGGCAGAAGGAGGCGCTTCGGGAAGCGGAGAAACCGTGGCATAAATGTTGTAGCCATCTGTAACGTCAGGGTCATCCCCGCCATCCTTCTGAACCGCGCAGGTCACGCTCTCCTTCTGACGTTGCACCTGGGCCAGGGGCAGGCAGAGGTCTGCCCCGTCCGGCAAGGCGATAGTTATCTCCGTCAAATCAGGGCTGTCCGGTGCAAAAAGCATAAGGCAGGCGGCCTTGGCTGCTCCTGTCGCACAGGATCCTGTGGTGTAGCCATAGCGCAAGAGCTTGCCGGCTAAATTCTTATAGCGATCCATCCCTTTCCCCTCTCTCTGCTATTTGGGCTCCTATACCCGGGCTCCTAGGAATGTCTTGATTCATATTCTAGCTGCTTAGCGCTATTTTGGGATAAAAACTCAGTTTTTAGCGCAAGATTTAATTTGCAGACCCAGTTAACCTGTGCTACCCTTAAATTACTGGAGAAAGGTCATGGAAGACGGGTGAGAATCCCGCACAAGGCCGTTACTGTGTTTCACGCACGGACTCTGAACTTTGCCACTGAGTGTTTCACACTTGGGAAGGCCCGGCAGTTCTCTCCGGCAAGTGTTTGTCGCCAGCTCTGGCCACAAACTGCTGGCAGAACGTGATCAGTCAGGATACTTGCTTTTCTCCCCACTTTTTTGTCAACTCTGCGGACACTGGAGGAAGGGCAATGATTTTTTGTGTATTCTCATTTTCTTTACCCTGGCGGTTTTTTGGCCATTACGTGTGCGCAGGTGTGGCTTTGTGTTCACTCCGGATCTGCAACTAGCGCTGGGATAGTCTCCCTTTAGCTGTGGAAATCATGCCGGATGAAGATAATGGAGGAACTATTATGTCACGGAAAAAACCCCTGCTGGCCGCAACTTTAATTCTGCTTATGCTTTTCTCTGTGCTCGCCCTGCCTTTCAGCCTACTGGCGGAAGAAGCAGAAGACACCCCAGAGGAAGAAGTAACTGCCGAAGAAGGGGAAGAAGAAGAAGAAGAAGAAGAGGAAGTCTGGGTTGCACCCGAACCGAAGCCTGTTGTCCTGGTGGTGAGTTTTGGTACCAGCTATAACGACAACCGCGCCCTCACCATCGGCGCTCTAGAAGAGGCTGTCGCCAAAGCCTTCCCCGACCACGAAATGCGTAGGGCTTTCACCAGCTCAATTATTATCAACAAGCTGCACGCTCGGGATGGCGAGAGAATTGATAATGTAACGCAAGCCCTGTACCGACTTTTAGCAGATGGCGTCAAAGATGTTATCGTCGTTCCCACCCATGTCATGCAAGGCTATGAATACGACGATACTATCGCCGAAATCAAACCATTTGTTGATAAGTTTGAATCCCTCAAAGTCTCCAGCGGTCTTTTGATGAGTGATGAAGATTACAAAACAGTCGCTCAAATTCTGGTAGATCATACTGAGGATGCTAATCAAGAAGATACGGCCATCGTCTGGATGGGACACGGCACCTCCCATGCCGCCAATGCCACCTATGGCAAGATGGACCAAGTCTTAAAAGATTTAGGCCATAGCAATTATTATATTGGCACAGTTGAAGGAACCCCCACCTTGGAAGATACCCTGGCTGCCGCACAAGCGGGCAACTACAGCAAAGTGGTTCTCCTCCCCTTCATGATTGTTGCAGGTGACCACGCCAACAATGATATGTCTGGCGATGAGCCTGACAGCTGGAAGTCCCAATTTGAAGCAGCTGGCTTCGAGGTCGAATGCCGGTTGGAAGGCATGGGCTCCTATGCTGAAATCCAAGACCTGATCATTGAACATGCCAAGGCCGCTGTGAATGTAGCAGATTTAAAAGAAGCTAATGAAGACAATACCGCAGTCGAAGAAGCCGCTGTTCATGAGGGGCCTATCACAGCAGATATGCTGCAAGATGGAACCTATGAGATCAACGTCGAGAGCTCTTCATCCATGTTCAATATTGTCAAAGCAGAATTAACCGTAGCCGAAGGTAAGATGACCTGCGCCATGACCATGAGCGGCAAGGGTTACCTCTACCTCTTCATGGGAACTGGCGAGGAAGCCGCTGCTGCTTCAGAAGACGCCTATATTCCCTTCGAAGAAGTGGAAGACGAACACGTTTTCACCGTCCCCGTAGAAGCCTTGGACCAAGAAACGGATTATGCCGCTTTCTCCAAGCGTAAAGAAACCTGGTATGACCGCACCCTGGTTTTCTCCTCAGGGATGCTGCCAGAAGAGGCCTACGCTAACAAATAAGCAAGAATCCTTGTTTCAGATCTGTGCCTCAGTAGTAGGGGCGCGTCACTAGTCCAGTTAGCCTGCCCCTCATGAACTGAGAACCGTAACGAGCACATCATTGCTCCAAGACAATAAGCAAGACTCCTCGGGCCCGCCTGTTAACACAGGTGGATCCGAGGAATGCTTTTTTAAGCCTTATGGCCAGGGAGGTTGCCATGTCCCAAAAGCTCAAACCCAACAGAGCCATCGCCTTGCTCTTAACTTTGACCCTCACTTTATCTTTTCTCTTCACCCTACCCCTGCTGGCTGAAAGCCTGGCCGATGGGCCCTACCTTGTGGCCGGAGCTATTACAGGGGGCAGCGGCAGGGCTAGCATTGAGTCCCCTGTGCAGCTAAGCGTGCAAAACGGCCAAATAACCGCCCGGCTGGTGTGGTCCAGTAGCAACTATACCTGGATGGAGATCGCAGGAAAGCGCTACGAGGCCTTGCCCGGTGAAGAATTCTCTACCTTTGAAGTCCCTGTCAGCCTAGACCAGGACCTCCCTTTTAAGGCTGAAACGGTAGCCATGAGCAAGCCTCATGTCGTGGACTATACCCTACACTTGGAAGCTGATACCCTGGAAAAAGCCAGCCCAGATGCCCAAGAGCAAGGCACCAGCCGGTCGGGCAGTTCGGGCAAACAGGCGGCAAGCCCAAAGGATAGAGAGGATGGCGGCCTGACCGAGGAGGCCTTGGATAAGCTCTACGCCCCGGCAAGTTTGGGTAATGGTTGGAAAGCTGAAGGCAAGCTCGACCTGACCTATGCCCAGCACTTTAGAGTAGATTACTTCCAAGAGGGTTACGCGCTTATCCGCACCACAGATGGCTCTCGTTACCTGCTCATTCCCCAGGGCAAGCCCATCCCAGATAAGTTGGATGAAGATGTTCAATTGATCCCGCTTCCGCTCCAACAGGTTTACATGGCAGCCACAGGCTCCATGGGTTACTTTGCTGCCCTGGAGGCCATGGACAGTCTCGGCTATTCCAGTCTGCAGGCCCAAGATTGGTTTGTGGACCCTGCCCGCCAAGCCATGGAAGAGGGCAGCCTGGCCTACGGCGGTAAATATTCCGAACCCAACTATGAGCTTCTACTGGCGGGCGGCTGCAAGCTGACCATTGAATCTCTCATGATTAGCCATGCTCCGGAAGTGAAAGAAAAGCTGGAAGATTTGGCTATAACGGTCTTCGTAGACCTCTCCAGCCAGGAGGCCCATCCCTTGGCACGGACCGAGTGGATCCGTTGCTATGGCACTATGCTGGGCAAGGATCAAGAAGCCCAAGCGTTTATGGACCAGCAAATCAAGCTGACCCAGCAAGCCGAGGCGCAAGCAGCCAAGGCTTTAGCGGATAGAGGACAAGAAGCCAAAACGGTCGCCTTCTTTTATATCAATTCCAAGGGCAATGCCGTCACGCGCAAATCTAGTGACTACTTGGCTAAAATGATTGAACTGGCAGGAGGGCATTATATCTTTGATAATCTAGGAAAATCTAGCCAGAGCATGTCCTCAGTCAATATGGAAATGGAAAAGTTCTACGCCACCGCCCGTGATGCCGATATTATTATCTATAATTCTGCAATCACCGGGGAGTTACAAAACATAGACGACCTGCTCGCCTTGAACCCCCTTCTGGCCGAGTTCAAAGCGGTCCAGCATGGCGAGGTCTGGTGCACGGACCGCAACCTCTATCAAAGTGCAAGCCAGCATGGACAAATCATCAGGGAGCTTAGCATAATCATCTGTGGGCCGGATGCTAATAACAGCACCGATGGCGACTTAGACTATTTCTTTAAGTTAAAATAAGATGAAAACCGCTATGCAAAAAAATCTAGGAGCGCCAGCGGAAGCCTTTGTATCTGTGGCCAAGATGGACCGGCATGGTCGGAAGCGCTTCTTCCTGGTCCTGGCCCTGCTGATCCTGGCTTTACACGTGCTCATTTACTTAAATATTAGCCTGGGCTCAGTAGCTGCCAGCAGGCAAGAGATCTCGGAGGCCTTACGCTACCCCCAGCCCAGCAGTGAACTCAGTCCTGAGGTAACGATGATGCGCGATATTCTCTGGAAAATCCGCCTCCCCCGCCTGGTGGGCGTTCTACTTCTGGGTGGGGCCCTAGCCTTATCGGGCTTCCTCATGCAGACCTTTTTCCACAATCCCCTGGCCGGGCCCTACATACTTGGCATCTCTTCTGGAGCCAAGCTCTTTGTGGCCCTCCTGCTTGTCTTTCTCCTCTCCCAGCAGAAGCTCCGTCTGTCCTCTTTTGGCATGATCCTTGCGGCCTTTGCTGGCTCTATGATGTGTATGGGCTTCATCCTCCTAGTATCTCGTCACGTTGATAATGCCTCCATTCTAGTTGTGGCAGGCGTCATGCTAGGCTACATCTGCTCGGCTATCACGGAAATCGTCATCACCTTTGCCGATGATGCCAGCCTGGTTAACCTGCACAATTGGTCCAGAGGAAGTTTTTCCGGCATTTCCTGGGACCACATCAGAGTCATGGTCTGGCCAATCCTCATCTGCACAATCGGCGTTTTCTTCCTGGCAAAACCCCTGGCAGCCTACCGGCTAGGCGAGGGCTATGCCCGGAGTGTCGGCGTTAATCTACGCTTGCTCCGTCTGGCTCTCGTCCTCTTTTCCAGCTTCTTATCTGCCTGTGTCACCGCCTTTGCTGGCCCCATCTCCTTTGTGGGGATTGCTGTGCCCCACCTGGTCAAAGCCTCCCTCCAGTCCTCTCGTCCTCTGTACGTCATGCCGGTCTGCTTCTTGGGCGGTAGCATCTTTTGTTTAGCCTGTGATCTTATTGCCCGTACCGCCTTCTCTCCCTTAGAGTTGTCCGTGGGCGCCGTTACGGCCATTTTCGGCGCACCCATAGTCATTTATGTCCTGCTCAAGCGTGGCAAAAACGGGAGTGAAGTCAGATGAATCCGGCAAATTTTGACCAGGCAGCAAAAAGTAACACCGGGAATCAGGATTACCTGCTTCAAGCCCAAAAACTCAGCGTAGGCTACAAGGGAGTCCCTCTTGTAGAAGATATTCAGATCCATCTAAAAGCAGGGCACATCCTCACCCTGATCGGCCCCAACGGAGCCGGAAAATCCACCTTGCTCAAAACCTTAAGCCGGCAGTTGCAAAGCCTCTCCGGCTGCATCACTCTCGCCGGCCAAGATATTGCCCAGATGGGGGCTAAAGCCTTTGCCCAGACCCTCTCTGTCCTTTTAACGGACCGCCCCCGCACTGAACGCATGACCAATGCCGAATTAGTAGCCAGCGGCCGTCACCCCTATACAAGCTCCTTAGGCAATCTTGGGCCGGAAGATTACCTAGCGGTGGAGGAGAGTCTTAACCTGCTCAACATACAAGATTTGGCAAAAAAAGACTTCATGCAAGGATCAGATGGACAAAAACAACGCGTCCTATTTGCCCGCACCCTCTGCCAAGGAGCGCGCGTGCTTATCTTAGACGAACCAACCTCCTTCCTGGACATCCGTTACAAGCTGGATTTACTCACCATCTTGCGTCAATTAGCCCGAGAAAAAGGCCTGGCCATTGTCATGTCTTTGCACGAGCTAGACCTGGCACAGAAAGTCTCCGACGACCTCCTCTGTATCAAAGATGGGCATATTAAAGCTTATGGGCCTGCTGATCAGCTTTTTCAAAACAGCTTTATTCAAGAGCTTTACGACCTACCCGGTTCTTTTAATCCTCATTTCGCAAACCTAGAGATGCCGCCCACCCCTGGCCCCTGCAAAGTTTTCGTCCTCGCAGGCAAGGGACGTGGTATACCCGTTTATCGGAGATTACAGCAGCACGGCCTGGCCTTTGCTACCGGCGTCCTGCACGAAAATGATTTAGACGCTGAACTCGCCCGTCAGATCGCCAGCCAGCTCATTACAGAAAAGGCCTTTTACCCTATTAGTGACGCAAGCTTCCACCAAGCCCTAGCGGCTCTCGATCAAGCGGAAATCTTCATTAATGCCCTAGAAGAAGATGACTTTGGCCCCGGCAATGCGCGTAATCGGGACCTGCGGGACCTGGCCCTCAAGCATTGCCAAAATCCTAGGAGCCTCCGGCAAGTTTCTCCCGACCTCTCTGACCTCTAGGGTTTCTCCCGACCTCTCAGGCCTCTAAGGATGCCTGTAACACCCTTAACGGAGAAGGCCTGTAACACCCATAACAGAAAAAGGCCAGACTCCCAAGAGCCTGTAAGCCTGTGCTAACATGTTATGTGGAGACTTACTGCTGGGTCTCCCATAGCTTACTGATGGGGCTTACTACTGGGTCTTCCACAGCATACAGATGGGGCTTCCGCAGGGGAATGAATGATGAAAAAAGAAAAATACACTATTGGAGGCATGCACTGCGCGGCTTGCTCAGCCGCGGTGGAGCGGGCTGTCAACAAAATAAATGGCGTCGAAGAAGTATCTGTTAATCTGCTCACCAATTCTATGCAGGTTTCCTACGATGAAGGAAAGCTTAAGTCCGCAGATATCGTGCAGGCCGTGGAGCAAGCAGGCTATACTGCTAGCATGATGCCAGGCTCTGAACCTGGCCCTGCTGACGGCACTACTATATATGCATCCCGGGACAGTTCTGCCCCGCCCCCGGAAAACCCTGCCCTGGCCGCGGAGGCGGCCCGCAGGGATTTTGCAGAGAAAGACCGCCTGGACATGCTCCACCGGCTCCGGATATCGGTGGGATTTTGCCTGCCTCTCTTTTACCTTTCTATGGGGCATATGATGGGCTGGCCCCTGCCCGGCATATTCTTGGGCATGGAAAACTCCATGATTTTCGGCCTTACGCAATTTCTCCTCCTCCTCCCCATCCTCATGGTCAACCGCAACTACTTCCGCTCCGGCTGGAGGTCCATGGTCCACAAGTCTCCCAACATGGATGCCCTCATCGCCCTGGGGTCCGCTGCGGCCACCCTCTATGGCATCTATGCTCTCTATAAAATTGCCTACGGCTTGGGCTGGCAGGATCTTGCTATGGTCCATACCTTCAGCATGGACCTCTATTTTGAATCAGCGGGGACCATCCTGACCTTGATTACCCTGGGCAAATACCTGGAATCCAAGGCTAAATCTAAAACGTCTTCTGCCATTTCCGCCCTCCTAGACCTCACCCCCAAAGAAGCCACCCGGATCCGGGATGGCCAGGAGGAGCGCGTGCGTGTCGAAGCCCTCCAAGTGGGCGATATCCTCCTAGTCCGTACAGGCGAAGCTGTGCCTGTCGATGGTTCTATCTTAGAAGGTCAGGCTGCCCTAGATGAGTCCGCCCTTACGGGGGAGTCTATTCCTCTGGCCAAAGGCCCTGGCGATCAAGTAACCGGGGCCAGCTTGGTCCAGTCAGGCTACTTCCGCATGCGGGCGGAAAAGCTAGGTCAAGACACCACCCTAGCCAAGATCATCAATTTAGTGGAAGAAGCCTCCTCTTCCAAAGCCCCTATCTCGAAAATCGCAGACCAGGTTTCCGCCGTCTTTGTGCCGGCGGTAATCGCCATAGCCCTCGTGACCCTTGTCGTTTGGCTCGCCCTGGGCTACGGCTTTGAGCACGCCCTCTCCATGGCCATTGCGGTCTTGGTTATTTCTTGTCCTTGTGCCATGGGCCTGGCCACCCCCACCGCCATCATGGTAGGAACGGGCCGAGGGGCTAAAAACGGCATCCTGATCAAATCGGCGGAAGCTCTGGAAATTGCCGGTGGCTTAACCAGCCTGGTCTTAGACAAGACCGGCACGATCACTGAGGGTAAGCCCCAGGTGACCGACCTGATCCCTCTGCAAGGCTCAGCTACTGACCTCCTGCAGCTGGCCTATTCCTTGGAAAAGTTATCGGAGCATCCTCTAGCTCTCGCCATAGTCCAAAAGGCGGAGGCAGAGGGGGTCAGCAGCCTGGAGATCACACATTTTGGCCAAGATCCCGGCCAGGGTATCTATGGTGAGCTTGGGGGCGAGAAAGTTTTGGCCGGCAATCTCAAAATGCTGGAAAAACATGGCTTAGCAAGTCCAGACCTCAAAGCGGAACGGGACCGCCTGGCCCAAGAGGGCAAGACCCCCCTCTTCTTTGCAAGGGCCGGCCAAGTCCTCGGCCTTATCGCCGTAGCAGACGTCATCAAGGCAGATTCTGCCGAAGCGATTGCCGACCTCCAAGACTTAGGCCTCAAACTTTCCATGGTCACGGGCGATAACCAGCAAACCGCCGAGGCCATACGCCGCAAGGTAGACCTGGACCGCGTGGTGGCCGATGTCCTCCCCCAGGACAAGGACCGAGAAATTGCCCAGCAGCAGCTGGATGGCGAAAAAGTCGGCATGGTAGGCGACGGTATCAACGACGCCCCTGCCCTGGCCAGGGCAGACTGCGGTATCGCAATTGGTGCCGGTACAGATGTCGCCATTGAATCCGCAGATATTGTCCTTATGTCCTCCAGCCTCAAGGCAGTGAGCACAGCCATTGCCCTCTCACGCGCCACCCTGCGCGTAATCAAGCAGAACCTCTTCTGGGCCCTCATTTACAACGTAATATGCATACCCATTGCTGCCGGTATCTTCTTCCTCCCCTTGGGACTCAAGCTCTCCCCCATGATCGCAGCCCTAGCCATGTCCTTCAGCTCGGTTTTCGTGGTGACCAACGCCCTGCGGCTCCGCTACCTGCCCCTCTCTAAAAAGTCGGCGCGCAAAGGATAAAGAGATAAATTACGCTAAAATGAAAAAGTAAATTCCACACTAAAAACGATAAAAGAAAATTTGCCCTAAGCCCTGCAAGATAACTCTGGGCAAGGCTTTTTAGTCAGTACATCGAAGGGCCCCATTTTCAGTCAGTACATCCAAGGGCCCCATTTTCAGTCAGTACAGCCAAGGGCCCCATTTTCACTCAATACATCCAACTTCCTCATTTTTCTTACAAGTTTGCAGCTTTTGTACGCCAAAACTTTCTGAAAGCCGGCTTCAGCTGGTTTTTCCCCGCAAAATAGCCCTAAAAGGCCGGTTTTTATACAAATATACATCTTCGCACACGAGTTTATACATTCAGACGGAGGAAAAATGGCCCGGGATGTACATTATCTGCAAACTTGTAAGAAAATCCGGAAAGTTGAAGTATCTCGATCTTTCTACCGCCTGGTGGCGATCACGTCCCTAAAATGGTGTAAAAGCAGAAAGAGCCAGAGGTCAATCTACTGCGTATAATTTGTAATTGAGAATAAAAAGAAACGAGGTAGAAAAA
>SFFI01000001.1 GCA_004556925.1 Clostridiales bacterium
TTCCTTCCCTCTCGTAGACTTCCAACGCTTTCCTGATTTCTTCCTCTGAATACATATTTCCTTCCTTTCAGTGTCCAGTTTTTTGTCCGCACCCCCAAAGTTGGATGCATTGAGTCAGAATGAGGAACTTGGATGGATCACGTCCATAAAATAGTGTAAAAGCAGAAAGAGCAAGAAGATGGGAGTTGTGTTTAGTTTTACAGTAATTTCCGCAGAGAATTAAATCTTAGGCTCGACAGGTTTTGGGGCTTGTTTACTTTTTAGGCCGGGCGTCATCAACTGTCAATGGTCCTTGACCGCTTTGCGGCGCCAAAGGCGCTAATGACAATTCATACGACCCGGCCATAGTTTAACCAAGCCTCAAAAACCTGTTTTATCCGCCCAAAGCCCTGTAATGAGCAAATGCAAATTTACACTCAATCAGAGACTTGCTTTAGGGTAGCTCAATAACCGTGCCAGTGCCAACTTCTCTGACGGGAATGGATTCATTCAAGGTCATGCGAGAGGGCAGATCCACACAGTGGCAAGGGGCGATGGATTCTACGCCTAAATCTAAGAAGTAATCAATGGTTCCCTGCATTCTTTCTTCAGAGGGATTCAGAAGGTGGAAGCCGCCAATGACATCCAAGACTTTTTCCTGCTTGGTGACTTTCTTAGCATAATCTGTGATATTGCAGATACCAGCGTGTGAGCAACCCGTAATCACGGCTACGCCTTCATCGTTGGTATAAGCAATTGCTGTATCCTCGATCAAGTAGTCATCCACCCATTCACCATCCTTAAACACGGTGGTAAAGGGAACATACTCCTCGATGTCATAATTACGCTCAATTTCACCCAGCCAAGTCAGATGATCTGTTAACTGGTAAGGCTCTTTGGTCATGGTAATGTTGAAGTATTCGCTCAAGGTGGGTTCATTCAAGACGTTGCCAAAGAAGCCGCCCTGGTTGTCCTTAGGCAGGAAAGTATCTGGATGGCAGATTAAATCAATCTTCTTGTCAATTTTACGGTCCCGCATCTCTTTCATGAGATAAAAGAGTCCAACCGTATGGTCAAAGTGGCCATGGGACAGGGCGATGGCATCCACTTCAGTGAGGTCAAAACCTAAGGCATGGGCATTTTTCAGAGCAGCATCACTATAGCCGGTATCAAACAAGATGGTCTTATCCCCATCTTGCAAGATCATACTGAGGGCAGGTTCACTCAGCAGCATTTTGCCGATCAAAGCATTATTGTCAACTAAGACAGTAATCTTCAGGCCAGGTGTTGCTTCTTCTGCTTCTTCCGCTGTTGCCGGGGCAAAAAAGCCCAAGCTGAGGACTAGAGCAACGAGTACAAGTACGCTTAGTTTTTTCATATTTCTCTCCTTATATGGCTAGATCAAATGCGTATCCATAATTTATAGTCTGCATAATTTTATGGAATCTAGCGATAACCAGTCTTAGATATATATAAAGATTGGTCAAGCTATATCTCTTTTAACAATTAAACCGTCAAATTTCATAGCATAAGGCGATAGGAGATTTTGGTTGGCAAATCCGCCAAACTAGCACTTTTCCAACCTTCTGCCACCATCTCGGCCGTAGTGATGATTGCAGCTGCTTCATGTGAAATTTACTTTTTCATTTTTCACTTTAGCTTTCTGCAATAATTGCAGGATTTATTTTACCGGTCAATAATCATGAAAATCAAGGATTGCATCCCTGTTTTTCAGGGATATAATCCTTGATTTTCATAAATTAGGGTTATAAAATAATGATAGCGAAAGATAGCCAAAAAGCGTGGCTTAAACAACAAGGTTCAGCTAGGAAGTGCACATGGTTTACCACAAAAGGCAAATAGAAGCATATCTTACTAGGGAAATAGATTTTTATCCTGCCATTCTCCTAACAGGTCCCCGCCAGGTGGGGAAAAGTACTTTGCTTAGGCATCTCATGGAAACGGAACGCACTTATGTGAGCCTGGATGATCCTAATATTAGAAACTTAGCGATTTACAGTCCTGAGCTATTTTTTCAGCGCTACCAGCCTCCCCTTCTCATTGATGAGATTCAATATGCCCCAGGACTTTTCCCTTATATCAAAATCTTTATTGATGAATTAGGTCAAAACAATCTTTTTTGGCTGACGGGTTCACAACTGTTTCCTCTGATGCAGGGTGTTCAGGAATCCTTAGCCGGCCGGGTACGAGTCCTGCAACTGAACGGCTTTTCCTATAAGGAGTTTTTAGGGATAGAACAATCGCCTTTCGCTAAGTCCTTAGAGGAGCTTACGGAGGCTAACGCTCAGAAAGGGGCTCAGCTAGAGACTACTTTGCCTGAAATTATTTTGCGGGGCAGTATGCCGCGCGTACTCTTGCAAGAGGGTATCGACATCTCAGGTTATTACCAATCCTATGTGGACACCTATATCAGCCGAGATGTTCGGGAAATCACAAATGTTATGGATACGCACTTGTTTTTGCGGTTTGTAAAACTCCTCGCCACGCGGACAGGCCAAGAACTTAATCTATCTTCCCTAGCACGAGATTTGGCTGTTGACGCTAGCACTATCAGGCGCTGGCTAGATATTTTAGTTACTAGTGGCTTAATTTTGGAGCTACCTGCTTTTAGTGGCAATTTTGGTAAGCGCTTGGTCAAGAGGCCTAAATTATACTTTACCGATACCGGCCTAGCCACTTATCTATTAGGTATCAGAGATCAGCAGACCTGGGCAGACAGTCCCTATCAAGGCCCCTTATTTGAAAACTGGGTCGTTACCGAGATTGACAAATCATTTAAGCATAACGGCCTTAAACCCAATATGTTCTATTGCCGGGATAGCAACCAACAAGAAATTGACCTTATCATCGAGCAGGCTGGCCAAATTTTCCCTTATGAGATTAAATTATCTGATCATCCCCAAGTGAGCGACAAGCATTTTAGTGTCCTTACGAAGCTGGAAGACAAAATTCCTTATTATGGCGTGATATGCCCCTGTAAGCATTTAACGCCCCTCTCACAGCGGACCTGGAAACTGCCTGCGAGCTTCCTATAAGTCATTAAACTCACCGGCTTAGATCACTCGATAAACTAGAAGCTTGTCCTGAGCCACTATATACCTAGAGGCTAACCCTCAAATCTAGCAGGAGTACAGAGCCTCCCTTGTTACGGCCTGTCCAAGTTTAAGGTTGGGAATTGACTTTTAAGGCTTAGAATTTATAATGCAGGTATAAAAGCTGTGACGGAAAGAGTAGGGAGCTTACTCGCGTCCAGAGAGCCGGGGTCAGAGGTTGGAAGCCCCGCCGCAAAGTGCTCCTGAAGACCACTCCTGAGCTGTGCGCGATGAGCGTTACCGTATCTCGGCGTTAACGAGGAGGCAGTAAACCGAGCTTCTAGGCGGCACAATTGTTGAGTTGTCCGCTAGACCTGAGCGAGACTCCTGCCCGTAAGTGAAAGAACAAGGTGGAACCGTGTGATGAGCACCCTTGGCAAGCAAAATATCAAGTAGCTGGCCGGGGTTTTTTCTTTCTCAGCCACTACCAGAGGAGGAAAAAGATGCTCAATATTACCCTTAAAGACGGATCTGTCCGCCAAATTGCCGAAGGCAAGTCCATTTTAGACTTAGCACAAGAGATCTCCGAGGGTCTGGCCCGCAATGCCTTGGCCGCTAAGCTGAATGGTGAACTCGTAGACTTGCGCACGCCCCTCACCCAAGATGCCCAAGTTGAGATTCTAGACTTTAATTCTGAGGGTGGCCGCCACGCCTTTCGCCACACCTCTTCCCACATTTTGGCTCAAGCCATTAAGCGGCTCTGGCCTGGAACTAAGCTGGCGATTGGGCCTGCCATTGAAGATGGCTTCTACTACGATGTGGATCCCCTAGAGCCACTGACCGAAGAAGACCTACCCAAGATTGAGGCAGAAATGAACAAGATCGTCAAGGAAGGCTTGGCTATTGAAAGCTACACCCTGCCAAGGGATGAGGCCTTGGCTTGGGCCCGCGAAGCCGGTGAGGACTATAAGGTAGAGCTCATCCAAGATCTGCCAGAGGACGAAATCATTTCCTTCTACAAGCAGGGTGACTTTGTAGACCTCTGTGCCGGTCCCCACATTATGAACACCAAGCAAGTTAAGGCCATCAAGCTGACGGCCCTGGCTGGCGCCTATTGGCGGGGTGACGAACACAACAAGATGCTGACCAGGGTTTACGGGACTTCCTTCCCCAAGAAGTCTGACCTAGAAGCTCACCTGGCCATGCTGGAGGAAGCAAAGCAGCGCGACCACAGGAAGCTAGGCAAGGAGCTGGGGCTCTTTATGTTCTCCGAATTTGGACCTGGCTTCCCCTTCTGGCTGCCCAAGGGCATGATTGTCAAAAATGAAATCATTCAATTTTGGAAGGAACTCCACTACCGTGATTTCTACCAGGAGATCTCCACACCTGTCTTGTTGAACCGCAGCTTGTGGGAGACCTCCGGGCACTGGGACCACTACCGGGAAAACATGTACACCACGGTCATTGACGACGAGGACTTTGCCGTGAAACCCATGAACTGCCCCGGCGGCATGCTGGTCTACAAATCTGAACAAAGGTCTTACCGCGACTTGCCCATGCGAATGGCAGAATTAGGCTTAGTTCACCGGCATGAAAAGTCCGGCACCCTGCACGGTCTCATGCGGGTCCGCAACTTTACCCAGGATGACGCCCATATCTACATGACCCCCGAGCAGATTACAGAAGAAATCAAGGGTGTCGTCAGACTCACCGATGAGATTTATAAGAAGTTCCACTTCGATTACAAGATGGTGCTCTCAACCCGGCCAGATGACTACATGGGGAAACTGGAGGAATGGGATGCGGCAGAAGCCGGTCTCAAAAAAGCCCTGGATGAGCTTGGAGTGGACTATACCATTAATGAGGGAGACGGCGCCTTCTACGGACCCAAGATCGATTTCTATATTCTGGACTCCATGAAGCGGGTCTGGCAGTGTGGAACCATTCAATTAGACTTCCAGCTCCCCCAGCGCTTTGAAGCCGAGTATATTGGCCAAGACGGCGAGAAACACCGCCCCATTATGATCCACAGGGCTATACTGGGCTCCTTGGAACGTTTTATCGGCGTACTCATTGAGCACTGTGCGGGCAAATTCCCCGCTTGGCTGGCCCCTGTGCAGGTTCGCATCCTGCCCATCTCTACAGATAAGCACCTGACTTATGCCAAAGCTTTGGAAGACAAAATGCGCTCTCTGGGTCTGCGCCCTGAAGTAGACGATCGTAATGAAAAACTGGGATACAAGATCCGTCAGGCCCAGGTCGAAAAGATACCCTACATGCTCATCGTGGGTGACCAAGAAGTAGCCGAAGGTCAGGTATCTGTCCGCCGGCGGGATGCGGAGAAAAATGAGCTTATGTCCCAAGAAGCTTTCGTTGAAATGCTGCAGGGTGCAGTCAAGCGCCGTGATTGGGACCTGGCCTAGCAAGGACAGAGCACCTGCCTTTTCAGAAGCAAAACCGGGGAAGTCAGTTGGCCTCCCCGGTTTTTTATTGCAACTTTTTTATTACAGCGTCTCTTAGACGCTCATGGACACTCACGGACGCCCATGGCATAGGGACTCACGCTTAAGGCAAATCAACGACACTGCAGATCATAGGGACTCACGCTAAACACACATCAGCGGCCCGCCTCCTAACATCAGCTACCCGCCTTTGGATCCTAGGGCATGACAGATTCGTAAATGGCTAGCAGCTTGTCCATAAAGCTTTCTACCGAAAATTCTTTACTCTTCTTTTGAGCAGCTGCGCTCATCTCTCGGCGCAAGCCTTCCTGGGATTTTAGCTGACTCAAACCCGCCACAAATTCTTCCCGGTTCGTAAAGCCTAGGCCGTTCTTCCCTACTTCTAGGACACCCTCTAAGCAGGGGTCAGGTCTAACCAGAAGGGGTAAACCCGCCGCCATCGCCTCAATATAGGTGAGGCCCTGCGTTTCAGACTGCGAGGCACAGGCGAAAATATCGCCAATCGCATAAAAGTTTTTAACATGGTCCACGGGAACTTGCCCAATGAACTGGATTTGCTGACCCAAGCCCCAAGACTCTACTTGCTCCCGGTAGTCCTCCAAACGGGGACCAGAACCGACTGCTACAAAATAGAGGTCTTTTTGCTCTCGCACCAGCGGCGCAAGATAACCCAGAACGAGGTCTATACTCTTTTCTTCGGAGATTCTCCCCACGTAGATGGCAACAAAAGCTTCTGAGGGGATGCCCAATTCGCGACGAATTTCTGCCTGCCGGGCCTGATTTGCCCTGGCCTCCTGGAAAGACTGCACAGCAATTCCAGAGGGTAAGATATGCACCGGAATATCCAGGTCATAGCTTTCGAGAAAGTCTGCCGTTTTTTGTGAGGGAGCAATGATCGCTTTCGAACCCCTCAAGTGCTGCTTTAATAACCAATTCATCATGGTAATCACAGACTCCGAGAAAAAATTCTCTCCCAGTTGCCCCCTCATCCAAATGTCATAGAGGGTATGAAAGGTGTGGATATAAGGGATCCCCTGCTCTTCTGCCAGGTCCTTACCCACCTTACCCATGGTGTATTCAGTCTGTGTATGAACCAGGTCTAAATGCAGGCCTTTTATCTCACGATTGAGTTCCGGGGAGATGTTCAGGCCAATGCGTTTTTCACTGACAAAAGGGATACTAGGGTAGCGGATAACATTTTCTTCCTCTACCGCAGCCTTGTCTGTAGTCGTAATGACATAGGCCGTATGGCCCCGGCGGTTAAGTTCATTTTTGATTAACTGAGAAACGGTGGATACACCACCAATTTGGGGAACATAGGCATCTGTAAAGATTCCTACTCGCATGTTTGATTCCTCCTAAAGCATATTGCGCATACCCATTATAGCCTTAAGAGTTGAGCTTAGGGCAAGACAAAGGCGTCCATGTCCTCCGCTTGCTGGTCTTCGTCTAGGATGGCTTGCCGCCTCTTTTCTTCCTTGCGTGCGTCTTGTTCGGCTTTTTCTGCGGCCTTTCTGGCCTTTTCCTCCGCCCGAAGCTGGTCTGCTGCTACGGGAGACATCTCTAAGAGCTCGGGATTCTCCAAGAGCTCTTCTAAAAGGCGAAGGCTCTTAATGAAATAATAGCCATCGCAAATCCGCTCGTCGACAGTAAAATTAAGGTCCACAGCCTTCCGCCATTCCACCCCACCGTCAGAAGTTTTGGTCGGTTTATCGTATACCTTACCAATGGTGATAAAAATAGAGGTGGTGCCCAATTCATACAGATGATGGAAGGGGGCTTCTGCGCCTAAGCTACCAATGTGAGAGACAAAAATAGAGGAATAAAGGGGGATATCTTGTTGAAAATCTTCCGATAAGAGGCCATGAAAATCGAGCCAACGTACAAAGGCTACCGCAAATCGATTAGCCCAACGCGGTAATCTGGCCAAGAGAGACATGAGCTTGTCATCTGCTTTATCAGGATCCTCTTCTTCCTTAAGTGCACGGATGTCTTCCAGCATGGCATCCGCCACGGTGAAGAGATTATCATCTTCATTTAATACAATCCGTGCTACAGTTTCGCTTGAATCATCGGTGAAGGATCTTTTCACGACATAACTAACATCCTTACAGTTATGTTGGTAAATTCGTCTTCCTGCCACAAAGCGGTTTAGTCTAGGCCTTGCATGGAGCGTATGTAAGAGAGCTGTCACAAAAATATTAAACAGGGTAACCCGTCTGCCTTCCTTACGCTGCTGGCGGATGTAGGTCTGGATGTTGGTAATATCTATACTTTTGCGAATAAAGACAGCTGATTCATTACGGCCTCGCATTATGTAAGGCATTAGCCGAGTAATCGGCTCTATATCATTTACGAGAGTACCATCATTGCGCTTTTTGCCAATTAATTTTGCCATCAACGATCTCCTTGTCAGCATACCTATCATCGATGTGACGTTTACAAGCAAATTTCTTCACCGGAATATGCGGATGTATTATAGCATGGCGGGAGTTAGCAGTAACATACACAAAATGTAGGCATTGTCGTGTCTAGTAAGTCTACCGCTCAACAAATAGCCCAAATAAAAAAGAGGCCAAGCATAACCTCTTGTCTTGGTGGGGCCTAAGGGACTCGAACCCTTGACCTCTCGCATGTGAAGCGAGCACTCTAACCAGCTGAGCTAAGGCCCCTTAAATGTCTTAACTTGCTTATTCTAGCGAGTATTGCCCGCTAAAACAAGTACTTCCCTTTGTTATAATAAAAAATGTCAGCTAGTTGGAGGAGGATAAAATGAAAATTGCTTTAGCCACACCCCCTATCACTTTGGACCAGCCTGCCTATAATCTGCAGGCTATTCTGCAAGCCTGCCAGAAAGCTCACGAGGCTGGAGCCGACCTGGTCCTGTTTGGCGAAGCGGCCTTGCAGGGTTTTGAGGCCCTGAATTTTGACTACCAACATGACATCCCCCTGGCTGTGGGCTTGTCTTCTCCTGAGATTGCCTGCCTGAGCCAAACCGCAAAGGATTTGAGCCTGGCCATAGGGGTCGGCCTATACCTCAACATCCAGGGCGGCCTTTACAGCGCTTATTTAGTTTTAGATAAACAGGGGCAGCAAGCTGCTCTCTATAAAAGAATTTCTTCTGGTTGGCTGGAGGCCAAGGCTTTCAAAAATGCAGACTACCGCCTGGGCCGTGAGGCAATCATCTTCGACTTGGAAGGCAAAAAATTCACAATCATGCTTTGCGGAGATTATTGGGAAGATGACCTACTCCCCCTCTGGGTCGAACTTGACGACCGGGTAGATGCCTTTATTTGGCCTGTCCACTGCGATTACAGCCTGGAGGATTGGGCCTCAAGCGAAAAGCAAGCTTACCAAGACCGGAGCCAGATCATGTTCAAACCCATCTTATTCGTCAATAACTATGTGCCGGATGAGGGCCGAGCCAAGGGCGGCGCCTACTGCTGGTTACAGGGGCACACCCTAGCAGGGCAAGAGCCAGGTCATCCCGGTATGCTGCTAGTTGATCTTTAGGCATCTGCTTCTAGCTAGCTTTTCCCTTCAAGACTATCAGACCACAACAAAGCCTGGGCACAACAAGTTGAAGCCAGATTTAGCGATATAGTCTTTGTAGCTGCCAGGCCATAATGGCCGCAGCAGAGGCTAAATTGAGCGACTCCGCCCTCCCCGTCATTTCCACAGAGATAAGCCTATCTGCCCTAGCTTTAGCCTCGCTACTCAGGCCGTGGGCTTCATTCCCTAAAAGCAAGGCGTAGTGGCGCTCTGGAATAGCCGGCTTATAAGAGGCTAAGCTAGTCCCTGCCATATCTGCCGCCAGGAGGTCGTGTTTTGGCAGTTGAGCCTTCAGTTGGTGCACATTGTCCGCCTGCCACACAGGCACATACAGGGCTGAACCCATAGAAGCCCGCAGGGCTTTACTGTTGTAGGGCCAAACGGAATCCCCAAGGAGAATGAGGCCGGCCAGGCCCAAGGCATCTGCCGTTCGCAGAATTGTCCCCAGATTACCGGGATCCCGGCATTGCTCTAGGACCAGATAATTACCCGAGGGCATCGCTTCCGTCTGGCTGAGGTCGGGTAAGCGGGGGGCTTCAACCACCGAAATGACCCCCTGGCTATGCTGGGTCGCGGCAATTTGCGTAAAAATGTGGGGGGCTAGCCTGCGCACCCGGTCAGGATCAAGGTCAAGCTGGCCTGAGAGCTGGTCAAAGCAGGCCTGGCCCTCAGGGTCGTCCGGGAAAAAGATATACCGATACCCGTAGGCTTCCAAGGCCGTGGAGTTGTGCCTCAGGCCCTCAATCAGAATAAGATTCTCGCGTTTCGCCTTACTTTCCTGGAGCAAGGATACGGTTTCTTTGACTAGGCTGTTTTGCCGGGAAGTAATCCGTTGGAGTTCATTCCACCTAAGCATGTTTACCTCAATTTAGGATGGGAGCTGGGGCCAATAAAAAAGCGGGACAAGCCCGCTTTTCAAACTGCAATAGTGTTCTATCCACTAAGAAGCCTGCTTAGCCAGTTCACACAGGCTGGCAAAGGCTGCCTTGTCGTTAACGGCCAGGTCGGCCAGCATCTTACGGTCAATTTCCATATCCTGCTTCTTTAAGCCATTGATAAAGCGGGAATACGAAATACCATTATTACGGCTTTCAGCATTGATGCGGGCAATCCAAAGCTTGCGGAAATCACGCTTTTTCCGGCGCCGGTCAGCATAGGCATAATTGCCAGATTTCATCATGGCCTGGTTGGCTACACGATATTGAGTAGATTTGCGGCCAAAGTAACCCTTATTTTGCTTTAGAACTTTTTTATGGCGCTTTCTTAAGACGACACCACGTTTTACTCTTGTCATTTGCTATACCTCCAATTAAGTCAAATAAACTAAGCGGCATCCTTATTTGTAGGGGAGCAAACGCTTAACTCTTTTAGCCTCAGCTGGGCTGACTTCGACAATCTTGCGCAGCTGTCTTTTACGCTTAGTAGTCTTTTTAGTCAGGATGTGCTTCTTATAGGCTTGGGCCCGACGCACTTTACCCGTAGCACTCATTTTGTACCTCTTCTTGGAAGAGGAATGTGATTTCATCTTTGGCATATTACAGCCTCCTTTGCCATTACTAAAACAATTTATCTATATGGAAGTTTATTGTTTTGCTTCTTCGTCTGCTGCTAGGACTTCCTGGTCCTCTTTTTGACTGGCAGCAAATTCTTTCTTTTCCTTTTCACTCAGCGGTGCCAGGTACATAACCATGTGCCTACCCTCCATGAGGGGGGGCCGGTCTACTTTGCCCAGGCCTTCACAGGCTTTAGCGAATTGTTCCATAACTTCGTAGCCCTGGTTTTGGTAGGCCATTTCACGCCCTCTGAAGCGGATAACCACTTTGACCCTATCTTCATTTTTCAAGAAGCGATGGGCATTGCGAGCTTTAACGTTGAAGTCGTGTTCTTCTGTGGTCAGCTTGATCTGAACCTCTTTGACATTGATCTTCTTTTGGTTTTTGCGGGCTTCGCGTTCGCGCTTGGATTGCTCAAATTGGAATTTGGAGTAGTCCATAATGCGGGCCACGGGATTTTGAGGATTATCTGATACCAAAACAAGGTCGAGTCCCTGATGGTAGGCCATATCCTGGGCCTTTTCAATATCTACGACTCCCTGCATCTCCCCGTCCTGATCAATCAGTCTCACTTGGGGGTAGTTGATGTCCTCGTTAATCCTTGCGCGGTTATTCTTGCCTCTGGGTTTAGCTATGGTGTGCCTCCTTAAATTTTCGCATAAAAAAAGCGGATTGATTCCGCTCTCGACAAGAGACCCTTTGGTCAGGGTTTCATTGTATTAACCTTTTCATCTAATGACTGAAGGTGAGATGGAATCTACTTTTTGTACGTTGAACACTATAAAGGGTTTGTTCTGCCTTGTCAAATCGAATTTAGCCAGTGCCCAGGGATCTGGGCACTGGCCATAAAACTTAATGCTTATACTTCAAGCGCTTGTGGCCTTCGCCAATAAAGAAGGGAATCAATGAGAGCCCAAACATGATGAGGAGGTCTGTGCCCGTAGGATGGATGGTGTGGAATAAGACGTTTGCAAAGGGCATGTAGAGCACGGTTAATGTGAGGGCTAGAGATAAGAGGACCGCCCGGTTCATTGTAGCGTTACTGAAAAAGCCCAGAGAGAAAACCGACTGGTGTTCTGAACGACAGGAGAAGGCCCGGATAAGTTCCGCAAAGATTAGCGTCACAAAGGCAAAGGTGCGGGCGCCATCAGAGGGAATGGCATCGGGATGGGCATAAAAATCGAAGCTTTCATAAAGCTGGGGCTGGCCTGCGGCATCCAGAAGCACTTCTCCCTCCAGAGTGAGGTAGTCGGGATAGAAGTAACGCCCCAACTGGAAGGCCACAAAAACCGCTACAAAAATAGCCACAGCCTGGACCAGCATGGATCTGACCATGGGGCCATTGATAATTTTTTCCTCCCGGTCCCTCGGCGGAATCCGCATAATATCGTCTTCACCCTTCTCCTGGCCCAAGGCTAGGGCTGGGAAGGAGTCAGTAACCAGGTTCAGCCAGAGTAGCTGAATAGGCAGGAGAGGCGAATAAGCAGGTCCCAGCATGAGGTTGGTGATGAAAACGACGAGAATCTCGCCCACATTGCAGGACAGCAGGAAGGAAACGAATTTGCGGATATTGGAATAGATAATCCGGCCTTCCCGCACCGCAGAAACAATCGTGGCAAAGTTGTCATCCGTGAGAATCATGTCAGAGGAAGATTTGGCCACTTCCGTACCCGTGATGCCCATGGCAACGCCAATATCTGCCAATTTGAGCGCAGGGGCATCGTTAACCCCATCGCCAGTCATGGAGGCAGCATGGCCTTTACGCTTTAAGGCCCGTACAATCCTGACCTTGTGTTCAGGTGAAACCCGCGCAAACACGGAAACCTGGTCCACTAAGTCTTCTAGGTCTTGGTCGGACAGCTTCTCCAGCTCTTGTCCTGTCACCACCCGGTCCCCCACTTGTGCAATATGCAGGGACTCCGCTATGGCCAGGGCTGTTTCGGCATAGTCACCGGTAATCATAACTACCCGGATTCCCGCCTGGTGGCAGACCGCAATAGCGTCGCGGACTTCATCACGTGGGGGGTCAATCATACCCGTTAAACCGACAAAGGTCATCCCCTGCTCAGGCTGCTTATAGCTGCCATCTGGCGAGACTTTATAGGCAAAGGCCAGGACACGCAGGGCCTTCTTAGCCATACGGGAGTTCTCCGCCAAGATTTCCTTACGGCGGTCGGGTGTCAGTGTTACTAACTCGCCGTCCACCAGTTCATTAACGCATTGTTCTAAAAGAATATCCGGTGCACCTTTGGTAAGGGAGAGATGACCTTCCGGGAAGTCAGAGTAGAAAACTGACATGGCCTTACGGTCAGAGTCAAAGGGCAGGTCGCCCTGGAATTCATGTTCTGACCGCAAGTTTTCACGGGTCTTATTCCCTTTGGCCGCCAAGGTTAGCAGGGCACCTTCTGTGGGATCGCCCAAAATGTCCCAGCCCGTATCTGCTTCGTGCAATTCAGCATCGTTACAAAGAGCCGCGATTTCCAAGAGACGGGAGAGACTTTGTGAATCTTCAGAAGAGTCTGTTTCACAGCTAATCTCGCCAGTGGGGGCATAGCCAGAGCCGGAAACCTGGTAACGGGACTTGCCAGTATAAAGTTCCACCACGGTCATAGCGTTTTGGGTAAGGGTACCCGTTTTGTCAGAGCAAATGGTATCGATAGAGCCCAGAGTTTCTACAGCCAGTAGGCGCTTCACAATGGCATTTTGAGCCGCCATCCGGTTCATGCCCAGGGCTAAGACTATGGTAACGACCGCAGGCAGACCTTCTGGAATAGCCGCGACGGCCAAGCTGACCGCTGTCATAAAGAGGCGGACAGGATCACCGCCCTGTAAGAGGCCCACAGCAAAAACGATGATACAAACAAAGACGACAATGATGCCTAAGACCTTGCCCAGGTGGTTAAGGGAAACTTGTAAGGGAGTGGCTTCCTGCTCAATAGACTGTAGGCTGGCAGCGATGTTACCCACTTCTGTGTTGCCTCCTGTCGCCACCACTAAGCCACGGCCATTGCCGTAGGTTACGGAAGTTGAGGAGAAAAGCATATTGTGGCGGTCGCCAATCCCGAGTTCACCGGTTGCCGTCATCTCCGCATCCTTTTCAACCGGAACAGATTCACCGGTCAAGGAGGCTTCCTCTGCCTTGAGGTTACTGGACTTTAACAAACGGATATCTGCTGGCACAATGTCGCCCGCTTCGAGGAGCACAATATCCCCGACCACTAAGTCTTCGGTTGCCAGCATGACTTGCTTGCCATCTCGCATGGTCCTGGCCTCCGGGGCAGAGATCTTTTGCAAGGCTGCGATAGCCTTCTCCGCCCTTCCCTCTTGCACAACGCCTAAAATAGCATTGACCACTACAATGGCCAAGATGATGATGGCATCTGCAAGTTCGCCCATAGCGCCAGATATGATGGCGGCGATAATCAAGATGATAATCAGAACATCTTTAAACTGATTGATCACTTTTTGCCAGACGGGGATCGCCTTTTCTTCGGCCAGTTTGTTGGGTCCAAATTTTTCCAGCCTAGCCTTAGCCTCTTGGCTGGATAGGCCCTGTTCGATGTCAGTTTGTAAATTCGATACGAGGTCTTCGCGGGTCCTTTGATAGAGGTCCTGCTTGCTTAAGCTAGGGCCTTGTTTGTCCTGTTCCATGTCTACTCCTTAGTATGAAATTGGCAGGCAATTTCTGCTCCGTAGAAGGCTAATCGAGATCTAGATCTCCCACTTGATTCCTCGGGATTCCTAGCGCAACTCAACTTTATTATTGTCTCACTTCAGCCCATATCTGTCACTAGTGCCGTCGGGATATATCCAAATGATACCGGCCCCATATTGGTCTGCCAGCTTTTTCCCCTCTGCTTCGTCAAGGTTGAAGAGTGCCGTGGAGAGGCCGTCCGCGATTCCAGAATCTTCAACTAGGATAGTCAAAGAAACATAGCGTTCTTGGGGATAGAGGGTCTTGGGATCCAAGAGGTGGTGGTATAGTTTCCCCTCCACAGTGAAATTACGTTCATAAATGCCGGAGGTAACCACCGAGAGATCATGGACCTGGAGGGTATCAAAAACCCCTGCCGCATCCTCAGGGTCGCGAATCCCCACCGTCCAATCCTGGCCACCCGGCTTGCTACCTAGGGATTTCACATTGCCCCCCATACTGATGAGGTAATGATCCAGGCCCCGGTCAGCCATCTGGTCCATGACGAGCTCTAAGGCAAAGCCCTTGGCGGTGCCACCCAAGTCCAGGCGGAGGTCAGGGTCCAAAAATTCCACCGTTTGATCCTGGGTATTCAGTTTGACCTTGCTATAGTCCATGTGCTTACCAGCCTCTGCCAGGGCAGTGGGGTCAGGCAGATGGGCCTGGTCAGGATTTTTGTGCGAATCTTCCATGGCCTGGCGCCACAGGGTCGTTACCCTATCCATGGCGGGGTTATAGGCACCATCACTTTGGTCTGCGATCTGGAGTGAAAGCTGAATTAAGTTGAAGAGGTCAGGTTCTACCTTGACCGGGCCTTGACCTGCCAGCACATTTACTTTCTGCAGGTTTACCTCTTCTGCACTCGCTGTAAAACCACTAAATAGGGCATCATACCTTCTGATTTGCCCCACAATCCAGTCTGTTGCCTCTTGAAAGCTGGCCTGATCAGGGGCATAGCCAACAATCTGCGTAAGGGTATCAAAGCCCGCAAAATCCTGGCGGGAAAAACGCTGGAGGCCCTCCTCCCCTTTCTGTGAGGGCTCTACACCCTGCGAAGGCTTTCCATCCTCTGTAGACTCTAGCCCTGAGCTGGGATCCATCCGCTCACCAGCATCCGGGCCTTGATAGCAGGCCGTAAGCCAAAAACTCATGAGACAAAGGCTGAGGATAAGTGCAAGCAAGCGTCTAGGGTGCATTTTTATTCTCCTGGCAACAGCCATAAAACGGCCTGGTTTTATTTCTTTTGAGAATCACTTTCTTTGCTGATATCCGGCTGGTCAGCCAGCATAGCGGGCTGGTCAGCCAGATCCTCATCATCGGACTGAGCTCTAACCTTAACCCACAGTTTAGCGATACGGCGGCCATCCATGGCTTCCACTCGGAAGAGCAAGGACCCCAGTGCGACTTCCGGTTGGTCATGAGGGCCCGGAATGTGGTCCAGCTGGCTTAGCACTAATCCTGCCATAGTATCAAAATCTGCGTCCTCAAGTGGCAGATTTGCGATCTCGGGAATAAAGGCCGAAGCTTCATCCGGTGACATCAGGGCATCCAGGCTATAACTTCCGTCCGGATGCTGCACTAGCGGCGGGGACTTGTCGTCATATTCATCCGCAATATCTCCCACCAACTCTTCGATCAGGTCTTCCATGGTGACAATGCCATCTACACCGCCGTATTCGTCAATAACCACAGCCAGCGTAACATGATCCTGACGCATTTCTCGCATGAGTACATTAATCAGTTTGCTTTCCGGCACAAAGTAGGCTGGACGCAGGTAGGCTTGCAGTTTAAATTTGCGCGGGAAGTCTGACCGGGGCACATTTTGTCGGCGGAAAAAGTCTGTAACATGGACCACACCCACAATATCATCCATATCTTCATCGTAAACCGGAAAACGTGAGAACTTGGTCTGGGAGATGGTCTGCTGGACTTCCTCCCAGTCCGCATCCAGAGGCAGAGCTTCCACGGCCGTACGTGGGGTCATAATTTCTCTTACAGCCTTGTCATCAAAGGCAAAGATCTTAGAAATGAGCGCCGCTTCTTCTCCTTGGATTGCTCCCGCACGGCGGCCCGCCTCGGTCATCATGCGGATTTCTTCCTCAGTTACCTCATCTCCATGAACTTCTGAAAGGCCGAGGAGGCGGCATAAGAAATTGACTGTGGTATTCAGGACTTTTGTTAAAGGCTGAAAGATGATGTCGAAAAAGCGCAAGACCTTGGCAAAAGCTAAGGAAAAACGTTCTGGATATGCCATACCAATGCGTTTGGGGATGAGTTCCCCAAACACCAACGAGAGAAAAGAAATTAAGATTGTAGTCAGCACCGTAGCCAGGGTATCCATCCAGGTGTACTGGCCGTGGGGATCTAATAGCCTTACCAGGTAGGGTGAAAGTGACTCTGCACCAAAAGCCGCAGATAAAAAACCTGCAAGTGTTACACCGATTTGAATAGTGGCAAGGAAACTGCCCTGATTTTGTAGAAATTTGTGAAGTAAAGGAGCATTCTTTTTGCCATCTTCTGTCCAAAGTCGGACCTGGTTGGGATTCAGGGTCACGATGGCCATTTCAGAAGCCGAAAAGAAACCATTGACCAGGATTAAAATAAAAATAATAACCAGACGCAAGCCGAGAGGGCTATCGAGATCATTTGCAGTAAGCAGAAGGGGCAACATAGGGCCTTCTTCCATCTAAGGTTAACCTCCTTAAAAAACAAAGCCCCGTTAAGCAACTGCTTGCGGGGCTGGTGCACCATCAGGGACTCGAACCCTGGACCCACTGATTAAGAGTCAGTTGCTCTACCAACTGAGCCAATGGTGCGAAACATTTGATAGTATAGGAGGGCAAATAAAATAAGTCAAGGATAAAATTTATGTCAGAAAAACTCATACCTGCAGCCATCTTCGACTTAGATGGCACCCTCATTTATACCCTGGCCTGTCTGGCTAAATCTGGCAACGCTATGCTGGAATCTTATGGCCTTGACCCCTACCCTGTGGAGGACTTCAAAATGCTGGTGGGCAATGGTAGCCGGATTTTGGTGGAACGTATGTTGGCGGGACGTCAGTCAGACTTAGATGTGGATCAAGCCTTGGACCGCTACCTGGCCTGTTTCCGAGAAAATGTCCTGTATCAGTTGGAGGCTTATGCTGGCTTGCCAGAAAGCCTTCAGGCGCTCAAAGACCAGGGGTATCTGCTTGCGGTCTTAACCAATAAGCCAGATGACCTGGCCAAGACCACCATTGAAGCCTGTTATCCTCCGGGCTTTTTCTCGGTTATCCGAGGGCAAAGAGCTGGGGTACCCATTAAGCCTGATCCCCGTCTCCTGCCGGCTTTCCTATCAGAAATCGGGGCAGATCCGGCTAGATCTGTATTTGTGGGGGATTCCGCAGTGGATATGGAGACCGCTCAAACCGCCGGTCTAAAGGCTATCGGCGTATTATGGGGTTATCGTGGCCGGGAGGAACTCCAAGCAGCAGGGGCAGATTTCCTGCTGGAAGATCCCCGCCAGCTGCTAGCTGCCGTAGGTGAGCCTCTTTAAGCTTTGAAGGGAGTAAAAAATGGACCAGGATAAGATCAAACAGTTTGCTGACTTGTTAGAAAAGTCTAGTTATACCGTGTTTTTCGGCGGTGCGGGGGTCTCTACTGCGAGTGGCGTGCCGGATTTCCGCTCGGCTACGGGTATTTATACCCAGCATATCGGGGCAGAGCGAATCCTGACACCTGGCTTCATGCATGCCCACCCCGAGGAGTTTTACGCTTTCAACCGGGAATACTTTTATCAGGAAGGTATCCTACCTAATGACTGCCACAAGGTTTTGGCCGCCCTGGAAAAGATTGGCAAACTGGACTTAGTCGTCACCCAGAATATTGACGGTCTCCACCAGGCGGCGGGGTCAGAAAAGGTGGTCGAACTGCACGGGTCTACCCTGCGCCAGTATTGCGAAAAATGCGGGCAAAGCTACAGCTTGGATGAGGTCAAGGCCATGGACTTGGTTCCCCATTGTAGGGTACCGGGCTGCACGGGGCTGATTCGGCCTGACATTGTGCTTTATGAGGAGGCCCTCAAAGAACAGGATATTATCGCTGCGGTGGAAGCCATCGCGCGGGCGGATCTTTTAATTATTGGGGGCACTTCCCTCACGGTGTATCCCGCAGCAGGCTTAATCCAATACCAGAAGGCTACGGGCAAAAAGCTTCTCATCAATATGACAGCCACACCCTCCGACCGCATCGCTGACCTCATTATCCGAGACCCTATTGCCCAGGTATTCGCTCAGACGGCCAAGGCCCTAAACCTGGCCTACTAAACAGACCCAGCTCTAGCCTGATCGTCCCCCTTGAACCAAACATATGCTAGCAAAAACTGGGATGCCCCTTGTGTGAGGCATCCCAGTTTGTTGGCGCTTAATTTGGTCCACTGAGCCCCTTGCTCAGCAAGAGCGGACTTATCTCTTACAGACCATATTTTTCTTTCATCTTGCCGAAGCATTCCAGGGCGTAGTCCAGGTCTTCCTTGGTATGGGCGGCAGAAATTTGTACCCGGATACGGTCCTTGCCGCGGGGGACGACAGGGAACTTGAAGGCTACGCAATAAACACCCAGTTCCAACATATCGTTGGCAATTTTAATGGCCTTGACAGGATCATAAACCATGACAGGAACAATGGGGTGTACCCCGTCGATCACATCTAGGCCTAGTTCTTTAACGCCCTTGCGGAAGTATTCCGTGTTTTCACGTACCTTGGCAATACGTTCCGGTTCATCATCAATGAGCTTTAAGACTTCCTGGCTCGCCGCGGCCATAGCGGGGGCTAAGGTGTTGGAGAAGAGGTAAGGACGGCTCTTTTCACGCAGCCAGTGTACAACTTCCTTCTTAGCCAGAGTGAAGCCGCCAGAAGCGCCGCCTAAGGCCTTACCTAAGGTAGAGGTCATGATATCGACTCGGCCTTGTACACCGCAGAATTCAGGTGTACCACGTCCGTGCTCACCGACAAAGCCAGAAGCATGGCTGTCATCTACCATAACCAGGGCATCGTATTTTTCTGCCAAATCGCAAATACCCTTGAGGTTGGCAATAATACCATCCATAGAGAAAACGCCATCTGTGGCGATTACTTTTACTTTCGCACCTGCGGCATCTGCTGCTTGCAACTGCTTTTCCAGATCTTCCATGTCGTTGTTCTTGTAGACAAAACGTTGGGCCTTGGAAAGGCGAACGCCGTCGATAATGGAAGCATGGTTAAGTTCGTCTGAAATGATGGCATCTTCTTTGGTGGTGATGGTTTGGAAGAGGCCGCCATTGGCGTCAAAGCAGGAGGAGTAGAGGATGGCATCTTCAAAGCCAAAGAATTTGGCCAGAGCCTGCTCTAAGTCCTTGTGGATTTGCTGGGTGCCGCAAATGAAACGGACAGAAGAGAGTCCGTAGCCCCATTTGTCATAGGATTCTTTGGCAGCTTTAATAATGCGGGGATTATTAGCCAGACCCAGGTAGTTATTGGCGCACATATTGATCACATTATCCATCTTCGTGGTATTAATGCGATTGCCTTGAGGAACAGTAATGACACGCTCCTCTGCTACGGTGCCAGCGTCGATAAGTTCTTGCAGGTTGTCTTGAATAACTTTAATTCCGGTTTTCATAAAAGCCTCCCATGCTTATTCATGAACTATTGGCATTATAGGACCCTTAGCGGAAAGTTACAATTATTAGGGCAAAAAAGACGAGTCACTTAAGCGAAAAGACGAATAGCTTAGGCTAGGCTGGTCAATTCAAGAATATTAAGGCCTCGGTCTTCTGCAATCTGCTGCACATTTTGCGAGGCGGTACAGACCATAATTTGCCGGCCTGTATCTCGGGCATAGGTCGTAAGGGCGGTTAGGGCGTTTTCCAATCTGTCCTGGTCAAGGCTGCTGAGGCTGTCGTCTAAAAAGAGTGGCAGGGTCACATTTTGGGCCTCTGCCAGCATGTCAGCTAGAGACAGACGCAAGGACAAGTAGACCAGATCCCTGGTGCCCGTGCTGTAATAGGCGTCCTCGTGGTAATGGCCATCCTGGCTTGAGGCCAGTGCCAGGTCTCCCCCCGCAGAAACGTGCACCTCTTGATAGCGGCCCTGGGTCAGCTGCCTTAGCCAGGCCTGCGATTTTTGTTGGAGCTGGGGCTGGAATTGCAGCTGATAGTCTTTAAGGGCCCGGTTCAAGATGGCTTGGGCAAGTTTTACGACCTGGTAGTCCTGGTCACGTTGGGCCAGGACCTGCCGGGCTTCCTCTAAGGCCCTTTCAAGATTGGCTGTATCTGTTCCTTGGGACTCTAAACCGGCTAATTCTGCCTTTTGCTCCGCCAGTCGGTCACCTAGCACTCGAGCACTCGCTCTGACTTCCTCCCGTGTTTGGTCAGGACCCTCGGCCAGCTGGGGCCAGGCAGATAAGAGGTCCGCCAAGGCTTTGGCGGTCTCCTGTTCGTCCTTTCGGGCCGCCTCATAGTCCGCCTGCATGGCCGACAAATCCTCTGCACTATAAGGCTCAAGGCTTTCTGCTTCCAGAGCACGAACCTGGGCACTTAGAGAAAAGTTTTTCACCTTATCCCAGGCAGCTAAGGGGTCCTGGTCTCCTAACTCCGGATACCAGGGTTTGAGGGTAAGACGAAAATCCTGCCGAGCGGCTTCATAGCGGCGCAGGGCAGCTTGATACATGTGGAAGCGGGCCTGCCTCTCCCCTTCTTTTTTGCCTAAATCCTCTTCAATCCGCTCCAAATTCCAGGCCGCCCGGCTGCTCTGCTCCTTGGCTTGGCGGCTAGCTTCCATATACCGGTGCCTGCGTGCCAAGGCCACTTGATAATCTTGAAGGCGGCCTTGTTCGCTCCATCTCACAAGTGCAAATATCGCTAAACTTGCCCCAACTAAACCTAGGCCAATACCAAGGGCAGGGATATTGCTCAAAGTCGAGAGGATAAAAATGATGACGAGGCTGAGGCCTAGGCCAGCAGCTAGAACCAGGAGAGACCAGCTAGGCGGCCTTTGGGATGGCAGTTGGTCCAGGCCTAACTCCTGGATTTTCGCCTGTAAGGATTGGTGTTTGTGGTCTGCTAGGCTGGAGGCCTGGCGGGCTTTGTGGAGTTGCAAGCTGAGCTGACGGATTTCTTCCTCGGCTTGGCGCAAGTGGTCTCCTGTCTGTTGCAGGTCCTGTTCCAGCCGGGTAAGCAGGTCAGCCTTCTGACCTAAGAGGCCCAATTCACGCGCAGGTAGCGCCTTTAAATTCTGTTGATCTTGGGGAAGCTGGGCTTTGACCTGGTCAAGTTGGGCGGATTTTCGCTTTTGGTAGTCTGACCAAGGCTGCATGTGGGCACGCAGTAGGGCCAAATCTGCCTGCAATTGATAATAAGTCAGCCCCGCCTCTGCCCTGGCAAGCCGATCTTCTAGAACTTCCATACGGCCACGGCTGGCCTGTATGGCCTGGTCGCGCTGGATCGCTTCTTCCAAGTCCTGTTCTAGCTTGTCTACCTGGGCCTGGGCCTCACCCAAGAGTCCCCCCTGGCTGCCAGAAGCCAAAGCCCGAGCCTCCCTTTGTAGCTGGTCCCCCAAAAGGCTTGTAGCCTGGTCCTCGCTGCCCGTAGCCTGGAGTTGCAGAATCACTTGATTCAGGGCCTGCGGATTGCCTGTCTCTTGGGGCTGGGCAACCAGGCAGGCCAAAAGGAAGTTATCCTCACTCAGCTTAAAGAGGTCCAAGCCCGGCTGGTCAGGATTAGCCAGGGCTACGGTCTGGTAAAGGCTTTGATTATAAAGGCTAACCTGGTCCTCAGACCTTACCCGGCCAAACTTGCGCTCCAGCCGATAGGTCTGACCCTGAAGCTCAAAGGTCAGGCTCCCGCCCATCTCGCCCGAATCCTGCCAGGGCTGGTAAAGCTGGCGGGCATTCTTCTCCAGACTCTGGCTGCGCCTGCCCAAGCCATAAAACATGGCACGGACAAAAGCCAAAAGGGTAGACTTCCCCGATTCATTGGGGCCATAAAGCAGACTAAAGCCCGGGCCAGGTTGCCAGGAAAAGTTGCGCAGGCCTCCAAAGGCCTGGATATGGAGGTCCAGAATACGCATCTAATCCTCCTCCGCTAGGCCGGCATACAACTTGTCTGTCGCCAGGCGCAAGAAGACCTGCTGCTGGTCTTCGGGTAGACGGCGGATATCCCTCAGTTGCTGGCTCAGGTCATCTTCTTGATCTAGAAATAGGGCTTGAAAGCTCGCCTCGCTCATGTGGGGACTTGTCAGAAGGGCCTGGGCCAGGTCGGATAATTGGGCTCTTAAGCTGGGTTCATGGCTATAACGACTCCAGTCGGCTGGAGCCCAAGTCTTATCCTCCAGGTCCAGGTAAAATACTTGTTCAAGTAGGAACTGCCGTAGAAAAGGCAGGTCAATCCGGCCGGGCCGTGTGCCTTTAAGCCTCAGATTAAACAGGTCTCGGTCAGGATGTTCAGAGAGATTTCTTAGCTTGGCTTGCAGGGCTTGGCCCATTTGCAGGTTGAGATCCTGGTCCGACGCATAGGACAGCTGGTCTAGCTTCATGTCTGCCCGATAAAAGCAGGGTCCCGGCGCTTGAATAAATTTGAGGTCAAGCTGGAGCTGGGGGCCCAGGCCGGCCTGGATGGACTGCTTAGCTACCTGGCCCGCATAAAAACCCTTAGGGCCAAGTTCATCAAAGCCCCGGCCCATGAGGCAGCCAGGATAAAGGTAAGAGCCCTGGCCCCGCCCTCCACTGTGCAGGACCTCCGAAGCCTGGTGATGGTGGCCCAAAATAGCTAGGTCCAAACCTGAGGAGGCTAGCCAGGCTTGCGGAATGGGATTATAACGCGAATTCTGACCAGGCTTTAGCAAGTCACCATGCAAGAGCAAGAGGTTGAAGAAAGTTGGATCCAAGGCTGGCGTAAATTCTTCAAACAAGCATTGATCGGCTGACTGGCTTAAAAAAGGCGAAGCATAAACGCGGAGTTTATGCCGTGGGCTCTGCCAGCACTCCCCGATCTGCCTAATAATATGCAGGTGGTCTGTGCCCTTGATCTGGTCCCAGAGTCCGCCCGCAAAGTAAGGATCGTGATTACCAGGCACCACCACCACAAAAGTTTTCGGGCAAAGTGCCAAGCCCTGCTGAAAGCTTTTCAGCAGGGCTGGTGTAGGATCTAATTTATCAAAGAGGTCACCGGTCAGAAAGAGATAGTCCAGCCTGTGACGGGCACAATACTTGCAAAGATTGTAAAAAACTTCCAGCTGAGCTTGGCCTAAAATATCGGCTTGCGCCTGGGTCAAGTAAGCAAAACTGCTACCCAAATGCAGGTCGCCGGCTGCAGCCAGGCTGAAAGCAATAGCCATACACTTACCTAGGCTTTTTGCCCTTGCAGGTAGGCATCAATTGACCTGGCCGCAGTCTTCCCTGCACCCATAGCCAAGATAACCGTTGCCGCACCAGTAACCGCATCACCACCGGCATAAACACCGGGCTTAGAGGTAGCCATCGTTTCGGGATCGACAATGATACCGCCCCAATCCTCACATTTGAGATCAGGGGTAGTCTGTCTCAGCAAGGGGTTAGGCGACTGGCCAATAGCCATGATGACAGTTTCTACTGGGATTTCATGTTCTGAACCCTCAACGACGATAGGTCTTCTGCGTCCAGATTCATCCGGTTCGCCCAGCTCCATAGAAACAACCTCTATGGCCTTGACCCAACCGTCCTCGCCCACAATTTTAGTGGGGTTGTTGAGTAGTTTGAACTGTACGCCCTCATCCTTAGCATGGTGGACTTCTTCTGCCCTGGCAGGAAGTTCAGTTTCCGACCGACGGTAAATGATATACACATTTTCCGCACCCAGGCGTAGGGCTGTACGGGCTGCGTCCATGGCTACGTTACCACCGCCTACAACGGCTACATGTTTACCCACCTGGATGGGGGTTGCCGATTCAGGCCAAGCATAAGCGTGCATGAGGTTAGATCGGGTCAAGAACTCGTTAGCCGAGTAAACGCCGTTGAGGTTGGTACCGGGGATATTCATAAAGTGAGGCAAGCCAGCACCAGAGCCTAAAAAGACTGCTTCAAAGCCGTATTGCTGCATGAGCTCATCCACCGACATGGTAGCGCCGATAACCATATTGGTTTCGATTTTTACGCCGCACTGGACCAGGAGACTGATTTCCTTCTGGACCAAGGCCTTGGGTAAACGGAATTCGGGAATACCGTACATCAAGACGCCACCAGCGACATGCAAGGATTCAAAGACCGTCACTTCATAGCCCTTGTTGGCCAGGTCCCCCGCGCAGGTTAGTCCAGCAGGGCCAGCGCCTACAATCGCAACCTTGTGACCGTTGGTATGGGCAGGGCATACTTCAGGGTGGTCAGTTTCCATATACTTATCCGCCACAAAGCGCTCCAAGCGGCCAATACCCACAGGCTCACCTTTAATGCCACGCACGCATTGTTTTTCGCACTGGTCTTCCTGAGGGCAGACCCGGCCGCAGATCGCGGGTAAGGAGTTCGTCTGTTTAATAATCTCGTAGGCCCCTTCGTAGTCACCTTCTTCAACTTTGGCAATGAAGTCAGGGATTTGAACGTGCACAGGGCAACCGTTTACGCAGGGCTTATGTTTACAATGCAGGCAGCGGGTGGCCTCCTCATGGGCCATTTCCTCTGTATAGCCTAAGGCAACCTCTGAGAAGTTTTTATTGCGTACTTGGGGATCCTGCTCAGGGATAGGAGTCTTCTCCAAAGTCATATTAGGAATTCTCTTGGCCTCACTCATTAGCGCACCTCCCCGGTTAAGTTACAAATATGGGCTTCTTTGTCGTGTTTTTCTTGTTCCGCGTAGATCCTAGACCGGGCCATGGCCTCAGCAAAATCTACCTGGTGGCCATCAAAGTCTGGACCATCAACGCAGGCAAACTTGGTTTCGCCACCCACAGTCAAGCGGCAGCAACCGCACATCCCGGTACCGTCAATCATGATGGTATTCATAGATACTGTGGTGGGAATATTGTGTTGGGCAGTCAGGTCACAGGTAACCTTCATCATGATCATAGGTCCAATCACGATGGCATGGTCATACTGGGTACCTTCATCAATTAATTGACGCAGGATATCAGAGCAAAAGCCCTTCGTTCCGTTGGAGCCATCATCTGTGGTGATAAAACAGCGACTGGAATTGGCTTTCATCTCTTCTTCTAGGATAATAATGTCTTTATTACGGAAGCCAGCAATCATATCCACATCAGCACCCAGGTCATGGGCTGCCTTACAGACCGGATAGGCAATAGCGGCACCCAGGCCCCCGCCGATTACCGCAATTTTTTTACCCTTGAATTGTTCGAGCTCAGAGGCTTTTCCCAAAGGACCAACGAAGTCTTGAATATATTCGCCCTCTTCTTTGGCGCCCAGTTCCATAGTAGATCGACCAACCTCTTGGAAAATAATGCGGACTCCGCCGCGTTCTTTATCCACGCCAGCCACAGTTAGGGGGACCCTTTCACCAATTTCATTTACTCGGAAGATAATGAATTGGCCAGGTTTGGCTTTTTCTGCCACATAAGGGGCCTCAATGAGCATATCAACGCTTTCTTTATTTAGGCGGCGTTTTTGAAGAATCTTGTACAAGTGTCTACCTCCTTTTGCCAGCTGCTATCGGTTTTATCCATGATTAAAACCGTAACCTACAGGATTTCCACAAGAAGTATAGCATAATTAATAACAGGTAACGAAAGTAACTGCTGAAGAAATTGGGAATACCTATAATGGTCCTAACAAGCGTGACTTGTGTTGATTATGTGAATGTTTAGTAAAAGGAGATACTAACTATGAATAAAGACTTAAATAAAGATTTTAACTTGCAGATCAATTGCGAACTCTATTCCGGCTACCTTTACCTGGGTATGTCTGAATGGTTAAATCGCCACGGTTGGATTGGCGCTGCCCACTGGATGCAAATTCAAGCACTTGAAGAGATGACCCATGCGGAAGGCCTGATGAAGTGGGTCCAGAGAAATGATGGCGAGTTAGAGCTCCCTGCTATTGAAGCGGTTGAAATTAAATTTGACTCCCTGCTGGACGTCTTTGAAAAGGCGGAAGCCCACGAAAAATACATCACTGAAAATATTAACAAATTGGTTGAGTCTTCTAAAAAGAGCGCTGACCGTGCTTCCAAGCTCTTCCTGGATTGGTACGTTATGGAACAGGTCGAGGAAGAAGAAAATGCCCGCGACAATATCCTGGGTATCAAACTTTGCAAGGACGATCGTGCTGCCCTCATCGCTTGGGACCATGGCATGAGCCATCGCGAATTCCATCATCCCACCATTCCTTACCTAGACTAATCTGCACACTAAGGAAGTCCTTGAACTTCACAAGGGTCCTTCCATCCCACGTATAGATAACAAGAGCCGTCTTGATCTGCAAGGCGGCTCTTTTCTTATGCTATGATTACATTAGTTAATAAGCGTCAAGCCCCCCTTGGCGCATCACAAAATTTAAGGAGGCTCTAGGAAGATGCATAATTCCTCTCTGGACCAGGCAGCCATTACTACCCTGCGTGTCCATTCAATCGAAATGGTGGAAAAAGCCAATTCTGGCCATCCAGGCATGGCCTTAGGCGCTGCGCCCATCATCTGGACAATTTATAAAGAGGGCATGAAACATAATCCTCAAAATCCCCAGTGGATTAACCGGGATCGTTTTGTACTTTCTGCTGGCCACTCTTCCGCCCTGCTCTATTCTCTGCTTAACCTCTTCGGCTATGATCTGTCACCCGAAGATATGGCTAACTTCCGTCAACTGCACTCCAAGACTCCTGGCCACCCCGAAGTCGTCATTACGCCGGGTGTAGATGCAGGCACTGGTCCTCTGGGCCAGGGCGTGGCTATGGGCGTAGGGATGGCTATGGCCGAAGCGCATCTTGCAGCGCAATTCAATCGGCCAGGCTTTCCCGTCATGGACCACTACACCTTCGTCTTGCACGGGGATGGCTGCCCTCAAGAGGGTGTCGCCATGGAAGCAGCCTCTTTTGCCGGCGGACAAAAGCTGGGCAAGCTGATCAATATTTACGATCGCAACCAGATTACCATTGACGGCTCCATTGACCTGAGCTTCAACGATGATGTCGGTAAACGTTACGAGGCCATGGGCTGGCAGGTCTTGCAGGTAGAGGATGCCAACGATCTTTCTGCCTTGCGTGCCGCCATAGCGGATGCCAAGGCAGAGACAAACAAACCCAGCCTCATTATCGTAAACTCCGCCATTGGCTATGGGTCTCCCCTCCAAGGTTCTAACAAGACCCATGGTGCCCCCTTGGGTGCTGAAAATATCAAGGCCACAAAGGAGCACTTCAACTGGCCCTTGGACCAACCCGACTTTTATACCGATCCAGAGCTCGAAGCCTATATGGCAGAGTACAAGCAAGAATTGGCCAAGCAAGAAGCCGAATGGCATCAGGTCTTTCAGGCTTGGGCGGACCAGTATCCCGACCTGGCCAAGATGTGGGATGCATACTTTAATCCAGACTACAGTGGTTTGGATCAGGATCCCTTCCTGGCAGAAATTCCTGCCAAGGCTGAAGCGAGCCGGGAGTCTTCCCACCGCATCCTGAACCACCTGGCTGAGTGCTATGGCAACCTGGTCGGTGGGTCTGCGGACCTGGCCGGATCTAATAAAACGTGGTTAGATGGCCAGGGGACCTTGGGGCCTGACGATCGTTTAGGCCGCAATATCCACTACGGCATCCGAGAATTTGCCATGTCCTGTATCATGAATGGCATGCTTTTGCACGGCGGGCTACGGGCCTTCTGCTCTACTTTCTTTACCTTCTCAGACTACATGCGGTCGGGTATTCGTTCGGCCGGTCTCATGCACTTGCCCGCGATTTTTGTGCTGACCCATGATTCTGTGGGCGTGGGCGAAGATGGACCCACCCACCAACCTGTCGAGCATCTCACCTCTTTCCGCGCCATGCCCCAGGTCTTAACCTTCCGACCCTGTGATTTTGTTGAGACTGCCGCGGCCTACCGCTATGCTTTGCAATCAGGCCGTCCCACCATCATGGCCCTCTCCCGCCAGGGTCTGGACCAACTGGACCTGCCAGCCCAAGACCGGGCGGTCGAAAAGGGGGCCTATGTGGTCAAGGACACGGATGTACCTCAACTGATCTTCATTGCCACTGGGTCGGAAGTTTCTTTGGCCCTGCAGGCGCAAGAGAAGCTTGCTAGCTCAGGGATTGGTAGCCGTGTGGTGTCCATGCCTTGTATGAAACTTTTCTTGGAGCAAGATCCTGCTTATCAAGAAGAAGTCCTTCCAAGTAGCCTTGGCAAGCGCCTGGCCCTAGAAGCTGGGTCTAGTCTATCCTGGTACCGCTTTGTCGGCTTACAAGGCAAGGTCATGGGCATTGACGATTTTGGTTTATCGGCGAAGGCTCAAGATGTTTTCCAGGCCTTCGGCTTTACTGTAGACCATGTTGTCGCAGAAGCGCAGGCTTTGCTTGACTAAATCACCTCAGCTCGATTACCAAGGCCATGAAATTTTTCTACAACAAAGCCCAGCGGAAAAACCGCTGGGCTTTTAGTTTGGCTTGATGATACGTGCCTCTAAGCGCACTCCACTTAAGGTGCAGAATCTTATCTAAGAACCACTAGGAAGGGCTATTTCCCTCCTTTAAGATTGCCTGCAGCTCCCACATCGTCGTGTAATTCGGCAGCGCCATAAGCTTGCTTCCCTCTTTTAGGAGATCTTGTAGCTTTGTCCAGGCCTCCCCCACTTGGGGTTCCACCTGCAATAGGTCAGCCTTACAGCCCTGTGCCTTTAAGACTTGAGAGAGGTCCTCCGCCCGACTGCCAGAAAGCAGAATAAAGTCCAGGCGGTCTTGGCAGTCCAGAAGAGGCTGGTAGTTTACCTCCTGCAACCAGGAGATATCTTGTCCATCCGATTCCTTGTTGTTCACCATGATACAAAGGCCGGTAATAGCCGAATCACTTGCCATGGCTTCTAGGCCAAGGGAAAGGCCTACGGGGTTTTTGACCAGACGAATTTGCGCCTGGCGGTCTTGCCCTAAATCCACCAGCTCATCTCGCCCCGCTAAGCCTTCTTGCTCTTGTGCTGGCCTAGCCAGGCTGGCTAGTTCTGCACCCTCCTGCAGGGCTGCTAGGGCAGCGGCAGCCAGGTTATAAAGCATATAGTCTTGCCGTGGGCCTAGCTGAAGTTCCAATATCTGGCCCTGGTATTCCAGCATGTAGAGGCCCGCCTCTTGGCCTGGTCTCAGGGTGAGGTCGGGCTGGGGCCGGGTAAAACTGCACTGGGAACAGTGGTATAAGCCTACATGGTCATAAGATCTTTGCCTGTAAACAAGGTCAGCGCCACAAAGGGGGCAGGCATAAGAAGGCAGGTCCTGGAGCCTTGCAGATGTTCCAAGTGTTTCGGGAAAAGCCTGTGGCCAAGCCAAGCCAAAGAAGAGGGCGGACTTGTCCGGAAGTTCATGGGCCAAAGAGGCAACATAGGGATCATCGGCATTAAGGATGAGCTGAAAATGGGGGGCTTGGCCTTGTGCCAGACGGATGCCCTGGGCAATCTTGTCACGGACTGCCTGGACATCACCGTTGCGGTCCACCTGGTCGCGGAAAAGATTGGTCACCAGGAGGCAGCTGGGTTTGATCTCTGGAGCTAGCTTGGCAAACCAGGCTTCATCTATCTCAAAGACTAAGCGGGTCTCGGCTTGTGCCAAGTCTTTCCTATGCAGTCCCAAAGCAGTCACCAAACCCGAAGCCATATTGGCGCCACCCGTATTGTGGATGACTGGCAGGCCGGCTGACCGCAGCATCTGGGCCAAGAGGGCCGAAACCGAAGACTTACCATTGGTCCCTGTGACCAGGGTTACAGGTTTTTGGGCACAAAGTTCCGCCAAGAGGGGCGGATAGATTTTGAGGGCAATTTCCCCAGGCATAGCAGTACCCAAACGGCCCATGCGCTGGGCCGTTTGGCGTATTAAAGGGATAGTTTTGAGGGCTATGTTACGGCGCAGTGCCGTAAAAGGACGTGGGATGTTCAACTAAAAGTCTCTTACATTAACATTGCGGTCGTCTTCGTCCTGGTCACGACGGGGCCGGCCGAAGCTCTTACGGCTTTCTTCTCTCTTCCATTCCCGCACATTGCTGGAGGACGATTGACGGTCTTGCCTAGGGCCGCGATCTGACCGGTTGTCCCTATATCCACGCTTGTCCCGGTCACCCCGGTCTTCGCGGCGGTTATCCCCCCGGTTATCGCGGCGGTCATTATCCTCGCGGATAGGCCGGCCTTCCGGCTTGGGCATGAGGTCCCGCATAGAGAGGTTAACCCGACCTTGAGAGTCAATATCGTATACGATAACCCGGACTTTTTGGCCAGGTTCTACGGCATCTTCAACTTTCTCAACATGGTCCCAAGATAGTTTGGAAATATGAACCAGACCTTCTTTGCCAGGTGCATACTCGACAAAAGCCCCAAAGTTCATCAGGCGGGTAACCGTCCCTTCAAAAACTTCGCCCGGTTCGGGGTCAAAAGCGATGGTCCGTATAAGTTTGATAGCGGTTTCTGCAGAATCCGCATCAGGAGAGGCAATAAACACATGGCCCACAGGTCCATCTTCTTGGATATCAATCTCGCAACCCGATTCTTCGGTAATCCGCTTGATATTCTTACCGCCAGAACCGATGATTTCACGGATCTTATCCGCAGGAATATCCAGGCTTTCGATTTTCGGAGCAAAACGGCTAAGATCTTGACGCGGTTCGTCAATAACGGGTTTGATGACCTCATTAATGATCTGCAGGCGGCCTTCCCGGGTGATTGCGAAAGCATCCTCGATCATATCGTAGGTCAAGCCCTTGTTTTTGATATCTACCTGAATAGCCGTAATGCCTTCTGTGGTACCAGCAACCTTAAAGTCCATGTCACCAAAGAAGTCTTCAATGCCCTGTATATCCATGAAGACCTTATAGTCATTGTCATCCTCAGGATTGGAAAGCAGGCCCGAAGAAATACCCGCTACCGGACGCTTAATGGGAACACCGGCAGCCATAAGGGCAAGAGTAGATCCGCAGACTGAGCCCTGGGAGGTAGAACCATTGGACATGGTGACCTCAGAGACAACCCTGATGGCGTAAGGGAATTCTTCTTCACTAGGCAGGACAGGCACCAGAGCGCGTTCTGCCAAAGCGCCATGGCCAATTTCCCGGCGGCCAGGACCACGGCTGGGCTTGGTCTCCCCTACTGAATAGGAGGGGAAGTTATATTGGTGCATATAGCGCTTAGAAACTTCGTAGTCAATGGAATCCAGCGTTTGGGCATTAGACAGGGTGCCGAGGGTAACAATGGATAGGACCTGGGTTTGGCCGCGTTGGAAAAGGCCCGAACCATGAGTACGAGGCAAAACATCCACTTCGGCGTGTAAGGGACGAATCTCATGCATGCCGCGGTTGTCTACCCGCTGGTCTTGCTTGAGCATGGCGCGGACCACAGACTTCTCAAGCTTATCCAAGAAGGCGCCAGCTTGACCTACATAGTCAGGATGTGCTTGCTCCAGGAAGCTGGAAATCTCGTCCCGCAAGGCGTTGACGTCACGGTCACGTTCTTCCTTATCTGCCGTATGCATGGCTGTCTTCACCCGGTCTTGGAACTGGTCGGATACCTCTTGGTAAATGTCCTGGTTCAGCTCAAAAGAGGTGTATGTATATTTAGTCTTGCCCACCTCAGCGGTGACTTCTTTAAAGAAGTCAATCAATTTTTTGATTTCTAGGTGGGCAAATTTGATGGCATCCAGCATGACCTCATCAGGCACTTCGTTGGCACCCGCTTCAATCATGACAATTTTGCTCTCAGAGCCTGCTACGGTGAGTTCCATCTCGGAGGCCTTAGCTTGTTCTACGGTAGGAGAAATGATGACCTCACCGTCGATAAGGCCCACCGCTACACCAGCAATCGGGCCCTCCCAGGGTATATCCGAAATGCTAAGGGCCAGCGAGGAGGCCAGCATAGCAACCGCCTCTGGGGCGTTATCCTGGTCTACTGAGAGTACTAGGTTATTAACCGTCACGTCATCCCGCATATCCTTGGGGAAGAAGGGGCGAATTTGCCGGTCAATCATCCGGGAAACCAAGGTTGCCTTTTCCGTGGGCCGGCCTTCACGGCGTAAAAAGCCCCCCGGAATTTTGCCAATGGCATACATTTTTTCTTCGTAATCAACGGAGAGGGGGAAGAAGTCAATCCCTTCCCGAGGTTCCGCGGCTGTAGCCGTGGCAAGAACCACGGTATCACCATAGCGCATGAGGACAGAGCCATTAGCGAATTGGGCCAGTTGTCCTACTTCCACTTCTAAAGTGCGGCCAGCGAGTTCTGTTTTGAAAATTCTTTTTTCCATATTTCCTTCCTTTGCTGAGGATCAAACTGTAGCTTGTAGACTCCACCTCTCAATACGCTAAAGGTACTTAGAAGCGCAGTCTACGACCCACGGCTTGATCCTAAAATTAAGGCGGGTGGCTTGCACCCGCCTTGTTGTCCTGAATTACCTTCTGAGATTGAGCTTGGCTATCAAGTCACGGTAACGTTCGATATCTACCTTCATGAGGTAGTCCAAAAGGCTTCTCCGCTTACCTACTAAGATCAGCAGGCCACGACGAGAGTGGTGGTCGTTGTTGTGATCTTTCAGGTGTTCAGTCAGATGATTGATCCGCTCTGTAAGGAGGGCAATTTGCACCTCGGGAGAACCGGTGTCACCTTCATGGGTGGCGAACTCTTGGATGATACGTTGCTTTGTCTCTTTGTCCATAATTTTCTCCTTGTATAAGCCACATACCAAGTAGGGGTCGGACGAACCCTGAACTGAGTACGGGCAGAATCGCCTAGTAGTTTAACATCTTCTCCCCTGCAATAGCAAGAAGCCGGGGCTAGTTTACTCAAGCCTCAAAAATTGGCTAAGCTTTGCAGGAAAGCTTAGCCCTGGTCGATGATCGACTGGTAGACTTTGAGATATTCTTTAGCCGATTTTTCCCAGGAGAAATCGGCGGTGAGGCCGCGCCGGACCATGCGGCCCCAGGAGGCCTGATCATGGTAGAAGAGGTCTATGGCCTGTTTGGACGTAAAGAGTAACTCATGGGCGTTGATATTGCTAAAGGAAAAGCCGTTGCCAGAGCCGTCATAGCGGTTATAGGGCTGGACCGTATCGCGTAGGCCACCGGTTTCCCTTACCAGAGGCAGGGTACCGTAACGCAGGGCCATCATTTGCGAGAGGCCACAGGGTTCAAAGAGTGAGGGCATGAGGAAGATGTCAGAGCCTGCATAAATCAGGCGCGAAGTCGCCTCGTTGAAGTCGATAATAGCCCGCATGCGGTCTGGATGCCGGTCCTGGATGGCACGAAGGGCATCTTCGTAAAGGTAGTCTCCTGTGCCCATCACCAGCAATTGTATATCTTGCTCTAAGAGTTCATCCGCAATGTAGAGCAGGAGGTCAATGCCCTTTTGTGAAACCAGACGGGTGATCATGCTAAAGACGGGGAGCTCTGGTCTTTGCGGCAGGCCCAGACGGGCTTGCAGGGTCTGCTTGTTGGCCGCTTTGCCCTTACGCCAATTGCGCTGGTCAAAATTTTTCGCGATATAGGGGTCTGTCTTGGGGTTATATTCTTCCACGTCAAGCGCATTGAGTATGCCTCTGACCTTCCAGGATTGGGCCTGGAGCACATGGTTTAAGCCCTCACCATAGTAATCCAGGAGAATTTCTTCTGCATAAGAGGGTGAAACCGTGGTGACGCGGTTGGCATAGACAATGCCGGCTTTCATAAAGTTGGGAGCGCCGTCTTTGAGGAAGGTATCCTCCCGCATGTAGGCATCTGGAAGGTCCAAGAGGTCCTGAATTTTTTCCCTGCCGTGGATGCCCTGGTATTTGAGATTATGGATGGTGAATACTGTTTTAAGATCTAAGAGATAGCCGCGCGATTGATAGTGCGCCTCCAAGAGGAGAGGGATCGCGCCCGCTTGCCAATCGTTCAGGTGGAGGTACTGGGGATGGAAGTCCAGGCGTTCGCCTAAAACGTCTAAAACCGCCCTTTGGAAAAAGGCGAAGCGTTCAATGTCAAAGGAGTAGTCCAAGTAAATGCCATCGTGGCCAAAATAATATTCATTATCAATGAAGTAACAGGGCACCCCATTCACTTCCATCTGGAAGAGACCATTGTACATAGACCGCCAACCCAGCTTGGTCATAGACCAAGACATAAAGTTTAGTTGATCGTGGTACTGGTCTTTGATTTGCTTATAGAGGGGTAGGATAACTCGGGCATCATGGCCGAGAGCCCTGAGAGCTTGGGGCAGAGCAGAAACAACATCTGCCAGGCCACCACTTTTGGCTAGGGGCGACATCTCAGAACTCACAAATAAGATCTTCATGGCATCACTCATTATAGACTTCCTTCCTTTCACTCGGGCCTTACACTCTGGCGTTCTTACGAATCACTACGGGGTAAGCTGTGGCGCCCTGAAGTTTTACCCCAGCGCTGACAGTAGTCCTTTTGTCCAAGATCACACAGGAAAGGTCGGCGCCTTCAGCGATATAGGAGTCTTGAAAAATGACACAATCGTGTAAATTGGCGTGCCGGCCAACGTGCACACCCCGGAAGAGGATGCAGTTCGAAACTGAACCATAGACGGAGCAGCCGTCAGAAACTAAGGAGTTGCTCACGAAGGAGCCTTTTTCATAAAAGGCCGGAGCCTCGTTCTTAATCTTGGTATAGATCGGCCGGTCCTCTTGGTTAAAGAGATGGGCGCGTACTTCAGGCTCCAGCATGCGGAGGTTGGCAGAGAAGAAGGAGGCCAGGCTGTCAATATCCAAGCACAGGTCAGGGTATTCTTGTGCCCGTATGCGATATGTGGGATATTTTTTTAGCATAGTCTCAATGCTGAAGCCAGTTTCTCCACGCGCCATGGCCTCAGACACCAGTTCTACCAGCAGTTTACGGCTGATCACCATAATGCCGATAGACGAAACATCTGTCTTGGGATCGGGTGTACCCACCAGGACGTCAGCCACATCACCATCGTCCAGGAAAAGCGAAACGTTGTTCCGGGGATTGCTGATGTCATGGTTATAGAGAATTGTCATGTCCGCTTTGGAATCTGCGTGCGCTTCAACAATCTCCTCCAACTTGATATTGAGGATGAGGTTGCCGTTGGAGATAACCACATAGTCTTCCCTGCCCGCAGAAAGGAATTCAAAGAGGCCCGTCAAGTCCTCTTCGCCAGGTCTGCCTGAGCTAGAAGCCACAAAGGGCGGGATAATGGTCAGGCCTTGCTGCATGCGGTCTAGGTCCCAGAAGGCTCCAGTTCCTAGGTGGTCCATAAGGGATTTGTACCTGGTTAAGGCGAGGACGCCTACATTTTTGATCCCGGAGTTCACCATGTTGGAGAGCATGAAGTCCACAATGCGGAAGCGGCCCGCAAAGGGTACCGCAGCCAGGGCTCGGGCGGCGGTTATTTCTGCCAGATCCACACGATGGTGGTCCGCTAGAATGATACCCATGGCATTCGTTAGCATAACTGCCTCCTTACGAAATCGCTGTCACAAATTGCTTCTAAGAGGTCTGTTTCAGAACCGTCAGGGCTGCGCTTGATCATAGAGTTAGGACCAATCCGCAGACCGGCTTTCAAGTGGATGCCATTTTGGAAGACCGAGATACCCTCAGAGCAGAGAGGATCCACATAGGCTTCATTGGCGTCCTTGAGGTCTGGCCCGGCTTCGACAGCTTCGCCAACAATTGTGTTGATCCCTACGATGCAGCGTTCCAGCTTGGCTCCACGTTTAATCCGGCAGCCTGGCATGAGGACGCAGTCTCGAACCTCTGCCCCTTCCTCAATCACGACGCTATCGGAGATCACAGAGTGGTAGGCAGAGCCATAGATCACATCGCCATCGGTGAGGAAGCATTTATCTAAGACCGCCGTTTTACCAATATAGTGGGGCGGTCGGATGGGGTTGCGGGAGTATATTCTCCAGGAGGAGTCCGCCAGGTTCAGATCTTCTGGCGCATCTAAAAGATCCATATTAGCCTCCCAGAGGGAGAAAATGGTCCCGACATCCTTCCAGTAGCCTTCAAAGGGGTAGGCCTGGAGTTTACAGCCTTCGGCCAGCATCTTGGGAATAATATTTTTGCCAAAATCGTTCGAAGATTCCGGGTTTGCCTCATCTTCAATCAATTGCCTGCGCAGGACCGGCCAGTCAAAAATGTAAATGCCCATGGAGGCTAGGTTATTTTTGGCCTGGGCAGGTTTCTCATCGAACTCGGCAATACTCATATCCTTGTTCGTATTCATAATACCGAAACGGTGGGTTTCTTCCCAGGGGACTTCTATGACGGCAATCGTGGCATCGGCCTGAGTTTTGAGGTGGTACTCCAACATCTTGCCATAGTCCATTTTGTAGATATGGTCGCCGGAGAGTACCGCTACATATTTGGGCCGGTAACGGTCGATAAAATTAATGTTCTGGTAGATGGAGTTTGCGGTTCCTTTGTACCAATCGCTGCCGGACATGGTCTGGTAGGGAGAAAGAATAGAGAGGCCGCCGGCGTTACGGTCCAAGTCCCAGGAATGCCCATTGCCTACATATTCGTTGAGTTCAAGGGGCATGTATTGGGTAAGAACGCCTACGGTCTCAATTCCGGAGTTGGTACAGTTGCTAAGGGGGAAATCGATAATCCTATAGCGGCTTCCGAAGGGAACACCAGGCTTCGCTAAGTTTTCCGTCAGGACACCTAGGCGGGAACCTTGACCACCGGCCAGCAACATAGCAATAAAATCTTGCTTTGCCATGATGACCTCCTTTAGGTACATATTGCCATACAAACTAGCATTTACTTATACATTAATTTTAGGTATTAAAAGCCGTAAAGACAAGCGCCTAACCTGTCTTTAACACATTAACCAAATTCGACCGCCTTTGCCGCCACTAGAGGGCTATATTTTGTGAAAAAAAGAAAGTTAGCGCAGGTCCACTATGGTCACACCCGCATCGCCTGCCCCATAGGGGGCATCATTAAAAGCCTGGACCCTAGAGTCATGCTTTAACTGGTCTCTAATAGCCTGGCGCAGGGCTCCCGAGCCCTTGCCGTGTACAATGCGGACGCTATGCAGGCCCACCAGCTGGGCATCATCCAGGTATTTATCCAGGGCATCTAAGGCTTCCACCACCCGGTAACCCAGGAGGTACAACTCAGGTCCTGTGGTCAAGCGGGCTGAACTGGTGGCCGAAGGCTGCTGGCTGGCCTGGGGGCGTGCTTGCTTTTGCAGCTGCTTCTCCGCCCTGGTCATGTGGTGGGGCCGCAGGTTAACCAAGGGAACGCGCAAGCTAAAATTGCCCTTGGTCAACAGAACCTTATTTTGGCTATCCAAGCCCTCCGTCAATTGACCCGCAAAGCCACTCAGCACATCTTCATAGTCTTGGCCCAGCTCCAGGTCTTCCTCTTCCAAAGGTCGGTCGATCCCTGCCCTGAGCTTTTCCTTACCCATAGCGGCTTCAATCGCCCTGCGGCCAGACCGGATCTCTTGCTTGGCCTCTTCCCCTGCCTGGACCTGGGTCCCCGTCTGGCGCAACTTTTTGAGTTCAGCCTCCGCCAAGTCCTCTGCTTGTGAAAGGATTTGCTGGGCTTCCATCCGGGCTTCATTTAAGAGCTGTTCTTTGACTTGTTTTAACCGGGCCTGCTCAGCCAGGTTTTCTGCCTTGGTCGCTTCAGCTTGGGCATGGAGGTCTGCAATCTGGGCCTCCATCTTGCGTGATTCCTGCTCGGACCGCTCAATGGCCTCTATGAGGGATTGAAATTGTGCACCCTCATCCGAAATGAGGGTTTGGGCCTGGTCAATAATCTCTTGCTGGAGGCCCAAACGTGTGGAAATCGCCAGGGCATTGGAAACTCCAGGGACCCCAATTAAAAGCCGGTAGGTCGGTTTCATGGAGATGGAATCAAACTCACAGGAGGCATTAGAGACACCAGGGGTATTGAGGGCATAGCCCTTGAGTTCCTGGTAATGGGTAGAGGCCACTACTGAGGCCCCTCTCCCCTTGAGGTAATCCAAAATAGCAATGGCTAGGGCCGCACCTTCACTGGGATCGGTCCCTGCACCAAGCTCGTCAGCGATTACCAAGCTCCCTGGCCCCGCTAGGTCACAGATTTGAATGATCTGCTTCATATGGGCAGAAAAGGTAGACAGGGACTGCTCAATGGACTGCTCATCGCCAATATCCGCCAAAACATGGTCAAAGACTGCAACTTCCGATCCGGCTTTAACCGGCAACTGCAAACCCGCCATGGCCATGAGGGTTAGGAGGCCACAAGTTTTCAGAGAAACCGTCTTGCCGCCTGTATTGGGCCCGGTAATAACGAGACTGGTAAAATGAACGCCCAACTCAAAATCGATAGGCACAACCTGATGCGGGTCAATCAAGGGGTGGCGGGCTTGGTGGAGAATAATCCGTCCTTCACGGTTTAAGGCAACTGGGCTAGCCTTTTGCTTGAGGGCCAGCTTGGCCTTGGCCTGACAAAAGTCCAGGTGAATCAAGATCTCTTGGTTGGCCTTGAGTGCCGTTTCCTGGTCCAAAACCAAAGCTGAAAGCTCCCGCAAGATACGGTGGATTTCCCTTTCTTCTTCATCCTTCGTTTCCCGGATGCGGTTGTTGAGGTTAACGACCTGCAAGGGCTCTATGAATACGGTAGCGCCGGAGGATGACGAATCGTGAACAATACCGGGGAGCCTGCCTTTATACTCGGCCTTAACCGGCAGGACATACCGGTCTCCCCTGAGGGTAATCAGCTGGTCCTGCAGGATATCCGCCTGCGAGCGGAGGATAGAGTTGAGTGACTTCTGCACATCCTCCTGCAGGTTCTGCAGGGACCGGCGGATACGGTAGAGTTCCGGGCTGGCCCGGTCCTTGAGTTCTTCGTCATTGAGGATACAAGCATCTAGGCGGTCTGCTAAAAAATCCAAGGGGCACAAGTCTTCCAGCAAGCGCCGGCAAGTATTAAGCTGGTCTAGGCGAGGAAGCTCTGTGGGCTCTGTGCCCTGGTTAGTGTCCTCAGCCAGAGTCGCCAGCCTGGCTTCAAGTTGTGTGACCAGGCGGATTTGCCGGGCAACGCGCAAGAGGTCAGGAGGGCCCGCCACAGAACCTACCGCCAAGAGGGCTAAAATATCCTTTAAGTCTTCTAAAGCAGAGAGGGGAAATTCTCCGTTTTTTAAGATTTCCTTGACCAGGTCATCGGTTTCCTTGGCTATGAGGGTCACCTGATCAAGGTCGGAGCTGGGGCGCAGGGCCAGGCAGCGGTCCCGACCCAGACGGGATTTCGCTTCGTGTGCTAAGACTTGTAAGACTTTATCAAATTCTAAGTTGCGGAGGCTTTTCTCCAGCATGATGACTCCTAAATTTAGAAAGAAAGAATGCCCGCTTGGTCCACCAGATCTTTTGAAATGCTCTTTTTGCAGGCATTAGCCTCGTGGATGTCCATGTCGGTGATCTCTCCATTTTTAATAACAATGGCGCGGTTAAAGTTGCCTTGGATCGCTTGCCGCACAGCATATACGCCCATAAGGGATGCGGTATAGCGATCCCTCAAGCGTGGGGACCCGCCTCTTTGTACGTATCCCAAGTTGGTCGCCCGGGTTTCAATATCTGTCATTTCTTCAATCCGTTTGGCCAGCTCCTGTGAGTTACCCGCTCCTTCTGCCACAATCACAATATAGTGACGCTTGCCCCTATTGCGGGCAGAAATAATTTTGGCGACCACGTCGTTCATAAAATCGACAGGATGCTCCGGGATTAAGACGATTTCTGCACCAGAAGCGATGCCTACGGACAAGGCAATATAACCCGAGTTCCGGCCCATAACCTCCACAACTGAGCAGCGCTCATGTGAAGAAGCTGTATCACGAAGCTTATCAATGGCATCCATAGCAGTATTAACCGCAGTATCAAAACCAATGGTGTAATCCGTGGCGCCAATATCATTATCAATCGTAGCAGGCAGGGCCATAATCTTGACGCCCTGGTCTGCTAGGGCAGCAGCGCCTCTCCAGGTACCATCTCCGCCTAGGCAGAAGACACAGTCAATCTTAAAAACCTCCAACATGGCCTTGGCCCTAGTCAGCCCCTCCCCTGTCTGGAAAGACTGGGACCGAGCGGTCATAAGAAAGGTACCTCCCTGCTGGATAGTCTCCGAAAAATCTCGCGCCCCTAGCTCAAAGATTTCACCCTTGGTGAGACCGTGAAAACCCCGCCTAATGCCAAAGGCCTTCAAGCCGTAGAACACGGCTGCCCGGCCCACACCACGGATCAAGGGATTCATGCCAGGGGCATCTCCTCCAGAGGTGAGGATGCCTACACCATGTATTTTTGGCTCTTCTGCTAGCTTTACTATCTCCGCGTGGCGGGTTTTATCAAATTGCTCTAGGGCAGTTTTTTCGGCAGCTTTTAGGTCTGCCTTATCTAATAGTGCGCCCATCAGGTCTTCCTCCCAAGCCCATTATTTTCTGTGTCGTTTCGCTATCTGCAGCAGAAACTTTTCTTATTATCGCATATGTAAAAAAAAGATGCTGACTTTCCGCTTTATGATGCGATCCTTGCGAAAGCTTATGCAGTGAGGCTAAAACAAGCTGATAAATTGCTCACCATAGCGCTGGCTAAGCTGGCCCAGGTAGTTGAGGTCAAAACCAAGGTCTAAAACCTGGGGGTCTCCTGTACCTGTATATAAATAGACAGGGGTGTCTCCACTAAAGTAGCGGAGCAAGCCCATGAGACTTTGGCTCTCCGGATCTGTCGCGGCATAAGGCCAGTAAATCACCAGTCTGAGGGAGGCTGGATGTGGGGGCTCTGGCTCAGCCTGGCTGGGTACGCGGTGAGGCTGATCACAGGCTGCAGGTGTTTTGATCTCAACTGTGCGGGACGCATAGGTCTTGGTTAGATAGCGGCTAGGGAAATCTGCGGGCAGGCCGGTCATGTCTGGATTAAGCTGGCCAATGTAATCGGCGATCACTTTGGCATCTTCCTCTTCCTTGAGGTTGACCTGGCCCGCGATAAGGATGACTTGGCCTTCCTTCAGCAGGCCGTGGTACTTCTTGTAGGCCTGAGGAAAAACAATCAGCTCGTAAGCGCCAGTAAGGTCTTCCAATTGCAGGAAGGCCATTTGTTCATTTTTGCGGGTAAAAAGCGTGCGCTGGCCGACAATCTGCCCAGCCATGATCACATCTTCACGGTCCTCCACGATCGGGACCTCTTCATCCCCCATAGGCCCGGGTCTGAGTTCGGCAGAATTCAGGCTCGTGTAGTTGGCAAAAAATTCACTATATTGTTCCAGGGGATGACCCGATACATAGAGGCCCAAGACTTCTTTCTCCTGGGCTAGCTTGACAGCATCTGGCAATTCCGGCTGGTCCCTATAAAGCGGCCGCTGGGCGGACCGCCCCAAATCTTCCTCAAAATCAAAGAGGGAGACCTGGTTTTCCCAGGACTGGCCCGCCTGGTTTTGAATTTGCGAAATCCGCTCATCATGGGCAGACATCATCTGCGAGCGTTTGAGGCCGAGCTGGTCCAGGGCGGAAGACTTGATCAGGCTCTCGATGGCCTTGCGGTTAAGGCCCAGGGCCACCGCCCGCTCTAAAAAGTCGTCAAAATCTTGAAAGGGGCCCTGGTCCTTGCGGTCTGTGACGAGCTTTTCCATGGCCGCCTTGCCCACATTTTTTACCGCGCCTAAGGCAAAGCGGATAGACCCCTCCTCGGTCGTGAAAAGGACATCTGAATGGTTGATATCTGGTGGCAGTATGGCAATATGCATATCCTTAGCAACTCGGACATAAAAAGCCGCTTTGGTGAGATCGCCCAGGAAAGAATTGAGGGTAGCAGCCAAGTATTCTACAGGATAGTAGTATTTGAGCCAGGCAGACTGATAGGCAATGACCGCATAACCGGCAGCGTGGGCCTTATTAAAGGCATAGCCCGCAAAGGCCATCATTTCATCAAAGATCTTCTGGGCCAGGGCTTCCTCTACCCCCCGCTTAATGGCCCCCTCTACGGAATTGCCATTCTCATCTTCGCCACCATAGACAAATAATTGCCGGTAAGCCGCCAGGAGTTCGGGTTTCTTTTTCGCCATGGCCCGGCGGATATTATCTGCTTGGCCCATGGAGAAGCCAGCCATCTCGCGGGATATCTGCATGACCTGTTCTTGATAGACCATGCAGCCCCTGGTGGCCTCTAAAATGTGTTCCAGAATGGGGTGTTCATAGGTCACACCCTGGTCGGCTGCCGCCAAGTACCGAGGGATCTGCTCCATGGGCCCGGGCCGATAGAGAGAGATACCCGCGATGATATCCTCTAAAGATTGAGGCTTCATTTCTTTAATGAAGCTCGTCATACCGGTCGCTTCCAGTTGGAAAACGCCAGCTGTTTTGCCTTCGCAAAGCATTTGGTAGACCTGGGGGTCGTTAAAGGGCAGTTCATCCAGTTGGATTTTTTGGCCACTCTCCGCCTCAATAAGACGGACCGCATCGTGTAGGACCGTAAGGTAACGCAGACCCAGGAAGTCAAACTTTAATAGGCCCACATCTTCAATGGAGTTTTTGGTGTATTGGACCACCACCGCCTCGTCATTTAAGGCCAAGGGAGCTACTTCATCAATCGGTACGGCGGAAATAATGACCCCTGCCGCATGGGTGGAAGAATGCCGCGGCATACCTTCCAGCTTCATGGCCAAGTCCAAAATCCGCTGGCTTTCCGGCCGCATTTCATATTCGGCTTTGAGGTCAGGATTCATCTCTAAGGCCTTTGCCAGAGTAATATCAAGCTGGTTGGGCACCATTTTGGCCAGGCGGTCGCCTTCCGCATAGGGAAAGTCTAAGACCCGGGCCACATCTCGTATGACGGCTTTGGCGCCCAGGGTTCCAAAGGTGATGAGCTGGCAGACATGGTCGGCCCCATATTTTTCGGTGACATAGCTGATGAGCTCATCGCGGCGGGCGTCCTCAAAGTCACAGTCAAAGTCTGGCAAAGACACCCGGTCAGGGTTGAGGAAGCGTTCAAAGATCAGCTTAAATTCTATGGGATCTACATTGGTAATACGGATACAGTAGGCCACCAAGGAGGCCGCGCCCGATCCACGCCCTGGACCAACCATAATATCCCGGTCCCGGGCCGCCTTGATGTAGTCTGCCACAATCAGATAGTAGTCGGTATAGCCCATGGAGATGATAACTTCGAGCTCTTTTTCTAGCCGGTCCGTGTAGGCCTCTCGGCCAAAGCGGTCTAGCTTGCTGGGGTCAGCGGCTAAACGCGCCTCCAGGCCTTCTCTCGCCAGGCGGCGGAGGTAGGACTCTGCATCGGAATCGTCATCCGGCTTGAATTGCGGCAGATAAAGCTTGCCTGTCTCCACCTGGGCCTGGCAGCGGTCAGCAATCTTTACGGTGTTTTCCAGGGCCTCCGGGATATGGGCAAAGGCCTCCGCCATTTGTTCTGGTGACTTAAGATAAAACTCTGGGGTTTCCATCCGCATGCGGTCTTGGTCCTGCAGTTTTTTCCCCGTCTGCAGGCAAAGCAGTACATCCTGGGCCTCCGCATCTTCTTGCCGGAGATAATGGCAGTCATTGGTCGCCACCAAACCCAGGCCGGTCTCGCGCGCCAATTGAATTAAGCCCTCATTCACCAAGACCTGGTCTTCCAAGCCATTATCTTGGACTTCCAAGAAAAAATTATCTGGGCCAAAGCAGTCTTTATACCGTAGAGCGGCTGCTTTGGCTGCCTCATAGTCCCCTTCCTGCAAACGGCGGGGAATCTCCCCTCCCAGGCAGGCCGAAAGGGCAATGAGGCCCTTGGCGTATTTTTTCAGGGTTTCAAAATCTACTTGGGGCCGGTAGTAAAAGCCTTCCGTAAAGGCCAGGGAATCCAACTTGATTAAGTTGTGCCAGCCCTCCTGGGTTTCTGCTAAAAGGATGAGATGGTAAGGATAACGGGCCAGGGGGCCTGTTTTGAGCCGCATGTCCTGGCGGCAGACGTAGAGTTCACAGCCCAGGATAGGCTTGAGGCCCGCCCCTTTGAGGATTTGATAAAAGTCATAGCTTCCGTAGAGGACACCGTGGTCTGTAAGGGCGCAGGCATCCATACCAAGCTCTTTAAGGCGGCCGGGCAAATCCTGGAGGCGGATTGCGCCATCCAGGAGGCTATATTCCGTATGGAGGTGCAGGTGGACAAATTGTGACATCTGGCCTAGGCATCCAATGCTTGTGCAATTTTGTCCGCAACCCTCTGCTCTAAAGTGGCCAGATCTTTCTCCGCCGTGGCCTTATCCGGACGCATAACCCCCATATAAATCTTCAGCTTGGGTTCTGTGCCGGAGGGCCGGGTAGCAAACCAGTCACCGCCCGCTAATTCGTAGACCAGGACATCCGACTTATTCTGGGCCAGGGGGTAGGTCTGACCGGACTGGAGATCAAGTACTTCAGAGCTTGCAAAGTCAGAGATTTTTTCGGCCTGAAGCGGGGAAAAGAAATCCGCCTTGCTAGACCGCACGACCCGCATGGCTTCCTTGATACGCTCCTGTCCTTCAATCCCCTCGCGGACCAAAGAGATGGTTTTTTCTGCGGCATAGCCATGCCGCTGGTAAAGCCTTTGCAGGCGGTCGTAAACCGTCTCGCCCGCTTCTGCAGCAGCGGCAGCCATTTCTCCCACCAAGAGGGAGGCAGAAACCGCATCTTTGTCGCGGACAAATTTGCCTACAAGATAGCCGAAACTCTCCTCATAACCAAATTGGAAATGTTCCTGACCTTCATCGTCATGCGTTTGGATTACTGAAGCAATATTTTTGAAACCTGTGAGGGTCCTGTAGAGTTTTACACCATAGTGGGCACAAATGGCATCCGGGAGGCGAGAGGACACTACGGTAGATACCACAAAGGAATTGTCCTCCAAACTGCCCTGGGCTTGCTTGGCCCCCAAGATATAGTCCAAAAGGAGGCAACCAATTTGGTTACCAGATAGTACAACAAATTCTCCCTCCCTGGTACGGCAGGCGAGGCCTAGCCGGTCAGCATCGGGGTCAGTCGCAATCAGCAGGTCTGCTTTTTTCTCTTCCGCCAGCTGAATTCCCAATTCCAGCGCTTCCCTGGCCTCTGGGTTGGGATAGGGCGCTGTAGGAAAATCCCCGTCGGGGAGCTCTTGCTCAGGCACAACAGAGATATTTTCAAAACCCAATCTGGCCAAGAGGCGTCGGACTGGCTTATTGCCGGAACCGTGCAGGGGGCTGTAGACAATGGATAAGTCCTTGTGCTTGGCCACTAGCCCCGGATTAATGGTGTGCGCCATAGCAAGTGCATCATAAGCCTGGTCGAGGTCCTGGCCCATGGTCAGCCAGCGGGGATCCTGGTCCAGGTCTTCCCGGCTGGGGATACTGTAGTAGCAAGCAATGGGGTCTGTAATTTGGGCAATTTCCGCAGATACTTGGTCTGAAATTTCAACAGGTAGCTGGCCGCCATCTTCGCCGTAAGCTTTAAAGCCATTGTAGGCCTTAGGATTGTGGCTGGCGGTAATCATAATGCCGCCGGCGCAGTTAAAGTGCCGGATGGCGAAGGACAGAAGGGGGACAGGCCGGAGTTCATCGGAAAGCCGAACCTGGATGCCGTGGTAAACGAAGATCCGGGCTGACAGTTCGGCAAACTCGGGAGAGCAGTGACGGGAGTCATAGGAAATCGCGATGCCCCGCTTTTTCACCTCCTCGCCTTTACTGGCAAGGTAGCGGGCAAAGCCCTCAGCGGCCTGGGCCACCGTATAGACATTCATGCGGTTCGTGCCAAGTCCCAGAATACCCCGAAGACCGGCTGTACCAAATTGGAGGTCTTGGTAAAAAGCTTCTTCCCTTTCCTCGGGGCTTAAGGCTTGCAGATCAGCCTTTTCCTCTGCGGACAGCTGAGGATGACTTAACCATTCCTGGTAGATTTTCTGTGCTCTGGTCATAGGGGCCTCCCTCTTACAGCGCCTAGTTGGCGGGCGCGATTTTCTCATAGCTCAATTATAACATTCTTCGCCTCAGGTTCCTGCTATCACCTGGCGGGTCTGGTCCACTTCAAGGCGAATTTTAAGAAGCCTGAGGGCCTAAAAGCCCTTTAAGATAAATCATTTGGTCACGCAGGATAGCCGCCTCTTCAAAGTCTAGGGCTTCAGCGGCCTGATGCATTTGGGCTTCCAGGTCGGTCAGCAGCTTTTTAATCTGCTTGGGTGTCAAGTCAGGTTGGAAACCTTCCTTGGGCTCTAGCTCGGCCACTAGGGCCTCTTCTTCTTCCTCTAGCTCGTACCGGGTATCCATAATCTCCCGGACTTCTTTGTGTACGGTTTGTGGGCTTATCCCATGGGCCTCATTAAAGGCTTCTTGAATTTGGCGCCGGCGCTCAGTCTCGGTGATGGCCTGGTACATGGATTCCGTTACCTCATCTGCGTAAAGCACTACCCGGCCATGCACATTACGGGCTGCCCGGCCCATAATCTGAATGAGGGAGGTGGTGGACCGCAGGAAGCCTTCTTTGTCTGCATCCAGAATGGCGATAAGGGAAACTTCTGGCAGGTCTAGCCCCTCACGCAGGAGGTTAATGCCCACTAAGATATCAAACTTATTTTGACGGAGGTCGCGCAGGATTTCCAAGCGTTCTACGGTTTTAATTTCAGAGTGCAAGTAGCGCACCCGGTAACCCTCAGCCACCAGGTAGTCGGTAAGGTCCTCTGCCATCCGCTTAGTTAAGGTAAGGATGAGACTCTTCTCCCCTTTGGCATTATTCTGATCCAGCTCGGCCGTGAGGTCGTCAATCTGGGTCGCCACTGGCCGGACATAGACCAAGGGGTCCAAAAGGCCGGTGGGCCGGATAATTTGTTCTGCGACCTGTTTGGCATGTTCCGCCTCATATTTTGAGGGGGTAGCAGAAACAAAAATGGTCTGACCCATACGGGCCTCAAATTCGGGAAATTTCAAGGGCCGGTTGTCAAAGGCAGAGGGGAGGCGGAAACCATAGTCCACCAGGGAGACCTTACGAGAATGGTCACCGTTGTACATGGCCCCAACTTGGGGAATGGTGACGTGAGATTCATCAATAAAGAGCAGATAGTCTTCCGGGAAAAAGTCTAGCAGGGTGTAGGGCGGCTCGCCCGGGGCTCTGCCATCCATGTGGCGGGAGTAGTTCTCAATCCCCTTACAGAAGCCGGTTTCCAAAAGAATCTCCATATCGTAGCGGGTCCTCTGTTCCAGCCGATAGGCCTCCATGAGCTTGCCCTGGTCTCTGAGGGCAGCCAGGCGTTGGTCTAGCTCGTGCTCAATGGAGACCACAGCTTTCTTGAGTTTTTCCTGGGTTGTAGCATAGTGGGAGGCCGGATAAATCTGTACATAGGTACAGCCCCGCAAGGGCTTCATGGTGAGGGCATCTAGTTCAGAAATTTTTTCAATTTCATCCCCGAAAAAGGATACACGGGTAATCAGGTTTTCTGAGGACGCAGGGAAAATATCCAGGGTATCTCCCCGGGGCCGGAAGGTGCCACGGTGGAGGTCCAGGTCATTACGCTGGTATTGAATGGAGACTAGTTCTGCAATGACTTCTTCACGGGACTTTTGTTGGCCCGGTCTCAGGTGCACCATGAGGTGCTTATAATCCTCAGGGTTACCAATGCCATAAATGCAGGATACTGAAGCCACCACAATCACATCCCGTCGCTCCATAAGAGAGTTAGTGGCCGCATGACGGAGGCGGTCTATTTCGTCGTTGATAGCCGAGTCTTTTTCAATATAGGTGTCCGTAGAGGCTATGTAGGCTTCCGGCTGGTAGTAGTCATAGTAAGACACAAAGTATTCCACCGCGTTTTCAGGGAAAAGGGCCTTGAATTCCTGCCAGAGCTGGCCCGCTAGGGTCTTATTGTGGGCCAAAACCAGGGCAGGCCGCTGGGTCCTTTGGATGACCTGGGCCATGGTATAGGTTTTGCCCGACCCTGTAACGCCCAAGAGGGTTTGGGCTGGCATACCCTGATCTAAACCTGCCACAAGGGTGTCTATCGCTTGCGGCTGGTCACCGGCGGGTTGGTAGGCGGAGGAGAGCTGAAACTTTTGTGCGTACATATCCGGCGCCTTTTAACCTTGCTGGGAATGCTCGCTGAGGGATTGGCTCAGTGGGGCTTTCAGGCCCAGGGCTTCCAGCTTAGCCTGAACTGCCAGGAGGTCCGCCCATAGTTCATCACGTTTAGACATGTTGCGCAAGATGTAGGCCGGGTGGAAGGTGGGCATGATATAGAAAGACTTCTGCTCGATCCATTGGCCCCTCACCCGCGAGATGGGTTCTTTACCGCCCGTAAAATATTTATAGGCGGTTGACCCACACAGTAAGATAACCCGGGGCTTGACCAGGGCAAATTGAGCGTTAAGGAGACGGCGGCAGGCCTTGGCTTCTTCTTCAGTAGGCACCCTATTTTCTGGAGGCCGACATTTGACGATATTGCAGATGTGAAAGTCGGCTTCGGTAAATTCTAGGGCCAGGAGGGCGTCATCCAATAGGCGCCCCGACCGGCCCACGAAGGGTCGGCCCTGCCTATCCTCTTCCCTGCCCGGACCCTCGCCAATAATCATGAGGGGGGCATTGAGGCTGCCCCGGTATACCACTACCTGATCACGAGACTGATAGAGGTCACAGTTCTTGCAGGAATTACACGCTTGTAAAAAGCCCTGCCAAGCTGTAGGTAAATCTTGAAATGACATGGTCCCTTCCTTCCTTAACTTTTATAGTCTAGCATAAGCTAGCTGTCCACAAGACAGCTCTAGCTAACTTTTGCTAGGCCCCAAGTCGGTCAGAAGCAGGCATCGGGGAGATTAGATGTTCATGGTGACAGTAAAGCAGGCCCCATGGCCCGGCTCAGATTCCACCGAAGCCTCCCCGCCATAGAGCTGGGCTATGTGTTTGACGATAGAAAGTCCCAGACCCGTACCACCCAGGCTGCGCGACCGGCCTGTGTCCACCCGGTAGAAGCGTTCAAAGATACGCTTTTGAGCCTCTGGGGAGATGCCAGGGCCGTTGTCCTTCACCACAATCTTTACTTTTTGAGGATTGAGGCGGTAGGCTGTCACGGAAACTTTACCGCCCTCTTTGTTGTATTTGATCGCGTTGTCAATGAGGTTAATCAGAATTTGCTTGATTCGGTCTGCCTCTGCTTCTACAGGCAGGCATTCCGGCAGACTGTCTTCTGTATAGACAGAAACTTTTTTATCTGAAGCCTGGTCGTCCAGGAGGACAATCACCTCATCGATCAGCTCGCTCAAGTCAAAGCGAGAAATATTTTTAATCTTTCCCTGTTCCGCTTCAGAAAGCGAGAGGATGTCATTAATAAGATGTTCTAAGCGTTCGGCCTCGACATCAATAATGTCATAGAAGCGCTGGGCCTGTTCGGGACTGACTTTGGGATTATCGCGCAAGGTTTCCACAAAGCCGCGGATTGAGGTAAGAGGGGTTTTCAGCTCATGGGTCACATTAGCCACAAAGTCTCGGCGGAAGGCAGCGCTCTCTTCTTCTACTGTAAGGTCATGCAGGGCTACAACCACCCCGTAGGCAGCTCCATCCACGAATATAGGTGAAATCAGGGTTTTATAACGCAAGTCCCCTTTAATCGTGGTCAGGCTGAGGATGGTATCCAGGTCCTCGCCCGTAGACATGGACTGGTCGATCAGGTCATCTAATTCTTCAGAATGGGTAAGGAGAATTTGAGGATAGGACTTATCTTCGGGGTCCAAATTGCGGCCAAACACATACAAGGCCTGGCTGTTGCTATACAAAAGATTTTTATCTTTATCTACCAAGAGGAGAGGATCGATAATGGTATTTAAGATGGTAGAGAGTCTCGCCATACGCTGTAGACCATATTCATGGCGTTCTTCCAAGAGCTTGCTGGCCTGGTTGAACTCTACGCTTAAGGCTTGCACTTCGTTGAAGGGGGCTCCAGTGATTTCTGAGACTTGAACCGCATAATTACCCTGGCCCAAGTCTGCCATCGCTTCGCGCAAGCCCTCCAAGCTAGCAATATAGGCTTTAGTTTTCCTGCCTACCCAAATATGGCAGAGGCCCAGACTCAAAAGAGTAAACAAGCAGGCATAGAGCAAGAGGGGCCAAAATTCTTGCCAAGGGAAGGCGGGCTCAACCCCTAGGCGAATAGCGGACGATTTGCTAGGAACAAACAAAGTGTAATATAGCTTGCTGTTATGGCTTTGCTCGAAGCGGCGGATAAAAAAGCGGTCCTCCCCTGCAAAGGCCCTGCGGAACTCTTCCCGGCTTCTTTCCTTGTAGGCATTGGCTTGGTCGGGCAAACGCAAAACAACCTCGCCATCCTCCTTCAGGATAATAAGGTTTAGATTGGGTAGCTGGGAAGACTCATACAAGGCAACACTCAGGTCCTTGATCTCTAGGCCGGATTCCCAGCCCCGCGCCAGATACTCGCCCGCTTCCAAAAGCTGGCCCTCTAGTTGGGCTTGGGCCCGTCTTTGAGTATGGAAGGCCGCCACTGCTAAAAAAAGGATGAGGCTGCCGAGCAAAATAAGTACAAGACCGCGCATCAGATCTTTTTTCATACACCCTCCTTAAAAACCAGGAAAGCAAATGCTAGGGGCATTTTAACATGCGGCCCTGACCAGTGTGGCCTAGTCTTCTTCCTTAAAGCGGTAGCCAAAGCCCCTTACGGTCTGGATTAACTCTGGCTTGGAGCTATCGTCTTCAATCTTACGGCGCAACTGCCTAATATGGACATCTACTGTTCGGGTTTCACCAGAATAATCATAGCCCCACACATAGTTCAAGAGGTCATCTCGGCTGTAAGCATTGCCACGGTGGAGCATGAGAAACTTCAATAGCTCATATTCCCTGTGGGTCATTTCCAGTTCTTGCTTATCCTTAAACACAACGTGGCGAGCATCGTCCAAGGTAATGTCCCCTGCCCGGATTTGCTTACGCTTGTCGTCTTCGGGACTAGGCGGATTGTTGGGGGCCTGCAGGGTATATTCTGGCAGAGGGCTGGTTTGATTTTCAGCCTGCTGGCGGAGCATTTTGACATGACGGCGGAGGAGGGCCCGTACCCGGGCTAAAAACTCCCGGATACCAAAGGGCTTGGTGACATAATCGTCTGCGCCAATCTCCAGGCCTTTAACCTTATCTTGTTCTGTTCCCCTAGCCGTCAGCATCATGACCAAGCTGTATTGATAGGTTTGGCTGGCCCTCAGGCGTTCGCAGATTTCTAGGCCGTCCATGTTAGGTAGCATGAGGTCTAAAATAAAAAGGGTCACAGGAGGGAAGGCCTCTTTTTCCAGGTAGGCAAACATATCTTCCCCAGAAACAAAGCTTTGGCAAGCATAGCCTTCATTTTGCAGGTTGAACTCCAGGAGCTCAGCAATGGACTGCTCATCTTCGACAATGATCAGTTGTGGTCTACTCATGGTCGCCCTCTTTCATATCTAACCTAGGTCTTTTGGACTGCAAGGACTTAAACACTTTCCTGCTCAGCTGACTCTGCTTTAGCTTGTTTTTCTTCTTCAAAGAAGTCAAAGGCCCCCTCCAAGTAATAAATGACCCATTCTGCTACGTTCTCGGCATGGTCTGCACAGCGTTCCACATGCTTGGCGATCATGAGCAAGTTCAGATAGCCCTCAATATTTCTCGTATCATCTTTCATGGAACGTACCAGCTCACTGTAGACAAAGGCATACAGGTTATCTACCAGGTCATCCATTTTAATGACCGCCAAGGCCTTTTCTCTGTCACGCGTGACATAGGCATCCAGGGCAGCCGAGGTCATCTTCCGGCACTGCTCAAACATCTGGTTAAGGTCTGAAGGAATAGGCAACTTGTAGTCCCCAGCTATCATCCGGCGGGTGTGCATACAAATGTCTTCTGCATGATCCCCCATACGCTCCAAGTCTGTGATGAGCTTGAGGTTGGAGGTGATGTCCCGGAGGTCGCTGGCTACCGGCTGCTGGCGGGCTATTAGGAGCACACAGGCCTTGTTGATCTGCATGGTGGCCTGGTCGATGATGTCATCCTTGGCAATCACTTGGTCACATAAGTCTTGGTCATAGTTAACCAAGGCCTGGTTAGCACTGCCCAGGGCGGTTTCTACAAGTGAACCCAGGCGGATCATATCGTTATGGAGTGTTTCCATTTCCTTAGTAAATTCAATGCGCATACTCATCCTTATGGCCTCCGCATCATTGCATATTCAAGCATTTGCAAAAATTGCTGCTTGAGTTTCTGGTTGAGATTAACAAATAATTAACATTATTGAGCATATACCTGGTAAGAATCAACCGAATTTACCCGAGATATAAGCTTCTGTACGGGGATCCTGGGGAAGGTGGAAGATTTGGTCCGTTTCTCCCTCTTCGATGATTTCCCCTAGGAGGAAGAAGGCTGTCCGGTCACTCACCCGGGCTGCCTGCGCCATGGAGTGGGTGACGATAATAATCGTAAATTCTCCCTTGAGTTCCATAACCAGGTCTTCAATCCTTGAGGTGGCCAAGGGGTCTAGGGCCGAGGTGGGCTCATCCATCAAGATGATCTCTGGTTCCAGGGCAATGGCCCGGGCAATACAAAGTCTTTGCTGCTGTCCGCCTGAAAGACTGGTGCCTGAGCGATGCAGGATATCTTTGACCTCATCCCAAAGAGCGGCTTCTCTCAAGGAAATTTCCACCCGGTCTTGGATTAGCTTTTTGTCCTTAACGCCTTGGCAACGCAAACCGTAAGCCACATTATCAAAAATCGACATGGGGAAAGGGTTGGGCTGCTGGAAGACCATGCCCACCTTGGTCCGCAGGGCAACGACGTCTGTCTCCTTGCTGTTGATGTCTTCATCATGCAGGATGATTTGCCCTTCAACCCGGCAGCCTTCTACCAAGTCGTTCATCCGGTTGAAACACCGCAAAAAAGTTGACTTACCGCAGCCGGAGGGGCCAATGAAAGCCTGGACTTTTTTTTCGGGGATCCGGATATTAATATCCTTGAGCGCCTGAAAATCCCCATAGAAGAGGTTAAGCTTGGAAACGACAATATCATCACCGCTAGCCAGGGCTGGGGCATCCAAGTCTACCAAGCCCTCTGCCTCTTCTCTTGTCTTTGCTTTTACTTGTGTATCATTCATCTTGTACTCCTTACAGAGTGGAGACGCCTTAGTCTCCTATTAATCTTTAGTTGAATTGTCATAGGTAAAGTATTAAATCTAAGCTTCCTGGCCTGCAGCTTGAACCTTGCTGGTCTTGCTTGCTGACTTTTTATCCGCATCTAAACCCAACTGTTTGCGATTTAAACGGCTAAGGATGAAGCGGGTCAGGAAGTTGAGAATCAGGACTACCACCAAAATTACGATAGAGATGGCTGTTGCCTGGGCAAAGTCTGGCTGCTCGCCAGACATGACCTTCCAGACGTGCAGGGCCAGGGTCGTGGCGCCTCGGCTAAACACAGGCTGGTCTGAAATAGCAACACCCATGGTGTAGATAAGGGCAGCGGACTCACCAATCACCCGGCTGATGGACAGGAGGCAGGCCGTTACGATACCGGGCATGGCCTGAGGCAGGACCACCCGAAAGATGGTTTGCGTAAGGCTGGCCCCCAAAGACAGAGACCCCATCCGCATAGAAACCGGTACGGTCTTGAGGGCTTCCTCTGTCTGCCGGATGACTAAGGGTAAAAGCACCACCGACATGGTAAGACCGCCTAAGACTATAGACTGACCTTGAATGCCGAAGGCCGCAGTGATGGGGTAAAGCATGGTCATCCCCATCAAGCCAAAGATAATAGAAGGAATACCGGCCAGCATATCAATGCCAGTCCGGATGATGTCTGTAAAGCGGTTCTTGGCTGCTACCTCGTTTAGCCAAATCGCCGCACAGATACCGATCGGCAGAACGACCACGAGGGTGATCGCGATCAGCATGACAGAGGTTAGCATGGAACCCCGGATGCCGCCTCCCTTGCTTTGGCCAAAGTATTCGTAGAAGACCTCAGCTTTTTCATCTAGCTCTGCCACGGATTTTTGTGCATTCTTTTGCACCTGGGGACCGACATGGCCACGGTTGCCTTCTGCATCCAGATAGGTTAATTTTTTCAGAACCATGCCGGGGAAGGGCCGCATCAGCTGGCCCTCCTGGCCAGCTGTGATAGACTTTGCGTGCATTAAAGGCGATTCGGGATCTATAGCATAGACGGTCACTACCTTAGATTTGTTTTTGTCTAAGCCGTCCTGCAGGGCTAGGCCGAATTTACGTGAATAGTAGGTGCCGGCAGGTAGACTGCTGGGAGCATGGAAATTGCCAGCCTTGGCTAATTCAGAATCCTCGACCCGGGCGATTACGTTCTTTGAGTTATAGTCACCCTTGATCATGTCCCAGGAGAGGTCTTCAAAACCGGTCCTAAAAATAAAGACAAGGATGGCCCCCAGGACAAACACGGAAATGAGCGAGAAGAACCAGGACAAGCCCAAGATCAGGCGGTCTTTAAACAAACGAGACTTACTCATCTTTCATGCCCCCTGCAAATTGTCGCTTGAGGAAATAAATCCCCGCATTCGTAATCAGGATCAAGATAATGAGCACAATACCGACAGAGAAGCGGATGTCATAGTCCAAACCAGAGGTTTCGTGGAAGCCTGACAACATGGTGGAGGTTAGGGTACGCGTGGAATCAAAGGGGTTGATGCTGGGGCCGATAAAGGCGTTGCCTGCGACCATAGAGACAGCCGTAGCTTCCCCAAAGGCCCGACCCACACCCATAACCAAGCCGGAAAAAATACCCGACCGGGCTGCCCGGAGGACCATTTTGAAGTTGGTCTGGGTTTCCGTCGCGCCTAAGGCCAGTGAACCCTGGATCAGGGAATCTGGAACTGCATGGATGGCGGAGATGGCTAAGTCCGTCATGGTGGGGAAAATCATGATGGCCAAAAGAATGACAACCGTGAGGAAGGAGTTGCCGCCAGCTGTATGGTAATTGAAAACCCCTGCCAACTTCACCACCATCTGGGTAATGACGCCAGAGGCAAAAACCCCGTATACGACAGAAGGAATAGCCGCTAGGACTTCTACTGCGGTGGTGAGCACCGTCTGCATACGCTTGGGGGCCATGCGGGTAATCATGAGTGCGGTTAGTACAGCTAGGGGAAAGGAGATCAAGGACGCAAAGAAGGCAGAAAGCAGGGTATTAATAATAATAAAGCCCACTCCGTAAATGCCCTGGTCTGCCCTCCAACGTGTACCCGTCAAAAACGCCCATAAGTTTTGCTGGTCAGCTCCGCGAGAAGGAAGAAAAACACCCACCCCACGGCTAAACACAAAAACAAAGATCAGCACAATCATGAGGCCCGAAATGACCCCGGCCACCGTGAAGATGGTCCGCGCGGTTTTATCCTTACGCTTGATGCGGGCTACAGATTCTACTGTTGCGTAGCGGCCTAGTGGCCGACTGCCGCCCCTTTTGTCTGGGGATTTGTCCATGAAAACGCTCTACTTTCTCTTATTCAGCATTTAGCATAGGACGACTTGTCCTTGGCTAAATTCAGAATAGTCAAGAGCCTTTAGGTCTGTATAAGGTTTATGTAAAATCCGAGTTAAGAGAACCCTTAAGCTAGCCTAAACTTAGTCGGTTGAGGCGGATGGATCTGGTGTTTCAGGAAGTAGATCGACTTTAATTTGGTTAATTTTAGTTTGATCGCAGTCCAGTATCGTAAAGCGTAGCTGGCCCTCTTGGATACTTTCGCCACAGGTGGGAAAACGGCCAAAGAGTTCTAACAGATAACCTGCCAAGGTATTATAGTCACTCTCGTAGTCTTCATAATCCAAGTCTAAGGCTTCACAAAAATCTCTGAGCGACATGGAGGCTTCAACACGATAACTGTTATCCTCTAGGCGCTCTATATCGCTTGACACTTCGTCGTATTCATCCCAGATATCGCCTACCAGGACTTCCAAAAGGTCCTCTATGGTGACGCAACCTACCGTTCCGCCATATTCGTCAACGACGATCCCCATTTGTCCTTCCCCTTGGTTAAGGAGTTGGAAAACTTTGGGCAACTTCATACTTTCGTTGATTCCAATATCGTCCGTAATTTGTGCCTTAAAGTCTTCTTTAGTCAATCTGGGATGGTCTGCCAGATATTTGAGGAGTTTTGTCACATGTAGGATACCCAAGATATTATCTGGGCTTCCCTCATAGACTGGCAGCCGGGTATAGGGTGAATCTTCAATTTCCTGCAAGAGCGTATCCAGGTCATCATCTAAGTCCAGCATGAACATATCTACCCGGGGCGTGATAATTTCACCCACCTCTATGTCCGGGAAATCTAAGGCGGACTGGAGGAGGTCGGAAGCGTCTTCGTCCAAGATACCCTCATCTTCCACCTGGTCAATGATAGAGGAGAGCCGTGCCTGGGTTACGGTCTGCAGGTCTTGAGGGGGAGGCCAGATTTTAGCGATCTGCTGGAGCAGGAAGAGGACCAGCTTATTGAGGGGACGCAGGATCACCATGATAATAGACAATGGCCGGACGGAGAATAAGACGTAGCGGTCAGCATACTGCTTGGCTAAAATTTTGGGGGTGATCTCGCCAAAGATAAGAATGAGCACTGTCATGATGATGGTAGCAAGTGCGGTGCCAGACCGGCCTACTATCTCCATGATGACCACTGTCGTGATGGAGGAAGCAGCAATATTCACCAGGTTGTTGCCGATTAAGATCGCCGACAGGGCTTCGTCAAAGTCTTCTACAATCCGATAAGCCTTGTCTGCCCTTTTATCGCCAGCCTCCGCCTTTGTACGCAAACGGAGTTTGTTGGCCGAAGCAAAGGCAATTTCCGAAGCCGAAAAGTAGCCGGAGAGAATAATACAAATAATGATCCCGACAATGGCCATACGCGCTATTCGCCCCAGCCTGACTTGCTCAGCTGCTTGTTTTGCCTCATGAGGCGAACAGCTTGACTGGTCTTTAAGTCAGTTTCATCCCAGATCTCCCCTACCAATTCTTCTAAAATATCCTCTAGGGTAATAATGCCGCGGGTGCGTCCCAGGTCATCAACTACCAGACAAATATGGGTGCGCTGGCTGGACATTTGCCTTAAAAGTTTGTCAATGGGCATATCAAAACTGACCTTGTGGGGCTCATACATCTGGTCGCGCAGGTTAATATGGGCACCGGTAATGTAGGCCTTAAGAAAGGTTTTTGCATTGATGATGCCGATAATATGATTTTCTTTACCTTGGTAGACAGGCAGGCGGGAGTAGGAAGAAGCCTTTATATGGTGGAAAATAGTGTCTAAAGAATCGTCAAAATTAATTGAGTCGAGTTTTTCCAGGGGTTGATAAGCATCTCGAACCAAGCGGTCATCAAAGGCCAAGGCTGAATTCAAGAGCCGCTCCTTCTGCTCGCCCAGGCTACCTTCTGCGGTCACCGTTTTGACGATATTGCGAAATTCCTCTTCGGAGATATCCGGTTCCTCATTGCCCTTAAAGAGGCGGGAGATAAACTCGGAAATCCTTGAGAAAATAAAACTCAAGGGTCGGAAAATCTGCATGAGTAGATAGAGTGAGGGAGCTATCGCTAGAGCATAGCTAAAGGAGCCATTAGCATAGGATTTCGGCAAGAGCTCAGAGAAAAAGAAGACGAGGATGGTGGAAATTAGGGTCACCGGGGCTACAGCCCCCAGGCCCAAGAGATCAAGGGCCATGGCTGTAGCCACTGCGGCAAAGGCAATGTGGGTAATATTGTTGCCTATGAGGATCGTGATTAAGGCGCGGTCAAAGTGATCAACCACATATTTTGCCTTGAACGCCCGCCTGTCCCCGTCGTCTACCAGCTCTTGGAGGCGAAAGAGGTCAAGCGAAGCAAAGGCGATTTCTGCAGAAGCGCAATAGGCTGCTCCCGCAAGACAAAGGATTAAAGTAAATATGTCACCCCACGAGTCAGGGTCCATGCTAGTCACCCAGGACTTTCATGGTGGGGAACAGGAGGACATCACGGATACTGGTGTTATTCGTCAAGAGCATGACCAAACGGTCAATGCCAATGCCCAGGCCGCCTGTGGGGACCAAGCCATATTCCAGAGCCTGGACATAGTCTTCATCAGGGAGGTTGGCTTCCTCATCCCCACCTTGGCGGCGTTTCAGCTGGTCTTCAAAGCGCTGGCGCTGGTCACGTGGATCATTCAGCTCAGAATAGGCGTTACCATATTCCATACCGCAGATAAACAGTTCAAAGCGTTCTACAATAGCGTCAGAGCCTGGTTTTTTCTTGGTCAAAGGAGAGACTTCAATGGGGTAGTCGTAAATAAAAGTGGGCTGAATCAGCTTGCTTTCGCAGAATTCTTCAAAGAAGAGATTCATGATATCCCCAACGCCAAGGGCGGTACCCAAGTCGGTCAGTCCGTGGTCCGCAGCCAGATCACGTGCCTGTTCCAGGCTCTCTACCTGGGCGAAATCTACGCCCGTGTGCTCCATAATCGCTTCGCGCATGGTTTGACGCTTAAAGGGCGGGGTCAGTTCCAGGTCCTGGTCACCATAGGAAATGTGCAGTTTACCGTCATTGACTGCCTTGCAGGCTTCTGAAATCAGGATCTCCGTTAGCTCCATCATCCCATGGTAGTCCGTGTAGGCTTGGTAAAGCTCAATCATGGTGAACTCGGGGTTGTGCTTGGTATCAATCCCTTCATTACGGAAGTTGCGACCCAGTTCGTAAACTCTCTCAAAGCCGCCGACAATCAGACGTTTAAGGTAGAGTTCTGGAGATATACGCAGGAAGAGATCCATATCCAACGCATTGTGGTGGGTTACAAAGGGACGCGCCGTGGCACCGCCCGCGATTGTATTAAGTAAGGGGGTCTCCACCTCAATAAAATCACGCTGGTCTAAAACCTGGCGGATGGTAGAGATGATTTTGGAGCGGTTCCTAAAGGTTTCCTGGACCTCCGGGTTCACAATTAAATCCAAGTAGCGCTTGCGGTAACGGGTGTCTACATCCTGCAGGCCATGGAACTTTTCAGGCAGGGGGCGCAGGCACTTGGCAAGCAGCTGGTAGCTGTGGCTACGAATAGAGATTTCACCCCGCTGGGTGGTGAAGACCTCGCCTTCGACAGCGACTAAATCCCCAATATCCAGGTTGAGCCAGGACTGGTAAGCGCCTTCACCCAGAGCATCGATCTTAGAGAAAATTTGGATTTTTCCAGCGCGGTCACGCAGGTCAGAAAAGCTCACCTTGCCCATGCCGCGTTTAGACATGATGCGGCCAGCCACCTTGACCATCTTGCCTTCGTATTGGTCATAATGGTCTAAGATATCTTGGCTATGGACTTCTTGGTCTACTTTGGTAATCTCGTAGGGCTTTGTGCCAGCAGCCTCCATGGCTTCTAGCTTATCCAGGCGCTGCTGCTCCTGTTCCCCCCAATTGGGTAAATCTTCTCTCATGTAATGCTCCTTAACTGGCGGTAATCTGCGTTCACTCCGTGAGCGCTAGCCACTGCCTGGTCGGCAGTATGGCCTAACTAGTTGCTTTTTCCAATCCGTAGAATCTTGTAGCGGATAATACCGATCGGGGTTTTGACCTCCACGATGTCATTCTTCTTATGGCCCAGGATGGCTGCGCCTACAGGAGAATCGGAAGAGATCTTGTTTTTCATGATATCTTCTTCATGGGGGCTCACCAAGATGTATTCTTGGCTTTCATCTTCTTCGATGTCCAAAAGTTCGACGACCTGACCGAGTGAGACCTTAGTCTTCAAAATATCAGACTTCTCAATAACCTTGGCATTCTTCAGAATTTTCTCAATCTCGGCTATGCGGACTTCATTGTTAGTTTGGGCTTCTTTAGCATCGTCGTACTCGGAGTTTTCCGAAAGGTCCCCTTGGGCCCGGGCCTCTTTAAGGCGCTCGGCGATTTCAATGGATATATCCGTTTTACGTTTTTCTAATTCGTCTTGAAGCTCCCGAATACCATCCGGGGTCATTTCAAATTTTTCGTTACTCATGCTCTACTCTTTCTAAGCAGAAATCCTGGGGACTTCTAGCATTGTTATCTCGTTCTAACACACTCACGCGTGTCTGTCATTTTCCTTGCGAATGACATCATGGGCTCCGCCCTCAACAATAGAGGTGGGAGACACCACTACCAGTCTGGCCTTCTGCTGTAGCTCCTCAATGGACTTGGATCCGCAGGAAACCATGGTTGCAATGATCTTGGCCATAGAGGTTTCCAAGTTGTCCTTGAGCGAACCCGCATAGGGGACATAGGAATCTACGCCCTCTTCAAAGTGCATGGTGCTGGCACCTGTATCGGCATAGCGGGCCCAGTTTCTGGCGCGGTTGGAACCTTCGCCCCAATATTCCTTAACATAGTTGCCCCTGTAAACCAGGCGTTGGCCCGGAGCTTCGTCAAAGCGAGAGAAGTAGCGGCCCAGCATGAGGAAGTCTGCCCCCATGGCCAAGGCCAAGGTCATGTGGTAGTCATAAACAATACCACCGTCGGAGCAGATGGGGATGTATTCACCGGTCTTGGCAAACCATTCATCACGCGCTTTCGCCACTGCCATGACTGCAGAGGCTTGGCCACAGCCTATCCCCTTCTGTTCACGTGTAATGCAGATAGAGCCGCCGCCAATACCTACCTTGACAAAATCGGCACCGGCCTCCGCTAAGTAACGGAAGCCTTCAGCGTCAACGACGTTACCTGCTCCCACGATAACTTCGTGGCCATAGTGTTCGCGGATCCAATCAATCGTCTTCTTCTGCCAGATGGAGAAACCATCCGAGGAGTCAAGGCAGAGGACATCTGCACCAGCTTCTACCAAAACTGGGACCCGGTCGGCATAATCTCGGGTATTGATACCTGCCCCGCACATGAGGCTCTTCTGGTCATCCAGAAGTTCGTCTGGGTTTTCCTTGTGGGCATCGTAGTCTTTACGGAAAACCAAGGAGACTAAATGGCCTTCTGCGTCAATAATGGGCAGCTGGTTCAGCTTATTGTCCCAAATAATGTCATTGGCTTCACTTAAGGTCAGACCATCTTGGCCGCAAATCAGCTGTTCCATAGGGGTCATAAATTCTTTAATCTTGGTGTCGGGGGACAAGCGGGAAATACGATAGTCCCGTGAGGTTACTAGGCCTAGGAGCTTGCCATGTGAGCTGCCATCGTCGGTAATCGCCACTGTTGAATGGCCAGATTTTTGCTTTAAGGCCAAGATATCAGCCAGGTCGTGGTCTGGGGTAAGGTTAGAGTCGGAGCTCACAAAGCCCGCCTTGTAACGCTTGACCCTGCGGATCATTTCCGCTTGAGACTCTATGGGCTGGGAAGCGAAGATGAAAGACAGTCCACCGCTACGGGCTAGGGCAATAGCCATTTGGTCATCGGATACTGCCTGCATGATGGCAGAGGTAAAAGGAATGTTGAGCTGGAGCCTGCTGGCTTCTTCTCCCTTGCGGTAGCGCGCTAGGTCAGTCGTCAGGGAAACGTTTTCTGGGATGCAGGCCTCATCACTGAGGTTGGGAACCAAGAGGAATTCACTAAAAGTACGAGATAGGTCTTCAAAAACGTAAGCCATAAATCACTCCTTATTCTGCTTGTTTTTGTCGATATTGTAAGGCAGCTTCGATGAGTCCTCGGAAAACCGGATGCGGCTTGAGAGGACGGGATTTGAATTCAGGATGGGAAAGTAGTCCCAGGTAGAAAGGATGGCCTGGCCACTCTACCGCTTCTAGGAATTGTCCGTCTGGTGATGTTCCGGCAAAGGACAAACCTGTCTCCAGCAAGGGGCCTTGGTAGGCGGGGTTAAACTCCCGCCGGTGGTGGTGGCGTTCGCTAACCTCAGACTGGCCGTAGAGTTTAGCAAGTAAACTGCCTTCCTTCAAGGTCATGGGATAACCGCCTCGGCGCATGGGCTGGTCTGTCAAGGGGATATTCGCCAGGTCTTGCTTGAGTTCTGAGGTCAGGCCACAGTAATAAAAAAGATCGGAGCAAGGGTGCTCACATTCATCACTGTGGGCATCTTTGATTCCCGCCAAATTACGGGCAATTTCTACCACAGCCATTTGCATGCCCAGGCCCAGACCTAGGAAAGGGATCTGATGTTCTCTAGCGTATTGGCAGGCCCGGATCATCCCCTCCATACCACGGGGGCCAAAGCCTCCGGGGACCAGGATAGCCTGACATCCTTGATAAATGTCTGCTAATTCCGCATCCGTTTTATCTTCTAAGCCATCTGAGTCTACCCAGACCAGCTCCATTTTTTCTTCCTTCTCAATGCAGGCGTGCTCGAGGGCTTCCATGACAGAGTAATAGGCGTCTGGTAACTCTACATACTTACCCGTTATGGCAAAGCGTAGGCTGCGTCGAGAAGCACGGATTTTATCTAAGAGTTGTTCCCAGGGGCTGAGATCGGGTTCCACAAACTGGGCCATGCCAAGCTTTTGGCAGACTCTGTCGGTCAAGCCCTGCTTTTCAAAATAGAGAGGCAGGGCATAAACCGTGTCCATATCAATATTTTCAATAACACAATTGCTGGGCACATTACAAAAGAGAGCCAGCTTATCCCGAATATCTTGATCAATGGGCACTTCTGTGCGGCAGACCAAGATATCTGGTTGAATCCCGTAAGACAAGAGTTTTTGCACACTGTGCTGGGTGGGCTTCGTTTTTATTTCGTAGGAATTCTTTAAGTAGGGTAAAAGGGTCAGGTGGAGGAAAATGCAGTTCTCCCTGCCAACCTGGTAGGACACCTGGCGGATCGCTTCCAGGAAGGGCATGCCTTCCATATCCCCCACCGTACCCCCAATTTCTATAATGCAAACATCTGGATTATCCTGGTAGGAAATGGCAAACATGTGCTCTTTCAGTTCATTCGTAATGTGCGGGACAATCTGCACAGTGCGGCCATTATAGCCACCCGCCCGCTCCCGCTCAATGACATCGCGGTAAACCATGCCTGAGGTAATATCAGATTCATGGTTCAGGTCGACATCCGTAAAGCGCTCGTAGTGACCAATATCTACATCCATCTCTGAACCATCTTCGGTCACAAAAATTTCCCCGTGCTGAATGGGGCTCATCAGGGCGGGGTCTACATTGATATATTGATCAAGCTTTTGATTGCGGACACTTAGGCCTCTAGCCTTTAAGAGTCCGCCTAAAACAGCTGCGGTAATCCCCTTACCTAGGCCGGAAACCACGCCTCCGGTGACAAAAATATATTTGGTAGACACTGTGATACACCTCTTTTACTCTGCTGGCCAAGTGACATAAATAATACTTAGATATTCTAGTGAAGTGGGGTTTTAGTGTCAACGGCCGAAGGTGCCATTGACAGTTCATGCGACCCGGCCATAGTTTAATCAAGCCTCAAAGCCTCGATTTAGTTTTATCCTTTAGCCTCTGCCCTCCGGCCAAGAGGAGAACTCTGCACGCCCGCATGTTATAATCCACTTAATGTAATAGTTAATGTTTGGGAAAACACAAGGAGGCTTTGTGTTATGCACTTTTTAGCTACACTACTTATGGCAAATGGGGAGCTTATGGTGACCATCATGATTATCTTCTTTGCCTTAGTTATTCCATTTCTCTTAATCGTTTTGAGCTCGGTTTATTTAACCCGGATTGCCAGGATTAAGGCTGATAGTCTGGCACAAGCGGAAGACTGGGAGGATGACCTGCGCGAGGTACGGCCCAATTCTATCCAGAATTTAGATGCTGTGGGAAAGGTCATTGCACAAGAAGAAGATGAGGTTCTCTCCCAGGCCTGGCAGGACTTGGTCGAGGACAGCAAGACCTTCTTTAAGGGTCGTTGGCTTCCTCCGCTAGAGACCTATCTTAACCCCCAGAGCTTAGAGGGCGCCTCGGTTAAAAATCTCCTAAGTTTTAGGTCACCTATTTTAATTTTCTCTGTGGCTGTTCTGGCCGCTACGGCGCTTTTTGTTTACCTGAGGTCCGTGCCTTCCCGGTTTATGCCCGCCCTGGCTCTCATTCCCTTCGTAGTGGGTCTGGCTTCTTCCCTTTTTCTTGTTAATGCCGTTTTAGAACTCCGTTTTGTGCTCAGCGAAAAGTACCAAAGGATCTACTGTGCCTTGTCTAAAGCCCTGCCTATTTATAACAGCCAGCAGGGGGTGGCTTTACTGGTAGATGAGATGCTGGAGCATGAATCCCAGCTCAACGATTCTGTTAAACGCCTGGAAGAGACCACTGCCCAGATGGCGCATGCCGATTTTGCCCAGGGAATTTGCCTATCTGTACGCCAAATTATGAGCCAGGAGGTGGCTCCGCCCCTACGACAAGCATCAGAAGTCTTAGGCGACTTGGCACGCAATTTAGACCAGAGACAGATGACTGGTATGGAAAAACTCGCCGGCGATTTTTCTGGTCAGCTGTCCGAAAACTTGGCCCGCCACTTAGGTCCCCTTCGCCAAGAGCTCCTGGGCCTCAACCAATTAATGGGCAGGACCAGAGACTTTATTCAAGAGTCTGTTACGGTACTCAATAGCAATCGTGAGTACAATGCCCGGCTCAATCAGGAGATCTCCCAGTCCCTCAGACTCATGACCGCTGCGAAGAACGACCTGGCTAATGAAATGTCCGAGGTCTCCCAGCATGTTGCCATCATGTCCGAAACAGGGGCCAAGATGTCTCAGTCTTTCTCGGGTAAGGAGGAAGAGCTGGCCGACCGCATTAAGGACCTGGCCTCTGCCATGCGAGATGCTCTGCAGGTTTTCTCTCACGGCCTGAAAGCTTCCTCCGAATCTATTGAATTAGCCGGACGCCTCAAACAGGAGCAGGAGCAGCAGTTTGAAGAGTTCAGCCGTCAACTTTCCTCTTTGATTGCCAACCTGGAGGAGATTGACCAGGGGATCAAGACCTCGTCCGCCAGCTTTACCCAGGAATCTGCTAAGTACGTGCAGGATACCCTGCAGAACTTTGACCAGAGCCTGGCCGAGGTGGTGGAGCGTCTGCTCTTTACTGCCTCCGCCCTGCGTGATGCCGTAGATGCCCTGCCTGCGGCACTTAAACAAGTTAAAAACTAGCAGGTTCATATGTGGCGAGATAGACAAGACCTCCAACGTCCAGAGCCTGATTCTCCCATGAAGCAGATGGCCCGCCAGCTTTTCGCTTCGGAAGCCCAAGAAGAGACCAACGACCAACTGCATATCCGCCAGGCCAATCTGGCCGACCGCTTTGGCAAAGACCTGGGGCCCGTGCAGGAGCTCATGGCCAATCTCGATGCCTTGGCTCAGGGAGAATCAGAGGAAGAGGCAGAGAAAAACAAAGCGGAAGGCAAAACAAAGGGCAAAATGCCTGTAGCTGTAGCTAGGTCCCAGCCTCCAGAGCCCCGCCTTGTAGCTGGACAAGGGGAGGAAAGGGCTAAAAGCGATAAGCAGGCTATCCAGCAGCATCCCATGCTGCGTCCTGTGAGCTTAGGGAGACCACAAAGGCCCCAGGCTCCCACTCTTGCTAAGGCTAAGCCAATCCCTCTAGCTCCTAGGCCCACAGAGCGAGGGCAGGGACGCTTTGCTAGCCTACAAGAGGCGTTGGCCTTCAGCCGTGATCGCTTTCCCCTTCCCAAGGAAATTCAGCTGAGGCAAAAGCCAGAGCACCAGACTTGGTTACTCAGCCAGGTCCAAGCCTGCCATAACGAGCAAGCGCTCCGGCGCTTTGCCTACAGTTTATCGACCCAGGAACTCGCTATCCTCTTTCCCTGCCTGGCCAGCCTGAAAACTGGGTCAGCAATTGATAAACTGTTGCGCATTATTGCCCTTCGGGCCAGTCACTATCTTTATCTGCAGGGTTGGATAACCCTGCAATATGCCTATCCCCGCTCCACGGTACAAAAGGGCTTAGCCCTACTCTGCGAAATTTTAGAGGACAAGACCCTCCGGCGCCAAAATCTGACAGATTTAGATTACCAGGGCCTGATGCTTGGTTCGGACCGCTTTGACTGGGCATCCGTCCGGCTCATCTCCGAGATCAGTCTGCCCAATACCCGGCACTTCATGTCTACCATCATCAAATACCTACGCGATTCGGGACTTACTGGTGCAGAATTTTTTCAACGCTATGGGATTTATCGCGACCTGGCCCTGGGGCAAGCGATTATCAGCCAATGGGATATGGCGGTCTTCGAATCCAATCTGCACAGCAATCATCCGTTGCAGAATTTATTCTAAAATCTTATTACACTTCTGGCATAATGATAAGCAGATCATTTTTACTGCCGGAGACAAGCTCCAGCTAGGAAGTGGAGACTGCTTATGCCTAATCTTCAACGCGCCAAGGATCATCTATCCCAGGCTGTCACTTTTCCCACGATCTCACACTATGACCTTGCGGACATGGACCTAGATAGCTTTACCGCTTTTGAGCATTTTTTGACTGAGGCCTATCCCCTGGTTCACCAGCATTTAACAAAGACGGTGGTCAACAGCCATGGCCTGGTCTTCTATTGGCCGGGCGCATCAGATAATCCCCACCAGCCCTACCTCTTAACTGCCCATTATGACGTAGTCCCTGTTCTGGAGGAGGGTTGGCCTCAGCCGCCTTTTTCGGGCTATCAAGATCAAGATCGGATTTGGGGCCGGGGTACACTAGATGATAAAGGCTCCTTGATTGCCATTTTAGAGAGCGTGGAAACCTTACTCGCTGAAGGCTTTCAGCCTGCCAGGGATGTTTACCTGGCCTTTGGTTTCGATGAGGAGTGCAATGGCTACAAGGGGGCTGGGCAAATCGCCAGTTACTTTAAAGAGCAGAAGATACATTTCGCCTGTGTCTTAGACGAAGGTGGCGCCGTCTCCGAAGGCTCCTCTTTGGGTATCTCACGTCCTGTGGCAGTCATTGGCCTAGCGGAAAAGGGCAACTCCTCTTTCCGCTTTCGTTTTAAGGGAGACGAAGGCCACTCGGCCACCCCACCTGCCCACACGGCTTTAGGCAAAATGGCGGCCTTTATCCATGATGTGGAAAACCAGCCCCTGCCCTACCGCTTGACACCTTTGCTTGAACAGATGCTAAAGACTATCGCCCCTGAAATGCCTGGCCTAGCAGGCTTTGCCGCCAGCCATCCCCAGGCCTTTGCCCCCCTCCTCAAAAAGATTTTGGCCAAAAACCCTCAAACGCAGGCCATGCTGAGAACGACAGTGGCTTTTACCATGGCGGACTGCGGTCAAGCACCTAATGTGCTCCCTTTAGAGGCCAGCTGCGTAGCCAATGTACGTATCTTGCAGGGGGACAGCGTGGCCAAGATGTCCGAATGGTTTAAGGGCTTGGGGCACGACTTCAGCCTGGAGGTTTTGGCTGGGGAAAATCCCACCCAAGCCGCCTCTCTGGATGGCCAGGCCTACCAGCACTTGACCTCAACCATCGCTCAAGTTTTTCCTGTTGCCCTCGCCCTTCCCTATCTCATGACAGGTGGGACTGACTGCCGTCATTATGAAGAGGTTGCGGAAGCGAGTTATCGCTTTATGCCTGCCTACCTGACCGGGGCAGAGCTCAAGCTCATGCACGGTACAGGCGAGTTCCTATCGTATGACAACCTGGAAAACATGCTTCACTTCTACGAAAGTTTCCTGCGCCAATTGCCGGCCTAACACACAGGAGGAGATCAAATTATGGATTTTAATGTAAACCATCCTCTATTCTTTACCCTGGCTGGATTAGTCATCCTTTTCGTCCTGGGACAATCTATTTTCTTTTTAATTAAAGCCTATCAAGTCAAGAGGCTAGACGCTTGGGTTTGACCAACAAGGTCTTGCGCAAGGTGATGGCAGGATCTGCCATCTTCTCTGTGGCCCCCGCAGTTGCTATTCTGCTGGGCCTAGTAACTCTTTCCAAGTTCCTGGGCCTCCCCCTTCCCTGGATGCGCTTGTCCGTCCTGGGCGCCCTGACTTACGAGTTGCCAGCAGCCAGCTCCGCAGCCAAGGCCATGGACATTCCCCTCAATCAAACCGTTACCGATCCCCAGGTTTACGCCACTATCGCTTGGGTCATGACCTTGGGCATCCTCTCCGGTATCTTGGTGATTCTCTTTTTCCAAAAGAAGATGGAGAAAGGCCTGGATAAGGTCAAGACCAAGGACCAAAAGTGGAGCCAGATCATGATGGACTCTCTCTTTTTAGGCATGATCGCTGCCTTTATGGGTATGGTCTTTTCAGATATCCGGTCCGGGCTGGTGGGCTGGATACCTGTATTTGTCATGCTCTTCTCTGCCCTAGTTATGATGGTCATCGGCCTTTTGGTCAAGAAGCTCAAATGGACCTGGCTGGAAAATTATGCCATGCCCCTATCCATGCTGTCCGCGATGGCTTTCGCTATCCCCCTCACCTCCTGGATTAAGGGAAATCTCTAAAGGAGCCGATTTATGACTACATTACGAGAAGCACAAAATTATCGCGAACGGGTACACGTATGGGGCAGGGTTTCCCTAGCCCTGGCCTTGATCATGTTTATTTCCTACCCTTTGGTTTTATGTATCCATTTTGATGCCTGGCCGGGCTGGTGGCCCGTCTTTAAGGGACTGCTGGGCGTAGCACCCATTTATTGGACCGTGGGCATTATTGAAGCCTTAACCTTTGGTCCTATGCTGGGTTCAGGCGGGGCCTACCTAGGCTTTGTCACAGGTAACCTAACGGCCATGAAAGTTCCTGCGGCTATCCGGGCCCAACAGGTCAGCAAAACAGAAGCCAACACGCCCGAAGGAGAAGTGGTCGCCACCATCGCCATTGCGATTAGCTCTATCGTGACAACGCTCATTCTCTTTATTGGTATGCTCTTGCTTACCCAGCTACAACCCCTTTTGGAGTCCCCTGTTCTGGCGCCGGCCTTTGACAATATCCTGCCGGCCCTTTTCGGCGGTCTGGGCATCGTTTTCATTGCCAAGGATTGGAAAATTGCCCTAGCGCCCATCACGATCATGCTGGTGGTCTTCCTTCTCTTTCCCCAGCTGGCAGGAGCTGTGAGTGTCTTGGTACCAGTATCTGCCCTCATCACCTTGGGGGTTTCCCGCCTCCTCTACAAAAAAGGCTATTTGGATTAAGCCATATAGCTGACAAGCCAGATAGCTGACAAGCCAGGCTCAAAAAGGCCAGCTCCTGAAAAGTCAGGGCTGGCCTTTTGACTGAATTCAAAAGATAGGGGCTAAAAGATAAGGACTTGGCAAATGGCAGCCAAATGCTTGGCTTAGCCGTTATTATCCCGTAAGTATTGGAGGAGTTTTGGCATCACCTGGTTTTTCCGCGAAACGACACCCGCTTGGAAGGTATGGGCTTCATCTGCCTTATTGGGGAAGATCATCTCGATAATAGGCTTTCCCTCCCCTCCTGCATAAAAGATAGAGCCAGAATCGCGGGCGGAGGTAAACATCATGGCCCAGAGATAGGCCCCCTCCTTAGCCGCTTCTTCTTCCAGTTTTTCTTCCATATGACCGGTAATAGAGTTCGCCTCATTCAAGCGGTACATGGTGTGCTGGGAAATTAGGACCTTCTTATCTCCTACCAGGTACTCCTTCACATCGTTGCGGATGAGTCTATCCAGGTCTTCCAAGAGTTTTTGGGAGGAGGCAGCAAAGATATCCGCCGCAAGTTCTGCAGGATCAAGGCCGGTATACTCCGCCCAATGCTTGGCTAAGCGCACATCCTGGGCGGTGGTTGTCGGAGATTTGAAATTTAAGGTGTCAGCAATAATGGCAGCAAGTAGAAGGCCTGCAATATCCTTATCCGGCTCAATGCCCTGTTCCAAGAACATTTCACTGATAATCGTAGCCGTGGCCCCGACTGGCTCATTACGTACATATATGGGGTTATCCGAGGTAAGATCACCCAGGCGGTGGTGGTCAATAATTTCCACAATTTCCCCTCTTTCAATATGGGGGACGGATTGTTGAGAATCGTTGTGGTCTACCAAGATGAAGCGGCGTCTGGGTGCATTGAGGACCTGGTATCTTGAGGTCAGGCCTAAGACGCGATTTTCCTCATCTACGACTGGGTAAGCCCGGTGCCGGCTCTGCAGCATTTTGCTCCGCACATCATCCACGAACTCTGCATTGTTGAAGGCGATCATATCTTTTTCCATCACTGCTGAGACTGGGATCGCATAATAAATAAAACGTGAGGTGTTCATGGCGCCATGGCCCGAGAGGATGAGGGCACATTGCTCGGCCCTGGCCTCCTGCATGACCATAGGGGCAATTTCCTTGGTCCAAACCAAAACCAAGGCGGCAGCCCCCTTGCGGATGGCTTCGAGTTGGGCATTCGTGTCATTGCCCAAGATCACAATACGGTTTTCTAAGTCATAAAATTTTAAGTTGTTGGCGGAAAGGGCAATGATAGAAACTTTACCGTTATGGTCTGTCTCTTCTGGGGCATAGACGAGCTTGCCATCAATCGCCTTGACGATATTTTCAATGGGCGTCTCCCCCAAGAGATCGATCGATCTTTCCGTATCGAGGAGCAAGACCTTGCTCAAAGAAGAGTTGGTGACCATGCCCAGGAGCCGGCCTTTAGAATCCTGGACAGTAAAGACTTTCTGATCCCCATCGGCATACTTCTCCACGACCGTCCGCAAAATATCCGCAGGACTGACGGCATTACCATCGTCCAGCTCAGTTTCGTCAATCTGGGACCTAGCATCCGTAATTAATAAGGGGTCTGCTTGGTTAAAACGGTCTAGGAGGTAGGCAGATTCCGGCGTAAGCTCGCCCAAACGGCAGGGCACAATATTGGCCCCCTGCTTATGGCGCAAGTGGGCATAAGCGATAGCTGACACAATACTGTCTGTATCGGGGTGGCGGTGGCCAGTGACATAGGCCACACCGCCACCCTTCGCACCCAGGAGCAAGTGATCACAAGACATAGACTAGTCCCTTCCACATTCCTTAAGAGGTTATTGATGACTAGATTGTAGCGCAAATCCCCGGATCCTTCAGCAAGTGCTAGATAACGAGGTTGCTCTAGGAATGCCCCCTCCTTGATGGAGAAATTTTGGTAACCTAATCTTGGCTAACTGAGCCCAGGCCGGCTTGATCTATATTGCCGTCTTTTCAGTCCAACTTTTTGGGGTCACGCCAGGCTGGGATTTTATATTGGCGGCAAAATGAGAGAAACGAGATTTTGCCACAAATGACTGAGTTACGGGAGGATAGCGCATTGGTGGCATTCCAGCGAAAAGGTGAGTTTGCCACCAATGACCGGGCCAGGAGGGGATTTTATATTGGCGGCAAAATGAGGAAATCGGGATTTTGCCGCCAATAGCAGAGCTGCGCGAGGATAGCACATTGGTGGCATTCCAGCGAAAAGATGATTTGCCACCAATGGTCTTGCTTGGCTGGGATTTTATATTGGCGGCAAAATGAGGAAATCGGGATTTTGCCGCCAATAGCAGAGCTGCGCGAGGATAGCACATTGGTGGCATTCCAGCGAAAATGCGATTTTGCCACCAATGGTCTCACCGGGTAAACACTTTTCCCTCACTTTATCCCACACTTCGATTAATATTAAAAGCTATGCGATTCGCCGTATAATGACGAAAGGCCCATGGAGTGGGCCTTTCGTACTAATCAATGATACTTTATTATCATTCTGGCGGAGAAGGGGGGATTCGAACCCCCGTATCGGTAAACCGATAAACTGATTTCGAGTCAGTCCCGTTACGGCCACTTCGGTACTTCTCCGTAAAAAAATTTGCTAAACTTGTTTTGCCCAAAAATTATATAGGACACCATCACTTCCTGCAAGAATGGAGAAGCTTATGGACCGTATCAAGATTGCCGTACCGACTTATGTGTATGAGACGACCAACTACCTAGGTGAGTCTGCCTATCCTTTGCTGAGAATTAGCCAGGACTATCCTCGGTCTTTAGCTGCAGCAGGAGCTGCCCCCTTTATGATCGCTCAAAATTCAGACCCCGATTTGCTAGCCTATCAGATGAGTCAAATGGATGCCCTAGTCCTCCCTGGGGGTGATGATCTGGACCCCAACTACTATCATGAAGAGCCTAGCTACACGGCAGAGTTCAAACCCTTAAGGGATGCCTTTGAATGGCAACTTTTGGATATCGCAGTCCAAGAGGGCAAGCCTATTCTAGGTATTTGCCGGGGCTTGCAGATCTTAAATGTTTATTTTGGCGGCAACCTCTACCAGGATATCAAGGCTCAAGGCGCCAGTCAGGTCAAGCACTGCCAGGACAATGCCATTCGCAATCCCTGGCATAGTGTGGATATTGTCCCAGATAGCCATGTTCACCAGGCCTTGGGCATGACCGAAACCAGGGTTAACAGCCTCCATCACCAGGCCGTAAAAGACCTGGCACCGGGCTTTGCGATTACTGCCCGAGCCAAGGACGGGGTAGTCGAGGCCATTGAGAGTACGAGCGGCCCCTTGCGTTGGGGCATCCAATGGCATCCTGAAATGCTGAGCTTGCGCTCTCCAGAAGGTCAAGCTATCTTTGACCACTTTCTGGCTCAGGTCAAAGCTGGAGCAAAAGGAGAAAGTTAGTCAAGTTCGCAATCGTATGTAAATTTGGAATCGCCTTTCGTTAATGTCCTTTTTAGGCAGCCTTTGCTAGCCGGCATTTGGTTGGCAAGTCCGCCAAATCAGGGGTTTGCCAACCTTTTTCAGGCCGGCCGAGCCGGTTTAGCAGGAGAGTCTGGTTGGCAAGTTAGTTTGGAATTTGCTGTAAGACTAAATGCAACTTCCCCACTCTTAAGTACGAGATTAACTTTTTCACTTGAGGATTAGGTTTGGGCGCTTGTTTCGGCGAGATTGAGCCCTGCTTCCAGATTTTCTTTGATACGCTGGAAACGGCTGAGATGGATGGTATGTTGGAAGTTCTGAGTGAGCTGGTCATAGGCGGCATCAAAAAATACTTTTACTTGGCTTTTAGCGCTGACACCTGCCAACATATAGATCAGGTTAAGGCCTTCTAAAATGGCCTGGGCCACCAAGGGGTCATTGCCAGCCAGGGCAACAAGTGGACTAAAGACCAGGTAAAGTTCTTCGGCGACCGTATAGTTTTGATAAATAATTTTGATATCCCCTTCTTCCTTAGCCACTATATAGGGTTTGCCCGAAGAGAAGAATTTCCCCAGCAAGGGAGAAAGCTTTTGAATGCAAGAGATAGCTGTGTTCGCATCACTATTTCCCGGACTCAAGTTTGTGGCCGCAATTTCGGCCAGCTTAATAATTTCATGGTGATAGTCGCGGTTGTTATTCTTAAACATATTGAGGATAAAACACGCGCTAATTCCTGCCTGTATGCGGGCCTTGTCTGCTTGCGCTAGGTCCTCTGCCTCTTTGCCGGAAGCTGCATAGATTTTAAGCGTAGCCAAAGTGGCTGCAACGGGCACATATTCCCCCACCCGCTGACAAATGACAAGCTCCGCCTTATAGCCCTGTAAGGCCTTGGCCAAACGGTCATAGTCAATCTCAAAGAGGTAACCCGTGGCCTGGGCTAAGATGGGCACTTGATAAGCCGGATCCTCAGATTCCTCCATGCTGGCTTGGCGTCTAAGGTTAAGTTGCTGGTTGACCAGGCTGGCACAATCTTGGCTTAGATTCTCAATAATAATGGAAATTTTGAGATTTTCTAAAATCCTTTGCGAAAAAATGACGAAGCCAATCATGGCCAGGATGGAATAAACTACACCTAAGCTACCTGTCATTACATTGGCCTTAGAGTCAACATTTTGCAGCATAAAAAGGCTAATAACGGAATAGAAGAAGCCACCCACAAAGATGCCATGCAGGGAGAGCACGTCTGTGCGGTCTATAAAATCTTGGACCATCCGGGGCGTGACACTGCTGGCGTATTTATTTAGGACAGTAATGATAGTCGTAAGCGAAAAAATACTGATGGTCAAAAAGACACCAGAAAGGTTAGAGAGGAAGCTAAGGGAAACATCTACTGGCAGCAAAAGCTCAGCCGGCAGGTAGGCCTTGAGGCCTGGGAAGCGGTGATCAAAGAGCCAAGTGACCACAAGCAAGCCTATCGTTAAGAGGCTGAACTTGGACATCTTAACGATATTTTTTCGGTTGATCAGCCAGAGTTGAATCTTGCGTATCATGGGGGCTCCTTGAGAAAAATGGATTCCTTGTTTGCGTGGACCTCGGCCTAGTCCAAATCGGGCAAGAATATTTCCAGGCCGGTGGGCAGGTTGTTGATGTTCTCGATCTGGGGGTTGACTGCGAGGACCCGGTCTACAACGGCCTCATAGGCACCGTAGTGCTTATAGAGGATGGTGTAGAGGATGTCGCCATTCTGTACTACATAGGTGGTTCCCGCCGGCTGTTGGGAGGGCTGGGGGTCAGCGGCTTGGGTAGCGCCCTCTGTCGCACTGGGCTCGCTAGTGGCTTCACTCGCTGTGGGTTCTTGCATCTTCTCCGTGCTTTTCTCGACGCCCACTTCAGGCTTTTCTTCAGCCGATTCCTCAGGCTTTACAGTTTCTTCCTTTGGCGTTTTTTCCTTTACAGCTTTTTCCCCCGTGCTTTTCTCAGGCTGGGGCATACGGAAGGCCTGCCAAGATTTGACGATCTGGGTCTGCAGTTGGCTGCGGATAGACTGAATCTGCTTGAGGGGCTTGGTAAGAGCGCCCGTCACTTGATCCAGAGAGGCAAGGGCCTCTTCTGCTTGAACCTGGTCTTGACTATCAGTAGCCGGAGAAGCCTTCTGGCCGGATTCCTCCTGACCTTCCTTGTCTGCCTGCTCCGTCATGAATGCTTGTAGTTTAGTTGAGGCTTCCGTTGGTGTGTTGGTGGGAGCGTCCTGACTTGCTGCAGGTACGGGAGTCTCACTCGCTGTAATCTCTGAAGTGGGAGTATCCTTACTGGCTACAGGTGCAGGAGTTTCACTCGCTGTGGTCTCTGAAGTGGAAGTATCCTTACTGGCTGCAGGTGCAGGAGTTTCATTCGCTGTAGTCTTTGAAGCTTGTGCAGGATCGGCGTTTGCCAGCGCATCGGGGGCTGAGGGGCTATCCTCTGCATGGTCACTCTCTTCCACACTGACCTGAGGTTTCAGCTTTCCTGGCTGCTTATCTTGCAGGAAGAGATAGCCAAAATAAAGGAGGGCAGCCAAAGCGGCCACGGATAGGGTAATGAGTAGGGACAGGAGCCAGCGGCGCTGTCCGGGTGTCTTTTCCTTGTGCGAGAGTTCTCTAGCACTTATGGGCTCTGAACTTGAGCTTGCAACAGAGTGCGTGCTTGTCCTTGGCGCGGAGGAGGAGGACTCAGGTCTATTAGGATAAGCTTGCCCTCTCTTATGGGTCGCCTCAGTTTCTGGATCAAAGGCTTCGGAGACTTCCCCAGGCTCTGTCCCCACCGCTAGGCGCTCGAAATCTGCAGGGCTGTAGCCGTCCCCACCGTCCTCCTCTCGCACTTGCTGGTTGGGGACCTCCGGGTAGGCCGAAGGCCTATCTTGATCAAGGGGCTGACCTTGAACTGTGGGGCCTAGGGCAACATAGGCCTCCTCCCCTTCTTCGTCTTGGTCTGCCAAATCTTTAGAGGGCTGGCCGAACAGGTCCCTTGCCTCAGAGAACTGACTAACCAAATCCCGGTCTTCCTGGGGCCGGCCGACCAGATCCCAGTCTTCCGAGGCCTGGCTAACAAGGTCCTGCTCTTCCAGGGGATGGCTGACCAAATCCCGCTCTTCTGGAAGTGAAGTGGCCGGGTCTTGTAAGTCTTCTGGCGCATCAAGGTAGTCTTCCAGACTCTGGCCCAAGCTTTGCAGGTCTTCTTGGAAATCTTCCAGACTTGCGTAGCGGTCCTTAGGGTCAGGAGCGGTGGCTTTGCTGAGCACTTCAGCAAAGTCTGGTAAAGCCGCTTGTAAATGGGGCATAGACAGTGGATGGGCCTGGGCCTCTTTATTTTCTGAAAGGTCAGATATTTTCGTCCTCAGATAGACCTCAAAGTCTTGCGGGCTGAGGAGTTGCAAGAGCAAGAGGCCTAAAGAAAAGATGTCGCTAGCCGGACTGGCTGGATAACCGTCTGCTAATTCTGGGGCCAGGTAGACTTTGACAGGGACTGGCCAGGCTCCTACACCGGTTCTGGCCAGAAGACTCCCCGTAAGGCCAGACAAAGGCAGGCCACCGAGTTTATAGTCAAAGGTTCCTTGGCGGAAGATCCTACTGGGCAGGAGAGGGCCATAGGCTAAATTGTGGGCATGCAGGGCCGTCAAGGCCTGACTGATATCCCTGCTCAGGGCTAGGGCTTGGTTGGGGCTAAAGGCTTCTAGGCTAGAAGCAGATTCCTCCAGGTCTGCCTGGCGGGATGGATCGGAAGTCTGCAGGGCGTACAAAGTCTCTTCCAGAGGTTTGTAGGCGCTAAGGCTGGGCAGAAATTCCGTGCGGATTAAGACATGCCAGCCGGGTCCCTGTAATTGCTTAAGGGCCTTATAATCTAGGATCTTAAGAAAAGGGCTATCGAATTGTAGGTCTTGCAGCTGACGGATTTCTTCTTGCACGCCTTGAACCAGGTCTTTATAGTAGGCGGCTAAATCTTGCGGCTGACTTAAATTGAGATCGCGTGCTAGTTCCTTGCCAGCGGCCAGGCTCCGGGGCAGGGTCAGGACACGTATGGCAAAGCGGTCCGAGTCATCCCGGCCCTCCGTTCTTACTTCATATACAGAACCGAATAAGCCGGAACCCAGCTGGCGCTTGACCTTGAGATCAGGCCACAGACTTTCAATGAGATAAATATCTGTCGCTTGTGACATGGGTTTCCCTCCGGTGAATATTATTTTAGGCGGCAAAAGCCATGCTTAATATAACCTAAAGTCTCCGGCTAAAACCTCGCTCCACAAGCTTGTAAAGAAAGCTTAATTAAAAGGCAAACAGCCTGTACGTTTTGCCCTCTTACGGAGCAAGAAGGGTAAGGAGGGCCAATCCTTTACCCCAAAAAGGGTGCCTCCTGATTTGAGACACCCTTTTATCGTAAAGTGGATAGTAAAAATGAGCTAGGACTTACTTCACGGCCGTGGCTTCCTGGGCCACAAAGGCCCCGTCTACCACTTTGGTTATAACCATGGATTTGACAGGACTCCCCTCCTGGTCGAAGGTCAAAGTGCCAGTGGCACCTTCAAAAGCACCTGTCTCTAATAAAGCAACCCGGATAGCCTCTGGGTCTGTAGATCCCGCTCTTTCGATTGCATCAATGAGCAACATATAGGCATCATAGCCCAGGGCCGCGTAGGCGGTGGGCTCTTCGCCGTATTTCTCGGTATAGGCTTTGGCAAAGCGATCTGCTTCCTCTGTCAGAGCTAGGGACGCATTGTAGTGGGATGCAAAGTAAACGTCTTGGTCAAGCGCATCTCCCCCGATTTTGAGGAAGTCCGGATTATCCCAGGTATCACCTCCCAAGATGGGAGCCGTAATGCCTAAGTCTCTGGCTTGCTTGATCAGCAAAGCGCAATCGCCATAGTTGCCAGGGCAAAAGATGATATCGGGGTTGGCCTGCATCAGGTTGTTAAGTTGGGGACCAAAATCTTGATCGCCCGCCTTGTAGGAGCCTTCAAACACGATCGCCTCATCGCCTAGCTGATCCTTGAAAGTGTTGGCAAATTGCTTGCAGAGCCCTACTGAGTAGTCACTGGAAAGATCCTGCAGGATCGCAGCTGTCTTGGCCCCCAAGGACTCCATAGCAAATTGGGCCAGGGCCATGCCCTGATAGGTATCCGTAACACAGACCCGGAAGAAATAGGGATTGTCCACAGTAACAGAGGGGCTGGTTGCGGCAGTGGCAATACCGGGCACTTTTTCCTCCAGGAAAACTGGGGCGGCAGCTTGAGACAGCATGGAGGTGTGGGGTCCCAGCACGGCTACCACCTTGTCCTGGGTAACCAAACGTTGGGCAACATTATAGGCTTCCAGCTGGTCTGACTTGTTATCGGCCTTCACCAGCGCTATTTTGCGGCCTAAAACTTCAGGGACCATGGTTTGGGCTAGCTCCATGCCTTGGAAGTCCATTTGGGCGGCCGCAGCATAGAGGCCGGAGAAGGGCTCTAAAACCCCAATGCGGACGGCGTCAGGATCATTTAAATTCTGCTTTAGGCTTTCCGTGCTCGTGGCTTCTTTATACAGGGCAAGGGCTGCGCTGGGGGCAAATAAGCTTACACGCTCTACTTGGCCACTTTTTTTACCCACGGAGATGCGGGCTTGGCCTGTCAAGAAACTATAGGTGTAAATCGTTTGATCTTTTAATTCAAAGGTCTCTGCCGTCTCACCATAAGCAGCCAGCATGTCTTTGGCCAGAGAACCTAACTGGATATTATCTGGGAAAACCAGCTTATTCGCATGATGGATGCTGGTCTGGTCAAAGCTGGCACCAACCACCTGGCCTTCCGAGAAGCTTTGGCTGGCAGAGCCTACATTTGCCAGATAAACCCGGGCCTTCTGCTCACCCTTTGCCATAGTCAGGTAAGTCGTTTGACCAGGAGTCAGCTCGCCTTCCTCTCCCAGCTCCCAGCCTTGGGCAGCCAGGTCGGCAAAGGCAAAGGGCAGGCTGTAATGTGTGCCTTCCAGGGTAAAGCTGAAATCTGAGAGGTCAGCAGCCAGGCTGGTACTGCTTTCTTCTGCCCAGATGACAGGTGCGGCTAAGCCCGTTAAGGCGAAGCTCAATAAGATCAGAGCAATCAACAAAGACTTTTTCATGTTGCACCTACCTTTATGAAAGATTTATACCGACATTATACCTTTTTATACCACTTGTGCGAATGAAGACTTTTGCTCCAACACAAGATCCAGCCCTGGCCAGGGCTGGATCTTATGAGAGGATTCTATAAGTAAATGGGTTAGAAGTCTTGATCGCTTTCAGTAGGTTCAGGTGCTTCTGTGGCCTGAGGGGCTGCTTCCAAGGTCATATTGGCCGACTGCTTTTCGCCTTCACGGAAGAAGATGACCTCTACCGTATCCCCGGGAGCCCAATTTTTCTTCATGTTCTCAATAGAGCTGACAGAATCGACGGCCTTGCCATCGATCTCGACAATAAAATCTCCAGCCTCAAGGCCCGCCTTATCTGCGGGTGAGCCTTCAACCACCTCGACAACAAATACGCCGGGACGGTCAGCCAGGCGATACTGACGCGCAAAGTCTTTATCAAAACCCCGGCCTGCAATCCCCAGTTGAACTCGGGAGACCACTTCGCCATGTTCCATGAGATCTTGCAGGATGGGGACGGCATAGTCTGAAGGGATAGCAAAGGAGAGACCTTCAAAGCTATCGCCTGACCTACCGCCAGATAATTTAGCGGTGTTAATCCCGATGACTTCACCAAAGGAATTGAAGAGGGCACCACCAGAGTTACCAGCGTTAATCGCGGCATCTGTCTGCAAGACATTGAGTTCCAGGCCGTCGATATTGATGGTCCGCTCCAAAGCAGAGATGATACCGGCCGTTACACTACCCTCCAGTGTACCAGAGGGGTTGCCGATGGCCACAGCCAATTCGCCCACTTCCAAGTCTCCAGACTTACCTAATTTCACAGCCGGAAAGCGCTCATCCTTATGGGGCTTAATCTTGATGACTGCCAGGTCAGACAGGGGGTCTGTGCCGACGACTTCTGCCTCATAGAGTTGTCCATCATCTGTATGGACTTTGATATTGCTGGCATTTTCCACGACGTGGTTATTGGTAGCGATATAGCCGTCTTCGGAGATAAAGAAGCCAGAACCTGCCACCGGCATAGGAACTTCAAAGTAGAAATTGATGGGGACTGCTTTTTCCGTAGAGATTGCAACTACCGAAGGTTTGCCAAGTTTGGCTATTTCGGTAATCTGCAAGGGCTTGCGGTCGCTATCCTCCCGCATAGCCGCGTTATATAAGGAGAGGTGCTTACCAGCAGATGACTGCAAAGTCGCTGGCTCCGCGCTGACTGTGCTGGCTGGCAGGGCTGATGCCCGGCTTTCCAATTCCTGCTGGAGTCCGTGATTTTGCCAGGCCAGGCCCAGCAGGGAGAAGAGCCCTACCACGATTAAGCATAAGGCTAAAAACTGCTTGATCCGCGGGCCCTGTTTTTTGGGGGCAAGGTGTGCTGGTTCGCTAGTCGTTTTGCCCTTGTAGGTATAAACCCCATTTTCTTGCTCTGTAGAGTAAATATTCTGCCGAGGACTATCGTCCTCAGGCTGGTAAGCATGAAAACGTTGATTTTCCATATGAATTCTCCTTCAGTGTCTATTGGGTACTGAGCGGGGCAAGCCTTTGTCGGGAAGGGAACGTTATAGGTTTTCCATGCTGATTAGGCTCAGCCCGCAGGGTGCTTCGAAACACTGTCATTATAGGAGGACGGAAGCATAAAAGAAGCACGATAATGAAAAACAATGTGCCAGCTTTGTGAAGAATTTTGACGAGTACCATGTCGGGCAAGGTGTTAAGCCTGAAATCTTTACGGCACTGAGCTCAATGATGGGCTAAAGAATACCCTATAAGGTTAAGCGCTAAGTCTGTCTGGATAAAAGCGTTTGAGGATAAAGCTGTCCCAGAGACGCTGGAGCTTTTTAAGCAAGAAAAAGTAGAGCAAGGGAACATAGATTGCCAGAACCAAGATGACGATCCCCAACAAGGCGAGCAAGATAGCCCCGGCCACTACCCCCGCCAAAGTCGCAGACAAGCCTCCTAAAAAAGAGAAAAAACCCGCCAGATTGGCCATGAGGTTATTGGCTAGTTCGCCGATTTGCATGACTAAGCCACTGGCAGAGCTTCCGGATTTTTCACCGATAAGGCTTTTCAGAACAAAGCACCAGGATGAGAGGTACATGAGGGCGTAGGCCAAAAGCACCAGGATCTTTGCAAGTCGAGGCAGGCCATGGTAGCGGGCTGCAGCAAAGGGCAGGGCGATCAGCAGAACCAGGCTAGTGCATAAGTAGAAAAGAGCCGGCAGGGGGAGATAGCGCTGTAAGGCTGGCAAGAAATACATGGCCAGCCCCACGGCCAAGGCGACAAAGCCTACAAAAAAATGGAAGGCAGGATGCCGGCGGTCTTCGTAATCGGTATGAGCCCAGCGGGGGCCTAAAAATTCACCCTCCCAAAAGTCCAAACTAGTGACCTCCTATGGGGTCAACCAGCTGGTCAGCAGTATTTTCAATCGACTTTATAAATTGCAGCCAGTCAGGGTTTTTATTGTCTGCACCACTCGAAAACAAACTGGGTTCTTTGTCTTCAGAAAGGCCAAGTGACAAGCACCAGGAATAATCTAAATTGGGATCACAGGCAATCCCCTCCGGCGGGCGGGCTTCCGCCAATAAAGGCAAGAGTTCATGGCGGATAGACTGAACCTGGTCATCCCGGATGTTGCGGGTAAAATCGTTATACCAGCGGTTGCTGTCACGCCATGAAAGGATGCGCTTAGCAAAATCAACTCTAATCACAATTTGACCTTGGCGGAAGCGGTTCACAACCACTTCTACCCAGTTCACCTTTTGTGCTTTCTTTTTCATTTTTTCCAAGGTCTGTTCATCCATAGTCTTGCTTCTCAAATAATATTCATCATTTTAGCATGAAGGTCAAATCCTGCCTAGCAGAGTCTAGGCCTCCAGGTCCGGTCCTATGCGCTCAGCTAAGTCCAGGATTTTCTGCATGCGGTGGTTGACCCCAGACTTCCCCAGAGGGGGATCCAGAGCTTGGCCTAACTCAGTCAGGGAAAGTTCCGGATATTTGAGCCGCAACTTGGCTACATTTTTTAAGTTATCCGGGAGTTTAGCATATTCGCCACAGGCTTTGAGATGGAGAATAGCCTTGCGCTGCCGGGCCGAGGAATCGGCAAGGCGTTGGGCATTAGCGGAATCACAATTAACCACCCGGTTGACCTGGTTATACATTTCTTTTTCTACCCGCAAAGATTCAAAGTTCAAAAGACCTTGATTGGCACCGCTGTAAAGTAGAAAGTCTGCAATGGTCTGTCCATCCTTGGTATATAAGACATAGTAGCCTTGGTGGCGAAGCTCCTTGAACTTAAGGCCCAAGTCTGCAAAAACGGCTTGGAAGAAGGCCTGGGCAAGGGTTCTCTGCAAAGAAAATTCCAAGTGGTAAAAGTCCTGGGGGCTGGCCAGAGACCCGGCCGCCAAAAACAAGCTAGACAGGATAAGGGCAATATTATTGCGCCTCTCTTCTTGGCCGAGGTCCGGACCAATGTAGGCCTGCCCTGTTTGGGCAAATTGTTCAAGATCTGCCCTCAAGCGGCGGGCCGTATCCAAGTCCTCAAGATAAAGAGAGGACCGGGACTTCGTCACATTCACCTCTACCTGGATTTGGTAGACCTCGTCCAGGGCTTGGGCCAAATACTCTACAAAGTTCTGATTTTGGCTGGAAAAGTGTAGTTCCCTCCCCTGGATGCGAAAGGCAGCCAAGAGTGAGACCCAAAGCGGTAGGGCCCTATTTTGCTTCTGCTCGCTGAGCAAAGCAAAAAACTCATGGCGGAGATTTTGAGAAAAGGAAGGTTGCAAGTTTAACTCCTACAAGACTTAAATTCCACCCGTAGCCTGCTTGTGGAGATCTCGATGCTCTACAAAAACAGGATAAGCAGAATCCACTAGACGGGCTTTAAGGGCCTCTACAAAGGCCACTGACCGGTGGTGGCCACCCGTACATCCAAAAGCAATATTTAACCTCATGCGGCCTTCCCGCTTAAAGAAAGGTAAAATAAGGCGAAGATTTTCTAATTGCCGGTCCAGAAAATCTCCACTCTCCGGAAATGAGAAAATATAATCAAAGACAGGCTGGTCAAGGCCACTGAGTGGCTTTAATTCGGGAATATAGAAAGGATTGGGCACAAAGCGGACATCGCAGACGATATCGGCATCTAAAGGTAGACCATACTTGTAACCAAAAGACTCTATATACAGGGTGATAAAGTCCTCTTGGCCGGGCTGGAAGCTGTGTATAAGTTGATCTCTCAGGTCTAGACCTGAGAGAAAGCTGGTATCAATGATATCTGTCGCCATTTCCCGCAGCGGGGCCATAAGTTCCCGTTCCCGACGGAGGGCTGAGGTCAAATCAGAAGATTGGGCCAAGGGATGGTTGCGCCGGGTTTGCTTATAGCGTGAAAGCAGGACCTCTGCTTGGGCCTCCAGATAAAGCAGGCGAATTTGTGGATATTGCTGCAAGATACGGGCTATCTTGGGTGATAACTCATCACGAAGGGCCAGGGCACGGGCATCGCTAATCAGGCAGAAACGCTGGTTCTCGCCCCTCTCATCATGGGCTTCTGACAAAGAGCTCACTAAAAGCTCCAGCAGGGAGGGCGGGACGTTATCAATGCAAAAATAGCCCAAATCCTCCAAATACTTAGCGGCTGTTGATTTACCGGAACCGGATAAGCCGGTTACGATCAAAATTTCCACGCGTCCTCTCCTCTACCACTTACAATTCCGTCGCTAACTCACGACTACAAGGGGACCAGTCTCCTAAAAAGCGCACTTCAGGCTCCAGGCTAAAGCCTGATTGCTGCTTAACCTCTGCTTGCACATGGGCAAAAACCTGTCTCAAGTCCTGGGCTGTGGCGCCGCCATAGTTGACGATAAAGCCAGCATGCTTGGCTGACACCCCGCACTTGCCTTGACGCCAGCCCTTGAGGCCTGCCCCCTCAATCAGGCGAGAGGCGTAGGCCCCCTGAGGTCTCTTGAAGGAAGAACCTGCACTCGCCATCTCCAACGGTTGAGACTTACGCCGTCTGGTCTGGAAATCTGCCATACGCGCATATATCTCAGACTTATCTCCCGGAACCAGTTCTAAGCTCACTTGAGAAATAAGACCAGAGTGGTCGCTAAAGTAAGAGTGGCGGTAGGAGAAGTCAAGTTCTCGCCCTGCCAAATTTTTCACTTGCAGCTGGTCATCAATGAGGGTCACTTGTGTCACAAAATCACCGATGGTGCAGTCATAGGCGCCTGCGTTCATCATAATCGCACCGCCCAGGGAGCCCGGTATACCCACCAAGCCCTCTACGCCACTCAAGCTGTGTCGGGCACAAAAAGCTGCCAGCTGGTACAGGGGGCAGCCGGCCTGACAGCGGAGCACTTGGCCCTCCAAGTAGAGCTGGCTATAGGCTGAACCCAAAATCAGGACAAGACCACGGATACCCTGGTCAGATATGAGCACATTGGAGCCACGGCCCAGAACTGTCACAGGCAGGTCGAGGTCGTGCGCTAGACGCAGGCAGGCGAGAATACTTTCTTGGCTGTGCGGCCAAGCCACAAGATCGGCTGGCCCACCCACCTTAAAACTGACTACCTGGCTAAGGGGGTAATGGGTGGAGAAGCGCAGGCCGGAAATCTCCGCTAAGCCTTGGACAGCCTGGTTTAATTTTGTTGAACAGCTATTCAAGCTTTCCTGCCTCCAGCTCTGAAGCACCAGATTGGCCAAAGACGCGCTCCGCTAAGGCTTTAGCGGCATCATAGCCCATGGTCTTCTGGCGGAAGTTAATGGCCGCCGCCTCCACAATCACGGCCAAATTCCGGCCTGGCCGTACCGGTATGGTGATAGAAGGGACATTGATCCCCAGGATTTCTGTATACTCATCCTGGAGGCCAAAGCGCTCATAGTTCTTACTTTCATCCCAATATTCCAGTTTGAGGATGAAGTCTATATTATCTTGGTACTTAACAGAGGACACCCCATAGAGCTCTTTAATATCTAAGATGCCTACCCCGCGGATTTCAATCAGGTAGCGAATAATATCCGGAGCCCGGCCCAAAAGCGTCGTATCTGAAACCCGGCGGATCTCCACTAGGTCGTCTGCGATCAGCCGGTGGCCACGCTTGACAATTTCCAAGGCCGTCTCCGATTTACCCACACCAGACTCACCCAGTAGCAAGACCCCCTCGCCATACACCTCTACCAGAACCCCATGCATGGAGAGGCGATCTGCCAGCTCCACATTAAGGTACTTAATCAAGGATGAAGAGAAAGAACCGGTCGCCTCACCCGTACCCAAAAGAGGGATACCGAAGTGTTGTGCCGCAACTTCCATTTCTTTCATGGGCTTATAGCCGCGCGCCAAAATAAGGCAGGGAATGCCGGTAGCAAACAGGCTGTTGAGCCGGCACTGTCTTTGACTGGGCAGGAGACTTTCCAGATAGGCAAACTCCATATTGCCAATGACCTGGATGCGGTCCGGAGCAAAATGCATGTAATTACCCGTCAACTGCAAACCAGGCCGGATCACATCAGGCACGTAAACGTGCACCTGAGGGATATATGTCGACCCTTGAAAACATTGGAGTTTGAAGGTCTCTACTACTTTACTTAACGGGGTTTGGTTCACACTTTCCTCCTAAGCTCTAAGCCAGGTCAAGTTGAAGTTATATGAGGATTATAGCACGGCAGACCTTGGGTCTAGCTGCCAGGCCCGTGCACAAGATTTCTCATAAAAATGGGGTCCTCGCCCTGAACATGTATAATTAGAGCAGTTGTGCACAACAAAGTTTTGCACAACACGAAGGAGAGAGAGTCTTGAAGCTCATTGAAGTTATCCTCATCGCTGTTGGCTTAAGCATGGATGCCTTTGCCGTCGCTATCTGCAAAGGCCTGTCAGTGAAACAGCTCCTGCCTAGGCACTACCTGATCACGGGCCTCTGGTTTGGCGGGTTCCAAGGCCTTATGCCCCTCTTAGGATTTATTTTAGGCCGGAGCCTGGAAAACTACATTAAATCGGTTGACCACTGGATCGCCTTTGGGCTCCTAGCCCTCATCGGCTTGAATATGCTCCGGGAATCCCGCAATCCCACTTGCGATGTACCAGCAGCTAGCGCAAGCCAGCGCCAGGCCTTTGCCCCTGGCACCATGCTGCCCCTGGCCCTGGCCACCTCCATTGATGCCCTAGCCATCGGAGTGAGTTTGGGCCTGCTCGACCAGGTCAATATTAGCCTGACTAGTACGCTTATCGGATTAATAACCTTTGCCTTCTCCGCACTTGGCCTAGGCTTAGGCAGAATCCTGGGTGAAAAGTTTCAGCAAAAAGCCCAAATCGTAGGTGGGATCGTCTTAATTGGCCTAGGGGTTAAGATTCTCTTGGAACATTTAGCTATAATAGAATTCTAAAAGCCTAACGATGAGTCGAGGTTATAGCCCATGTCAGATCAAGCCGAACAAAGAAAAGACAGCAAAACTAAAGTCAAGGCCAAGGATCCCAAGGCCCTTTATTGGCGCATCTTAGTCAGGACTATCTTATTCATTTTGGGTTGCCTGGCTATCTACTACCTCATCATTCCAGGACTGCATATTTTTTCCCCCCTGATCTGGGCTAGTCTTCTGGCAGCTCTCCTCTCCCCGCTCTTAAATACGATTTACAAACACATTAAAATCCCCCGGGGAATCCTCAGTTTTATCATGGTCATCCTGATCTTGGCCTTACTTGTCGTACCGACTTATTTCTTGCTTAAGGTCGCCCTGGACCAGGTTCAAGAGTTTGCGGCAATCCTGCAAAAAAGCAACCTCCTAGACCTTGGTGATCCCGAGACTGTTGAGAAAATTCAAGGCTGGATTGCAGAGTTGCCCGGCCCCATAGCAGGCTATTTCCAGGACCTCCTGAACCGTTTGCAAAGCGGCCTGCAAAGCTCTGGCAACAAGATCCTCAACTTCTCAGTGAGTTTTGGCAGACAATTAATTTCGCAAACCACTGCGGTTGTCCTCTGGCTCTTTACTTTCTTTATGGCAATTTTCTTTATCCTCTTGGACTACGAGAAAATTCAAAAAAAATTAAGCCAGGTCCTCACCCGGCCCACCCGCAAGACCCTAGCCATGGTCAAGAATACCGGTATTGTTGCGGTAGGTAAGTACGTAAGAGGCTTATTCTACCTAGCAATTTTCTGTACCGTGTATATGCTGATTGCCTTTACTATCTACGGTTATCCTTATGCTATCCTGCTCTCCCTCTTTATGGGCGTTTTGGATATCCTACCCGTTGTGGGCTCCCTGACCTTCCTGGTCCCCTGGTGTATCTTGGAGTTCCTCATTGGTGATGTGGGTTTTGCCACCTTCCTCTTTATCACCATTTCTATTTATACTGTATTGCGGAAAATTGCCGAGCCTAAGCTGATGGGAACGGCAACTGGCCTTCACCCCCTTTTCACCCTCATCCTCTTTTATGTCACCCTGCGCTTTATGGGGGTTTGGGCTGCGATTTTTGCACCCATAGTCGTTATGATGCTTATTTCAATTTACCAAGCCGGTTTCTTTAATGATTGGCTGCTAGACCTCTATGAATTTCGGGCCCGCTTGCGGGTTTTCCTACGCCGTAAGGGCTAAGGCTTGCGCCTTGCACTCCACAGCCGGCTAGACGGAAATGCTCAACACCAGATAAGGAGAGAGCGATGATTTACCATGAGTTTCAAGACACGAAAATTTCTGCCCCCTGCACCAACTGCAAATATTGCTTGCCAGACTGTCCCAAGCGCCTTGATATCCCATCTATCTTAGAAGTCTATAACCAACTTGCTATGGAAGCTGGCCCATGGGGTAGGCCTCAGGCCTTTGCCGACTGGGAAGACCACAAACTGCCAGCGGCCTGTATTGCCTGCCACCGCTGCGAGCGTCAATGCCCTCAAGGCATAAAAATAGCAGAAATAATGGCAAAATTTACGTCTAAAATGGAAGTGTAAGTTCTTTTGTGTTAGGCTGTACATGTTTTCGGGGCAGGGTGCAATTCCCTACCGACGGTGTTAGGCCGGTCTGGCCTTCAGTCCGTGAACTCCTGCGGGAGCCGATAGGGTGACAATCCCTAACCGACAGTAAAGTCTGGATGAGAGAAAACCTCAGCGTTTTATCTTCTCCCAAAAACCTGCCATTTGGCCGGTTTTTTTCTGCCCGAAGGCAAATATGACGCCTTATAGGAGAAGGATATGAATTTTCACGACAAAACGGTATCAAGCACAGCAAACGGGACTCAACAGGCCCAGGATATGCATACGATTGACCAGCAAAAGCAGCGCAATCATATGATCGCCAAGATCTCTATTATGTCAGCTATAGCTTTCATACTCATGTACTTGGAGTTTCCTGTGCCTTTAATGCCGGCCTTCCTCAAGTTTGACTTTTCAGAAATTCCCGCTTTATTAGCCGCTTTCAGTATGGGGCCGCTGGCAGGAGTCATCGTAGAACTGGTTAAAAACCTCCTCCACCTTCCCTTTAGTCAAACGATGATGGTCGGTGAACTGGCGAACTTCCTCATTGGAGCAAGCTTTGTGGCTGCCGCTGGCCTGGTTTATCAGCATCACAAGTCTAAGCAGAACGCCATTAAGGGCATGGTCCTCGGGACCCTAACCATGACCCTGGTCGGCGCGCTCTTTAATTATTTTATCAATATTCCCTTTTATATTAACGTCATGGGTTTTAATCTAGAGGCCATTGTGGCTATGACCAACCAAGCTGGCAATAGGCTGGTTACAGATTTACCCAGCTTGATCCTTTGGGTATTTGTCCCCTTCAATATTGTGAAAGGGGCCCTTGTTTCCCTCCTGGTGTCCTTGCTCTATAAGCCACTTAGTCCCCTCCTGCATAGGTAAAGGGACATAGGCTTAGCGCTACGTACAAAAGGATCCAGCGCTTATTCTAGAAGACGGAAAGCCTGGTAGAAATGCTGGGCCAGGTCCCCTACCCGCATAGACCGCTCGCTCGTGGCAGCCGCCAGGAGTTGGGCGGTTTTGACATGGACCCACACCGCCAAAAGTGCGGCCGCAGCAAGGGATAAACCTTGGCAGGCCAGGCCCAAACAGAGGCCTGTTAAGACATCCCCAGAGCCTGCGCGTGCCAAGCCAGAACAGGCTTCGCACGCAATAAAAGCTATACCATCCGGCAGGGCTAAGATACTGTGGCTGCCTTTTAAGAGCATGAGGGCTCCGCTGTCTTGGGCAAATTGACGCGCCGCAAGCAGGCGGTTTTCTTCTCCTTGCAAGCTAGACAGGTCTGGTGCTAGGCGGGCAAATTCGCCCGGGTGGGGGGTCAAGAGGGTGGTACCGGGTTTCCGCTGGCGCAGTTGACGCCTCAAAGCAGGTCCAGAGCTCTTAAGGGCCAGGAGGTTAAGCGCATCCGCATCTAAAATCAAGGGGTGGTCACTAGACAGTAAATGCGTCAGAATTTGCTCACGGTCTGGCTGGAGAGACCAGCCGGGGCCAGCGGCCAAGGCTTTAAGTTGAGGATCTAGGTCTAGGCCCAAGGCTTGACGGTTCTGAAGCAGTACAATTTCGGGAAACTTCAGCAGGCAGACCTGCAAGCTTGAAGCTGCCGAAGCCACCTCTACATAGCCTACACCCGAGCGCAGGGCTGCCTCCACCGCTAATAGTAGGGCACCCGGATAGGCCTCCGAACCCGCCCAGAGGGCGGCCCGGCCAAAAGTGCCCTTGTGGCTGTCTGCAGGCCGGGCCGGCAGGAGCTGGGCCGCCAAATCTTGTGTCAATAAAAAAGAATCCGGAAATCCAGCAGGCTGCAGGATTTCCGGAGAAACTGCCAAAAAGGGAGAGATGATATCCAGGGGCCTGGACATTAGAGGGCCTTATCCAGCTCCGCCTTAATATCTTCATAGGGGCGAGCGCCAACCATACGATGGACAACTTCACCATCTTGGAAAATACACAGGGTGGGGATGGACATGACGCTAAAGCGTTGGGCCAGAGCAGATTGTTCGTCTACATTGATCTTGCCCACAACCACCTGGTCTTTGTAGTCTTCAGCAATTTGGTCGACTACGGGGCCAACTGCGCGGCAGGGGCCACACCAACTTGCCCAGAAATCAACTAAGACGGGTTTATCATTATTGAGGACTAATTCCTCGAAGTTCTTTTCAGTAATTTCTATGCTCATAGCTTTCCTCCTGTTGTAAAGGCTTTTGACTTAGCCAAGGGTAATTAGTGAAACTGTCCCTAGTATAAGTAAAGGAGTCTAGAGGCTCTGTAACATCTGAAACTTTAGATAAACTCTTGTAAGATAGAGTCTTTCGGCACCACGGAAGCCTCTACAGAAGGCAAGAGTTCGCAGACTTTACTCAAGCGGCGGGCCTCTTGGATAGCCGCATTAAGATCTGCATAAAAGAGTCCTGGTTTTACATTGTCTGAGGGCTCTAGGGTACCCGCTAGATATTGGTCCAGAGATAGCTTAAGGGCCCTATAGGCTGCAGGCGCGATTACCGTAAACTCGTAGGCTAAGGCAGAGTTAATATAATTATCCGCCCGTTCCAGATAAGCAAGAATAGAATGTTCTTCCTCCCTCTGGATAGCGGGCCAATAATCCAAGGTCGCTAGGGCACTGGACCCTCTCTGGGTAACATCACGGGAGCAGCGGCGCAGCTTCCGGATATCCTCAGGCGAAAGTGTCCGCTTGTCATGGATAAATTGGGCATAGGGCATGATAAAGACACCCAAATAATTCTCCGGAGAAAAACCAGCTACGACCTCGTCACTAAGGGCATGAAGGCCTTCAACCAAGATAATATCGTTGGCCTCTAGGCGCATCACATGGTCCGGTAAGAATATCCGTTTGCGGGTCTGGAAGTCAAAGGTTGGGAGCTCTACCGTCTGGCCTTGGGCTAACTGCTGGAGTTGCGCATGTAGGAAGCTAAGTTCCAAGCTAGCAACTGATTCCAGGTCCGGCCGGCCCCAGTCATCGTAGACAAAGGCTGTCTCGAAATAGTAATCATCAAGGGAAATCAATTTAGCTCTTTTCCCTAGATTCTCAAGCTTCTGGCGCAAGTGATGGGTAAAGGTCGTCTTACCTGAAGAGGTCGGCCCGGATATAAAAATAAAGCCCAGCTGAGGCCGGGACTCCACCGCAGCCAACACTTGGTTGACTTGCTGCTGAAAGCCCTGCTCACAGGCCTGGACAAAGTGGGGGAAGCTTGCTTCCCCTAGCTTGGACTCCAGAAAGTCTAAGCTGTATTGCCACAGCGGGGTTAGTTCAGCCATGTCTTACTTACCAGAAATGACAACATAGGGTCGGCCCGGATCTTGAGGCGTAGCAATGATCCGCCAAGAGCCTTCTGTGGAGATAACTTCCATGCCAACATTCCGATACAGGTTATCCGTCTCCGGGTTCATATGGAGCTGTTTAGCCCTTTCTTGGCAGAACTTCTCGAAATAGTCTGCGGCATCTTCCTCGCTGATACTGCCCTTTACCAGGACCACCGCCTGGGAATTATCATTGCCCCGAATGAGCAATTTCTCCGCATCTGCTACGGGATCCAGCTGAATTTCCTGGAGATAGGCCTTGCTAAGGTCCGCTTTCACCCGGTCACGCTGCAGGCTGATGGGAATCATAACTGCCAAAAAGATGGCTGCAATCAACACTGCGACACCTGCCACCCAGGCCACTTGCTTGCGCGGCATGTTGAGGTCTGGGATTGCCTGATCCGAAAGTTCCAGGGGTAGGTCACTATTTTGGCGTTTGGCCGCCTGTTTTCTTTGGTTAGCCTCAATACTCTGTTGCAGTTTATCCACATCAAATCGGGGCTGGTACTGCTTGGGGTCAAGATTGGGACCTTCATATGGTGGCTGTTCTTCATGGGGGAAAACATAATCGCCTACATTTTCTGCCAGGGCAAAAGCCTTGGCATTATCAAATACCGCATCGCAGTAAAGGCAATGGCCTTTTTCCTGCTCGGGGTCTAACATGAGGATGGAACCACAGTTGGGACAGCGTCCTTCTTTAAGAGCCATAAAGTTCGCTCAACTCCTTTAGCTAAATGTAGTAAAATCAACTTTAACCATTTTAGGTAAAAGCGGGCCGTCCTGCAAGATAAGGAGTTAAATAGGCGATATGGACTTTTCTCCCCTCGACCAGGCTATGATGAAGCTCGCTTTGGCGGAAGCTCAAAAGGCTGCGGAAGCAGGGGATGTACCTGTGGGCGCAGTGCTTTGCCTTGGGGAGCAAATTCTGGCTCAGGCCAAGAATGAACGGGAATTGCGACAGGATCCCACTGCCCATGCGGAAATCCTGGCCATACGTCGCGCTAGCGAGCAACTCAAGACCTGGCATTTAGAAGCAACGACCCTCTATGTGACCCTAGAACCCTGCCCCATGTGCGCAGGCGCTATCCTCAATTCAAGGGTGGCTCGTGTCGTTTTTGGAGCCTACCAGCCAAAAACAGGGGCTTTGGCCTCCAAGGCCCACCTCTATGACCTAGACTGGCCGGGTAAACCGGTGTGGCAGGCAGGCCTACTTGCGGCAGAGGCTGAGGAACTCCTGCAGACTTTTTTCCGTGCGCGCAGAAAAGAAGCCGCCAGCCTGGGCGGACCGGGCGCCCGCCGCGCTGCCGCCCTTAAAAACTGGCAGGACCGAAAAGAAAGATGCCAAGATGAAGAATAGACCTACGAGAGACACAGGAGCTACAGACCAAGCCAACAAAAAGAGTAAGCATAGGCACAAGGATTCAGGGCATAAGATCCCTCCTCCCCGGTCCTTAACTGGCCGCCTCATTGTTTCTCTTAGCCTGGCCCTGATTCGCCGGAAGCTCAATATTGTGGTGGAAGGCCAAGAGAATATCCCCCAGGATTTGCCCTACGTAATCATTGCTAACCATGTGACCTATATTGATGCCCTGTGGATCTTCTCCCTCCTCCCTCCCGAACATTATGCCAAGACCTGCTCCATGATTGGGGCAGATCTGCAAACCGACTATGGTCTTCTCGGCAAGCTCATGTTTCTGGCCGCACGGGCCATCCCCGTGGAACGCAAGGGCTCTGCGGGAGCGCGATCCTTGATCACTGCCAAAAATGCCTTAGAAGCTGGCAACAACATACTCATCCACCCCGAAGGAACTCGGTCCAAAGACGGCAAGTTGGGACCTTTCCAATCTGGCTCTGCCTACCTTTCAACCAAATATGATGCGCCAGTCCTACCCATCTATATCAAGGGGGGACACGCCATTTGGCCGCCTGGTCAGCGTTTTCCCAGCTTTACAGATCCCGAAGGAAAGAAAAGAGAGCTACGCTTGATCATTAAACCCTGCTTGTACGGCGAAGACTATCCGGATGCCAAGGCTATGACCCAGGATTTGCAAGAGCGTTTCCAAGCCCTCCAGGATGAAATAGGTTCTTAAAGACCCAGGAGGGGCTCAAGCCGCTTGGCTCTCACCCCTCCCGTTCTTTTGCTTTCAATTGTTAGTAATCCTTAGCCCTACTTGAGCCCTACTTGGTGTAGGGCTTATTTTTACTTTTCAGATCCTTGAGAATCTGCTTTTGCTCCTCCTGGAGTAACTTGCTTCTAGCCGAATTGGCTTCTAAGGCTTCCTTGCCTTCTTTCTTCAGCTGGGCAAAAGCTTCACGTTCTTCTTCTTGTTTAGCCTTAATGGACTGCTTGCTCTCACTGGAAAGCTCCTTGTAGGCCTTTCTATCTTCTTGCAACTGGACTTTGAAGTTCTTCTTCATGGCCCTAAGCTGCTGGCGGAAGGCCCTGCGTTCCGCTTTATCCTCGTGTTTATTGCGCTTGTAGGCCAGTTTGAGCGCCTTGTTCCATTCTTTAGATTTATCTTTGATTTCCTCAGGCAGGTCTTCCCAAACAGGCAATTGCTTATTTAATTCCTTCAGATCCAGGTACAAGCCCTTGCTGAGGTCATTGGCTTCCGTCTGGAAGGCTTCCATGTGGGCACGTGTTTGTCCAGCTGCCTCCTGGCGGACCTGGTAGAGTTTGCGGTTGTACTGGTCATGAAGGGCCTGCAGGTCTGCTTGATACTTTTGCTGTAAGTCTACCCGCTTTTTCTCTTCTTCCATCCGTAGCAGGTCTTCCTGCTGGCCCTGCTTCATATTGAGAATAATCTTCTCTTGGTCGCGGTCTCGTTCCAAGGCCTTTAAGCGCCGGTCATAGGTGGAGAGGCAGGACAGCTTTTCCTGCATGAGGTCTGCTGGGCTGAGGCCAGCAAAACTGCGGGGTGGAGCATCTGAACTAACCGAGTGCTGCTTTTGCTGATCTGTCTCTTCTAGAGGCTTCTTCTCCTCCGCTAGCTTGCTTTCGAGCTCATCTAGATTCACACCAATAAGATCCCGCCAGCCCAGCTGTTCCCGCTTAATTAAGTCTTGCAGGCGCTGCGTTTCCACATTCCGTTTGACCTTGAGGGTCGTGGTTTTAATCATGTCTTGGAAACTGTAAGCGTAAGACCTGATCCCCTTAAAGCTGGGTACCAAGTGGTTAATTTCCTTGATATAGTTTTCCAGGGTATCCTGGATTTCCTTCGGGCCTTTGCCTTCTTTGGCCATTTTTTCCTGGTCGAGGACCAGCTTAGCGGTCAGGACAATATCGCCATTGCCATCCTCCTGGCCAAAGACCAGGGAATCTTTGACATATTCCTGGTTATTGAGCAGGCTTTCTAGCTCCTCCGGGAAGACCTTTTTGCCAGAAGGCAAAACGATCATAGACTTGGTACGGCCTGTAAGGTAAAGGACCTGTTTCTTAGGCTCAATGTAACCAATATCACCTGTATGGAACCAGCCATCTTCGCCAAAAACTTCTTGGTTAGCAGCTTCATTTTGGAAGTAACCCAGCATCACCATATCCCCACGGATCAGGATTTCCCCAGGTTCGTTAGGCTGGTCTGTGTCAATGGCTAAGGTGACTCCAGATAGGGGCTGTCCACAGGAGCCGCGCACGTTATATTGGGTGTTGCAACCTGCGACTACCGGGGCGGTTTCGGTGAGCCCATAGCCTTGCAAGATCTCAATACCGATATCGTAGAAGAAGTCAATCACTTCTTTGCTGAGGGCTGCCGCGCCGGAAATGGCAATATAAAAATCCCCGCCCAGCTCCTCTAATACAGAAGCGAAAATTTGCCTCCGCCGGTCAATACCGAAGAAGCGCAAAAATTTGGAGAGAAAGAGACCAAACTTAAACTTCCGCATTTGGCCGGAACGTTCGATATTACTCAGGATCCGCTTATGAATAGCCTCAAAGACCTTAGGCACGCCAATGACCATGTGGACATGGTATTCCTTGATGTTCTTCCCGATATAGCGCAGGCCATCGCAGACATGAATGCAGCCGCCCAAGCTCAAGACGGAAAGTAAACCACACGTGTTCTCAAAAGTGTGGTGTAGGGGTAGCAGGGAGAGGGTCCGTACAGGATCCTTAAATTGAACCGTTTCTAAAAGGGCACGAATATCGGCTGTAATATTAGCGTGGGACAGCATGACGGCTTTAGATACAGCTGTGGTGCCTGAGGTAAAGAGGAGAACCAAGAGCTCATCGTCCGCCAAGGGATTGTCGGGACTAGGCCCCTTCTGGGCTAACTTTTCTGCACCTGCCTCGAGTAAAAGGCTGAGATCCTGGGCCTGACCCGTGTGCGCTTGCAAGAGCTCAGTAAGCTCCTCTAGCGCTTTTTGATCTTTATCATAGTCCATGTTGTGGACAATCCACTGTTCCACCAGGGGGCAATCCCCCACAAATGGCAGGAGAGATTTGAGAGCTGCGGGATCTAAAATGACCGCCTTGACCTCTGCCCTCTGAATCAGTTGGGCCAATTCAAAGCCCGTCAGCATGGCATCCAGCGGGCAGGCCACGCCGGTGTCCCAGCAGATGGTTAAGTAGGACAGCATCCAAGTGAAAGAGTTCGCGCCCACTAAGGCTATCCTCTGACCGCCCAGGCCAAGGCCCAATAAGGATTCTTTGAGGGCCTGGCATTGAGTGTAAAGCTCCTTATAGGTCACCGTGACCGGGTCGGACTTAACCGTAGGCCGGTAAACAATAGCGCTGCGGTCACCATGGATCTTTTTCCCGCGTTCGAGGATATCTCCCAGCCGGTGGATAGGAGGAGCGTCAAAGTATTTTTTACCAGTAAGAACTTGCATATAATTTTACCTTAATTAAATATAGTCTAGGAGCCAGCTGTGCTAAGCCAGGCCCAGACGAGCAATCACAGGGCGAGGGGCAAGAAAAGAAACCAAAATGCCCTCATCCCCATATTCTAGCTGATTTATCCAGGCCTGTTGACGGATAATTGCCAGCTTTGCGGAGTCGGCGTAAGGGATCCGCCAACTGACCTGTTCCCAGTCCTGGCTAACCATATCGAGAATAGCCTGACGGAGTTCGGGAAGACCTTGGCCCGTCCTCACAGAGACCCAGCATTCTTTTAGGTTGGACTCCCTCGTGGAGGGGAAAAAGCCTCCGCCCGCCAGCTGGTCTGGAGAGACGAGGTCTAGCTTATTCAGGACATGGATGCGGGGCTTATTGCTGACCTCGAGAGAATAAAGCAAGTCATCTACCATCTGGCACTGTTCAGCAGCCTCAGGGTCTGAACCATCTGTGACTTGGATAATAAAGTCGGCTCCCCTTACCTCATCCAAAGTGGATTTAAAGGCCTCAACCAACTCATGGGGGAGACGGCGGATAAAGCCTACGGTGTCAGTTAATAAGAGCTCCGGCCCTTCTTGAGGCAGTCGGCGAACCAAGGGGTCAAGGGTCGCAAAAACCTGATCATAAGCCTCAAGGTCTGAGGCACAGAGGGCATTGATCAGGCTAGATTTACCGGCATTGGTATAGCCACAAACGGCAATTGTATAGGCCTCACGCTCCTCCCGCTGTGCGCGGATAAGTTGACGGCGTTTGGCTACTTGTTGGAGCCTGCGCTTAAGCTTAGTGATCCGACTCTGAATGTGTCGGCGGTCACTTTCCAGCTTGCTTTCGCCTGGTCCTCTTGTGCCAATACCGCCCCCCAGACGAGAGAGAGCCTGGCCAGAGCCCGAAAGGCGGGAAAGCCTATCTTGCAACTGGGCAATCTCCACCTGTAAAACACCCTGGCTTGTCTTGGCACGCCGGGCGAAGATGTCCAAAATTAAGAGGGTCCGGTCCAGGACCTTGAGGTCCGAGAGTTCGGCAATCGTGGCCATCTGGCTACCCGAGAGCTCGCCGTCAAAAATGAGGCAGTTGGCCTCTAAAAGCTCAGCCATTTCTGCCAACTCCAATATTTTGCCTTTGCCTGCAGCTGTGGCTGGATCCAGACCCGGCCTCCGCTGTAAGCTCTTCCCGACGACCTCAATCTCACAGGCCTCACAAAGTTCAACTAGCTCCTGCAGGGAGGCTTCCTGGGCTTCTTCTTCGTCTTCGGGCAAAATAAGGCCAAGCAGGATAGCGCGGTCAGGGTGTATTTCATTAACAGGATAAATAGGTTTTCTCCTTATATCCGCCCAAGCATAAAGCTTTGGGCTCTTTAGTCCAAAGCCGCTTGGACTTAGCTTGGTTCGCTTGCTTAGCTTGCTTCGTTTACTTAGCTTACTTAGCTTGCTTAACTTGCTTAACTTACTTAACTTACTTAGCTTGCAAAGATTAGTGCAACTATTATACCGTGTTCCAAGCACTTTGCTAAAATCCAGGGGCAGAAAGGCCCTGTGCGCAGAGGATAGGTATGGCTAAGTAGGTATGGTTAAGCCAGTATAGTCAAGCCCGGCTAGAATCCCGCCTAAGGCGTGTAAAACAAAATACACAGAGGAAATGACCGTAAAAATCATGTTAGCGTCGCACCTTTTGCTGGGGAAATTACTGTAGCAGCTAAGCGAATAATACTGGTCTGAATCTCCGTATAAGTGATGTTATTTTTAATGATATTATATAAAACTACGTCAAAATATTTTATCTTTACCTGCCTCTATCTGTAAAAATTAAGGATTATATATATGCGGCACACATCTGTAATTTATCAGTAATGAATCCCAAACGTGCTAGGCTAAAATTGTCTTTTATTTCTCTGTAGTAAAGAAAGTGGGGTATAACTTGAATGATTTTTTAGATGCTGCACATAAAGAGGGGATGGGATTTGAAGCGATATATTGGGTGAAATTAGCGCAAGTCTATCCTACAGTTTATGATGACGTGCAAATGCTTATCGGTGATGAACTTCGCAAACAACGTAAGCAGGCTGGACTAACCCAAATTCAGCTTGCCAGTCAGGTCTTCTGCTCAGCCGCAACCATATCCAACATTGAACACGGCTATATTTTTTCCAACATGGCAACCTTTAATAGTATTTGCCAACGATTCAAACTCATGTCAGGTAGCCTCATCTACCTCAGCCAACTTTATTGCCTTTATCTGAATCATCAGAAAATAGAAGGCTACTATAAGCTTCCACCGCACATGCGTGCTGCCAGCAGACCTACCTTCTGTATCGAAGATGATCCTGCTCCGACTACACAGAAGGCTTCTCGGAAAATGGGATCTGCAAAAAGATCTAATACCAAACCGTCTAGCAACGCTACGACAACATCCGCTATAGCGAGCAAGAAGGCAACTTCCGGAGCTAACAAGAGCACCTCTGCTAAAAGTGCTACGAGCAAAGCTTCTAAGTCTGCCAAGAGTACATCTGCTAAAAGTGCTACGAGCGCATCTTCTCAGGATGCCAAAAGTACATCTGCTAAAAGTGCTACGAGCGCATCTTCTCAGGATGTCAAGAGTACATCTACTAAAAGTAGTGATAAGACTTCAAATTCTTCTAAGAAGGAAAAGTGAGGAGGGGAGATAGCAAATCTCCATCCTTATGCGTAGTGCAAAAGGAAGACAAGTTGCCACAAGCCAAACACCATGTGAAAGGCTTGTGGCAACTTTCTTGTTTGAATTTCCACCGTAGCTACTGCCTATTTGCGTGTGAGCAATCTCAACCTGCCTCCTTCCCCCATAGGTCGGCTCAGCCGCATCCATTTTCTCTCAGCGAATCCAACTTCCTCATTTTTCTTACAAGTTTGCAGATAATGTACATCAGGTCATTGACTTTCGACTTATGTCCAGTCAAGTCCCCAATAGTGTGTAAATTCGTAATTGCCTTTCTTTAATGACCTTCTTAGGCAGTATTTGCTAGCCGGCATTGGTTGGCAAGTCAGCTAAATCAGAGGTTTGCCAACCCTTTTCAGCCCGGCCGAGCTAGTTTGATGGGAGATTTTGGTTGGCAAATCCGCCAAATCAGGGGTTTGCCAACCTTTTTCAGGCCAGCCGAGCCAGTTTGGCAGGAGATTTTGGTTGGCAAGTCCGCTAAATCAGGAGTTTGCCAACCCTTTTCAGCTCGGCCGAGCCAGTTTAGCAGGATATTTTGGTTGGCAAGTCCGCTAAATCAGAGGTTTGCCAACCTTTTTCAGGCCGGTCGAGCCAGTTTAGCAGGAGATTTTGATTGGCAAGTCCGCTAAATCAGGGGTTTGCCAACCCTTTTCAGTCTGGCCGGGCGGGCTTAGCAGGATATTTAGGTTGGCAAGACCGTCAAATCAGGGGTTTGCCAACCCTTTTCAGGCCGGCCGAGTCAGTTTGGCAGGAGATTTTGGTTGGCAAGTCCGCTAAATCAGCACTTTGCCAACCTTTTTCAGGCCGGCCGGGCGGGCTTAGCAGGATATTTAGGTTGGCAAGACCGTCAAATCAGGGGTTTGCCAACCTTTTTCAGGCCGGCCGAGCCAGTTTAGCAGGAGATTTTGGTTGGCAAATCCGCCAAATCAGGGGTTTGCCAACCTTTTTCAGGCCGGCCGAGCCAGTTTGGCAGGAGATTTTGGTTGGCAAATCCGTCAAATCATGGGTTTGCCAACCCTTTTCAGGCCGGCAGAGCTAGTTTGATGGAGATTTTGGTTGGCAAGTCCACCAAATCATGGGTTTGCCAACCCTTTTCAGGCCGGCAGAGCTAGTTTGATGGAGATTTTGGTTGGCAAGTCCACCAAATCAGGGGTTTGCCAACCTTTTTCGGCCTGACCGGTCCGGTTTAGCAGGATATTTAGGTTGGCAAGTAAGTCAAGCCACAAATAGTGTGTAAATTTGCCTTTGTTCATTTCACAAGGCCTCTAAGCCGGCTCAGCAAATCAGAAATATGTGGAATATTGCTTTTGTCCATTTCACAAGCCTTTGGGCAGGGGAAAAATGCCAAAAAATATTGTGAAATGTGATATTGGCCCAATTCACAATATTTATACCCAGACCAGATAAAGAAATTATATGGTGAAATAGCATATGGAGTTATTTCACATGAATTCTGCTAGGGCCGGATAAGCCCAATTTATGGTGGAATGTCATAATAATTTATTTCACATGAATTTTGGCTAAATAATTAAGGGCGAAAGGCATGTGAAAGATGACTTCTTCGATTTTCACAGCTAATTGGTTGAAATCTAAGGGCAGGTTAAGCTGTGAAAAATGAATTCCTCAATTTCCACCGGCAATTGGCTGAAATCGAAGGATAGAATAGCTTGTGAAAGACGACTTTCGCGGGTTCCACAGGGAATTGGCTGGCAATCTCCTGTGCAGGTTTTTGAGGCTTGATTAAACTATGGCCGGGTCTCATGAACAGTCAATGGCGCCTTCGGCGCCGCTTAGCGGTCAAAGACCATTGACAGTTCATGAAGCCCGGCCTAAAAAGTTAACAAGCCTCAAAAACCTGTCGAGTATAAGAATTAATTCTCAGTGGATTTTCTGTAAGACTAAATGCAACTTCCTGCCCTTAAATGTGGATTTTACTTTTTCATTCTGCCCCTTTGGTGTGGAAATACTTTTTCACTTTAGCAGCCCCTGCAGGGGCTAGGCAGAGTGTGTGGGCTATGCCTGGAACATGTTAAAATAAGTAGTCGAAGTTAAGAAGTTAAGAAGTTAAGATATATTGTTAAAGATTGATGCTTTGGTAAAGTCGATTTTTTAATAAAGATTGAGCTTTTGGTAGAGATTAAGGATTGTTTAAGAGCGGAGCGAGCATGAGCACACATATTGTTGATAAGTTGTTTCAAGATTTTCCTATCAACCCCCAGATTATTGCAGCATTAGCTGAGGAGGGGATCAGTCAGTGCACTACGGTGCAGGCTTTGGCGATCGGACCTATGTTGGAGGGCCGAGATGTCATTGCCGAAGCGCCTACGGGTACGGGCAAGACCTATGCTTTTGGTATTCCGATTATTGAGCATATCAATCCTCAGGAAGACTTTATCCAGGCCTTGGTTCTAGCCCCTACACGTGAGCTGGCCCAGCAAATCAAAGTAGAGTTTGACCTTTTAGCCAGCTATCTGCCACAAATTCAAAGCCTAGCCGTGTATGGCGGCGAGGATATGCGGAAGCAAATTAGGCGGCTAAAAAACCATGAGGTTAATATTATTATTGCCACTCCGGGTCGGCTCATCGACCATATAAAGCGGGGCAATGTAGACCTGTCTCAGTTGAAGTACCTGGTTCTGGATGAGGCAGACCGTATGCTGGACATGGGTTTTGTGGACGATGTGCGCTACATCATGGGGCGTTGCAATGAATCTGCCGTCAAAGGGCTCTTTACGGCTACCCTTTCGCGTGAAGTTTTGGACATCTCCTGGCTGTATCAAAAACGGCCCTTGGAAGTCAAGGTTGAAGCCCAGGCAGAGGACAAGCCAGATATCCGGGAATTTTATACGGTGGCCAACGGATCAGAACGCATAGAAGCCATTGAGGATATTATGCGGGACTTTCAAGTAGATAAGGCCTTGGTCTTTGTTAATATGAAGCAATCAGCAGAAATTGCCGCCCGCAAGCTGGCTCAGGAAGGCTTTGCCGCTGCGGCTCTGCAAGGCGACATGCCTCAATCCAGCCGGAACCGGGTCATGCGGGATTTTAGGGAGGGCAAAACAGCCATCTTAGTGGGTACAGACGTAGCGGCCCGCGGTTTGGATGTAGATGACGTGGATATTGTCTTTAACTATGATTTACCGCTAGAGTTGGAAAACTATACCCACCGTATCGGACGGACAGGCCGGGCAGGCAAAACGGGGCTGGCTTTCTCCTTTGTGGCCCCTGGAGAGATGGAAGCCTTTGATAAGTTCTGTCGTCAACTGCGGATTTTTCCTGAGCCCTACGCCTGGGAACGCCCAGGAGAACAGGAGACGCTTTTTATCTCCGAAGACAAGGAAGCTGAGGTGATTGCCCGTATCCGGTCCCAGTCACGCTACCTGCAAAATGCTAATCTCGAAGATCGTTACGACCCCTTGCAGACCCGGGAAAGAAAGCGTTATGCCGGTTCCGCAGGCCGGCCAAAGTCAGCTAGAAAATCGCCAGCTAGGTCCAAATCTCGAGAACAGAGTAGGCGGAGATCAGGCCGGGGCAAGCCGGGAAAGAGCCAGGGGCCTGGCAAGTCCGCCCCCATTCAGCCTAAGTCGGAGTCCAAGTCAGGGCAGAAGGATAAGAGGACTTTGCCATCTAAGGGCAAGGCGCAAGGCCAGGCACGACATGGGCAAGCCCGTAGGTCAGGCGGACCGGTCAAGCACAGAGATTTTTAGTCCTGCTAGACTTTGCCGAGGCCAAAAGCGCGACGCAGAGTGTCTTGCAAGTCCAAGGCCTCGCGGAATTTGAGTGCAAGGCCTGTCAAGTAGTAGGTAAAGAGACTCAAGAACATTTTTAAGGCGTAAAGCAGGAGCTGCAGGATCTTATGGTCGGGAAAGAGGGGCAGGCTGTTAAAGCTATGCAAGACTAGCCAAGTTACGCCTAGGCACAGAAGCAGGCGGATAAAAAAGGCAGTCAAGCGATAGGGCCGCATATCCTGACGATGCCGCTTGTAGAGGGCAAAGACCACCAAAGCAGCTACACAGCTGTAAGCAGCATGGGCCATACCAATTCCGGCCAAGCCCCTATCCCCTACCACAACGAAAAGATAGAGGAAGAGTGGATTTAGGGCCAGGGACAGAATACCCACAAAGAGGGCTATCCCTGTCACTTTGCGGGCATAGAAGGCCTGGTTGGTGATAAAAACAACCGTCTGAGCCAGCATACTCAGGCAGAACCAGGACAGGGCTGAGGCTGTCTGACTGACTTCCAAGTTGGAGTAGGAAGCAGGATTCCATTGGAAAATAGCCTGGATCGTTTCAAAGTTCATCACGGCAAAACTTAACGCAAAGGGCGCAACAAAGTAAATAGCCCGACGCAGGCTGGACGTGTATAAAGCCCGGACTTTTTTACTGTTACCCAATTCATAAAAGCCCGAGATATTAGGTAGCATGACGTTGCCGATCGCTACGGCAAAAATCGCATAGGGCAGACCCCAGGTGGTCGTACACTGCCGGATGGCAGTCACAGCGCCTGGCAGGTTTAAGCCATTAGCATAGCGGTTCATAATGACACTTGAAAGCTGTAGGACCGAGCCAGAGAGGATGGTCGGAATGGCTAAACGGACCAGCCGCCTAAAGCCGGAGTCTTGCAGGTCCAAATGGAAGCGATAGTAGCGCAATTCTCTGCGAGCACAGAAGGCTTGGTAGAGGAAGTAAAAAAAGGCTGCTAGCACGACACCCCTGGCTACGCGTCTCAGGCCTTGCTCATCCGGTGCCCCCCAGAAAACTAAGGCTAAAATATAAAAGACATTATAGAGCACAGGGCCTAGGGCCAGGGCATTAAAGCGTTTATAGGCGGAAAGCGAACTGTGCAGGAGGGATACCAGAATTAGGAGGAAAGATTGGATGAGCAGAATCCGGGTTAAAGGAGCTGCCATCTCGGCCATCTGCCGGAGTTCTGCAGATGCATCTGCGGCATAGGCTCCCGTGATCAAGTGGATCAGAGGATAAGCCAAGAGCTCCGCTAGGAGGAGGACCACCCCAGTCAGCACCATACAAAGACTTGCAAAGACCGAGACGGAATACCAAGTCTCACGTTCTCGGCGCTTTTCGATACCGGCAGACAGGGTAGGCGTCAGGACAGCTGCCACTACCCCACCTACCAAAAGCTCGTAAACCAGGTCAGGAATTTGAAAAGCATTGACGTAGGTGTCAGATAATAGGCCATAGCCAAATTTAGGGACAATCAGCATTTCCCTTAGGAAGCCGGTAAGCTTGGCCAGGAACATGCCTACCATCGTGATAAAGGTGGCCTGGCGGATACTAGACCCGGAGCCTGCGCGAATATTGTGGTTGCGGCGTTTGGTCTGTTCCCAGTTTTCTTGGTGATTATCTAAAGGAAATTGCAAGGCAATCTCTCCTCACTCATTTAACATAGGGCTTCACTAGCCCATTGCTAGTCATTTTAGCATAGGAAGTCAAACTCTAAGAGACGAAAAAAAATAGCCAGGGCCAGAAGGTCAGCAGAACCTCCGGGGGAAAGATTTTGTGCGATCATTTCACAGTCAAAATCCTTAAGGGCGCTAAGGAAGTCAAGGTGATCCAGCTGCTGTGTGTCTGGGTCGTCCCCCTCACAGATCTGGAAGTCACGCAGAATATTCTGAGCCCTTGTCTGAACCCAGGACAGGCCCGCCTCCCCTCCCCGGCGCAGGATATTACTATCGGGATTAACTGCCATGAGGCGGACCAGGCTTACGAGAAAAAGGAAGTTACGATCTGGCACCTGGTCCTCCTTAGTCCAGGCACGTAAGGTCACTAGGCCGGGATTCAGAACCAAAGGATAGCCTTGAGCTGCGGCCAGTCTAGCGCCTCCTGGCCGGCCCCAGCCCTCCTCCTGCCGCCAGGCAAGATAGGCTGGGCTAGCCAAGGCCCCAACCAGGCGGCAGATGTCCTCCGGAAAAGATTTCTTAATCCCCCACTGCATGAGAATTTGGGCAGCAGGCAAAATCAAGGCCCAGGCAAAATTGAGGCCAGCATGGCAATTTACCCCCTGGTTAGCGGCTAGGGAGGCCTCCTCCCCTGCTAGGCCCAAACTTTGCAGCTGGGTAAAGGCGCCTAGGGCCTGGTCAGCCCCTAGCCCTACCTTCTGGTAGGAGCCCTCACGGATGCCCAGCTTCCTCCCCGCTTGCGCATATGCCCCAAGGTGGGGCTCCAAGGCCTGGATGGACCGGCCAAAAGCAGCCTGGTCCATATCTTGGTGGGCACCCGTGTTAAAGGGATCCACCAGGCCAGGTTTAGGCCCACAGGCGACCTCCAGCTGCATCGCTTGGACAGCCGCCTGGACCAGATGTTGCGAATAGGCATCTGCGGTAGGCACGGAGGGATAGGCGCTAGATGCTGTTCAGGTCTACCAGCTTCATGTTGAGGTCAAAGCCTACAATACCAACCAACATGTATTCGCCCGTAATAGAATCGCGCAGTAGCTTGGGGTAGAGCCTGAACTTGGTAATTTTGGAGGTATTGTCCACATGCACACGGGGTGAGGTACAGTAATGGGTAACATCGCCGATTTTGATATGGTTGTCATCCAGAAAAGAGACATCCAACTTAGCCTCAATCATGGCCCTAATATCCTTCTCCAGCATCTGGATATCCAGGTCTGGCTTTTCGCGGAAAGACAGGATAAAGCCATGACGTACATCGCCATGGGTATAGCGGAAAGCTCCCTGCTTAGTCAGGCAGTACTCACATAAATCTTCTGTGGTATGGGCCATCTTGCGGTAAACAATGGATTCATAGACAATATGGGCAATCTGTTCAGGCTCTGGACCGAAATAGGAGGGCCGGGTGACAATAATCTCTTCCCCTACCCCAATCAGCAGATGGGCATTGCGGCCCAAGGCATCGTAGATCAGGTCAAAGTGTTCTACAATCACTCGTTTGCCATTATTCATGGCATTGAGGATGGCATCGGCCAGTTCATGCAACTGGTAGAAACCCATCTCAAAACGCACATCCAAGTGATAGGTGTGGGGCTTGAAAAAGCCTTCATCCTCCAAATCCATAATGGGCAGGGGGCGGACATTAACCCCTTCATCATCATTAGTCAGTTCCAAACCGGGAAACATCCCCTTGATTAAAGCAGACTTCCCCGAACCCGCTTCGCCGATAATCCCAATCAGCTGGTCAAAGGGCGACAGATATAATTGGGCAATTTGAGCGCCCGTGTCAGCCATCCGAATACGTCCGCGTGGGGCTAATAGGACACTGTAAAGTTGGTTCTTTTGCATACGAGCAGAGTAGGACATAGTTTTTTCCTTTCAGATGGAGCCGTCAAGCACCCTAAACCTTAATTATTAGACTAATTATAGCGTTATAGCGGGACTTTAGCTTGACACCAAACACAAAGAACCGGTGACGCCTCCGCGCCGCCGGTTCTTAATCCAAATAAAAGTTAAGATCTTATGGGGGCTTTTGTGAGCGAGCGCCTATTGCTGGGCCTTTTCGTAAGCCAGGATACGGGCCATCTCGTTGTAGACAATCATGTAGCCCTCATCTACACCCATACCAGGTTTTGCCAGTACTTGTTCGGGCTGGGTCGCCATGGCAGCTTGGACACACACCTGGGCAGACCGGTCCGTCTCGTTGCAGGTACCACCCTGGTAGGCATGCATGTCATGGGCCTTACAGTAAAGAACGGCTTCAATGGTGTTGTTAATTCCACCCAAGTCTGGAGTCTTAATCTGCACCATATGGCCAGCCTTAGCGTCGGTGAATTCCTTGATATCTTCGAAGGTGTTACACCATTCATCCGCGACCAATTGTACCTTGCAGCCTTCTTTTTCTAATTCTTGGCGCAGGCCGGCCAGGCAGCGGATCTGCTCAGGCTTGGATCCCGCATCCATGGGACCTTCGATGCGCAGTTGGAAGGGAGCAGCTGCCTCTTCCAGAGTTTTGAGGTAGGCGGCCATTTCCTTAAAGTTGTCGTTGCCAAAAGCTTCACCGATAGTGCCATAGACATCAATATGGAAGATGGGACTATAGGTCGGATCTTGGCGCATCTCTATGATCCGGTCATGTAGCCAGGTAACATATTCCAGTAATTTTTCGCCCTTGCGTCCGAGTTTTTCTTCGACGTTGTTGATCAGGGCATGCGGCAGGACCTGGGCCTGTTTGATGATCATCTTTTCTGCGTTTTCATAGCGGTTGTCGCCAGACTGGGTAAAGATGGGCAGCATCTCTTGGGCAGGCTGGCAATGATATTCCTGGGCCACGATTTGATACATCATCTTCTTTTGGGCCTTGGCCACTGCGTCTAAGAGGGCCTGGGTTAAGCCATAGCGCAGAGCAGTATGGAGGCGTTTGCCCTCAATTTCCATATGGTCAAATTCATCAGCCAGAGCCTTGAAGGAATCTAGTTCACGGCCCACAAGTTTAGGGGCAATATGCTTTTCGACGAGTGGGATGTATTCCTCTGCCAGAAACAGCGGATCACGTCCACCGGCACCAGAATATTGGACAGCGGCACAGTCTCCGAAAGCAATTTGACCATCTTCCAGGACCAGCATAATGGACAGGGATTCACCCGGTTGGCGAATGCTGGTGAAACCAGGGGTCACCGCTTCACCCACGTAGTTGAAACCATCGTGGCCAGCACCTGCTTTGATGGCCTTTTGGTCATCAAAGTAGAAGCCAGTTTTGCCTGCAGAACAGATAACTTTTTGGATTTTCATGTATTTCCTCCGAGATTTTCTCTCAATAAATTAGCAAACTTAACGGGGACGGCCCACCAGACGGCCCTTGGAAATGGCGTAAACGTCGTCAATAACCATTTGGAAGGATGCTTCGCGGCCTTCAGCCTTGGCTCGTTCTTCCATCTTGGCCTTGTGGAAGTCCTTGAGGTCCTGCGGGAAGGGCAGGTTACCCATCGCAAAGACACGAACGGCGCCGACGTTATCTCTGGCTGGCAGCATTTTACCGGCATTGTAGCGGCAAGGGGCAAAGGGAATATCAATTACTCCGGCTTCTACCCCGCGGATAGCGCCTTGGGCAATATCGCCATCGCCTAATTCAATGCATTTATCTAAAATGCAGCGGGTCTCCCGCATGATGATTTCCTTCTCCTCGGCTAGGGCATGCTCTTCCAGAGATTGGTCGTTGAGCATGGAGATAACCTGCTTGGTGCAGCGGAGACCAGCGGCATTGGCTTCTTTGGTGGGAACGCCAATGGCCTCGTGAGGCGTTTTAACGATAACCTTGGTAGCGCCAGACAGGCCAGCAACCACAGAACCCCAGGAAATAACAGCAAAGGCCTTGGCCTCGTCTTGGGGGAAGCCACCCATCCATTGGTGGAGAACAGTGGTTACTTTGACCTCATCATGGCCAAAGCGGTGCAGGTATTCATCGGTCAAGGTTTCCAGGGTCTGCAGGGCAGCAACGTCTTGAATGAGGTTGCCGCACTGGCCATAGCCCACCGTAACGTCCCGGACGCCTTGTTCTGCGGCTAGTAAGGCTTCAATCACGGCAACAGAGTGGGAGACGAAGGGGGGGACCAGGGTTCCGGTCAGGGGGCCATAGGGTTCACGGTTAATAGAAATTCCATTTTCTTCGTAAAGACCCGTAAGCCGGTCTACGTATTGCCAGTCGCGGATTGTCCGCTCCATGGGGACGTTTTTAGCATAGGGGAGGTTGTAAGAAATGCCGCCCCCCTCATAAGAGGTAAAACCACCCGCATAAGCAACTTCGGTTAAGAGTCTGGCATCTGGGGTCCCATGGCGGACCTGGAGGGGAACCCCTACGGATTCGCAAACCTGGCGGCAACCAGTGACCCCATGGTTGACTGCGGGGAAGCCGTTGAGCATAGATTTGCCGGTTTTAATAGATTCTTCAATGCCTACCTCGGCCTCTTTATAGCGGTTTTGCCTAGTATAGGAATCAATAGTGGTGGGCAGGAGGTCTGCCTCACCTTCCTTTTCTAGGTATTGCAAAAGTTCAATATGCTTATCGATCAAGGCGACACCGGCCCGGGGCTGGATCAAGGTCCGACCTTCGGCCTTGGCCTTAGCCAGTTTTTTAGAAAAAACCTTTTCCTCGGGGATGGCCTCGTGGTACTTGAAAGATTCTTCTAGGTCGACGTCTTTACCCGTGGGCCATTGGGCAAGGACCTCCTCTCGGAGGGCTTTGAATTCCTTATCAGGTATTTTAACATTACGGATTTCGCTCATTGCTCAACTAACTCCTTTTTCATGATTTTGAGGGCCAGGGTCGGCTCGTCTTGGCAAAGCACGCCCATAGCAGAGAGGATATATTTTTGATCTAAAAGGACCTTAAAGTCCTTTGGACGCAGAGAGGCAGGGTTTGCAGGGTCCCAGGCAGCATAGGAGGCAAGTTTTTTCAGGTTTCGGCTGTGAATCACCGCTCCTCCTGTTAAGACCAGGGTATCCACAGACCTTAAGTCTTTGCCCGTTTGGGCAAAAGCTCGTCCCATGGGGGTATAGACTTCTTCAATGGAACCACAGTGCCGGCCAACCGCGACATCAATAGCCGTGCCCACCAGGGCATCGTCCAATTGGCGCAGTTCCTCTGTCGCCGGTACGCGGTCCGTATGCTGAGCCAGGTCATCACAGAGTGCTTGAACGGTGTCCGGATCCAGATGGGCTCTTTGTGCCACCAGGTCCAGACCTTTGGCCTCCAGGATACCATGCAGGCTATACCGCATGCCGATATCCCCTTCAACCGTCCGTTTGGCATAGGGCTCAGGTAGGCCCTTCATGACCGTAGTCATATCTTGAGGCAGGCCTTCAGCCATGGAATAAACGTCGGTCGTCGCTCCGCCGGGGTCAACAGCAATAAGGTCACCAATGCCCGCTTCCTCCTCTGTACCCTGGGCCAGAACTTTCATGGCCGCTAGCATAGCCGCTGGCGTAGGCAGGAGGATATTGTGGATCATCCCTTCAATACGGGATAAGCCCTTCGCTTCGACAATCTTAGACAGGAAGACTTGTCGGATAGCCTCTTGTGCCTCGCCAATGTTCAGCTCTCCCAGGCGGGGCATAACATTTGCTACAATGCGGAAATCCAAACACGCTTGGGTAAAGCATTCACGAATCTTGCGGTTGGCTGACCGGTTGCCCGCCACAATAATGGGCTGATTAAAATGGATCTCAGCCAGGGCATGGGCATTTTCTAAAATACAGGATTTATTGCCACCATCCGTTCCCCCAGTCAGGAGGAAAATATCTGGCTTCAGTTCAGAAATGAGGTCAAGGTCTTCATCGGTTAGTTCGTGGTCAAAAACCTTAATCACCTTGGCGCCGGCACCCAGGGCAGCCATTTTTGCCGCTTCTGCGGTGAGCTCAGGCATCAGGCCAGAAACCAGCATGCGTAAACCCCCTGCGGCAGAAGAACAGGCCTTATGGGTTTGAATATCCAGAGGGCCTATCTGGCTTTCCAGCTTGTCCAGGGCTTGCTGGAAGCCCTCAAAAATATCCGTTTCAATAGTCGTATAGGCTGCAGCTGTACCGAGTATTTCTGCATGCTCGGGATCGACAGCGCATACTTTAGTAAAGGTTGAGCCAAAGTCACTCAGGAGCAGGGCCTGCATGACAAACTACCTCCCCTCGCTTAGTTGGACTAGGTTTAGCCTAGCCACCATTGTGAACAAGTGCATCTTGAGCCCCTAGGCTTGAGCCCCGTTATCTGCGGGCTCATCTTGGACGCCCAAGTCATGCTTTAGCCACTTAATCGTTTCTTCAGGCGCTGTTCCGGGAGGGAAAACCCGGTTGAAGCCCATGGCGTGGAAACGTTTTTCGACATCTTCAAAGTTTTGCTTACCCACAACAATATTGCCGCCCACGAAGAGCAAAATATTGTCTAGGCCCGCCTCATCGCATTTGGCCCGCATGCCGCGGCAGTCCAATTCGCCGTGGCCATAAAGGGAGGAAATAACAATTGCATCGGCATCCGTCTCAACAGCTGCTGCAATAAATTCTTCCTGGGATACCATAACCCCCAAATTGGTTACCTCAAAACCCGCCTCATTAAAGGCAAAGTCTAGAATGCGGATGCCCACGGCGTGCACGTCCGCACCGATAACCCCAATCACTAATTTTTTACCGTTCTTCATATCGATTTCCTTTCAAGCCTGTAATCGCTTAGGCATAGCCATTCTCTGCTCGCCAAGCAGCCGGTCCACTTTCATAGAGGTTGTTGCCCTCACTGTCGATAACCACTAAAAGTGGCATATTCTCAACCCGCAGTTTACGAACCGCTTCTGCACCCAGGTCTTCATAAGCGATAACTTGGGCTTCCTTGACACAGCCAGCTAGCAGGGCACCTGCGCCGCCTACAGCAGCTAGGTAAACCGCACCATGGTCCTGCATGGCCTGAATAACTTCAGGACTGCGCTTGCCTTTACCAATCATGGCCCTTTGGCCTAGGGCCAACAGGCGTGGAGAGAAAGCATCCATGCGGTAAGAACTGGTGGGGCCACAGGCACCAATTACTTGCCCCGGGGCTGCGGGTGAGGGACCCACAAAAAACATAACCGAACCTTCCACAGGGAAGGGCAGGTCTTCTCCCCTATCCAGGGCTTCCACAAAGCGCTTGTGGGCAGCATCCCGGCCGGTATAAATTGTGCCAGATAAGTAAACCCGGTCACCCATGCGTAATTTCTTACTATCCTCAAGGCTCAAGGGGGCAGTTAAGTGATATTCCATTAGAGTACCTCCGTCATATGACGTGTGGCATGGCAGTTGATATTGACAGCCACAGGTAAGCCAGCAATGTGTGTCGGCAGGGCTTCGACATGCACGGCCAAGGCGGTAGAACGTCCGCCGTAACCTTGGGCCCCAACCCCTGTCTGAGACACCAGGTCATAGAGCTCAGCTTCCAGATCGGCATAATAAGGGTCTGGGTTGTGGCTTCCCGTCTCTCTTAAGAGGGATAGCTTTGCAGCCAGGGCAACCTTATCAAAGTTACCGCCAATACCTACACCGACGACAATGGGGGGGCAGGGATTAGGGCCGGCCAGCTTAACACTTTCGACCACAAAGTCTTTGACACCTTCTACCCCATCACCAGGACGGAGCATTTTAAGTCTGCCCATATTTTCTGAACCAAAGCCCTTAGGCGCCACAGTAACCTTAACCTTGTCGCCAGGCATCCGAAAAAGATAGACAGCAGCAGGGGTATTGTCCCCGGTGTTGACGCGCCGCAGAGGGTCAGACACGATAGATTTGCGCAGGTAGCCTTCTGTGTAGCCTTGGCGCACACCTTCGTTTACAGCCGCCTCTAAATCTCCCTGCAGAAAGACATCTTCTCCCACCCAAATAAAAACAAGAGCCATACCCGTATCTTGGCAGATAGGCATTTGACTCTCTTCAGCAAGCTGGTAGTTGTGGATAATATCTTCCAAGGCAGAAAGGGCAGCAGGGGAATCTTCCTCTTCCTTAAGGGCTTGAAGTCTCACGCGGACGTCGTCAGGTAAAACGCGGTTGCATTCAATGCACATGCGTTTAATGGGGCCGATCAGGTCATCGGCCGAGAAAATTCTCATCGTTGAATTCCTCCTCTAATCTTCATGTAACAATACTAAAGTATTACTTGTATTGCAATCACACGCCCATTACTAGGCCTTATATCTTTGTTCAGGTTCCTCAAGCCAGCGCCAGTCTGACTAGGTAACCAGGTCAGGACTTGTAGGCTTTGACCTAGGAAGTAAAGTCCTCATAGTGGGGAATGAAACCCTCCCCCCTGGCTTCGGTATAGTCAAGGAAAATCGTTAAAGCCTTGGGGTCAATTCTTCCGACAATCTTCCGAATGGTCGGGACCTGTTTTTTATTGCAGGCTACCAGCAAGACTTTCTTGTCCGCACCAGAGAAGGCACCTTCAGCTTTTAAGAAGGTACCGCCGCGCTCCAGATTTAACTTTATCTCTTCCCAAATCCGTTGGCTTTGGTCACTAATTATGAGAGCCACCTTACCCGATATAGCCCCACTCATGAACTTGTCAATAACCACCGTATAAGAAGCCGTGAAAAGAATACCGTACATCAGGGCATTAAGGCTCTTGTAAACAAACACACCGGCTAAGATGATGAGACCGTCAATAAGGATGGTAATTTCACCTACGGAAAAATGGGGTTTGACCTTGCGGATAGACATGATGACCAGGTCGGACCCACCCGTGCAAGTGCCCGTTTGGTAAATAATGCCGAGACCAAAGCCGTAGATTGCTCCACCAAAGACCGCAGCAAAGAGGTTATCCACCGGTCCGGTAATGGGGTATGTGGGGAAGATAGGTAAGATAACGTCCAAGAAGAAGGCATTGATTAAGATGGTCTGGAAAGTGCGGATTAAGTACATTCCTCCCAAAAAGCGCAGGGCTACGAAGATAATAGGTATGTTGATGAGGATGGAAAGAATACCCACTGTGAGGTTGGGGAAAAAGTGGTTCAGGATGAGGGAAATACCCGTGACGCCCCCAGGAGCAAAGTCTGCGTTGTAGACGAATATCATGACCCCGGCCGCGTAGAAAAAAGATCCTATGATGTCCATCAACAGGTAGTGAGGCTCATTTTTGAAAAAATGCTGCCACTGGTCTTTATTCGGAATAACATTGGCGAATTTGTTTGCTTTATCCACGGATCCTACCTCCATCGTCTCTCAATAAAACACTTATTGATTGTACCTTGCAGGCATTTATTTTGCTATATCTATTAGGCAGTCAATGAGGGCTTGGGAGATTTTGGCCGAACCCTCCAGATTAGGATGAATCCCATCCCAAAAATCCGGCTCGAATTCCGCAGCTGTCTGGTAGAGGTCCCGCATATCCACAAGGGGCAAAGCATAGTGGGCTGCTACCTGGGCAGTGGCATCCGCAAAGTCCATAATACTATTTTCTCTTCCATTGAGGGGCTGGTCGCTAAAATAAGTCGTATTCAGGGGGGTGGTCATGAGTACAATCACCGTTTGTGGCAGGGCCGCCTGCAGACGTTCCACAATATAGGCGTAGGCACCCAGAAAATTGTCCATGGTCTTTTCATCTAGGGGCAGGTCTAATTGCTCTGAGCTACCGATATAAAAGTCTGAAAAAAAGTCATTCGTGCCACCCATGATCGTAATGAGAGCTGGCTGGGCGGCGATTATCTCGGTCAAGCGCTCCTCTTGCCAAAAGGCCAGAGGGCCAAAACCCGCCAGCGTAGTTCCTCCAATGCCCTGGTCCCGGTGGTCTAAGCCAAATTTTTCCGCAACTGCAGCCTGCCAGAAGCCCCCATCTGTAATGGAATCACCGTAGGAAACCCAAACCTTGCCTTGTAGGTCGAGCTTCTGGACCGGGCCGGTTTCCACGTCTGGCCGCATTGGACGGAGGATTAAAAGCAAAACCACAGCTAAGACAAGCGCGACCGCCAGCACTAATAAAACAATCAAGACCATATCGGGTCTGGCTCTATCTTGTTTCATGTCCCTCACCTATTCTGCACAGAAGAACTGATAGGTAGAGTGCGCTAACGCTTCTGCCAAAGTTACCAGGGTTTTCTCTTTTGAGATGGTGGCCATATTTTCCTCATTCTGCCGCTCGCCCACAATAATCTCGACCGAAGTCAGATTATTATAGCGGGCAGACAAGACCTGGCCCTCCCCCACTCCGGCCTGTTTCCCCTGATAATTCAGCTCTGGCAGGTACTGGCGGATATTGCGGTCCATCTGTTCGGCCAGCCGACGCCTGGCTGAGGCATCATAAGCCACATAAGCCGGCATATCCTGGTTGCTGTCTTCCAACAGTTCAGAGCTGCCATTGCGTTCCGCGCTGCTACTGCCATAATACACGACACGGCTCCCCTTCGCCGCCTGGTCGTCGCCTAGGCGTAGGGAGATAAAGCAGACATCCTTATATTGTTTTTCCATGTCTAAAAGCAGGCGAAGTTCCGGTCCTACCCCTGTCTGGGTAAAGACCCTCCGGGCCTCAGGAGAATCAGGGGCCGACACAGCGGTTTGCAAATAGGGTATGAGCTCTTCAATCGCTTGAGATTTAAACTTCTGTTCCTGTAGCTCATCCACAAAGCGCATAGCCAGCGTATTGCCTATAAAGGCAGCTTGAGAAATCTCCGTCTGAGAGTCCGTCTGGTCTCGCGTCAGCACAACCTTAGCGCCCAGGGCCTCCAGCTGGTTTTTGAGCAAGTCTGCTAGCTTCGTGAGGATTTGGTCCTGAGCAATAATGACATCAGGAGCTACTGCTGTCTCTTCTTCATTATCGTCATCTTCTGCGGCGCGTTGGGCTGCGTAGGGCGATACGGGAAGGCCTGTGTATGGGTCTGTGGGAGCAACATTGCCCGCGGGCTTTTTCGCCGCCTCAGGGCCATCCCCAGCGCTAGGAGCAATCACTTTTGGGGCAACCACCTCTCCTGCATCAATAAAAATGGTGATACCTTCTAGGGCATGTTCATTTTTCGCCCTCCCCCGGTAAAGGTTGAGATCTGCCTTACGGTATTCTGGGAGAACTGAGGAGGCGGGCCATACAAAGATGCCACGGTCATTTTTTTGGCTGAGATTGGGAACATTCTTATCCTGGAGGCTGAGGTCATCCATGAGGGCATATTGGGCCATGGCCAGATCAAGCGGAGATTCTCGTCTCGCTTCTAGATACAGCTCTGGTTTAATTTTAGACAAGATTAAATTGAGGGCTAGGATCGATAGGCTGGCCACCACTAATATGGATAAGATTCTAAATGCCTTGCGTTGTGTCAATAATTTTCACCCTGCCCTAATAGGAAAAACGCGCTGTAATCAGCCGTGCTATACTGTCGGCGAGTTCCCGGATCTGATCTTTATCCTTCCCCTCCAGCATGATACGAATCTTGGCTTCAGTGCCGGAGGGACGCAAGAGGAGCCGGCCCTCTTGGCCCAGGCTTTCCTCTACCCGGCTACAGGCTCTCTGTACATCTGGATCTGCCATCACTTGGGCTTTGAGAGCGTTATCAACCTCCACATTGAGGAGGACTTGAGGATAAATGTCCACAACCTGGCGTAAATCAGACAGGGGGCGGCCTGTACGCTGGCGGACCTGCAAGAGTTTGAGCGCAGACAATATACCGTCGCCTGTGGTGGAATGATCTAAGAAGATCATATGGCCGGATTGTTCTCCCCCCAAGATGTAGCCATTTTTGAGCATCTCTTCTAGAACATAGCGGTCACCCACCTGGGTCTTGACCAGTTTGATGCCTTCACGTTCCGCCATCCGAGTGACACCAAGATTGGACATAACTGTCACCACCAGGGCATCACCGACAAGTTTACCCTGGTCTAACAAGTCCTTGGCAAAAATAGACAGCATGATATCGCCATCTAGGACTTGTCCCTGGTCGTCTACCGCAATCAAGCGATCTGCATCGCCATCAAAGGCCAGACCTAAGTCCAAGCCCTGGTCTAGGACCCTACGGGCTAGGTCTTGTACGTGGGTAGACCCACAATGGGCATTAATATTCAAGCCATCTGGCTGGTTGGCCAGAATGGTCAGGTCAGCGCCTAGGTCTGCAAAAATCTGGGGGGCCAGGGCGTAGGCTGCGCCATTTGCAGTATCTAAAGCAATTTTTAGGCCGCTGAGATCCAAGTCAAATTGTTCTTGAAGATGACGGCGGTATTTGTCTGCTGCTTGTGATAGGCGAAAAACCCGACCCAGACTAGCTCCCAGCGGTTTTACTTTATAAGTATGGTAAAGATCCAAGTGCGCTGCGATTTCATCTTCTACTGCATCCGGCAACTTGTAGCCCTCGTGGTTAAAGATCTTGATGCCGTTGTGCTCAAAAGCGTTGTGGGAGGCAGAAATCACCACCCCCATTTCACATTCATATGCCGTGGTAAGCCAAGCAATGCCTGGTGTCGGAACTACACCTACTAAGTAGACATCCACGCCTGCTGATGTGAAACCTGCTACCAATGCAGCTTCTAGCATATCTGCGGATATTCTGGTATCGTGACCGATCAAAACTTTTTGCTGTTCAGGTTTTTGGGCAAAAAGGGTATGAGCGGCGGCAAAAGCCAGTCTGGAGCACAGGTCTGGAGTGAGATCTTGATTGGCAATGCCTCGCACACCATCGGTGCCAAACAATCTTTCAGACATGAAAGCTAATTACCTTCCTTATCTAAATCTAGAGGTCGCACACTAATTGATACCGTCTCTGGCGTCAAGGCATAGATTTGCGTATAGCTGCCCGTGCGAGTTTCAACTTGAACTGGCAGGGATTGCAAGCCAGGTTGGTCAATAGTTGAAAGGTCAACGTAGGCCGTAACATCACGGTTAGACAGGCCCTGCAGGATAGACTGCCGGCCCTTAAGGTTGACGCGGATACTTTCGATCTTGTATTGGGCAGCCAGTCCTTTTTCTGCCAATTCCTCCTGGTTGGTGTAAAGCAACTGGAGATTATAAGGCTGTTCAATAACTGGGTTCAGGGTAATCTGCACATAGAACCAGAAAATGGCTGAGGCTAGGATGGAAACCAGGAGCAGATAAGCCTTTGTTTTGCGGCTGGGCCCCACCAGGCTGCTTTTAGCTGGTTTACGCGCCAGGGGCAACTTGATCCTGCGTTTGCGTTCATCTGTGGCGGGCAGGAGGAGGCGGTGTAGCTGGGTACGCAGGGCATCTTCGTTATCCAGGGTGTAGAGCCGGCCTTCAATAGCAATAGAGATCGTACCCCTTTCCTCTGAGACTACAACTGCGATAGTATCACCAATTTCCGAAGCTCCCAGGGCTGCCCTGTGCCTTGTACCCAAGTCTTTCCTCAGGTGATAGGCATCGGTTAAAGGCACATGAATCCGCGCAGCAGCAATTTGTCCGTGTCGAATGAGCACAGCTCCATCGTGCAGGGGGGAGCCCACATAAAAGATTTGCTTTAGCATGGTGGCGGAGATTGAAGCCCCTACCTCTACAGCATTTTCCTGGTCTTCCAAGTCGCCTAGAGGCGTGGAGCGTTCAATCACAATCAAGGCGCCCGTCCGCTTGGCCGCCATTTCCCCGCAAGCTTGCACAATTGATTCGATAATTTTATGGTCAAAGGCACCACTGGCCACATCGTCTGACGCCATCACCTTAAAGCCTGCCCTCCCTACTGTTTCCAAGGCCCGCCGCAATTCCGGCTGGAAGAGCACTACAAAAGCAATGGCAAACAAGGATATGGTCCGGGATAAGAGGAAACCCAGGGCAGTCAAACCCACGAGGTTAGAAACAAAGCCGACAAAGAAAATAAACAGAAGCCCCTTGAGCAGCTGCCAGGCTCTGGAGTCTCGCACCAGTTTGAGCAAGTGGTAAAAAATAAAGGACAAGACGGTAATGTCCAGGACTGCAAAGGCGAAATCATAGGGGGTTCCGAGATAAAGTAAAGCCTCAATAAGCTGTTGCCAGATGGCTTGGAAGAAGTTTTGTATTTGTTCCCACATTTACCTTTCCTCCTCAGCTTATCTACTTGTCTATTATATGGTGCAGGCGCTAAAAATAAAAGGCTATCTCTCCCCTTTGGCTCGGCCAGATAGGAGATAGCAAGGGATAGCCAAGCCTTGGGCAAGCAAGGAAATAAGGATCATCAGGCTGAGGTTTGCCTCGTATAAAGCACCTAAGAGCCAGCTACCCAAAAACCAGAAAATGCCGAAAGAGAACTCAAAAATACCGTAGCCGGTAGCCCTGCTTGGCTTAGGGACCAGGGTAGAGACGGCAGCTTTGAGAATAGATTCTTGGGCTCCCATACCAATCCCCCAGAGGGCAATGCCTAAGAGCAGGACAGGGATTGATTTCGCCCAAAAAATGCAGATTACAAAGGGACAGGAAAGCAAGGTAGATATCACTAGGGCCTTAACGCCATGCCGGTCATAGATCAGGCCAAAGACCATTGCAGCTATGGCATCTACCAGCATGGCCCCTGCATAGAGTAAGGGTAGATTTCCCGTGCTGATCAGAGCACCTGTCTCGGACAGTCCTGGGGCCATGTCGCTGAAGGTGCGGGAAATATGCATGATGATCAAGGAATAGTCCAAAAAGCCAAAGGCAAATAAGCTGATTCCGGCAATGTAAAAGATAAACTCCTTCTTTATTTTGAAGGGGACATTTTCCTTGGGATCAGGCTCGAAATTCTCGGGATGGGGGAATTTGCGTTTAGTTAAGAGTAAGAGGATCAGGGTGATGGCCCCGGGGATAGCGAGAATCGCGAAGCAATACGCATAGCGTTCCAAATCTGATCCTTCTGTTTTGCTGAGCAAAACCAGATAAAGCAAGACCGGACCCAGGAAGGCACCGATTTGGTCTAAAAGCTCCTGGAGGCCAAAGCTCTTGCCTACACCCTCCTGGGTTGCGGCAAAAGACATTACCGTATCTTTGGCCGGCTTCTTAATGGCCTTTCCGGTGCGCTGGACGATAAGCAAAATAGAGGCAGCAAGCCAGCCATGGTCTCCAACTAGGGCCAGAGCAGGCACAGCCAGAATATCCAAGACGTATCCCAAAATAACCATGGGCCAATAAAGGCGGGTCTTATCAGTAATTCTGCCGAAGACATAGCGTAACGAATAACCGACCATCTCCCCTAAACCAGACACAAAGCCAATGGTTCCCGCAGAAGCACCGAGCAAGGCCAGGTAGGCTCCTCGTATACTGGATGCCCCCTCGTGGGTCAGGTCGGAAAAAAGGCTAACAACTCCAAACAGTAATACAAAGGTTAGGGCTGGAGAAATATTATGCGCTTTGTCTTTTATCATAAGCAGCAGATGGACCCTCTCAAGGGCCCACCTCGCCTCCTGAATCTCGCTACATGTGATGGGAACCTAAAGCAGGTCCCAGTTCTTATTGAAGGGACGCCTGGTAAAGCTCTCTGAAGAGCGGCAGGGCGCGTTCAATCCGGTCAGTGGGGACGCAATAGGACACCCGGACATAGTCCGGACAGCCAAAGCCTACACCTGGAACCACTAGGACATTTTGGGTCATGGCTAAGTCACTAAAAGCCTTCCCGTCTCCCTGGGGGGCTTGGACAAACATATAAAAGGCTCCATCCGGATGAACACAGTTATAGCCTATGGCTTTAAGGCCATCATAGAGGAGCTGACGATTTGTATCGTAGGGTGAAAAATCCATCTGGCGGCCGGGAAAGCGCTCCACAAATTTTTGAAAGAGTACCGGGGCGCACACATAGCCTTGGGTTCTAGCTGCCCCTGCCACAGCCTTGTAAACCTCCTGGCTGTCATCTATTTCTGGGGGGACTAGCACGTAGCCAATCCGCTCACCTGGCATGGAGTAGACCTTGGAGTAAGAATAGCAAACCAGGGTATTACGATAAATGTTTGGAATAAAGGGGACCTCCAGGCCACCATAGACTAACTCTCTGTAAGGCTCGTCTGTAATGAGGTAGATGGGTTTACCGTAGGCCTGGCTGCGGTCTTCCAAAAGCTGGGCTAAGGCGGTCAGCTCTTCCCGGGTATAGACCTTGCCGGAGGGGTTGTTGGGGGAATTAATGATGATGGCCTGGGTATGTTCATTGATTGCTTCTGCCAGACCTTCCAGGTTTAGGCGGAAGTCAGCTGAAGCCTCCACTACCCTAAACTTGCCACCCTTAGTTTCCACAAAATTCCGGTATTCTGGGAAAAAAGGCGCCATGCCAATAAATTCTGAATCAGCACCAGTAGTGAGGGCTAGGAAAGTTGAGCAGAGCCCTGCAGCGGCTCCGCAGGTTAGATAAAGCTGGTCTTTCGTGTAGTTTGTGCCATAGCGCGCATTGAGGTCTTCCGCAATCGCTGTACGGGTTGCGGGATGCCCGGCAGAAACAGAATAGGAGTGCAAGGCTACCGGTTCGGTTTCCTGCAAAATTTCCCCTAAAGCCTGGGTCATGTCTGCCGGCAGAGGAATGCTGGGGTTGCCAATTGTAAAGTCAAAAACTTTATCAGGTCCAAGTTTAGCCGCTTGCTCCTGACCGTAGTTAAACAACTTACGGATGGGAGAGGCTTGGTTGCCAAGATCATACATTTGAGTAGAATACATAGGTCTGCCTTTCTGCGCTGGGCGCTCTAGCTGGCCAGCTGGGGCCAAGCCGCTTGATGGAAAATCTGTCTTGATGGGAAATCTGCTATGTGTAATAGAGCTTACAGGTCATGTGCTTTCCCTTACTTAAAAAGGTCGCGAAATTTTTCCCAAAAGCTGCGGTCATCCGGTTCATCCACTAGTTCATGACTTTCGTCCTTGGCCTCCGCAACTGCAGGTAAGATCATAACAAATTGTACGGTATCCACTTGATTTTGCGGAGACACAAAAGACTGGGGCTTGTACTGGGGTAGCAAGTTCTTGAGAACTTCTTGCATTTGAGGATTAATGTCCTCCGGGAGGTCTGCTAGGCCCGTTTGGAACTTGTCTAAACCCTCCGCGAGTTGGTTCACGCCTGCATCGAAATCTTGGTACTGGTTAGAAAGTTGACTGAGCCCCTGCGCAAGTTCTTCGATGCCAGCATAATATTGGTCCAAGCCCTGCCCATATTCGGTAAAGCCTTGGGTAAACTCCTGGCTCCCTTGCTCTAGGTCGGTGCCGGACTTGGCTAGCTTATTTAAGCCTTGGCCAAATTCCTTGACACCTGCTTGCAGGCTGGGCATTTGCTGGGCCATGGTCTGTATGCCATCTAAGTAAGCCTCCATGCCAGTTTGCAAGTCAGCATAGCCATTTTGTAGGTCTTGCAGGCCTTGGTACAGGGTCATGAGGTCTGTCAGCGAAGATTGGTTAAGGCTAGCAGAGAGCTTGGACAGGGCCTGGCGCTGCAGGGCTATTTGCTCACTCATACCAGCCAGTTGCGGGCCATAGTCGGTCTGCAGCCTGATTAGCTGGTCCAGGCTCTGATTCAAGCCAGAGAAGTCCAAGCCTTGTAGTGCTTGTAAAGCAGCCAGGCTTGTTTGGAGTTTGCCCAGATTTTCCAGAAGGACTTGCCGTTCCTGTGCCATGCCAGAGGCTGCCGCCTGCAACTGCTGTAAGGTCTGTTGATATTGGGCTTGTACCCCCGGATCTTCGATGGCTTTGCCATAAGTCGCTAATTGATTGAGAGACTGCTGGAACTGGACACTGGCGCTGTCCGGCGCACTGGCTGAGCCTTGACTTTGGAGCAGTGTCTGCAAGGCCTGGAGGTCCGCCGCACTTGGCAAGTTCAGCTTGGCCAAGGCCCCTAGCTGGGCTTGAAGGGGTTGAAAATCCATTTGTAGTAGGGGGGCAAAAGTCTTGAGATTCGCGGCTACGCCATCTAGGGTCTGCAAGGCTTCCTCTAAGTTCAGACCTTGGCCTAGCTTGGCCATGTCTCCAGTGGGCAAATTTTGAGCCAGGCCCTTAATCATTTGGTCTAAGCCACTGGCAAAGCCCCTCAGGCCTGCTTGCAGATCAGGAGTCTTGTCCGCTAAAGTCTTAATTCCTGTAGACAAACGGCTAAGACCATCTGACATCCGAGGGTAATTTTTCGCCAGCTTTGTCACCCCGGCGCTGTATTGCTGGAGCCCTGTATTGAGGTCGGCAGCACCCGTTTGCAGTTGGCTTAGACCCTCTTGCAACTGGCTCAGATGTTCATCAGAAGTGAGGTTTTCACCGCCCTGATCAAGCTGCTGCAAGGCCTCCGCAATTTGTTTTGAAGCCTTGGTCAGGTCCTGCGAGCCAGACTGCAGGCGGTCCACCCCCTCCGTGAGTTTTGTCAAGGGCTGGTCTAGCGTGGAATTGGCCAAGAGATCATCCAGCTTTACTAAGTCTTCCGGGATACTGTCTTCCCCTATTTGCAGGGGTACTGCCGCTAAGTTGGGAGAGGGTAAAGAAAAGTTTTGGACCTGGCAGGAAAATTCTGCCAGAGCAGGTTGGTCCTCGCGAGGCAGGAGAACCCAGTTGAGCATGGTCTTACTCCCGGCTTCCGCCTGCATACTGGCATCCGACTCTAAGTCGCTGTATTTGCTTTTATCTAGCTGAATACTCAATTGAAGGATAAAGCCTTCACGAAAGGCTGGATCGACATGCGGGTTGGGGGCAAGCTCCAGATGGAACTTGAAATGACCACTAGCACCTGTCAAATCCTGTGCCGGAGTTTCCTGGCCATCAAGCAGGTAAGAAAACTTGACGATCCAAGGGAGCTCCCGATCCTGCAGGTCTCCCCTGTAGTAGTTATAACCTGCCTGGGCGGGAAAAGTAACACTTCCCTGGTCAGGATCAAAGTTAAGCTGGACTCGGTCATCCAGGGCTTGGACCTGGCTATAAGCCCCATAGTCTGTAACTTCAGCAGGCTCCTCTAGCTTAAATTGGTTAATAACAATGAGCTGGTCGGGGCTTGCATCCGGCTGAAGTACAGCATATACGACTTCTTCCTTATGAAATTCTGGGCTTTCAGCAGCAAGCATGGAGGGTCCTAGAAGGCAAAAAATCAGGGCCAAGACGAGGCTGCCGATAAGGAGCCTATGACCAAGACGCTCTGGACGTGGGGCTTGCATAGCCAATTGGCGTACATTCATGAGTTAACCTCCAAGGTTTAGGATTAAGAGCCCCCTTTGGGTGGTTCTTAATCATGAGATAAGCGAGGGCGTTAGTCTTTCGTTTCTATGGCGGGGTCGAGTTCCGCCAGAATCTTCTGGGCTTCTGTATCAGTTTGGTCCTGCGCGGCCAAGAACTTCTGTCCATAAACCGACCAGGTTCCAGGCGCTAGCGTGGTATAGCGGATGAGAGGGTCGCATAAGCGCAAGAGGTTGGGCAGGAGGAAGACTACGGCAGCCAAAGAAAAGAGAGCTCCGCGGCCTAAGACTAAACCAATATCTGAAACAACAGGGAGAGAAGACACGAAGGACAATATATAGCCAACCAAGCTCAAGATAAGGGCCGGGGGCATAATGGCAGGCAGACTCAAGGCTGTTGCCTCCTGAGCAGCCCACTTGGGGGCCAGGCTTTTGCGGAAGTCTAGATAGTTTTCCGCAGTCAGAATACCGTAGTCTACGGTAGCCCCTAACTGGATAGTGGAGATCACCAGATAACCAATATAGTTTAATGGCCGTCCAGAAAAGTAGATCGTAGATAGATTGCACCAAATGGCAAATTCAATGGTAAAGACCAAAATCAGCGGCATACTTAAGGAGCGGAAGGTAAAGAAGAGGATCAAGGCTACGAAAAGTGTAGTCAGACGGTTTACGAGCTGGTTGTCAATACGGACCAAGTCCCGCATGTCTAAAAGGGAGAAAACTTCGCCGGCCCAATGGGTATCTGCGCCGGGATAATATTGGTCAACCAAGCTTCTTAGGTCTTGAGCAGCCCCAAAGGCGGCAGGACCTTCACTGGCCAGGCTGGTCTGGACAATCAACCGGCTGTAATGGTCGCTTTGCAACTTAGCGAGCTGATCGTGCGGAACAATCTCGGGCGGTAATTCATAGCCCACGCTAGCGGCATAGGAAGTAAGCGAATCCACATAGGCTAGGTCTGCAAGGTCGTTAGCGAGTGAGACTTCAGGTCCGACTTGTCCCTTGGGCAAGAGTAGGACCAGCATCTGCTTATCGCCAAATTTGTCGCGAATATGCTGCGTTTGAACCCTTTGTTCTTCCGCACCCGCCTGAGACATCCCGTAGAGGAAGTTGATGCGGGTTTGGGCCCGGTAGAGGGGCAGGGCCATGATAGCTACCAGGATGAGAACCACAGGTCCTATTTTCACTACTATCCGCCCGAAGGTCCGGAGGGACTGGTGGGAGGGGAGGAAAGATTGATGGCTAGTTTTATCGATAAGTTTGTAGCAGAGGCTGCCCAAGACTGGCAAGCACAGGAAGGCAGAGATCAGGCTGAAAATAATCCCCTTGGCCAGAACAATGCCCAGGTCAGCTCCTAATTCAAAGCGCATAAAAATCAGGCTCAGGAAGCCAAAAAAGGTTGTCGCCGCAGAGGCTGTAATGGACGAAAAGGATTTCACCATGGCCTTTTCCATGGCGGTATCTACATCATCGCCTGTCGCGCGGAAATGGTTAAAGCGGTTGAGCATGAAAATGGAATAGTCCATGGATACAGCCATTTGCAAGACTGCCGCCACAGCTTGCGAAATGAAAGAAATTTGGCCCAGGAAAATGTTGGTCCCCATGTTAAAGAGGACGGCAATGAGCACAGTAAAAAGAAAAATAAAGGGCTCCACGTAGGATCGGGTGGATAAAATTAAGATGACTAGGGCCAGAGGGATCGCAAAGAGCATAATGCGGGCAATCTCTTCCCCAGCAGCCAGGTTAGCTTGGGCAAATTGTACCGCCTGTCCACTCATGGCCACCTTTCCCCCAATGAGCTTTCGGAGTTCCTGAATGGTTTTGCTATAGTCCTGGGCTCTTACATTTACGATATAGCGGGCTTCTCCCTCCTTAAAGAAGGCCTCCCTCCCCTCCCGATCGAGGGTCTCCAGGGGTTGGGCCAAATCGTACATATCATCCAACCAGGTCACAGAGAGGACTGCTGGATGGGAAGCAATTTTAGCCTTAAGTGCCAAGGCTGCGGGTAGGTCTAGGTCGGGCACCGCGATATTCAAATTTGGGATCTGGTCCTGAAACTCCTGGTCCAGGATATGTATCGCCGTACTGGAGGGGACATCCTCTGGCAAGTATTGAATAATGTTGTAGTTGACCTGAACCTTCCGCGCTAGAAAAGCGGAGATCAGACCGAGCAGTAGGAAGATTGTAAGAATAACTTTTTTGTGGCGGAGAATAGCTTTAGCGATCTTGTTCATAATGTTCAACCTATCTTGCTCAAGATTGCTTAAGTATAGCACAAACCATAAAAAGCACTGCTTCTACCAGGGAAACAGTGCTTTATTCTTATAGAAAATCATAAAATTAACAATTACGGATTAGGCTTAGCATCCGTGATTTGGGCTACCGTTTCTGAAATCCTAGGCAGGGTTTCCCCGGGGGACACTTGCTTGAGGCCTTCAGGAATCTGGAAAACATCTTCATCATAGCGGTTGGACGCTTCAAAAACCCGTACCGTACGCATAATTTTACCGTCTTCAAAGCGTCGGTGGCCAACGAGGACGTCCCCCACAAAATAATAACGCACATAGGAGGCCCCATCAGCCGTAAATTCTTCAAAGTTTACTTTTTGGCCAAAGAAGATCGCAGGCCCCGCGCCAGTATTAATAAAGTTCCCGGCATTGGTCTCCAGTTCACGGAAGGCATTCATGGAAAGCTCATTGGATTGGGTGGTCAATCCCGGTAAAATTTCGTAGGTTCCCGCTATAAGGTCCATCTGGTAATAGGTAGACGAGGAGAGCTGCAAAAGGGCCAAAGCGGAATCCTTCGTGTCTATGCGCATGTAGGCCATATCATCCTTAAGCGCAATATAAACTTCTAAAGCGTCAATATCTTCCGCATCTTTGAGGTCCCCTTCCGAAGGTAAGACTGCATAGTGGTAGGTCACAGGGTTAACAGACAGGGTACGGAAAAAACGCTCCACCCGCGATCCTGCAATGCCCCTGATGGGATTATCTTTAGGCACAGATACGGGTACCGCTGGCTCATCATTTATTTCCGCATCTTCTAGGCGGGCATAGAGGGGGATGCGGGCTTGAGCAGAAAAGGGGTTGGTGGGCCGGTCGACCTCTAGGTCCGCCACTTTTGCCGTTTGGGCTTGGGAGGCCCCCTCCTGCTTGGGGCTTGTAGGTTCAGTTGTCGCCTGGCTAGAGGCAGGCTGGGCATCTGTTGGTGTTTGAGTTTGGTCTACAGATGCTGCCGTAGCGACCGAGTCCTGATTTTGCAAAGCGGCCTGGTCAGCTAGGGACGTTTCTGCCTGTCCACTAGGGGCAGAGAAAGAGAATGTCGCAGACTCTTGCGGTACAAGATTCAGACTCGAACAGGCTGTAAAAAAACAAAGACAAAAAAGCAAGCAAAGAACAAGTCCGCCATACACACTAGCGCTTGTACAAGGCGTGGAGCTTGCCTGGTTTTGATTACGATCAGTATTCATGTTCGTTATTATACCCAAAAATTGGTCTAGTAACTACACAGGGCCATTTAGGGCTTCTCTTCCTCCTCTGCGTCCTCCTCTTCAGCCGCTTCATAATAGTGGAAAGCCGGTATTTGTTGGAGATCATGAATCGTTTCTTGCTTCACGGGGGGGATCTGGTAGCCCTTATCTCCAGCCAGTTGGCTCATGTAATCCGCAAATAAGGCGTGACTGCGGTAGGGATCCTCATCTTTCTGGGCCTGGTAGTAGGTCTGTGCCATGACGATGCACGGCTGCTTCTGGTCATAACCCACAAACCAGGAATTAATCATCTGCTCGCCCTGCTCGTCAAGGCCCAGCTCCGCTGTCCCGGACTTCCCTGCAAGTTCAATATTGGCCCGGGACATTTGCTTGGGATACTGGTCCGTTACAACTCTGCGCAGGGCTTCCTGCAGGATCTTAATTTCCTCTTCCTCCAAGACTTGCACTCCGACGGGCTGAGCGCTGGTGTCAACAGCTTCAGAGGGTAGGATCAGGCTCACAGGCAGGAGACGGCCGCCATTTACCAGGCTGGCGTAAATTTCCGCTAGGTGAATAGGGGTATAAAGGACTTCTCCCTGGCCATAGGCGGAGTCAGCCAGCAAGAGGCCCTCCTCTGGTCCCAAGTCTCCGTGGTTAGATATTTGGCTCACCGCAAAGGGATAATCCTGGGTAAGGCGCTGTCCCAAGCCCAGTTGATGCATACCAGCGTTGAAAATATCTGGACCGAGGCTCGTGGCGAGGCGAGCAAAGAAAATATTGTCTGAGTAAACTAAGGCTTCCGCCAAATCGAATTCTTGGTCTAAGGCCCTAAAGCGTGTGACGTAATAGTTTCCCCAGGAGTCATCCGGCTGCCACTCTTTGCCTTCTATATACATCTTGTCATGGAGGCCCCACTGGCCGCTGCGCAAGGCAATAATAGCCGTTGCAAGCTTTTGTGTAGAGCCTGGGCTGGTCGCACCTGCAAAAGCGGGGCTCAAGGGTTGGGCGGGATTTTGTGCCAGAGCGTTATAGGCTTCTTGGCTAATGCCCAAGACAAAATCATTGGGGTCATAAGAGGGGGATGACAATAAGACGAGGATTTGTCCTGTTTCTGGATCCAGACCAGACAAGACTAAATGTTCTCCCTGCACCCGCTCGTAAAGGTCGCGCTGGGCCAAGGCATCTATCGTGAGTTTCAAGTCCTGCCCGTCCTGGGCAGGCTGCTCATAAAGACTTTTCTCGTACTGTCCGCTGATATAGACCCGGATGCCGGGCTTGCCCCGTAGCACTTTGTCATAAATGGCCTCCAGGCCAGTCTTGCCCACTAAATCCTCCTCAGATAAGTCAGGCAAATCTGGATTGTTATAATCTTCCGCGCTAGGCTGACCCACATAACCTATCAGCTGAGCTGTGGCCTGCTTAAAGGGATAGTAGCGTGAAGGGCGTTCTGTCCAGGTCAAGCCCAGGCTCCGGAAGACTTTGTAGTCAATACGCTGCATGTCAGGAAGCAAGCCAATAGGGACTAAGCTGTCCTCCTGGACCCAGGATTGGGCTAATTTTGCCTCAATCGTACCAGGGGTTAGGCCCAATAAATCATTCACCACAGGAATCTGAGCTTGGTCAAAATCTCGGGGGACCAAGGAGACCTGGGCAACAGTACGATTAATAGCCAAGGGCCAGCCTGCTCGGTCGAAAATTTCTCCTCTTTGCGCAGGCAGGGTTTCCACCTGGACCTCACCGGTAGCCTTTAGACCAGGCAGGATCAGAGAGGGGGTCCATTCCAGCTGCCAGGCTTGGGCAGCGGGATGCCAAATAAAGCTTAGCAATACAGGGCCGGAAATGTCTCCGTACTTCCCCCGCAGGTGGACCTCAGCGGAATAAAAAAGCTGGCCTGTGTCCGTGGCTTCTTCCGTAGGAGCCAGCTTATCATAGCGGATCTCCTCAATGCCCAGGTCCTGGTGGATTTTGGCATTGCGCTCTACAATTTGGCCCTCGCCATATTTTTCTAAAGAAAGGGGATAAATATCTTTCAGCAGGCTTCGTGTGTCATCTGCCTGCAAGGCCGCTAGGACACGGTTGACTGTGTCCTGCGGATCAGGCCGGACTTCAGTTTTATTTTCTGCACCAGGTGCGGAAGGATTTTGGGGGTTTCGAATAATATCTTGGGGACCACACGCGGTATGTAGCCCACAGCAGAAAAGTAAGAGGCCTAAACAAAGGATGCGGATGCCCGTCCAGGCGGAGCGCTGGTGTATGCGTGTGGTGAACATGACTTACCTCTGCGTAAATACCCCTAATAAGCTGAATGTATAAGCTTGATCATGAGATCTTGGGGGCTTAGCCCAGTTAAGGCTATAAGCTTGCTGTACATACTGATAGCGGTGAAACCTGGCATGGTATTGATTTCATTAATCAGGATAGCTCCATCCTCTGAGCGGAGGAAAAAGTCAACACGGGCTAAGCCGCGGCAGTCTGCTAACTGGAAGGCCTGGGCAGCAATGCGGCGAATCTCATCGCTTTGTTCCGGGCTGAGGTCTGCCGGCAACAAGAGCCTAGACTGAGAATCTGCAGCATATTTATCTTCATAGTCATAGAAATCATGGCCGGGCACAATTTCGCCCGCCGGCGAGACGACAAGCTGGCCATCTGTGTCCTCTAAAACAGCCACTTCCAGTTCTCGCCCCTGGACGGCATTTTCCAGGACAAGCTTCCGGTCATAAGAAAAGGCTAAATTTAAGGCTGCAACCAGGTCTGCAGGGTCAGCAACCTTACTAATGCCTACCGAAGAGCCGGCATTAGCCGGTTTCACAAAGAGGGGAAAACAGACACCCTTGGCAGCCATTTCCTCAGACAATTGCTGGTAAGTTGGCGGGCTAGACTGACGCTTGAGACTCAGCCAGGGGGTCTGGGCCAGTCCCCCTTGTTCAAAGAGGGTATTGGCAAAGGCCTTGTCCATCATGAGGCCTGCTGATAAATGCTTGCAACCCACATAGGGGGCACCCAGGATTTCGAGAAAACCTTGCAGGGGCCCCCCTTCCCCATCTTGGCCATGAAGGACAGGGAAGAAAATATCTATGGGCTGGTCAGAGGGGACCTGGTCAGGGCCAGAGGCCTCGCGGTGGTAGCCCTGCAGTCTACCAGGGATAAAACTTACTGGCCGCACCCAAGCTGGGTCAGCTAACCACTCATCTATGGGAATGCGGTCGTCAGGGCCCAGGTATTCGTAAAAAACACCGGTCTGGCTGATACCCAGCAAATAGATATCGTAGTCAGCTAGCTTCCGGCATTGGGCTAAGACATTGGCGGTAGAGAGCAAAGAAATAGCATATTCGGTTGAGTTACCACCGAATAAGATACAGAGATTCTTTTTCATGTTTTCCTTACTGATGTGTTAAAAATTAGAATTGACTTTTATTTTTGCGGACATAGACCAGCATTTCTGTAAGCTGGCTTTCCAGATCCTGCAAGAGATTACTGACATAGGCCATGGCCTCATCATGAATTTGCCGTGACTGCATGCCCGCCTCTTCCATGATACGCTGGGCTTCATCTTGGGCAGCCTGGGTAATTTCATGCTCATCAACCATCTTGGCAATTTCTTGCTCAGCATCCCGCATGATCTTTTCCGCTTCCTTGCGGGTTTCTGCAATAAGGTTATGGTTTTGTTCCAAAAGCCATTGGGCCCTGCGCAGGTCGTCCGGTAGGCTCTTGCGGGCGTTGTCCAAAAGGAGGAGGAGCTCCATACGGTCTACAACGCACTGCTCGGAGAGAGGAAGTTTGCGCGCTGTCTTGAGCTTCTCTTCCAAACGATTCAGATAATATTCACTATCCTTTTCTCGGGGATTGGCAGTCTCTCCGCCCAGGTTCCCTGCTGTAGAATTTTGAGGACTGAAGGGGCCAGTTTGCCCGCTAGGATTGGACCGGGGTATGGGACCTGTCTGGTCAGAAAAACCAGGTCTCCGGGGCAGGGGGCCCGTTTGACCTAACCGATTATGGCTAGGACCAGCAGGACCTCTCCGGTTAGGACGAGGGATGGGACCTGTCGCATAACGGCTGTCGTTCTGTATTCTGGGACGGGGGCCGGTTGCCCCTTGTGGTCTATTGTTATCCAGATAATCCATGAAAAACCTCCTCAGTTCTCCCTAAACCTGTTCATTATACTACGTGTGCTTGCCGAAACGCCTCTTTCGTATAAGCATAAGAAGAGGCTGGCAACCAAGCGCGGTAGTCCTGATCCAAGCGGTCCATTTCCTTAATCAAGCTGGAACTCATAAAAGCCAGCTCTGGTTTAGCAGGAAGTAAAATGGTTTCGTGCGGGGCGCACAGCTGTCGATTGATCTCCGCCATGTTCTCTTCATAGCTAAAGTCACTGACATTACGCACCCCTCTCACTACTGCCTGGCCGCCACAAGCTTGGACATAATCCACTAGGAGCCCTGAAAATCCTTCGACAACCACCCGGGAAGCCTGGTCCAAATCTTGTATAGCCAAATGAAGCATATCCAATCTTTGCTCAAGGGAAAATCTCGCCTGTTTACTACCCGACGTTAACACCGCTACTCGCAGCTCATCACAAAGCCGCAGAGCCCGGGCCATAATATCCAGATGACCAAGGGTGGGCGGATCAAAGGATCCAGGATAAACAAGACGATACATGAACGGCCTTTCTTTCTGGCAGAGCACCGTGCCAAAGGGCCTTTGCCAGCTAAGTAAGTTTGTAAAATAATAGCATTGCCCGTCCGTAGTGACAAGCTTTGGACTGGGTCAAACCTTCTATTACAGGCAGGTGTATTGATTGTTTACGGTCTTGCTCAAGGACAAGAAGGCCCTGGTCTGCAAGGATTAGAGGCAAATGGGGAGCAAGAGCACTCAAGAGAGATTCTGCCTGACTCCAGGGAGGATCCAGATAAATAAAGTCAAATTTTTCACCTAGCCTACACAGTTGGCTGACGAGGGTGCGAGCATCTTTGCGGTAAAGTCTGGCTTGGTCTTCGAAGGAAGTGAGGGCCAAATTCGCTTGCAAGACTCGAAAGGCCTGGGAATTCTGCTCGCAAAAGACAACTTGAGCTGCCCCCCGTGACAGGGCTTCCAGGCCAATTTGCCCCGACCCCGCAAAAAGGTCCAGGCAGTAGCTAGCTGGAATTCGCTCTTGAATAATTGAAAATAAGGCTTCTTTGGTACGGTCCGCGGAAGGCCGGGTGTGTTCTCCTTTGAGGCTTTTAAGCTGCAGGCCCTTGGCGCGGCCAGAAATAATTCGAGGCATAGTTTCTCCTAAAGGACTAACCCCCTTTCCAAGTGCGGATAGCGCTCACTTAGCGCGCAAGAGATTAAGTCTAACTCCTGGCTGCGCTCAGGCTCTGGCCACTGGTCAATCTGGTCAATCAGGGCATTAACCTCGCGTAAGATCGTTTGGTCGTCATAAATATTGAGTAATTGAAAACTGGGCAAGCCATGCTGGCGCGTGCCCAAGAAATCACCAGGTCCCCGCATCTTAAGGTCCACCTCCGCCAGGGCAAAGCCATCCGTATGCTGTACCAGGGTCTGCAGCCTTTCTTGCGCTGTGTCTTGATCCGAATCCGAATGGAGGAAGCAATAGGATTGTCGCTCGCCCCGGCCTACCCTACCCCGCAGCTGGTGAAGCTGGGCGAGGCCAAAACGTTCCGCACTTTTTACCAAGATGATACTGGCCTCTGGGTTATCGACGCCTACCTCAACCACCGTAGTAGAGACTAAGATATCTATTTTCTTGTCGACAAAAGCTTCCATGATGGTATCCTTCTCCTCCGCCTTGAGGCGGCCATGGAGAAGGGCCAGCCGGAAGTCTGGAAACACTCTTTCCGCAAGGTCTCGATAGGTCGTTTCTGCCGATTCCCAGTCTGTTTTTTCGGATTCTTCAATAAGTGGACAAATCACATAGGCTTGACCGCCGTTCTCTAGCTCTGCCCGCATGCGGGCATACACACGCGGTAGGTCTTGACTGCTTGCAATTTCTGTAATAACCTCTTGTCTTCCTGATGGCATATCTCGCATGATAGACATGTCCAAATCGTGAAAGAAGATCATGGCAAAGGACCTCGGAATGGGGGTTGCCGTCATGAGCAAGCGGTGAGGAACTTGACCACCAGTTTGCTTGAGGCTCCCCAAATTTGCTCTCTGCTTAACCCCAAAACGGTGCTGTTCATCCGTGATAGCCAGCACTAAATTTTGAAAGTGCAGGTCCTCCTGCAGTAAGGCGTGTGTACCAATTAAGAGACTCGTTTCGCCTGACTGACAGGCTTCTGCTAATGATCTTCGGTCTGCTGCCTTGGTCGAACCCAAGAGCAGGTTAACCTTCAAGCCTATGGACTGGAAGTAAGGTTGAAAAGTAGCATAGTGCTGTTCTGCTAGGATCGAAGTGGGCGCCATCAAGAGGCTTTGACCGCCGGCCAAGCCCACGTAGGCTGCCGCAAAAAGCGCCACCATGGTTTTACCTGATCCGACATCCCCTTGGAGCAGGCGATTCATGGGCTTTGATTGGCGCAGGTCACGCAAGACATCATTAATAGCCTCCACTTGAGACCGGGTTAGTTCAAATGGCAGGCTTTCCCGTAAATCGCGCATGCCCGCTTTGATCCTGTCGCTGGTAACTAGAGCCGGAGCTTCCAGTTGGGTCAAGTCTTCCTGACCAAAAAATTGCATGGCAGCCCGCAAGAGAAACAACTCATCAAAAGCCAGCCGCTTTCGAGCTAGGGAGAGTTCATACGGGTTTTGAGGCTGGTGTATCTTATGTAGGGCATAGTCCAGGCTACTGAGGCCGTAGTCTTGGCGGGCCTGGGCAGGCAGAGGATCCGTAAAGCGTGAAGCGAGACCTTGGGCCAAGGCTTGGTCGACTGCCGCACGCAGGAGTTTTTGGGTGAGGCCTTGCTTCAGTGGATATATGGCCAGCATGCCTAGCTGGTCAGCTAAATCCGTACTGATAAAGGCCGGATTTATCGTGGTCTTGCGTGGTCCGGATAGGTCAAGCTTGCCATGGAATATATAAGAGTCTCCCGGCTGGAATTTTTCACGCAGCCAGGGTTGGTTAAAATAAGTAGCCTGGACACTGGTCACGCCGTCCCAAAGGCGAAGGCGCAACCAGGAGAGCTTACCACGGCGCGAAAATTGCGGACGATTGGCTATCTCTGCCCTGAAGGTGTAAAGCCCCGGTTCCTGTACTTCACTTAAAGGCGTGAGGGTGGACCAATCGTCATAGGACCGGGGAAAAAGCAAGAGCAGTTCCCGCTGGTTGCTTACTCCCATAGCCTCAAGGGCCTCGCGCCTTTTCGGCCCTAGGCCCCTTAGCTTGTTCAGATCCAGCTGAGGATCCACCGCTTGTTTATGAAGCTCAGACTTAGAAGCAGGCATCCTCTGTCCCTTCGGCCCGGGCTTGGGCTATGTCTGAAGCCTGGGCTAGACCATACTGGCATAAATTTTCTAAAGGACAGAGACCGCACTGGCGACACCGGGCCTTGCACTGGTTGCGCCCCAGCTCCACCATGTGGTGCCCCCAGACTACCCAATATTCAGGGGCAAGCACTTGACATAAATCTCGCTCGACTTTTAAGGGTTCTTTGGCCTTAGTGAAACCCAAAAGGCGGGCAATTCGTCCACAGTGGGTATCTACAACCAAGGCAGGAAAGCCAAAAATTTCACCCCGCACCAGGTTAGCTATTTTCTGACCCACCCCCGGCAGGCGCAGTAAGTCTTTGAGCTCAGAGGGGACCTTGCCTCCGTACTCAGCCAAGAGCATTTGGGCCGAACCTGAAATACCCTTGGCCTTGTTGCGATAAAGACCACAGGATTTGATCCAGTCTTCAATGTCCTCTTGGCTGGCCTCCGCATAACAGCTGAGATCTGGCCAGGCAGTAAAGAGCGGCCGGGTCACCTTGTTGACCCTTTCATCTGTACACTGAGCAGCCAAAATAGCAGCAAATAGGAGTTGCCAATCTGTCTCATAGTCCAGAGTACATCGGGCATCTGGCTGGGCTTGGATCAAACTGTTGATGACAGCTTGGGCACGGGCCTTTTGTTGGGTTAGACTTTCACGGGCCATTTATCGCTCCTGACCCTTAGGGGAACACATAGGAGAAGGCGTCTCGCTTTCTGTAGGGTCCTGGTCCAGCAAATCCTCTTGGTGGGCAACTGAAGGATCTTGGTCTAAGCTCCCTTGTAAATTGGCCAGTTCCTGGAGAAAACTATCCACATCATCAAAGTCTCGGTAAACCGAGGCAAAACGCACATAGGCTACCGCATCCACCTTGCGGAGACTTGCCAGTACCCACTCCCCAATATCCTGAGAGCTAATTTCTCTCCTAAAACCAGCAGCAGCGACATTTTCCACACCATTAATGATGGCTTCGATCTGGGATCTGCTGACCGGACGTTTGGCGCAAGATTTCATAATACTTTGCATCAATTTTTCTCGGTCAAAAGCCTGCCGGCTACCATCCTTTTTCACCACCATCAAGGGCATTTCTTCCAACTTCTCATAAGTCGTAAAACGGCGGCCACAATCGAGGCACTCCCGTCTTCTTCTCACCACTGTATCATCTTCAGTAGACCGGGTATCTGTGACCTTATCTTTGCTGCTACCACAAAAAGGACATTTCATAGGCAACTCCTTTGTAGAAAAGGCCGGGCATGTATGACACCCGGCCTTTATTGCTTATTTGCATAAAAAATTCAGTCTAAGCGCTTCCGGGCTAGACATCAAAGTCCTCATCATTGTCCTGCATAAACCAGGGCAAAATGCGGCCGGAATTTTTCTTGTTACTAGGCTTTTTCTCCTGGCCATGGGAATTCAGGTCTTCGAGATTCTCCGTCCGAGTGTCAGCGGAAATCCGAGAGTGGTCGGAAACCTTCTGAATGAGGTCGGCCATATCCTGGTCTTGCTGACGACTGGAATTACTGGGTCGGCGATTATTTTGGAACCAGGCAGGCTGTGTGTTTGGCTGGTCAGACCGGTCGCGCTTACTCGATGCCCCAGAATCAAGGCTGAAAGAGGGAGAGCTGGTTTGTGGAGTCCGGTTGCTGCTGGAATTTTGTTGCAGCAAATTGGGGAAACCATCATCAAAGGAGGACAAACCCGGACGCTCGTTCCGGCGGTCGCGAGACCGGTTATAGCTAGCGGATTGACGGGGACGCCCAGATTCTTGATCAAATCCAGAAGCAATCACCGTAATCATCAGTTCGTCCTGCATATTATCATCAATGACTGCACCAAAGATAATATCTGCATCTGGCGAGACAGCATCCCGCACCACAGAAGCAGCCTCATCAATTTCCCGAATCTTCAAGTCGTGGCCACCGGTAAAGTTAATGATCACGCCCCGGGCACCATCAATCGTCGTATCAAGGAGAGGTGAGTTAATGGCTTGACGGATAGCCGTAGCTGCCCGAGATTCACCAGAAGCCTGGCCAATACCCATGTGGCAGATACCCGCATTGGTCATGACCCGCCTGACGTCTGCCAGGTCGAGGTTGATCAAGCCAGGTACAGCAACCAGGTCAGAAATGGAGCTGACGCCATAGCGCAAGACTTGGTCGGCCATGCCGAAGGCCTCATCTACAGAGGTATCGTCTGAGGCAATTTCCAACAACTTATCATTAGGTACGATCACCAAAGAGTCTACAAACTGTTCTAGCTCGCGGATACCCCGTTCTGCATTTTGCATGCGGCGGGCACCTTCAAAGCGGAAGGGCTTGGTCACTACACCTACGGTGAGAATACCAAGCTTGCGTGCAATCTGGGCCACAACAGGTGCCGCGCCAGTACCTGTACCGCCGCCCATACCCGCAGTAATAAAGAGCATGTCCGTTCCTTCGATGGCCTGCTCAATCTCTTCAGCAGATTCTTCAGCCGCTTTTTGGCCAATTTCCGGGTTTGCGCCAGCGCCAAGCCCTCTGGTAACTTTTTCGCCGATTTGGATGCGCAACTGAGCCTTGGATCTTTGGAGGATCTGGTTGTCTGTGTTAACCACAATAAACTCAATCCCCTGTACAGCGCTTTCAATCATGCGGTCGACTGCATTTCCGCCACCACCGCCTACGCCAATGACCTTGATCGTTGCAAAATGTTCTTCATCCATACCAAATCCCATCTGATAATCAATCAAAAGAACAGCTCCTTTCCAGCGATTAACCCCGTGTAGCGTCCTCGCAGGTACTTGTCATAACAAGTTTACAAGATAAATGCTCTGTAAAGTCTAATCGCCCTAATAGACTTCATAATTGTAAAATACTTCTCATATTCTACACGACTTAAATTGCTATAACAAGCTTGTTTGTTAAGTTTTGTTTGCAGTAACTACCACTTGGGAAGAAAAGCAAGACATCATGACTGGTATCTTGCAATCTCATCTCATGGAGGTCATGGCAAGTTTACAAGTGTGTTACAAGCCTAGCGTTCAGTCCCTAATCCCACTAGCCCGCATCCGGATAGGCTTCTTCTACCTCATAGTCTGGTTCAAGGACTTCTTCTACCGGAGCCTCATCCTCCGCGACCCAGTAATCTTCTTGGGGGACAAAAATATCATCTTGCCAAATATAGTCCTGGCCACTCGCTTCTTCCTCACCCTGGGCATTGAGCTTGTAGGGGCGGAAGACCAACTGGCTACCATATATATCTAGGTTCCCGGGGAGCTTATCCTGTAGGACCTTAGAATCTAAGACTCTTTTCAACCACAAGAAATCCTCTTTTAACGCCTGGGTGCTAGAGCAGGTAACCCGGAGCGGGTCTGTACTGCCTTCTGGCTGGAAAGTTAAAAGAATCCGCTGATAACCGGATGAACGAATTTCTTTGGTCTGGGGCAGGAGCAAGGTACCACCGGGTCTTTCAAAGTCTGCTTCGACCAGGGCCGCCATAACTGCGACACAAGACTTTAAGGCTTCATCCGCATTGGTTTTAATGGGCTCCCCTACCCGCATCTGCACTGGTTCTATTCCCCTTATGGCCGGTAGTCCCTGCGGCAGGTCTTGGTAAGAACCCGTAACGACTCCAAAACGGTCTACCGTCACATAGGTGTCGTTGACATCTAGAAAGGCCAGGGGAATACGTTCCTCGGCTTCAAAATAGAGAGTAGAGGGGAATTTATAATAGACACTCAAGGAGCGAAGCTCTGGGAAAGCCTGAAGGATATTGGCCTCTGCCCCCTCATAGCGTCCCGTAAGCAGGGCGTGCATAGATCCGCCGTAGGAACGGAGAAAGTGCTGACCCATATGAAGTCCTGAAGCCTCCAAGAGTTCCTCCCGGGTGTGCAAAAAAAGGTCGTTGCTGTCGAGTCTTTGAAAACGGAAAACAGGAGCCAGGGCAAAAATGATCAGGAGGGCCACAAAAGCGGTAGCGGTAACCAGCTTGGTCAGGTTGGCTTGCGATAGAAAATTTTGCCAAGCGGGGGAAGTTTGGTTTTTATTTGCGGCCCCAGCCTGGCTGGCCAGCCAGGCTGGCTTACCATCTTGATGAGGGGCATGAGGAGTTGGCTTCACTTCTTCCGGAGGCCCAGGCTTTTTCTCGTGAGGAGGGGCCTGGACAGGCCTGATCTTGGGTTTGGCTTCTGTACTCGCCTTCAGGGCCTGACTGGTTTCAGGAGCCGGCACTTTTTTCGTTGCTACGGCCTGAGGAGCTTCCCGTAGGATGGGGGGCCGGACTTGGGGCGGCGTTCGAGGGGAAGACATCTGAGGAGGGCGGGGCGCTTTAGGGTTAGCCATCTTGTTAGTCCTCCCTTGTCGCCTGGAACATCAAGCCCGCAAGACTCTCAGCCGCATGAGGCTTGGCCAAGGAACCCGCCGCCTGCGACATGGCTTGTAATCTCCCTTTGTCGGCTAAAAGTTCCTGAAGGATTGCGAGCAAACGGCGAGAATCAAGCTGGTCGTCTTTAACTAAGACCGAAGCGCCGCGGTCCAGGAAAACCTGGGCATTAGCCGTTTGGTGGTCTTCTGCCGCCTGGGGAAAGGGGACTAAAATGGATGCTTTAGCAGAAGCTGCAGATTCTGAAAGGAATCCCGCGGAAGACCTGCCTATCAGAAGGTCCGCAGCAGGTAGCCAGATTTTGGTATCCAGGTATGAGGTATAGCGGATATGCGGATCTGGAGAATCCTGGGATTTCAGAAAACGATAATTCACCTTGCCCGTAGACAGGACCAGGAGAAAATTCGGATGGGCCTGAAGGAAGTCGGGCCAATTTTTTTCCCTAACCAGACCCTCTACCGCAAGATTAAGCGAGCGCGCACCCAGGCTTCCCCCTACCGCAACCACGAGTTCGCAATCTTCCTTTATCTGCAGTTGGGCTCTCACCGCTTCTCTCCTATTCAGGAAAAAGTCTGGATGGATGGGGTTGCCTGTCAGCACAAAAGAACCGGACAAGTTTTCAGGAAAGAATTTTTCACTGCCGGGGAAAGTGAGGCAGATAGCCTGACAGTAACGGGATAGAGAGCGGTTAGCCCGCCCGGGATAGGCGTTTTGTTCATGCATAAAAGAAGGAATACCCTCTTTATGCGCAGCCATTAACAGGGGAAAAGAAACGAAGCCTCCTGTTCCTAAGACTGCCTTTACAGGCTTCTGTTTGAGGAGTGCACGTGCCTGACGGTAGCCCTGGTAATTTTGCAGGAAAAATTTTGGGTAGGCGCACTTTTTCTGAGGAATGGCGGCACACTTAATTTCCGTCTGGTCAAATCCAGCCTGAGCCACCAGGTCCTTCTCCAAACCATCAGGACTCACAAAAAAGAGAATTTCTGCTTGGGGATCCAAGTACCGCAAAGCCGCAGCCACGCTCAAAGCCGGATTAATATGTCCAGCCGTGCCACCGCCCGCAAAAATGTAAGTGCGATTCACAGAAGTTGCCACAGGCCTACCCTTGAGTCTGAGGCCGGCTATATGACTTACGGTAGTCATTTTCGAGCCGGATGACATTCAACAATTCAGGATCTGCCCTCTGCCCGGTTTTTGATACGGACAAGATAAAACCCACAGCCAGCATCATAAAGACATGCGCCGTACCGCCATAGGAAAAGAAAGGCAAGGAGACCCCCGTCGTGGGTATCACCTCACTAGCCACTGCAATATTGAGCAGGGCCTGGATCGTGATTAGCAAGGTAGAGCCAAAAGCCATCATGGCCGAATATTTGTTAACTGCGTTGAGACTGATGCGGGTTCCGAATATAAAGAAAAGCACAAATAGGAACAGCACAAAGAGTGTGCCCAGGTAGCCTAGCTCTTCCCCTATGGAGGGCAGGATGAAGTCGTTATACACCATGGGCAGGAAGCCTGATTTTTGTCTACCCATACCCAGACCCTTGCCTGTCAGGCCCCCGGATCCCAGGGCATATCTCGCCTGCTGGATCTGGTGGATAGAGTCCGCTGAGGCAGCATCAGGATTATTGAAGGTGCTCAGGCGGGAGAAAACGTGGGCAAAACGTTCACTGATAAAGACCATGAATGATTCACCCTCGTGTAAAAGCGGATAGATGAGCATGATGAGTAAAATACCGACCAGAAGGATAGGGAGGAGCTGCATCAGGCCGCGCAACCAAATCCGACCGGGTATTTTAGCCATGAAAAAGAGTGTGACCACCAGAGAGCCTACAATAAGTGCACCAGAAAGGTGGGGTTGAATAAAAATCAAGATGAGCCAAATCCCCATGGCCAGAGCAGGAAAGGTGATGTAGAGAAAAGCATCCGCCTTCAGCTGCTTTTTCTCATCCTCCGGATGGTGGAATAGAGGGATTTTGCGCAGAGCCGGCACAGCGGGAAAATAGGTAGCCAGGCAGAAAATCGCCCCAACTTTACACATTTCCGAGGGTTGAAACTGTATGCCAAAGATGTCCAACCAGCGCACTGCCCCGTAGTCTCCTTGTACACCGGCTAGCAAAACCGCTAAGAGCGACAGGGTGCAGACTCCGTACACAAGAATAGTCATGAAAAACCGATTGAAGAAGCGGATAGGAATACGCAGTAAAATAAAGAGCATGGCTCCGCCTAAGGCTGTAAAGAACAGCTGCCTGCGTACATAGTAAAGGGGATCGCCTTGGTCCGCATAGGCTGAGCTTAGGGAAGCAGAAAAGAGCATAATCAAGCCGAAGCATAAAATGATTAAAAAAACAAACAACAGGGGCAGGTCAATGCGGCCATAGGTATCAATATCCTTGGCAATCTGACTGTTGCTTTTAATGCGGGCGGCTTGCGCTTTCTCTTGCTCAGCCTTGAGCTTACGTGCTTTGTTGAGGTCACTGACTGCCATGCCAAACTCCTGTTAAATGATGGCCAGGGCTAAGAGGCCACAGGCCAGACCCACTAGGCTGAAGATCCGCACAATTTTGACTTCTGACCAACCGCCCAACTCAAAATGATGGTGGAGGGGGGCCATACGGAAAAGTCTCTTGCCCTTTGTCAGCTTGAAGTAAAAAGTTTGGAGGAGTGAAGACAGGCCTTCTACTATGAAAACCAAGCCATTCAAGAGCATGATCCAAGGAACACCAGCTAACAGTGCAATCACCGCAAGTCCAGCTCCGAGATAAAGGGAGCCTGTATCACCCATGAAGACCAAGGCCGGATGACGGTTGAAGAAGAGAAATCCTAGGACCCCAGCCGCTAAAACGAGGGCCAACTCAATAAGGGGGGCGTAAGCCTGCTTATCTAGCAGGAAAAGGGCTATGGCTAGGGTAAGGCCGGAGCAGAAGACAAGGCTAGAACACAGGCCATCCAAGCCATCTGACAGATTAACCGCATTGGCCATATAAAAGAGATAGAGCGTGATGAAGACTAGGTACACTAGCTTCCAGCCCCCACTGATCTCAACCGCCCCTCCTCCGAAAGGGAGTCGGATGTAGGGGGCTGTGGGACGCAGATAAACATAATATACGGCGAAACCCAGGCTGAGCAGACCCATGATAATACTCTTTTGTTTGACCGAAAGCCCATTGGGATCAATCCTAACTTTAGTGAAGTCATCCGCAAAGCCGACTAGGCCAAAACAAAAAGCCAGTAGGAAAGTCGGAGCGTATATATCCCAACCCTTAACAAAGAGGAGGCGCAGTAAGAAAACCAGGGTCGCAGGGAGAACAAAAAAGAGGGCACCGAGTGTTGGCGTACCGCTCTTAGCGAGGTGAGTCTGAGGCCCATCCTGGCGCACCCTTTGGCCCATACCATGCTCTCTCAAAATGGGCAGAATGAAATAGCCACAAACCAAGGTCAGGCCAAATGTCATAAAGGCTGGCAAGCAAAATTGAACCACCTCAGCACTCCTTCTAAGCTTGGGAAAAACGTTCCGCGATCGCTTGATGGATCTTCTCCATCTCGTAGTAGCGGGAACCCTTGATTAATATGACATCGTCGGCTTGCAGGTCTTCCAATAGGTCAGGGATGATCTCGCTGGTGGTGGAGTAGAAATGTGTGTCTACATGGAGACCTTCCTCCTGTAGACCCTGCAGGAGCCATTTCATCTCCTCCCCTACCAGGTACAAGACGTCAACGGGATCCTTCTTGAGCGTTTTAGCAATGTCCCGGTGGAGGTCCTGGGTATAGGACCCTAGTTCCCTGATCCCGCCCAGGCAGGCAATTTTGCGCTGACCAGGCTTGGCCAAAAGATTGAGGGTTTCCAAGGCCGAAAGAATCGATTCCGGCGAGGCATTGTAGGAGTCATCAATCAGGAGGCAGGTAGGGAACTTCACAATATTCTGCCGGTTTCCCGTGTTGTGGAAATGCGTGCAGGCCTCAGCCGCCTTATACATATCCATGCCCAGGGCATAAGCACAGGCGAGGGCAAAGATAGCCGCCCGCACCAGGTATTTACCAGGCGCCGGGATTTGTACCGGCAAGGCAATAGCGGCATCCAAGCTGGTCTTTACCACAAAGCTGGTGCTGGTTGGGCTAAGAACGAGGTTTTCAGCCCAAAAATAAGAGAGGTCATGCGTTTGGCTGGGATCAGGCTTCTCATTGAAGACTAGCCAAATGGAAATTTCTTCTTGCATGGACCGTGCCCAGGAAAGCAGACTATCGTCCTGGCCATTGATCAGAACCAAGCCATTAGACTTCATGCCAGAGATGATGTCTGTTTTTTCTTTGAGAATATTTTCTCTACTACCCAGAAAGGCCGCATGGCTGTAGCCAATGGCCGTCAAGATAGCAATATCCGGCTTAGAAATCTGTGAAAGCATTTTTATTTCGCCAGGCCGGTCTACTCCCAGCTCAGCTACAATGACATCATCGTCATCATCGGCTTCCAAGAGGGTTAAGGGCACTCCAATACGGTTATTTTGGTTGTCGACCGTCTCGTGGGTGTGAACCTGACTGGAGATAACCTCTGACACCATACGCCGGGTGGTCGTTTTCCCTACACTCCCTGTAATGGCAATAACCGAGGCCAGCAAGGTTTGCCGGTATCCTGCGGCAATCTGCCCGTAGGCTACCAGGCTGTCATCAACCAGCAAAAGATCGGGCTGCTGTGTCCCTTCTTCGGAAAATTCGTCCAAGAGTTTTTGACTCTCCAGATGAGATCTTTCTATAACCAGGGCGCCCGCACCCTTGGCGATGGCCTGGCGTAAGAAATTATGGCCATCGAAGCGTTCTCCTTTGAGCGCCAAAAAGATCTCGCCAGAGCGAAGGGACCGAGTGTCGGTACTGATCCCCCGGTAAAAGTGTTCCGTATTTTCACGATTTGCCTTAGACATGTGGAGGTCACCAGCAGTCCAAGATTTAATTTGTGCGGGTAAAATTCTCGCCATGGGTCCACCTCAACTTTCTCTTTGCTTTATGTGGCTATTGCCCAGATGAGGGAATCTGTAAAGCTACTTTGATCACACTTCCAAATTCTGCCAGGTCACCTGGTTTACCCTCAGACCCCTCAGGCAGATTGTCAGGATAGGCCATTTTTTGTGCTACGCAGTTGCCCGTTAGGCTACCCTCAAATTGAGGAATCAGGCCAACACTATTACATGCACTTATGACTTCATTGTAGTTCATTTGGCTGAGGTCCGGTATCACCACTTGTGTGGAATCGGGCTTTTTTTCGTACACAAAAATGTTGGATCCAGGATAAATTAAGGTGCCTGGCGCAGGGATTTGGTAATTAATAATGGACTCAGCCAAGGTCTTGTCATCCCCTGCCACCACCTGGACTTGCTCATAGGTCATGCCTGAAGCTGCCTGGGTTAAGGTTTGCCCTGCTAAGTCAGGTGTCCGGATAGATTTGCCCAGCTTGTATGCATCCAAGTCAGTATAGCTACGGTCCACATTTAGGTAATCGAGGATTTTACTAGCTGTGTTTTGTGTGACAATTTGCGCTTCCGTCCCTGCGGCATCAGAGCTACTAGGTTTTTGCAAAATCATTAAAACGATCACTTCGGGGTGGTCAATCGGAGCAGCTGCAACGAAGGAAATGGTGACCTGGTCAGTCATTTCATCTACCGATGTAGATGTTTTGCCGCCAATCTGGTAGCCCCAAGTATTGGTATAGTTAGCAGAGTTTTCTACCATGCCTGCCATAAGTTTGCGTACACGGCTAGAGGTTTCTGCAGAAATGACGCGGCGGCTGATCTGGGGCGAGGACGTCTCTATGATTTGCCCATCCTGGCTCCGCATCTCCCTTACAATCGTCGGAGTCACTAACTTGCCTCCATTCACCAAGGCGGCATAGGATTTCAACAGATGCAAAGGCGTAACGCCAGACGACTCACCAAAGGAGAGGTTGGCCATGTCCAGGATGGAAGGATTGGTATGGAAGATACAAGCCGCCTCCCCTGGCAAACCTAAGCCGGTTTCTTCATAGAAACCAAAAGACCGGATGTAGTCATAAAAACGGTCTACCCCCACACTCAAGGCAATCTGTACAAAGACCGGGTTGCAAGAATTCCAGAAAGCCTGTTCCATGGGTTCCGTCCCATGGCCGTGCCCTGTCCAACAAGAAATTTCTGCGTCTAAGACTTGGATGGGGTCATCATTGTAGGGCGTCTGTTCTGTACAAATGTTTTCTTCAAAGGCCATGGCTGCCGTGAGCGCCTTCATGGTAGAACCTGCTTCATATAGGCTGGAAATATTTTTATTCCGCCAGGCATGTTCTTGCAGCCATTGGATCGTTTTCTCATCCCCTGGATCCCAGTCCTTTTGCTTAATACCAAGGGGCTTAGCCGTGGGGTCATCGGAGCGGAAATAAGGATAGGAGGCCATAGCCAAGATTTCGCCATTGTAAGGGTTCATAACGATCGCCATACCATCCTCTACTGCATCATAGGCCTTGATGGCATCCTCCAGGTCACGCTGCAGGATTTCTTGAATATTCATATCCAGGGTCAAGTAGAACTCATAACCATCCAATGCTGGCTTGTCTTGGCTTTGGGCATAGGGCAGAAGGCCATGGCTCAAATAGTTGTCACGGGCTGCATAAGAGTAACCCGCCGTACCTGAGAGCAGATCATCAAAAGCCAACTCTACCCCCAAGCGGCCCTCTAGTTTTCCTTCTTGGTAGGAGGCAAAACCTAAAACCTGGCTGGCTAAGTCTCCGTTGGTGTAATAACGCTTGGGCTCCTTATCCATGCGGACGCCACCCACATAATTCTCCTTGAGGAAGGCCTCTAATTTTTTCCCATCTTCCTCGGGAACATTTTTAGCAATCTGTACGTAGCTAACCGTTTTATCCGCCATGGCCTGGTCAAGTTCTGCCCGGTCTACCTTCAGGTCTTCACTCATGCGTTGCAAAATTTGGTCTTCCGACACCAGGCCGGCACGTGAGTAGACATGCTCAGGGGTAATTCCCACCCGGTAAACAAAACTCGTAGAGGCTAACTTGACCCCGTTACGGTCATAAATCGATCCCCTCCTTGCAGGCTCAACTTGGTTAGAGTAGTACTGATCAGAGGCAGCTTTAGCCATATCCTGGTGGTTTAGGACCTGCACCTTGAGCAGGGCAGCTGCTAAAATTAAAGAAAACACTAGGACTAGTACCGTGATTACACGGATTGTCCTCGTGCTGTATTTACGTCCTTTAGTTTTTCTTTGATTTGGAGTAGCCACTCAATTAGGTCCTGTAGTAAGTATGTAATATCATTGTAATGATACTGTATTGCTGCAGATTGCTTGTTCTCTAAGTATCCTGACTCAACGAAGCTTTAACGATTTCATATAGGCTTCTAAGGCCCGATAATTAATCTGACTCTTCTCCCCGTATGGAGCATCGGGGTTTTGGTAATCATCGTAAATAAGCAGTTGATCTGTCTCAGGTAAATCAACAATGACCCTTTGTCTTTGTGAAGCCTTGCGTAGAGAGAAGAGTCGCAGGGCCTCCGATTCGATGTGGGCTGTATCCGAATAATTCAAGAGGCGGTTATGCAGATCTTGTTTTTCTTCTTTAGCCTCATCGATCTGCATACGGATACCTGTATTGGCAAAATTCATCTCGTAGATGCGCGCTTGTCTCACTAGAAGGTTTCCGAAGATAACAGCTAGGCCAGCCACTGCTAAAACAATAGATAGGGCTAATTTACGCCTGGCTTGGGCAGAGGTCTTGCGCGCAGCCTGGTAGTCGTTAAACTGCTCCTGCAGCGCTTCACTTTCTTTCTTCAATGCTAGCTCGCGCTGGCGTACAGGGCTGGCATCCCAACTTGCTGTAGTAAGATTACTAAGGTCAGACTCTAGGCGTGTCCTTACCTGGTCAAAGGCTAAATTCCCTTGATAAGAATAATTTGACATCTCGTCCTCCCTCCAGTTTGTGTTTTGATGTTTATCCATATGCCTCATGCTTCTGTGGCTGTTTTGATATGTGTTTGTTATGAGTTCTTGCAGAGGTCCAGATTGCATCTGGACGAAGGCTGCACTTACTGAAGTCCTTCTGCTTGAACCTGATCGAGCCCGGGGCCATCAAAACAGAAAACCCTTAGCCGCGCTGAGCGAGCTCGGGGGTTCTCGGCAATTTCATGGTCACTAGCCCTTATCCCTTTCCTAGGCTGGGCTTGTCCCAAGGGTAAGCGCCCACATTGACAAACAGGGAAGCTAGGCGGGCAGGTACAAGGGTCTTCCCACTTCCGCATGGCCTGCTTGACTAATCTATCTTCCAGTGAGTGGAAGCTTATGATGAGAAGTTTGCCCTGAGGCCGCATGAGCAAGGGGATCTGAGCTAAAAAGCGTTCCAGCTCTCCCAGCTCGTCATTAACCGCTATGCGGAGGGCCTGAAAGCTGCGCTTGGCCGGATGCTGCTTTTCCCGCCTAGCCTGGTGCGGTATAGCACGATAAATCACTTCCACTAGCTCTTGTGTCCGTGTAAGAGGCTTATGTTGTCTAGTGCGGACAATCGCAGCGGCAATGCGGCGGGCGTAACGTTCTTCACCATAATCCCAGAGGATTTTACAGAGTTCAGCTTCCGACGCTTGACCCAAAAGCTCCTGGGCACTTATACCCTTGCTATCATCCATCCGCATATCCAAGGGCCCATCCTCCATGTAGGAGAAGCCCCGTTGGGGAAAATCAAGCTGAGCTGAAGACACGCCAATATCTAACAAGGCAGCATCCAAGCCCGACACTCCGAGCTTTTGCAAGACGGAAGTTACATGTCCGAAGTTTTCTTGAACAATATCCAACCGAGCGGGAGACTTCAGTTTTTCAAGTTGCTTTTGGCCTTCCGCAATCGCCATGGCATCTCGGTCTAAGCAAATCAAGTGACCCTGAGAGCCTAGGCATCGCAGAATGGCTGAGGAGTGTCCTCCGCCGCCGAGGGTCCCGTCTAGATAGGTCCCATCCTCACGGGGGTTCAGAGAATCCAGGCATTCCTCTAAGAGGACTGGCAGATGATAGCTATTAGAGTCCTTTGACATCGAAACGGCTCAAATCTAACTCGCTGAGTTTCTTGCCCTGGTCTTTTGTGCTTTCGTAGAAGTCTCGAGCACAAATTTCCACCTTGTCGAACATGTCAATAAAACAAATTTCTCCGCCTGCCTCTACCCCAATGCTGGTCCAAAGCTCATCTGGCAGACTAATTCGACCTTGATTGTCTAAATCACAGGCGACAGCTGAACCCAGGAAGTCCCGCCTAAACTGGCGGAATTCCGGGTCTGTACCAGATTGTTCACTAAGTTGGTCTAGGATACCTTGGAATTGTTGAGAGGAATAAGCAGACAGGTAGCCTTCATCAAGGCTAGGGGCCACATAGAGGGTACCATCCAAATTATTGCGCACGCGGGCAGGTACGATCACCCTACCCTTGGCATCAATTGTATGGATGTAACGCGCCATAAGCCCTAGCTCCTCCTTTGTCTGCCATTATACACCACTTAATAGATATATTACACCACTTTCCCCCACTTCTCTGCATTTTAGCCTAGAGGTCCTCCCTTTTCAAGGCAAAGAGGCTGCAAAGGCTACGGTGCCTAACTAAAAAACTCGATTTCTCAGCTAAGCGCGCTCAGATAAATTTATTATTTTAAGAAAAGCTCGGTTGGCATCATAAGTGCTTGTGAAAAGCGAAGAAGTCATTTTTCACATGCCTTCCGCCCTTAACTATTTGGCCGAAATTCATGTGAAATAAAGTGTTATGACATTCCACCATAAATTGGGCTTATCCGGCCCTAGCAGAATTCATGTGAAATAACTCAATATGCTATTTCACCATATAATTTCCTTATTTGGTCTGGGCAAAAATATTGTGAATTGGGCCAATATCACATTTCACCATATTTTTTGGGTTTTTCCCCCCGCCCAAAGGCTTGTGAAATGGACAAATACAATATTCCACCATATTTGAGATTCTATGGGCCTGCCCGGCCGCCTGAATATGGTTGGCAAACACTTGATTTAGCGAAATTGCCAACTAATACCGGCTAGCAAAGGCTAGCTAAGAAGGAAATGAAGGAAAGGCCATTACAAATTTACATACTATTACGGACTTGACTTTCGGATTTCTGGATTCTCGGGCATTTTTGCAACTAATGGGTGGGCCGCTGGGCAAGTTTGCAGCTAGTGGATGTTAACGCGGACAAATAAGCAAGTAATGGATGGTTTGACCTCTGTTTCTAAGAGTAGCCCATCCATTACTTGAAACCTTGTCTGAAATCCAAGAAAACCGAAATAATGGGAAGGGAAGGCTGACAGAAGAAGGGCCAAAAGCCCTAACTACTTCAACTTTCCGGATTTTCTTACAAGTTTGCAGATAATGTACATCCCGTCCCACTTTTTCTCCAGCTAAATGTATAAAGCCAGGCTCCCAAATGCATATTTGTATAAAAACCACCCTTTTAGGGCTATTTTGCGGGGAAAAAGCGGGCTAACCTGGCTTTCAGAAAATTTCGGCGTACAAAAGCTGCAAACTTGTAAGAAATTTGAGGAAGTTGGATCTACTGAGTGAAAATGAGCGGGATGAGCTAGTAAAAATGAGGACGTTGGATGTACTGAGCGATAAAGAGAACTTGGATGTACTGGGTGAGAATGACAAACGTGGGTTTTACTTTTTCTCTTTAGCCCAAAGCGACATCTAGGATCATCATGATGCTAAAGCCTACAGCAAAGCTCAAAGTGCCAATGTTCGAGTGGCTGCCTTGGGCCATTTCGGGTATGAGTTCTTCTACGACGACATAAATCATGGCACCTGCGGCAAAGCCCAGGAAATAAGGAAGCAAGGGAACCAGGAGTTCTGCCAGTAGGATGGTGATGAGGGCTGCGATAGGTTCGACGACACCGGATCCCACGCCACCCAGGAAGGCTTTAAACTTGCTCTGGCCGGCAGCCCGCAGGGGGAGGGAGACAATGGCGCCTTCGGGGAAGTTTTGGATAGCGATACCCAGTGAAAGCGTTAAGGCTGCGGCAGCACTCATGCCCTTTTCGCCTGTTAAATAACCGGCATAGACAACGCCCACAGCCATACCCTCAGGGATATTGTGCAGGACTACGGCAAACAACATCATAGTTGTACGCTTCAAGTCTGTCTTGGGTCCCTCCACCTCATCCGTCCCCACGTGCAAGTGGGGAATGACATGGTCTAAGAGCAGGAGAAAGAGGATGCCCAACCAAAAGCCAACAGTGCCAGGTACAAAAGACCATTTGCCCCAAGCTTCGGCTTGTTCGAAGGAAGGGATTAGGAGACTCCACACAGATGCCGCGAACATAACCCCCGCAGCAAAACCTGACAGGCTTTTTAGGGTCCGGTCATTGATCTCATCCTTGAGGAAAAAGACCATGGTTGCGCCGGCCGAGGTACCAATCAGGGGGATCATTAAGCCCCAAAAAACTTCACTAGACATAGAAAAGCTCCTACCTTTTCCAAAGAATATACCGTGTCAGCCCCATGGCTTAACTGGTAAATTGTTTATATTCCATTGATATATTAAGCATCAAACCCAATGAAAGGAAGTTCATAACCATAGAGGTCCCGCCGGAACTAATAAAAGGCAAGGGAATGCCAGTTATGGGCAAGAGGCCAACATTCATCCCCATGTTTTCAATGAAGTGAAAAGACTGGCTAGCGGCCAGAGCAACGAGTAGGTAGGAGGATGCATAGTCAATTTCCTGTACTTTGTAGGCAAGGTAAAAGGCCCGACTCAAAAAGATGATAATGAGAATGAGGAGGCTAGTCGTACCGATTAGGCCCAGATATTCAGAAATCGCCGAATAAATAAAGTCCGATTCCTTAACCGGCACGTAGACATCTAAGCCAGAATTATTGCCTGTAATGCCGCCCGAGGCAATCGCCTGAATAGCCTGTTCCAGGTGGTAACTTTCCGCAATATCCTGGCTGGGGAAAATCAGGGCCAAAATACGGTTCTTCATATAAGGCGAAAAAGAAAAAGACCACAGCAAAGCAAAGGCACCGACAGAAGCCCCAACCAAGGCTAAGATATATTTCCAGTCCAGGCCCCATACAAAAATCGTGGTCAAGAGCATGACGGCAATGACAAGCGTGGTACCAAAGTCTGGCTCTTTATAAATCAAGAACATTGGAAGGCCGTAAATCAGGGCAACACTAAAAAAACCTCGTTGCCAGTCCAAGTCACCCGTTTTCATCCGGGCAAAGAAGTCAGAGGCCAGCATGGCTATGCCAATTTTTGCTAATTCAGAGGGCTGGAAAGAACCTATAAAAGGCAGGATGATCCAGGAGTCCGCCCCCGTAAAAGCAGCCAGGGAAAAGTTATCGATTTTGACATAAATCAGGAGGAGGATGGAGAGGCCGTAAACCAGCCAAGATAAAAGCCGGAGGGTTGGTCGGTCTATGAGGCAAATGAGCAGGGACAAAAACAGGCCCAGAGCGGCCGCTCCAAGTTGTTTTAAGAAATTACCCGGATAAGAACCCGCCCCATAGCCGGCTTGCAAGACCATGTTAAGCACGACTAAGCCTATGGTAGTCAGGAGGAGGACAGGAATAAGCAGGAGGTAATCCATGTCCTCAAAAAAACGTTCAGATCGACTTTTTAAGCGCGGTCTATGCATAGGCCCTAGGCATCTGCCTGCTTGTCTTCATCCTGGGCGGGCGGCCAGCCTGGCCGGTCAAAGGCAGATACCTGCTCTTCTGAATTATGAGCCCGGCGGTAATGGATGATCAAATAAAGCAAGGCTGTCAAGAACATCAACATGGACAATAACTGGGATACCCGAACATCGCTACTGCCAATAAAGAGGGAGTCGGTACGCAGACCCTCGGTAAAATAGCGCAGGACACCATAGGTAGCCAGATACCAGGCTGTCGTTTCACCAGAAATCTTACTGTTAGACCGGATGTGCAGCAAGACTATAAAGATCAGAATATTACCGAGACTTTCATAGAGAAAGGTGGGATGGACCGGGCTATTTGCATATGGGTAGTTCATCGCTTGCAGATAATGTCGGGTGCCTTCAGAAATCATGCCCCAGGGCAGATCCGTATAAACCCCGAAAGCTTCCTGATTGAAGAAGTTGCCCCAACGGCCAATCGCCTGGCCCAAAGCCAAATAGGGAACAAAAAAGTCCATCAGATGGCGTAATGTGATTTTTTTCGCCCGGCCCACCAGGAAAAGGGCCAAGATCCCTGCCAAGACCCCGCCATAAAAGGCCAGGCCGCCGTCGCGCAAATCAAAGACACGCAGGAGGTTATCGGCATATTTTTCCCAGGAAAAAGCAACATAATAAAGTCGGGACCCCACCACAGATAAGGGAATGGCTGCCAGAAAAATGTCTAATATATCGTCCTTAGATAAGTTATAGCGTTCTGCCTGACGGAGGGCCAAGACCAGGGCCACCAGGAAGCCCATGGCATAGAGGATACCGTACCAGTAAATTGTCAGGGTCTTGCCAAAGAGCTGAAGCTCAAAGGCAATGCGGGATATTTCTAAGTTATGGATCCCCAAACCAGGGAAAGAAACCTTAAATTCTGTAGGCATAATAACTCCTTTAGCAAAGGCATGTGTCTTTAGTTTACCATGTGGCAAGCAGATCAGAGCAGAAGATACTTTGTCAGTCGAATGCGTTTGAATCCAAGGAGGCGTGGGCCTTACGCGCGGTGGCAATATCCTTCTGGACCTGAGCTTGCAGGTCCTCTAGGCTGGCAAACTTGTGTTCCGGGCGTAGGAAATCCAGGTAATCTACCCGAATATCTTCCCCATATTGAGGATAAGCTTCACCTAAAAGAAATGACTCAGAAAGCATGGGGGCCTCCACTTCTACCGTTGGCCTGGTGCCCACACTGGTGACAGCCCTATGACCCTGGCCCTGCCAGTAAACCCGACTCAGGTAAACCCCGCGGGCCAAGGGGACTTGCTCAGCAGGTGGTACCACATTGAGGGTCGGGAAGCCTAAACGCCGACCCAATTTTTGCCCCTGGACGACCTGGGCATGGTGACAGAAGGGGCGGCCCAATAGATAGCTGGCTTGCTGTACATCCCCTGCCTGGAGAAGCTGACGGATGAGGCTAGATGAGACGACCTTCCCTCGCCATAAAAAGTCTTCAACCACCGTCAACTGAATGCCATGGTCCTGGCAAAACACCTTGAGACAAGGCACCTTCCCTTGGGCTCCCCGCCCAAAGCTATAGTCCTCCCCTACCACTAAGGCTTGTGCCTGAAGCTGGCGTACGACATATTTTTCCAAAAAGTCCAAGGGGTCCATCTGGACGAGGTCAGGAGTCAGGGGTAAAGCAAAGATTTCCTCCGCCCCCTTTTCCGCAAGGCTATGATAGCGCTCCTCCTTGGTCTGAATTAAGCCCAAAAAGCTGGGACTCCGGAAGGCCGCCGCTGGAGCCTCAGAAAAAGTGAGAACAGCAGGGGCCAAAGCCTGGCTTTCAGCCTGAAGCGCCATGTGCAGTAATAATTGCTGGTGGCCCCTATGAACCCCGTCAAAAAAGCCCAATGCCAATACGCGTGGGGTAGACGCCTGTGCTGTAAAGTTAAGCTCTTGATAAATCTTCATGGGAAGCAAATACCCTCTTACTTTTAAGATAAAAACCTTGAGGACCTGCCATGGCCTGGCCCATAGCTAACATGTCATCCTGGTAAGTCAAAACGACTTGGACAGAAAAATCTGCAGTAGCCCCTTGAGGCAGATCTTGCGGTTCTACCCCCAGGCAAGCCGCGAGACTTTCTCGAGAGATGTCAAGCGTCTTGCCCTGGACAAGGGCCAAAGCTTGACCAGCATCCAGAGACCAGTGTGGCCAGTCCGAAAAGGCCGCTTGCAGAGGCAGGATAAAGCCTAATGCTTTGAGTCTCGCTCGAGATGCTATGGCATTCTGACCGCATGACCTCCATACTTTAAAAAGCTGGTCAGTGGTGGGGGCATTCTCCCCACTAAAGGGGCCGCACTGGACCCGGCAGAGGCCTTCACAATAGGCATGAATGCCCAAAGCCTCCCCCAGGTCATCAATCCAGGCTCTGATATAGGTCCCTTTAGAGACACGTACTTTGGCGTAAAAGAAATAAGAGGCTAGAGGACTGCTGTCTGGCCGCAGGAGATAAGCATGCCTAGCAGCAAAACTTGGCCAGGCGAACCGATCAAATAAGGCCCAGTCTTGCACCTGCACCTGGACCTGGCGCGCCTCCCGCCTCACCTCTTGCCCTGCACGCGCATAGGTATAGAGGGGGCGTCCCTGATATTTAAGGGCAGAGTACATGGGCGGGACCTGGTTAAGCTGACCCTGGTGGTCGGCCAAGGCTTCTGCCATAGCTCCCGCCTGCAAGTCTGCAAAAACTGTGGCTAAAAGCTCAGGCGCCGCCTGAGCGATGACCTGGCCTTCCCTGTCTCCACTATCTGTCTGGGTCCCTAATACGGCTAAGACCTCATAGGTTTTGTCATAGTTCTGCATGAATTGGATAGCTCCGGTGGCACGGCCAAAGGCTACAGGTAGGACTCCTGTGGCAAATGGATCTAGGGTACCGGCATGACCAATCCGCTTGAGGCCGAGGATCTTACGCAAACGTGAAACCACGGCAAAGGAGCTGAGATCCAAGTCTTTATTGACGACGATCAGACCCTGGTCTTGCACAAAGTCCTCCTAGGCTAAAGCCGCCTTGGCACGCTCAACGACTTCATGTACCGTATCGTAGATATCAGCCTCGATAGGTAAGCTCGCGCCTGAGGCCCGTAGATGGCCGCCACCGCCCAAGCTTTGGGCGAATTCTGCGGCATTGAAGTCTTCAGAAGACCGGATGGACAAACGCAGGTCCAGCGACCCATCAGGCTTTTCCTCTTCTTGCATAAAGATGGCCAAATCAGTCCCCTTAATTTGCTTGAGCATGGAAGAAATATAGCCCAATTGGTCTGCTTCTACAGAACAGGCCAGCAATTCACGCAGTCTAAAAAAGCACCAAACCAATCTGCCGTCACAGTCCATTCTGGCCTTCATGAGGGCCAAACCACGCGCTCTCGCCTCTTCAATAGGAACCTGGCCAAAGGCGTGCTCGGTGATATGGTCTATAGGCACACCCACTTCTCTGAGGTCTGCCATTACCCGATAGGTATCCGCCCCTGTATTGGAGTAGCGCAGGCCCCCGGTGTCCAGATAAATGCCCGTGGTTAAATTGCTAGCCATATCCAAGTCCAAGATGGCTTGGCCAGTGACTTGTTCTAAAGTTTTGATAAAAAAATAGACCATTTCCGCCGTGGAAGACCGGGCGCTTTCAATGGCAAAGTGAGCCTTGGGTTGCTCTTGGACTTGGTGGTGGTCCATGATATAAAGCTCCTGGGCCTGGTGCCAGAAGTTTTCCCGTCCTCCCAGCCGGCTGGCTTCGTGACAATCTAAAACAAAGAGGGTGTAGGAAGCAGGCAAGTCTTGGCCGGGTTCGAAAATTTCTATTTTCTCCAGGTCTGGCATGAAGAAGTAAAGGTCGGGAACTTTTTCATCCAAAAAGACCCGGGTCTGAAAGCCCAGCTTTTCTAAGGCCCTCGACATGACAAGGCAGGAAGAAATGGCATCCCCGTCTGACCGCACATGGGGCATGATGCAAATCAGCCGGTTCCTCTCTTCTTGGGCCAGAAATAGTTCTGCCAAGGCCTTAATTGTCTGACTCATGGTCCTCTCTCCTCTGTGCCGCTAATTGAGCATTACGGGCGGCATCCTCTGCCCGCACTTGATCAATCAAGGCAGAAATGCGGTTGCCACGCTCCAGAGATTCATCTAAGACAAAACGCAGGTCGGGTGCCACACGAAGATTGATGCCTTCTGCTACCCTGCTCCGCAAGAAACCCTTGGCTTGATTGAGGCCTTCCATCATATCTTTCTTTTCTTTGTCATCACCTAAAGTAGAGACATAGACGGTCGCCAAAGACAAGTCGCGATTCATCTTGACCTCGTTGACCGAGAGGAGATGGGGAATACGCGGATCGTTAATTTCGCCGTAGAGGACCTCAATCAGAATACGTTGCACTTCACCGGCAACTCTTTCGCTTCTATGTTGCATCATTCACTCTCTTTCACTCTAGCCTAATTTCAGCCTGGTAAAGTAAGGGACAGCCCGTGGACTGCCCCTTTCTCTAGCTTTATTTGCTTTCCAGTTTGGGCTTCACTTCTTTCATGTGGAAGGCTTCAATGACATCGCCTACCAGGATATCGTTATAGCGTTCAATACTAAAGCCGCATTCGTAACCTTGCTGGACTTCCTTCACGTCATCTTGGAAGCGGCGTAGAGAGGCAAGCTTCCCTTCGTGCAAGACAATACCATCCCGCACCACGCGTACCTGTACATTGCGGCGCAAGGATCCATCCGTAACATAGGCCCCAGCAACGGTGCCCACACCGGAAACCTTGTAGGTCTCGCGGACTTCGGCATGGCCGAGGACTTCTTCTTCATATACAGGCGCCAGCATGCCCGTCAAGGCCTTTTTGACATCATCAATGGCCTCGTAAATAACCGAGTAGAGCCGGATTTGGACATTACTCTCCTTGGCCAAATCTGTTACCTGGTTGGTAGGACGGACATTAAATCCAATAATAATCGCCTCTGAGACATCCGCCAGGCGAATATCCGAAGCGGTAATGGAACCCACAGCGCTGTGGATGATCTTGACGTTAACTTCCTCATTGGAGAGTTTTTCCAGCGAGGTTGCCAGCGCCTGGATGGACCCTTGGACGTCAGCCTTAAGGATGATGTTGAGGTCCTTCATTTCGCCCTTGCCCATCTGCTCAAAGAGGTTTTCCAGAGACAGCTTGTTGGTTCTAGCCAATTCTCTCTCCCGCTCCTCAGCTTGACGGCGCTCAACTAGCGACCTCGCTAGTTTTTCATCTTCGACTTCATAGAAAGTATCCCCAGCCTCAGGTACTTCCGACAGGCCCATAATTTCTACAGGGACTGAAGGTCCTGCCTCTTCAATCGGTTCATGGTGTTCGTTAAACATGGCACGCACATTACCCATCATGGTGCCGACTACTACCGTGTCACCCTGGCGGAGGGTACCGCGCTGGACCAGGAGGGTCGCGATCGGGCCGCGATTTTTGTCCAAACTAGCCTCGATGACCGTACCCTTGGCCTGCCGGTCAGGGTTGGCCTTGAGCTCCAAGAGATCCGCTGTCAGGATGATCATTTCCAAGAGTTCTTCCATGTTTTCACCCGTCTTAGCGGAGACCGGAACCATGGTTGTTGTTCCGCCCCAGTCAGCATCTAGGAGGTCATAAGCCGCCAGTTCCTGCTTGACCCGGTCAATGTTGGCGCCAGGTTTATCAATCTTATTGATGGCCACAATAATTTCTGTATGAGCAGCCTTTGCATGGTTAATGGCTTCAATTGTCTGTGGCATGACCCCGTCATCTGCAGCAACTACCAGGACTGCAACATCCGTGACTTGAGCACCCCGGGCCCGAATGGTCGTAAAGGCCTCGTGTCCAGGCGTATCCAAGAAGGTAATCTGGCGGCCGTTCACGTCTACCATGTAGGCACCAATATGTTGCGTAATGCCACCCGCTTCCCCTGCGGCGACACGGGAGCTGCGGATCCAGTCCAGGATAGAGGTTTTACCGTGGTCAACGTGACCCATAACCACCACAACAGGCGGTCTGGGTTGCAGGTCTTCTTCCTTGTCTTCAGAATCGTCGAATAGAATATCTTCGGCCTTAACTTCAACTTTCTGCTCGGCTGTGATGCCAAATTCTCCTGCAATAATGGCTGCGGTATCAAAGTCTATCTCTTGGTTTAAGGTGGCCATAACGCCAAAGGAGATCAATTTTGTGATCACCTCTGCCCCTGTCTTCTTCAGGATTTCTGCAAGCTCCTTAACCGTCATCGCGGCAGGAAGTTTTACCTCAGTGAGCTGGGTTGTCACAGGAGCAGGTCCTTGAGCCTCAGTGCGAGAGCGACGGCGGCGGGCCCTGCGTACGGTTTCCTGGTCAAAATCCAGTTCTTCTTGGCTCCTCCAAGACGAGCTACGTTTATCTTTATCCTTTTGGTTTTTCTCTTTGAAATTGCGGCGGTTAGCGTCCTTTTGAGCATTAAAGGCCGAACTATCAGGCATGGAAGTCATGCGCTTCTTAGGACGGGGCGACCGGCTGCGGCGCGGGCTCTCATCCTCATCCTTATCCTTGTCAGCAAAGCTCTCTGGCCTCCTGCCCTTATTGTAGGGGGGACGGCTATTAGAGGGGCGGCCATAGCTAGAACGTCCAGCCTGGCCTGGCCCACGCTGGCCCCCACGATAGCTGTCTTCTTTGAAAGCTGGCGTGGAGGTGTTCTTACCAACATAGCTGCCCGATTGGGGACGAATGATGGTCTTGCCGGCTCTAGCCATCCGCTCTTGGGCAGAGAGGATGATACCCTGGTCAGATTTAATCTTGGGGGTAGACGCCACCGCCTGATCAGATTTCAGTTCCGGGGCAGGCTTAGCGGTCGGCTTAGGAGCCGGATTATCTTCCGTCTTAACAGGCTGAGAACCTGGCTTGCTTTCCGCCTGGATAGGCTTAACTGGCTTTGCAGGAGGATTTTCTGCCCGGCGAGGCGCTTTAAGCTCAGCCGATTCGGAGTCTGCATTTGCAGGCGCCGGTTTAGCAGGCTTAGAGGGGGCTTTTTCTGCAGGCTCCGCTGTGGCGACAGGCACTGGTTTTGCAACTGCCTCCTTAGCGTCCCTAGAGTCCCTAGAGTCCTTAGCCTCCTTTGCCTCTGTTACCGTCTCAGGCTGACTGGGCACAGTTTGATGAGCAGGCGCTTCTACTTTCTCAACCTTGGGACCAGGGCCTTCCACTTTTTGGGTAGGCTGGGCTGTCTCCACCCCCTGGGGCTGAGTTTCCGCCTTTTCTAGCTTAGGGCTAGCAGCAGGACTTGGGACTTCGGGGCCAGACTTTTTATCTAGCTTAGCCTGGTCATCTTCCTGGACCTCCGGTGCGGGTTCTGCCTGCGCTTCTTTTTCTTTGGGTTTGCTGGCTTTCGCTTTAACTTTTTTGACAGCCGTAATCACGCCCGTGATCATTTTTCCAGAAACACCTTGTACGGAGACCTGGGGACCTTGGGGGAGGTCTTTAGCTTCTGGTTGCTGGGTTTCTTTTGTTTTATCTTCCACAGGGGTCTTATCCTCTGAAGACGGGGCCTCCGTCTCCTGCTCAGTTTTTTCCTCTTTAGGAGGCAGCTTGGCCTGCATCTGCTTCATTTCATCCTCATGGATAAAACCGGCTCTTAATCCAGAATCTGCTTCTTCACGTCGCTTCATTATCGTACCTCCTAAGAGTTATTCTCTGTTAAATGCCGAGGCGGGTTAGAGCCCACAAGGGCGGTCATGATGGCTTGGGCAAAGCCATCATCCAGAATTCCGCACAGGGCTAAACGGGGTTTGCCCAAGCATTGGGCGAGTTCTTCCTTATTCAAAATGGCTAGTGTTTGCACTGGGTGGGCAGCCAGTGTTTGGCGTATTTTCTGCAGACTAGAGGGTCCCATATCCTTGGCCATAATGAGGAGCTTAACTGTACCCTGTTCCAGACTAGCTTTCACGGCCTCAAAGCCCAACACAGTCTGACCGGCCTTACGGGCCTGGCCTAAGAGTTTCTTCGCCTTGCTGGTCTTGGGATCCTCTGTCTGGCCCTGGTCCTTGCGCATAGCATGCAGGCCTTCTAAAACAGCCCTGCTTTCAGGCTCTAACTTGAGGGGGGACCTCCCCTTGCTTTGGGTGTTTAAGACCTTTTCTAGGCAAGCATAGTCATGGCACAGATAGATGCCCCTGCCTTCCGACTTGGATTTGAGGTCCAGGCGCGCCTGGCCATCCTTTTGTATAACAAAGCGTATGAGGTCTTTTTGAGGATAACGCTGGCGACAAACCGCGCACATGCGTTCGACCGTTTTTTTCTTGTTCGTGCCTTGGGACATCCGCTATTTTATCCTCTTCGCAAGTTAATCTTCTTCTGGCTCTAACGCTTGCTCAGAATCCTCTGGATTCTGTAGATCCCAATCTTCTGGGGCTGAGCCATCTTGTTCTGGGGTCATGGGGTCTAAAGCGTCCTGGTCTGTAGCATCCGGGTATGGAGCTTCCTCATCAGAGAAGTCTGCATCCACGCCGTCCTGGTCTGAGTCGATTTCCATCTCATCTTCTGTCGGGATGGCTTCATGAAAACGAGCCAAGAGCCGCTCTTCAATCATCTCGTGGTACTGGCTCTCAGACTTAATGTCAATCTTCCAGCCGGTGAGCTTGGCAGCTAGGCGGGCATTTTGGCCCTCGCGGCCAATTGCCAGGGATAGCTGGTGGTCAGGTACCACCACAGAGGCTGCCATCTCCTCCTCATACACCACAACCTGGACGACACGGGCTGGGGACAAGGCATTAGACAGGTAGACCATGAGGTCGGGATCCCATTCAATAATGTCAATCTTTTCGCCATTGAGTTCATTAATCACGGCTTGCACCCGCATGCCGCGCTGACCAACGCAGGCACCAACAGCATCTACATTGGGGTCGTTAGAAACCACCGCCATCTTTGTACGAGAGCCCCCCTCACGGGCGATAGCGACAATTTCTACAATACCTGAGGCAATCTCAGGGACTTCTTGCTCAAAGAGCCGGCGGACCAGGTTGGGGTGAGAGCGCGAAACATAGACGACGGGGCGGGACCGGCGTTCATCCACCTTAAGGATATAAAAACGCATACGCTGGTTAAAATCGTAGTTATCCAAACGGGATTGTTCGCGTTTGGGTAGGACAGCATCGGCACGACCAATATCCACAACGACTTCACGGTGATCTCTTCTTTGAACCACGCCATAGCAAAGTTCACCAATACGCTCACTAAATTCACTCAGGATACGCTCGCTCTCGGCTTCGGTCAGGCGTTGGTTAATGACTGACTTGGCAGCCTGGGCAGCCAGCCGGCCCAGCTGGTCCGTAGAAACGTTCATCGCGATGATATCGCCAACTTCAAAGTCTGGGCTATAAAGCTGGGCTTCTGCCAGAGCGATCTGAGATTCCGGATCGGTAACTTCTTCAACCACCTCTTTGTGGATTTCGACGTGCATATCGCCGGTCTCTCGGTCTACGAAGCCAAAGATAGAATCGTTGGACTTGGCAGCGGGTACTTCCCGCTTATAGGCAGAGACTAGGGCCTCTTCAATTGCGGTAAAAATTAATTCCGCATCTACGCCCCGTTCTTTTTCAATTAATTTTAAGGCTTCAATAAGTTCCGCATTCATGCTTGCTTCTCCTTTAGATCCGTATCACTCTTTTGACTTGGGCCAGCTGGTCATAGCCAAGTTCAAACCTTTGCTGGTCAGGCAGTTCTACCACAATGCCCGTCTGGTCTGCTGATTGCAGCAGGCCGGTAAATTTTTTCAGCCCCTGGAGCTTTTGGTAGAGGCTGACTTCTATCTCCTCCCCTGTGTGGAGGCTAAATTCCAAAGGACTCGAAAGGGGCCGGTCAAGGCCTGGTGACTGGACTTCAAAGTAGTCATGCCGGTCTTCGCCCCAGGCGTCCAAGAGGGGATCACATACCATGGAGACGGTTTCACAATCATCAATACTTACCCCTCCCCTCTTATCTATATAGAGGCGGAGGAAGCGTTTCTTGTTCTCACTCGTAAAGCGTAGGTCTACTAAGATACAGCCCTGCTCAGCGACCACACTTTGCAAGCGTGTAAAGAGGTCTTCTTCCTTGGCGTTGCGTTTTCCCTTGGCCATCCTTTCTCCTTCCAAAAAATAAGAGCGGGAAAACCCGCTCTCGAAGATTCTTCTAACGATAGCTTAACTATTATAGCAAGCTATACTAGCTATTTCAAGGCTTTTCGCCTACTTTTTCAGGCTATCGCGGATTTCCTCCAGCAAGAGAACCTCATCAGACTTGGGAGCGGGTTCTTCGGCTGCCGCTTCTTCTTTCCTATGCATCTGATTAAGGCCCTTGACCATCAGGAAGATAAACAAAGAGATTATCAAGAAGTTGATAATCGTCTGGATAAGCATGCCATAGTTAAGAGAAACTTCTGGCTTAACGATTTCCCCACCTTCTACCACCGCCTGCTGTAAAACGAGTTTTAAGTCTGTGAAGTCCACACCTGCCGTGAGAAAACCAATAATGGGCATGAGGATATCGTTGACCACCGAGTTGACGATGGCAGCAAAGGCACCACCGATTACGATACCAATGGCCATATCCATGACACTGCCCTTGGAAATGAATTCTTTAAATTCTTTAAACATCGTTTCTTACTCCTTAATTAATGCCGAAACATATTAAAAATAAAAATTAATGGTGAATATTGAGATAAGGTGTAAGATCGCTCGGCAAGGCTTCAGGATCATCACTGATCGTCAGGTAAACCTGAACCTCAAAGTTATGGGCCAGCTCATCCAAAGCTTTGACAAAGTCTGTCAGGCCCTCACTGCCTTCAACCTTAGCAATTTTATAAATACTATCTAGAAAGATATGGGAAATATCATAATCTTTGGCTATGACACCGGCGATAAAAGCCAAGACTTGGCCATAACCTTGGATGGGGAATTCTTCTACGTCCACCAGGCGGACCGTATAAGGAACATGGCCATCAAAGCGTCTGCCCACTTCCAAGCAAACGATATTGTTATCTTCGTTTTGAGAGAGTTCATTGATCATTTTCATGATAGCGGCAGTCTTCCCACCGCCTTTACGTCCTACGATTGCTTCAACCATATAGTGCACCCCTTTTCTCGCCCATTGGGGGCGGGTATTTGTTAAATTATATCAGAAAAGCCCCAGCCCCTAAAAGTGAATCTAGCACTATGATTGGAGCTTGGCTTGCAGTCGGCTAATACGTCCTTAGGCATTGATTTCATAGAGGTCCAATTTTTGCTTTTCGAAATGGCAGAGCTGGGTAATACCTAGTGAGGCCAGATAGCTGAGAGTTTCTGGAATCAAACGTAAGTGTTTTTGCACACTATGAGAGTCTGTCGTTAAAGTAAAGAGTTCACCGCCTAGGTCCCGATAGCGGAGCAGGATATCTCGGTCGGGCATGGCCTCTTCCAGGCTGTAGCCCTTATTAATCAAAGCCGCTACCGTTCCAGTATTAATTTCTAAGGCGATTCCCTCCTCGATGAGCTTCTTGAAAATCGCTTCAAACTCCCCTTCCAGTCCCTTAAAGTGCATTTTGGATTTGGCCTGGGGCGCATAGCGACTAATGAAGTCGTAGTGAGCCAAAACAGAGCTTTGTGGCAAGTTAGTAACCGCCTCCAGGATTGTGGCCAAATAGTTGCGGTACAAGGGTAGAAGACCATCCTCATAAAGGCCCTTGTCATCATAGGGATCGGCACCATAAATTTGGTGGATGGAGCAAAGAAAGTAGTCAAAATCCTTTTGCATAAGCTCTCGGATTTGCTCTACGTATTGCTTTTGGTAGCCCAGCTCAATACCAATCGCAAAGGCTGGCTGCTTTTTACCTTTTGTGCGCCCTGCCTGGGCTTCGGCTAGGCTACGGCGATAGGGTCCGAAGGTCTGCAAATACTGGTCCGTATCAAAGGTCCACTCCCTACCCTCGCTCGTAAAACTACCCAAATCATAGTGGTCAGAAATACCAAAACCCAAGACCCCTGCGCGGGCCATGCCTGAGGATAACTCTTCCCAGCTTTGGGCAGCATCGGGTGACCAACCTGCCAAGTGATTGTGTAAGTCTATATACATAAGTGTCTACTCCTCTCACTTTTGACAGTGTCCATTGTAAAGGAATAGACGTTTTATTTCTGTGGCTTATCCTACAGTTTCGTTTTTCTGGAGATTCCTATTCTGCAGTTCCAAGTTTTACGGCCCATCAGAAATATTCCTACCGACTAGCGAACCTCAAAACTTGCACTGTAGGCATTGAAAGGGCCAGATAAGTCATCTGCCAGATTGTAGACTAGAACCAGCTGGTAGAGGCCAGGCTGGTTAATATAAAGGGACAAGTCTATATCCAGAGTCCGAGTCTCCCCTGCCTTGAGGGTGTACAACACTTCATCATAAATCAGGTCCTGTATCAATGGAGCTACCACGTCCCAATTGTTCGTTTGGTCATTGTAGCGGGTAACCAGGATATCGTTAGCATACTGGATCGCCTGAACGGAGTTGACCAAGTTTAACTGAATGACACCTAAATGACTCAGTTCATAGGAACTACCCGGTAATTGCAAAGAAGGCGCATGTTGGCCTTGAGCAACTTTGTCGCCAGGAGGCACTTGCTGAGAAGGAAGCGTTTGGCTCATCACGCTTGCCTGAGGCTGCTTATCTGTATTTCCCTCCGGGGTGACTTCATCTCCTGTAGCCCTCTCTGGCTCCAAGGCTATAGGTTTTTTTTGGCCAGATGGCGATTGGTTTGCAGCAAGTCCTGGACCTTGCGTTTTTCCCTGTTGGTCCGAATCTACTATATTCCTAGACGTAAGCGCCCCACTTTTATCTTGATTGTCTCCCGCCTTTTCTGCACCACCCTGCTTGTCAGCTTTGGCTTTTTTCTCAGAAACTTGTGGTGTTAGCGGAATATTTGCTTGGGGCTGCGGGCGAGGATTGAATGGCCCAGAAGGCTTTAGGAGCAGAAGGAGAGACAAGCCTAGCACGAGCACCAGTCCCGCCGCAGTTGCCAGGGATAGCTGAAATAAAGAGGGAACTCTCCGTCTAGCTTTGCCTACATCTAAAGTTTGTGTATGTGCATAAAAGCTCTCATGTGCGGCATAGGCTGGAGAGGCTACTAAGTCCCTGGAGCACCTAATTTCACTTAACAAACGCATTTTGTCTTCCTCCTGAATCTGGCGCTCTTCTATGGCCAGTTTATAGTGTTGAGCATAAGCATCTGATGCAATGGCTCTTTTCCCTTTCATGGTCTTGGTCTGGGGATCCAGTCTTCGATTGGTCACATCATGTCTTGGCTTAGATTTAATATTCATATCCTTTACTCTCCAGTTGTTCTTTCAGCAAGGCCCTCGCCTCTGCAAGTTGGCTACGTATCGTTGAATCTTTTCTTTGGAGCAAACGCGCTATCTCCCTGCTCTTATAGCCTTCGTAATAAAATAAGTGAACCGGCATCCGCAAGCGAAGAGGGAGAGACATGACTGCCCGATAAAGAGTTTGGTCAGTCATCTCCAGATGGGTCACGGCATCATCTTCTCTTATCTCCGATTGGCCAAATTGCTTACTTCGCAACAAGTCAATACAAAGATTGCTCGCAGTGACGATACACCAACCCTTCTCATGCTTGGCATTTTTGAAGATCGTGCCTGATTCCAGCAAGCGCAGGAAAGTATTGTGAACAATATCCTCACAATCTGCCGCCTGCAAACCGTGGCATAAGGCGATACCGTAAACCGTCTTGATTTGCCTCAAATAAATATCCGTAAGTTCTTGATCACTGATCATAATGACTCCTCTAGCTTAAGCCTTCTATTAAGAATACGAATGAAGCAGGAGAAAAGTCCGAAAAATTTTAAAATTCTGGGCAAGATTGTTGGCATTCTTGCTTTTTGAGCCCTTTGCCTACCATTATTTGATCTTTTCAAGCAAACGCCGGCTCAAAATAGGTTGGCAATTCCCTGTTTTGATCAACTTCCCAACTCTTTTTTCGCGCTACCTGCTTGGTATTACCCTGAAAAGAGTTGGCAAAGTCTTACTTTAGGCGATCTGCCAACCATTAATTGGCTTGCACAAGCAAATGTGAGCCTGAAAAAGGTTGGCAAAGTGCTGATTCGGCCAACTTGCCAACAATGCCGGCTAGCAAAGGCTGCCTAAGAAGGTCATTAAAGAAAGGCAATTACGAATTTACAAACTATTGAGGACATGACTGAAAAATCCGGCTTAACCTGGCTTTCAGAAGATTTGGGCGTACAAAAGCTACAAGCTTGTAAGAAATTTGAGGAAGAAAGTAAGTGGGAAATTTGCTGGAAAAGTCGCAAGTATGCAGGAAATTTTACGGAAAAGTTGCAGTAATAATAAATTTATATTTATAACGACAAAAGCCCTGAAACCTTATCGTTTCAGGGCTTTTGGCTTGGAGCCTGCTGACGGATTTGAACCCCCGACCTGCTGATTACAAATCAGCTGCTCTACCAACTGAGCTAAGCAGGCAAGTACTGAAACAGGGAGGGCACAGGGCTAACCATATTTCAGCCATATGGGCTGTTCTCACACAGCCGTAAGGGAAATTACGCGTTGTTTAACTTCTTCGCCAGCTGGGATTTCTTGCGAGAAGCCTTGTGCTTATGAATTAAGCCCTTGGCTACAGCTTGGTCCAGCTTGCGCTGCGTTTCTTGTGCCAGCTCAGCAGCATTATCCGCAGAAGCTTCGATAGCCTGCTCTGCCTTCTTTAGGCTGGTCTTAAGTTCACTCTTTTTGCTCTTGGAATAAGCGGCTTTTTTCTTGTCGCTATTCATACGCTTGATGGCTGATTTAATATTAGGCATTAGTCTCACCTCCTGCACCGATTTTTGGGTTTGCTGGGCAAACGCTCAAGTATGATAGCATTTGAAAGGCTGACGTGCAAGCTATCCGAAAAATTTACTCATAAAACCCTTGTGTTCGCGGTAATCCTCCGTCTTCATGGCCAGAAAACGGTAGCCTGCCTCTTCCACCACAGCTTTTAGCGCACTTTCATCTAGTTCCTGGGGAGCAATAATCACCGTTTCTCCCTTTTGGTGGGATGACTGGACTTGTTCAACTGGGAAATGTGTCTCTATGGCTTGGTTAACATGCTTTTCACAGTTCTCGCACATCATACCGGCAATTTTAAGTGTAAGTTTTTTCAAGTTAAGTGTTCCTTTCTGATAGGTCTTCTCCAATAGATCTCCAGATTAAATTCAGATGAATCTTCAGATTGAATCTTGTTTACTTATTCTAATTATATGCCTATTTAACCTAATCGCCATGACATTTGTGACGTGATAGCTTAAAATAAAGAGACGAGATATCTACTGGTATTATTATCGGACTTATTTTCATGGACTTAAGCTAGGCGTCATTCGTAATTCTAGCTTTATATAAAATATAATAATTATTTTAGAAGGAAGTTATGAGTAAATCGCAGAACAAACAAGGAAAACCTCTCCAGAAAAACCCCCGTACACCCTCTAGCACTAAGCAAGAGCAGAGCGCTCAGGCAATATCCAAAACCGGGCAAGCTTCACCGAGAAAAGCCGCTGGCAAATCCGGGCGTTCAGTTGCCAGTAAAGGGCAGGCAAGTGGCTCAAGCCCCAATCCCCAGTTAAGCAGACAGGCTCCTCAGGCTAAGGCCAATCAGCAACCTTATGAGGACTATAAGCCCCTGGCCCCTGACAAGCTACGGATTATCCCCCTGGGAGGTATGCGGGAAATTGGCAAAAACATGACCGCTTTGGAATATGGTGATGACCTCATCGTCGTGGATGTCGGCATGGCCTTCCCTGACGAAGATACGCCAGGTATCGACAGTATCATTCCCGATTTTACCTATGTGCGTAAGAGGGCCCATAAGCTTAGAGGGGTCTTTCTCACCCACGGACACGAAGACCATATCGGGGCCATCGCCTGGTTTATGCGAGAGTTTTCCTGCCCAATATATGGGGGTCCCTTAACCATCAAGCTAGCCAACAATAAATTTCTAGACCAAGACCGGGGAGGCTCTAACAAGAACGCTAAAAATGATCCCCGCTTTAAGGTGGTAGAGCCTGGAGATGCTGTACAGGCTGGTGCCTTCCGCGTGGAGTTTATTCATGTTAACCACTCTATCGCAGATGCCTGCGCCCTGGCCATCAAGACCCCCTTGGGCACCATTATTCACTCAGGTGATTTCAAGGTCGACTTTACCCCTCCTACAGGCACTCCCATTGACCTTAATCGCTTTGCGGAATTAGGGGACGAAGGGGTCTTAGGTCTTATTATGGAATCTACAAACATTGAAAGGGCTGGACTCACACCTTCCGAAACCATGGTGGGGGAAACCTTCGCAGACCTCTTTTCCCAGATCAAGGGCCGGATCTTTGTTGCCACCTTCTCCTCTAATGTTTTCCGCGTCCAGCAGATTATCTCAGCTGCCGAGGCCCACAACCGCAAATTTGTCATTTTGGGTTACTCTATGAACAAGGTGTTTGAGGCAGCTGACTCTCTCGGCTACATTCACTACAAGCCGGACTCAAAAATTGAAATCTGGGATGCCAAGCGCTTCCCCGACGAGCAGCTGGTCTATATCACCACCGGATCACAAGGAGAACCCATGGCGGCACTTTCCCGCATGGCTTTCTCAGAGCACAAGCAGGTCAACATCAAAAAGGGCGACACGGTCATCCTCTCCTCTTCGGCTATTCCCGGCAATGAAAAGTCCATCTACCGGGTCATTAATGAGCTATTTAAGATTGGCGCTGAGGTGATTTATGAATCCTTGGCAGATATTCACGTATCTGGCCACGCCTACCGGGGCGAGCTGGAGCTCATGCTCAGCCTTTGCAAGCCCCAGTATTTTATCCCTGCCCATGGAGAATATCGCCACTTGCATAAAAACGCAGAGCTGGCCAAGAAGTTAGGGATCGCGGAAGATCACATCTTTATTCTCAATAACGGGGATGTCTTAGACCTGGACCGCAAGACCGCAAGCATTACTGACTTTATTGAAGAATCGGCAGGGGTCCTCATTGATGGCTCAGGTGTAGGCGATGTAGACCAGATGGTCTTGCGGGAGCGCAAGCTCTTAGCGGATGACGGCGTCGTTTCCTGCGCCATGGTGGTCAATAGCCGCAAGAATGTTTTAGCGGCAGAGCCGGAAATTCAAGCGCTGGGGCTCATGTACGCAGAAGATGACGACAGCCTGGTGCGGGAAATCACCCAGAAAATAGAGCAGTACGCCTCTGTAGCACAAAAACGGCAAAATAGTTTGGCCCAGGCCTTGCGGCAAAACCAGCTACGTGACCAGATTTCCAGCCAAATCTATAAAGTTACCAAGCGCCGGCCTATGGTGATTATCTCGGTCATTGACATTTAAGCCTCGTTTCGGCTTGGAGCGACAAAGACAAGCATTCGCAAGAGCCAGCCTCAAGCCTGAGGCTGGCTCTTCTTATAATTATTATTAGCTTTAGAGGATAGAGCTTACAACTAGGCGCCTCTTTCGATCCCAATAACGCCCTCGATTTGTTGGATGCGTTGGCACAGCCGCTCCAAGCTCGCCTGGTCCGGCACTTCAATCAGCATCTGCAGGCGGGCGTTGGCTGGGCCGCCTGAATACATACGGCCAGTGATAATGGGGATCTGTTCTTCTGAAATGGTGCCTGTTACATCTGCGAGGAGCTTTTTACGGTCCCGGGCATGAATGGTGAGCATAACTTCAAACTTGCTATCATCCCTTTCGTCACCCCAAGACACTTCAATCAAGCGTGAGGCGCGCTCTGCATCCTTACTGGAATTGGCCGCTAACTTTTCAATAGACTTGATATTGTGGCAGTCTGTCCGGTGGACGGTAACCCCCTTACCTCGGGTAATAAAACCGACGATATCATCACCCGGCAAGGGGTTGCAGCACTTAGCCAGATTGACCAGGCAGTTGGACATTCCCCGGACCCGGATACCATGCTGGCCCTGCTTGCGTTTGCGGTTAGTGTTGTCATGGAGGATATTGCCATGGTCTGCTTTGAGCAGATCTTCCTCACTCAACCTATTTTCTGGCAGTTTGACAATATTGCCGTGTTCCGATACATAGTAGCCCAACTCCTGCCTGGCGTCGGGACTGAGACCACGGATATAGGAATCCCTGAGCCGGGGGAAAATACGGTTAATCGAAACACCGCCATAGCCCAGGCTGGCGTAGAGGTCATCCAAGTCCTTGAAAGAGTAACGGTCTAAAGTCTCTTGAATATATTCCTTGCGCAGGAGGTCTTGGCTAAAGCCTTCTTTTTTCAAGCGGCTGTCCAAAATTTCCTTGCCCCGGGCCACATTCTCCGATCGCATAGATTTCTTAAACCAAGCCCGGATCTTGTTTTTAGTAGAGGTCGCCTTCGCCATAGACAGCCAGTCCCGGGAGGGTCCCTTCAGGTTGTCCGAGGTGACAATTTCCACAATGTCTCCGTTTTGTAGCTTATAGTCCAGAGGGACCATTTGCCCGTTGACCTTAGCTCCTGTTGTCCTGTGACCAACCTCGCTATGGATGTGGTAGGCAAAGTCAATAGGGATCGAACCCGCCGGCAGGGAGACAACATCACCGGCTGGGGTAAATACGAAGACCTCATCTTCGATCAGACCTTCTTTGAGTGAATCCAGATAGTCTGTAGCCTCCGACATGTCCGATGACCATTCCAGGAGCTGGCGGAGCCAAGTCAGTTTGACTTCCACAGAGTCTTGTTTGGAGGAAACTCCTTCCTTATATCGCCAGTGGGCTGCAATACCATACTCCGCAACCCGGTGCATCTCTTCCGTGCGGATCTGCACCTCAAAGGGTACAGCGTGAGGTCCGATCACCGTCGTGTGCAGGGACTGGTAACCATTATTCTTAGGCATGGCGATATAGTCCTTGAAACGACCAGGCAAGGGATTATACATCTCATGAACCATGCCAAGCACTGCATAGCAGTCTCCCACAGTGGGGACAATAATGCGGCAGGCCATGAGGTCATAAATCTCATCAATTGTTTTGTTTTGGGCCTTCATCTTTTTATAGATGGAGTAAAAGTGCTTGGGTCTAGCCTCAATCTCCGCCTTAATATTCATCTCTGCGATACGGTTATTTAGAGAGACTACTATTTTTTCTAAGAAGGCCTCACGGTCTGCCCGATTGTGGGCAATCGCCGCGACCAGGTCATAATAGCCCTCGGGATCGATATAGCGCAGGCAAAGGTCTTCTAACTCCCACTTTATCTTATAGATCCCTAGCCGGTGGGCCAGAGGGGCATAAATTTCCAGGGTTTCTCGGGAAATTTCCTGCTGGCGGTCCGGCTTTTTATATTTCATAGTCCGCATATTGTGAAGCCGGTCAGCAAGTTTAATTAACACGACCCGGATATCTTTGGCCATGGCTAGGAACATTTTGCGGAAGTTTTGCGCCTGAGCCTCTTCCTTCGAGGAGTAGTTAATTTTGCCTAACTTGGTTACGCCATCGACCAGCATGGCGACATGTTCGCCAAAGGCTTCGCTAATATCTTCTAGGGTGAGCTCAGTATCCTCAACCGTATCGTGGAGCAGGGCTGCTACGAGTGTTTCTTTATCAACACGGAGCTCACTAAGGATTTCCGTTACTGCCAGGGGATGAACAATATAGGGTTCTCCTGTGGCCCGGAACTGGTGGGCATGGGCCTGCCGGGCTGTCTCATATGCTCGGTAAATAACGGCGGTATCCTCATCGCCCGAATAGGAAACATAGAGTTCAACAATATTGTCAACCCGGCTGAGATAGGTCTCATACATGCTATCTAAATCAGTCTTTTCTATCTTCATGCCTCAAGACCTCCTTCTGCGGCTAAACGCTGCCAGCTCTCTTGAGCACTGAGCGTAGGTCTCGCCGTTTGCCTAAGGGCTGTAATACGGAGCCGGCCTCCTGGTCTGGAGGCTAGTTTGATGAGTTCAGCTTCTGCCAGAATAGCTAGAGCGGCCCGGCAGGCGAAGGCTGAAAAATACAAGTTATGTTTGCGCTGGAAAGCCCGAGCCAGGTAAGCGGGGTAAATTAAAATAGTTTTCTGCGCTTGGAGGAGGGCATCCAAGTAAAGCCAAAAGTGTCCTATGGCCTGGGTGGGCAAACGCAGGCAGGGCTGGTCAGGACTGCCCGGATCGCTTAACTCCTCTAAGGGGGTACCTGATAACCACATCTTGGCAAATTGATCTTGGGCCCTATAAAGTTGTAGGTCAGCCTGGCCGGGCCGCATATCTAAAATTTGCAGTTGCAGGGAGCTTCTGCCCTTCCAGGTATGTGCTTGCAAGTCAGCCAAGACATCAACCTGGTCTCCAACCCTGAACAGGTCTAGCCAATCGCCTTTACGGAAGGCTATACCCCGGATTTCTCTACCGTCATTCAGACGGAGGACTGGGCTCAAATGTGAGCCATCACCAATCCGCCGCATACTTTGGACGGCTAGGTTCTGGAGGAGGAAAATGGGCTTTTCATTGCTATTGCCGAAGGGGGCAAAACGCTGCAAGAGGGCAAGACAGTCTTCATTGATCAGCTGGTGGTCAAGACCTGCGAAGGCCGTCAGGCCTGGTTCATTCACCAGGTCGTCCGCATGATCCGCGGTATAGGTTCTTACGGTCGCGGCAAAAGCCGGATAGTTTTCCGGCAGGAGGGTAACGCCGGCCGCCTGCCGGTGGCCGCCCACACTTTCACAATAGGCGCTGGCCGCCTGCAGGGCCGACAAGATATCAAAACTCGCAACCGTACGGGCTGAGCCCCGGTACTCCCCACCTGTACCACCAAAACAGACTGTGGGCCGGTTAAATTCTTCCGCCAGGCGGGCAGCAATAATGCCAATAACGCCGGGATGCCAAGACGGGTCAGCCACCAGGAGGATATGCGCTTTTTCCTCTGGACTCTGGGCGCGGATTTGGGTACGGGCAGCCTGCAGGATGTCTGCCTCTATGCTGGAGCGTCCGGTATTGAGGCCCTCTATTTCATCCAAGAGACCATCTATTTCGCGAGGGTCCTCGGAGAGCAGGAGCTGGATGGCCGGATCTGTATTATTGAGACGGCCCGCCGCATTGATGCGTGAGGCTACAGAAAAGGCTAAAAATTCCGCGTCTACTGGGCCCTCTGGCCGCAAACGCTGAACCAGTTTTTGCAGGCCCAAGGGGGCAGCAGACCTCATAGCCTGGAGGCCTAAATGCACAATCGCCCGATTTTCCCCCAGGAGAGGCATGGAATCCGCAATAGTTCCCAAGGCCGCTAAGGCTAGCCAGGGGCGTGGGTCCGTTTGCAGGCCTAATTTCTGGTCGACAGCACGGGCAAGCTGCAGGGCCACACCTACCCCCGCCAAGTCTTGAAAGGGGTAGGCCTCGCCAGGCCGGTGGGGGTTCAGGAAGGCTAATGCCTGGGGTCCAGGGTCTGGCACCTGGTGGTGGTCGGTTACAATAACCGGCAGACCTGCCTGCATCAACTGGCTAATCTCTGCTTGGGCAGAAGAGCCATTATCCACAGTGATGAGAAGGTCGGGCTGGACAGCCAGAATCTGGGCAACAGCATTATCATTTAAGCCATATCCAGCACCGAGACGACTGGGCAGGCTGTAAGAAGTCTGTATACCCAGGCTACGGAAATAGTTCACCAGGAGGGCCGTAGCGGAGATACCATCACAGTCATAGTCTCCATAAATATGAATATGCCCTCCCTGGGCTTTAATCCCCAAAACCAGTTCTGTAGCCAAGGCCATATCTTGGAAAAGGAAGGGATCATATAAATCACTATATTGGGGGTGAAAAAATTCCGCCTGGTCCGCAGGAGATATCGCCTGGCGGGCCAAAAGCAGGTCTTCCAAGTCTTGAAAGTTTGTCACTTGGAGGTCATTTTCTATTTGCCAATCTTTATAATTTAAGTGATTCATGCTTCCCCTTATGCTGCCTGGGCTCCTTATGATAGGTCTGGTCTTATTGCGAATTATTATACAATAGAAAAAAGGCCAGGGGCGTTTAACCCTGAGCCTTTTAATCATCTAAAAGTTAAAGCCTATTAGCGCTTGCGCTTACGGGCGGCTTCAGACTTCTTTTTACGCTTGACACTAGGCTTTTCATAGTGAGCGCGTTTGCGGACTTCTGCCAAGATGCCGGAGCGTGCGCAACTGCGTTTGAAACGTCTTAAGGCGCTATCAAGGGATTCATTCTCTTTGACGCGGATTTCTGCCACTCTTTTTCACTCCCCTCGCAACGGATGTAGTCCTGTTAAAGTACATCGAGCTCGCTCAATGCCGAAGGTCAGTATAAGTCATCACTCAGTTTTCTGCAAGTGGCCACTCAAGCAAGTATCGTTCCGGACCATGCCCAGACAGGATAAATTCCTGGGTCTGACCACCCAGGTCAGCCACAATTCCATGCTCGCCCTTGTGCAAGTCTCCAATCCAAGGATAGAGGGGACTTTCACCTAAGAATTGAAAGCCAAAGCCTTGCCAGGCATGGGCGGAAATTCGCATACCTTCAGGCAGGAGGCCTACAATAAAGACTAAGTCCCGGCCATCCCCGAAATAGTTGATAAAGTAGGCATCTCTAAAGGGGTCGCCGAAGGTAGATCCGGTCCACTTGGCATAGAGGCTATCATCATGAAAATTAAAGAAGAAGGGTCGGTTAATACACTCTGGATGATAAGTCGTCGACTTTTTTACCTTAATAAAGAGCTCAGGCACCCCGTCCCCTTCCAAGTCACAAATGTCTAAGCCTTGGGGATCTAATACGGTTATATCCTTGGCATAGAGGCGGTCACAGCTGGCAGGACTTTCTTGCCCTGGCAACTCAGGGCGTAAACGGTCAATAAGGAGCCAGGACTTACCTGTCTGCCGCCATATGCATACCTCTTCCCTGTAACCATCTCCATCGAGGTCAGCGGTCAGTTCTTGGCGGTCATGGAGACCAGGCAGCCAAGCTTCCCCCTCCGGGTAGGCTTGGCCGACTTGCTTTCAATATGCTATCTGATTCAGCGTGACTTGGCTGGGACTCAGGTCCTTAAACTCGCTCACCCAGTCAGGCTGGGCCGGTACATCCTTATTAAAGTTTTGCCCATCCAGCTTGTAGTAGCTTGTATATTCATCTTGCACAGCTTCCAAACCCAGCCAGCCCCGCCAGTCTTGGTCGCTCAGGGGCGGTCCCTCCTGGAGGAATTCGTAGAAGGAATAAACCGGGCCCCTGGCCAGATAGAGTTCACCATTATCTGGGCGCTGCAAGATGACGTACATGACATCGGGGAAGCCTGTTGCCAGCTCTAGAGCCGCTCCAACATCCGCTATTTGGGCGACATCGGCAATTACTGCGGGGGATTGGGCTGCTAGCATCATCTGGCTGGTGAGCCAAGACACTACACTTTCCAGATTCCCACCAATTTCGCAGAGCCGGAAGTTCTCCTCTTCTGTGATGACTTCTCCCGCCAATTCTTTCACCGAGATGTCAGCAAAAAATTGGAAGGTGGATTCCAGAGAATTCAGGGCATATTGCATTTCCCAGTTCTCTTGTAAAAGATCGTAAGCTGCCAATTGTGATTTGGCATATTGCAGGAGCCAGACTAGGCGGTTATAGACCTCTAGCTGGGGCTCCACGTAAGAGTAATAGTTATAGGTGGGGGCCATGGCACCACCCTTCTCTGCCATGGGCTGTTTACTGTAGAGAATGGTATCGTGCTTCAGCTCGGTGTAGTTGCCGGCTGCAGTATTGAGATTTTTGTAGGGATAGGCCTGGCTCTGCATAAAGGAGGGGTAGCCCGTCTGATCCTCATGTTCAAACTGGATCAGGCCCTGCAAGGCCCACAACCAGCCGTTATAGAGGTTGGACTGCCAATAATCCTCCGGCAGACCTTCTTGCCTGGACTGGAGATCTAGGGACCGGGCTTGGTAGTCCGCCTCTTCCATATTGTCCAGATAGCCAGCACAAGCCAGCTCCCGCGCCAGATCTGAACCTGCCGCAGCTGCTACATCCAAGAAGCTGGGCACAGGACGGGTAAGCGGTTCCATGAGCTCTTGCATTACCAGGGCATCTAGGGTAAAGCGCTGGCCCATGAGGCGGAACTGCTTGCCAGTTGGAACTTCGGGGCCTTCACCTAGGGTATACATCATGAGCTTGCCTTGGATACCTGGCTGGGGCAAGTCTTCAACAGCCTTAGCCAGTGCCTCTTGGTGTGTTTCATCAAAGAAGTCGGCAAAGCCGGGGGCATCCCCATAGACCGTCTGAATCACTTGGGCCATATTTTCCACATTCAGATCATCCGAATTGCCAGCAAAAATAGCCGTAATGCGATTGATACTGTCCCAGAGTTTCATGAGACCCTGGTCCTCATCCTGCAGGAGGATCCAAGAGGCGGCCAGGGCAAAAGAGGCGTTGTCAAAGTCTAAGCCACCCTCATCTTTTTCCAGCGGAAAGCCCAAAAGGCCAAACCACATCATGGCCTGAAAATATTGCTCTAGCTTTTCCTGGCCAGCATAGTGGCCCCGGGGCTTGAACTGCATATAGTTGAGGTCTTTACCCGTAAGGGTATTCTGGGCATAGCCCTTCGCAGCGTCAATCTGCTTTAGCTCTGTCTGATAAGGCGCCTCCAATTCCGAGGGCAGGGTAACCGCCTCACCGGTAAGTAGGGTGTGGGGTACAGCGAAATAAATCAGCAAGCGCCCCGCAGACGCTTTGAGCGTATCATTGTCTGCCTCAGCATAGAGGGCTTGAGCCTGCTCAAGCGCTGCGGACGTCATTTGGGCCAAGTCGGCCATCAGATTGTGCTCTTCGACCATCTTTAAGGCATTGTCAAAAAAGATGTGGTAGAGGTGCAGGGCTGAATCTACCGTGATGAAGTTGGGGATCCGTTGGTATTCATTCTGTTCGTACAGGTTATGGAACTGAAAGTTCACACCTTCTGCTGGGTTTTGCGCCAGTACCAAAAAGCCATTGTCCGCTAAGCGGGCTAGTTGGTCAGAAGTGAAGCCCTGAAAGCGGTCCAGATTGTTGAGGTCTGAAAGGTCAGATTTGGCCTGATAGGGCTTGAGTTGAGCGTTCACCTGAGGAGAAATATAAGGATCTGGAGGGGTGATGTCTTCAGTTTGCTGGGCCAAGACCTGTGGGGCCAGGATAAAGCTCAGGCTGAGACTGATCATGAGGGTGAGGATGAGTAGTTTTTTCATATTCAGCTCCTTTCAGCAAGCTTAAACAGCATTTGAAAATAAAATAATAAAGACCTACCAGCCACAGACCCGCCCCTGAAGTGGGGCGAGGATGTCCTCGCGCCGATCGGGGTCTTTCTCCGCTAGCTTTTGCAGGATGAGCCGGCCGCCTGCATCCATCCCCTGACACCCCGCCAGCAGGATGACATCTCCCGGTTGAACCTGGGCTAAGGCCTGATCCAAAGCTGTTTCCAGCTGGTCATAGAGGGTATAGGGCATGTGGTTATGCTGCATTTCCTCTTGGAAAACTGCAATTTCCTCAGCTTGAACTTCATCGTAGTGGCCTACCGTATCCTGGGACAAGCTAGGAATGAAGGCCCGCATCTTAAGTTGTGGCAGCCAGCGGTTGAGGGTTTGGATATTCTCCCGGTTGACTTTGGGACCCCGTTTACCGCGGATTGCATAAACCATGACCAATTGCTGGTAGTCCATCTCAGCGAGGCTTTTCAGGGTCATATCGATGTTTTTGCTGTTCGCAAAATGGTCATCAAAAATGCGGAAATCGCCGTGGTAAAGCTCCTGGAACCGTCTTTCTACTCCCTGGTAGGCTCCGACCGCTTGTGCGCACACCTTAGGTGAAATGCCTTGGCACAGGGCCAGCGTGATCGCAGCCAGTGCGTTATAGACCGAGTGCAAGCCAGGCACCTGAAGTTTGACCGGATAGGAGCCTGCCTCTATGGTATTGAGATCAAAGGCAGTCTGGGGTTTGCGTTTAGCCGAGGCCAGGAAATTCTCTGGTTCTATGCAGAGGTCAAAGCTGGCAAAGCCTGTAGATAAGTCGAGCTTGTCTGCCCGCACATCAGCCTGGTCAGACAAGCCAAAACGCAAGACTCGAGCAGAAACCTGGTCCGCCAGAGAGATCGACCAGGGATCATCCACATTGAGGACAGCTACCCCCTCCTCATCCAGGCCCTTAAGGAGTTTAGATTTTTCCAGAAAGTAGGCCTCCATGCTGCCATGGTAGTCGAGATGTTCTTGGCTCAGATTGATCAGAGCCGCTTGGGCGAAGCGGGTTTGCCGAACCCGGTTTTGGTGGAGTCCAATAGAAGATACCTCCATGACTGCATGTGCATAACCCTCTTGGACCATATTGCGCAAATATCTTTGCAGGTCCAGGGCATCGGGGGTGGTCATAGAAGAAGTCACCTTGCTGCGGCCATCTTCATAGGCTACGGTACCAATAAGGCCACAGGGCCAACCTGCAGTCTGGATGATCTGTCGATACAAAAGCGAGGTGGAGGTCTTACCATTAGAGCCTGTAATCCCGCAGAGCTCCAGCTGGCGGCTGGGATGATCATAGTATTGGCTGGCCAGGTCGGCAACAGCAGCCCGAGAATCTTGAACGACAATTTGCGGCAAGTCTACATGAGGATGAGGGACCTCCACCACAGCAGCCAAAGCGCCTTGCCGGGCAACCTGTTCCAAATAGGCGTGTCCATCTGCCTCAAACCCTTTAACCGCAATAAAGAGGTCATTTTGCCCAACCTTACGTGAATCAATTTGCAGCTGGTTGATAGGGCATGTCTGGAGTGTATCCCAGTGGTCGGGATAGCTTTGGATGTCCAGACCAGAGCAAAGGGGGCCGAGGGTTTGGATAGGGTGGTAATTGTGGGGCATGATCTTGGTCATCTAGGGGTCACTTCCTTTGTTGTTTCAGTATGAATGGGGCTGGCCTGAGGGCCAGGGCTAGGACCCGGCCCCCCACTGACGAGTAAAAATTAAATGTGTCTTCTGTATTGAGAATATTATAAGATAAACTAAAAAATATGCGAGGAAATTTCCGAAAGCGACAGCTATCCATGGGGCCACGCACCTCTGCCCTTAAAGAGGTTATAATGGGAACTTGAGTGTTCGTTTTCCCGAACAATCAGCTCTGAGTCAATTAGGAAAACATTTATATAAAGGAGATAAAATGAAAGCCTTATCCGCCAACGAAATTCGGGAAAAGTATCTAAGCTTTTTCAACTCCAAGGGCCACCTGCGCCTGCCCTCCTTCTCCCTCATCCCCCACGATGATCCTTCTATTCTCTTGATCAATGCGGGGATGACCCCCATGAAAAAATGGTTTACCGGAGCGGAGATTCCACCGCGTAAACGGGTCACAACCTGCCAAAAGTGCATCAGGACTCCTGATATTGACCAGGTTGGCCTCACCGCCCGGCATGGGACCTTTTTTGAAATGCTGGGAAACTTCTCCTTTGGCGACTACTTTAAGCAAGACGCTATTAGTTGGGCTTGGGAACTCTGTACGGAGGTGTTTGAGATGCCTCCAGACCTGATCTATGTCAGCGTTTATCAAGAGGACGACGAGGCTTATAAGATTTGGCATGAGACCATTGGGCTCAGTGCGGACCACATTGCCCGCATGGGGAAGGAAGATAACTTTTGGGAGCACGGCGTTGGCCCCTGTGGTCCCTGTTCAGAGATCTTCTTTGACCGGGGAGAAAAGTACGCCTGCGGTCCCGACTGCCACTTTCCTTGCGATTGTGATCGCTATATGGAAATCTGGAACCTGGTCTTTACCCAATTTGACCGGCAAGAGGACGGCTCCTACTTACCTCTAGAACATAAGAATATTGATACCGGAGGCGGTTTGGAACGATTTGCCATTGTTTTGCAAGGAGTCGATAACTTCTTTGAAGTCGACAATATCCAGGCTATCCTGCAAGAAGCTGCCAAGCTAGCAGGGGGCAAATACGGCGAAAACGAGGAAACAGACGTCGCCCTCCGGGTCATTACGGACCACATCCGATCTGCCACCATGATGATTGCAGATGGGGTCGTACCGTCCAATGAAGGCCGGGGCTATATCTTACGCCGCCTGCTCCGGCGGGCCGTGCGGTTTGGCCGCAAAATCAACATGCCCCAGCCCTTCCTCGGCGACTTAGCCAATGTCGCCATTGCCCAATCTGCGGGGGCCTATCCCAACCTAGAAGAACGCCAACAGGTTATCCTGACCCACATTAACCGGGAGGAAAGCAGCTTTAACAAGACTCTAGAACAGGGATTGGCCATCTTAGATGGGGAAATTGCTAAGGCTCTGGAGCAAAAGACGGCCCTCTTATCGGGCGAGGTTATTTTCCGCCTCCATGACACCTATGGTTTCCCCTTCGATTTAACCCGAGAAATCGCACGCGAAAAGGGCCTAGATATTGATAAAGCTGGCTTTGACCAAGCCATGGCCCGGCAAAAAGCTGCTGGTCGCGAGGCCCAACTCAAAAAAGCAGCCTCTGCCTGGGAAAGTGTCAGCCTGCCTGAGAGTGTAGACCGTAGCCAGGCCACACACTTTATCGGCTATGACCAGCTGGAAGGCCAAGGCCAGCTCCTGCATATCTTGGTGAAATCGGATAACCAGCTTCTGGAACGTGACAGCCTCTCCGCAGGAGAAAGTGGGCTCCTGATTTTTGACCAAACCCCCTTCTACGCAGAAGGCGGCGGGCAGGTAGGCGATCGCGGCCTGATCCATGGGGATAATGCCCAAGTCCAGGTGATCACCACAGAAAAAGACGGCGATGGCCTCTTCTTCCATCAAGTGGACGTGATCGATGGGCTCGTAGAAAAAGGCCAAAGCTACCAGTTGGCTGTTGACCGTGAACTGCGCCTAGCCACCGCACGTAACCATACCTCCACCCACCTTCTCCACAAGGCACTCAAGGACACTTTGGGCGACCATGTAGACCAGGCAGGTTCCTACGTAGACGAAAATTACCTCCGCTTTGACTTCCGGCATTTCGGGGCTTTAAGCCCTGAGGAGATCAAGCAGGTAGAAGCCATCGTCAATCAAGCGATCTTGGCAGACTATCCGGTTACAGCTGAGGTTATGGATATTGAGCAGGCCAAAGCGACAGGGGCTGAAGCCTTGTTTACTGAGAAGTATGGACAAAGAGTCCGAGTCATTTCTGTGAGCAGCTTCTCCAAGGAGTTCTGCGGGGGAACCCACCTCAGCCGTAGCTCTCAAGCCTGTTATTTCCGCATTCTGTCTGAGACAGGCATTGCTTCCGGGGTCCGCCGGATTGAGGCAGTTACCGGGACCAAGGCTTTTGCCCATGCTGCCGAGGAGCACCAGGAGCTCCTTGACACTGCAAAGACGCTCAAACTGAATGACACCCACGTCGCAGAACCGGTGGCAAGACTGCTGGAGGAAGAAAAACAGCTACGCCGCGAAATTGACCAGATCCACGCCCAGCAGGCCGCTGGTCAAGCTTCCAACCTGGTCAGCCAGGCCAAAGAAATAGCTGGGATCAAGCTCGTCCTGGCCAAGCTAGCCGTGGCTGATGCTCCCGCTCTGAGAGAGGCTGGGGATAGCCTGAAAAACCAGCTGGGGGATTGCTTTATTCTGCTGGCTGGCACCGGTGGGGACAAGGTCCTGTGGCTGGCCATGGCTTCTGACTCTGCCGTCAAGGCGGGGCTCAAGGCTGGTGACCTCATCCGCACTGCTGCTCAGTTAACCGGCGGCGGCGGTGGAGGACGTCCAGAGATGGCCCAGGCCGGCGGCAAGGATAAGAGCAAGGTGGACCAAGCCTTAGAGGCTGTGGAAAAACAAGTTCAGGAGATTTTAGCTTAAAACTAAACACTGCCCAGGCGCGGCTGCGCCTGGGCAAAGTTTTATCAGGGGCTGGGCCCCAGACAGGAAAGCACCAGAAAGGAACAAATATGTCAGATTGTATTTTTTGCAAGATTGCTCATGGAGAAATTCCCGCCGAAGTTGTCTATGAGACCGATAAGATAATCGCCTTCAATGACTTACACCCCGTGGCCCCTGTCCACGTACTTATTATTCCCAAGGCCCACCTGGCAGATATGAATGAACTGGCGAGCTCGGACCAGAGAGCAGAGCTCATGGAAGAAGTCCTGCAGGCTACCCAGGCTCTGTGTAAGCTTTACCACACCAGGTCTTTCAACCTCATTAACAACTGCGGCCAGGAGGCGGGACAATCTGTTTTCCACCTCCACTTCCACTTTATCTCCGGGGTAGATCTCACCCAAAAAATTGCGGCTGCAGCCCAGGCCTAGCCTATCAGGTCCTCTTAACCCTAGTCCCCTTCTTTCGTCGGGCTTATACCCATCTTACAGATCGCCTCAACTAGGTAAATAAGTGGTCAAGAAATACACATGATTAAAGGCCAGTCTTCTCAAGGAAGGCTGGCCTTTTGTTTACTGTGATATAGGTTACAGTGGGAGATTTGCTAAGCTCCCTCCCCGCTTCGGCTTAGGGCGCTGGAGGCAGGATGATCTCCTGGCCCAGACGGATATCATCAGGGTTTGTAATATCCGGGTTGGCGTTGAGCACAAGCTGCTGGATGGTAGGATCGTAGCTCTGGTAGTAAGAATTGAGGATAGCGAAGAAGGTATCGCCCGCCTTCACCGTATAGGTCTGGCCTTGGCTATTGTTGGCCTGGCCGCCCTGGTTTTCGCTGGGCTGCTCGTTATCTCCCGTATTGTCGGAGGGTTCTTCATTCTCCTGGTCATCACCAGATTCTGCAGGTTCCTTCTCATCACTATTATTTTGTGACTCAGAGTTGTCCTTGCTTTCGCTGGGCTTTGATTCATCTTTTTTCTTGGACTCGGAGGGCTTGCTAGCCTCTGCCTTACTCTCATCCGCATTGGATTCAAGTGTGGTCTTTTCCTCAGAAGGACTTTCAGATGGGGTTGGAGTCTGCTTGCCGCTACCCAGTAAGCGTACCAGGATGAAAACACAAACCAGAATAATGGCGGCTAAGACAACATAGAAAACAATTCGTTTGACCTTATCATGGTCCTGGTTTTCATAGTAGTCATCATAACCTTCATCTTGGTAGTTCTGCTGATATTCATCATAGTACTGATCTTGGTACTGGTCTTGGTAACCATCCTGGTATTCAGGATACTGGCCATTTTCATCATAGTATCCGTCTTGACCATAGTAGCTATCGTCATAGCCCTGACCTTGATCATAACCATAGTCTGCTTGATCGTCATAGCCATAAGTGCCCTGGTCATTATAAGCATAGTCACCTTGACCTTGGCCTGGACCTTGATCATAACCATAAGCATCTTGGCTATTGTATTGATCTTCACCCTGATTGTAATAGGGTTGGTCATAATCAGAGCCATAGTTTTGATCATAGTTCTCGCTGCTGTAATCCTGTTGGTAATTGTCATCACCATAGGCCTGACCATAGTTATCCTGGCCATAGCTATCAGGGTTATAGGGCGCCTCGTAGCCTTGATCAGCGTAGGGCTGGGAGTCATAGTTCCCATAGTTGCCTGTTTGATCGGGAGCTTGGCCGTAGGGCTGCTGATAGTTGTCACCAGCGTTGTAATCTTGGCCCTGGGCGTAACTAGCGCCAGCCGCATAGTCCTCCCCATAAGGGGCCTGGCCTTCTGTTGCATAGCCTTGATCTTGCCCGGATTGACCATAAGGGTCGTTATAGCTTTGATCTGCATGGGGGGCATGCTGCTGTGCATACGCATCCTGAGCACCCGCATCCTGCATGGCCTGGTTAACTGCTTGGGCAGAATAGATCTGGGTATCCTGACGTGCAGGGGCCTGACCATCAGCCTGCATCAGACGGCTGGTCTGTGGAGCAGGAGGGGGTGCCATGGGGGTTGCACCAACCTGGTGACTTGATGCCTGATGGGGGCTAGGACGGCCATCTGTTTGTTCTACAGATTCCACGAGAGAAATCATAACTTGGAGAGAAACGCCAGACTGCTTAGCGGCAGCAGCGGTGATCAGGTTTTGGGCCGCTTCTTCCTGGCGGTCAGATTCTGCCAAGATGCGGAGCATTTCACGCTGTCCTAAGATGTCTAAAACTTCCTTGTTGCAAAGGATTAAGCAGTCATCCGCTTCAATTTGTGCCAAGTTGGAATACCGGATTGTCCCTGCAACACCAGCCGCATAATTATTGAGATGCTGGACCGGGTTTCCATTGAGATCAATGGGTTCTAATTCAAATTCACCGGCAGTCAGAGGATAGAGCACATTGCCCTTATAAATAAAAGCACAGCCTGCGCCGGTGGTGACAGCAGCAATCTCGCCTTCCTGAACGATAAGGCCAGAAAAGTAAGATTGGCGTACGCCTTCTTGAGCAAGGGTGGCCTTGCCACCAACATCTATTGCACAATCGGCTAGGTCGTTAATCTTGCTGTCAATCGAAGTGGTCCCAGCCTTAATTTCTTGATTTAATTTTTGGACGGAATTGGCAAAAGAAGTTTGGTCGACTGCCCCGCCTTCCTCTGCGGGATAGGCAAAGAGGGCAAAAAGGAAGCCCCTATCTTCGTAGTTACTTTTATCTCTAACTGCGCGACTTTCGGTGTTAGGGGTAAAGCGGCCATCCAGATAGTAGGCATCTATTACCTTCTCGTCCGGATAGTATCTCGCATTTACAGTTGTCGCGAGTCTCGAACCCACGTAACGAGAATTTTTGGCCATAATTCGCCTCCTGTTACTTATATATTTGTGACATTATAACATATCGCTTGTTTTTCCAAGCAATATATAGGCTAGTTTACCGCTTTTAAGCGGCTATCACAAGAAAAAACCCTGTCTCCTGCGGTCTACGGGCAGTTTGCAAGGCGCTAGGTCAGGCTAAGCCTTGCAAAAACCCTGGAATCAGGGCCATTTAAGCAACTTCCGCGGCTTGTTACAGAAAGCTTACGTTTTTGTGGCTAGTGTTCAGAATTTAGGAAAAAGCTGGCTAAAGCCAAATCTTCCGGCCGTGTAAGCTTAATATTTTTGCGGTCGCCCTCATAAAAATATAGGGGATAGCCCAGATGTTCGAGGGCTTGCACATCATCCGTCAAGGACAAGCCATCGGCCTCAGCCTTATAGTAGGCCTCCAGCATCACATCGAGATCCGCGCCTTGCGGGGTCTGCATGAGCAAGGTTTGGGCTCTGGGTGGCGTTTCACTGCCTTCACCGGCTTTATGCAAAATACGCACCGTGTCTGTAGAAGGCAAGGCGGGAGCCGTACCCACCTTTTGGTCTAAAATAATAACAGCCGCCTGGTCAATGAGCTGGGGACTGACCAAGCAACGGGCACCATCATGAACCAGGCAGATTATCCTATCCTCTGGGCTTTGCTGGGAATAGCGGCCGCCAGAATGCCGGTCCAACTCAATCTGTAGATACCGCAGGCCCTCCATCACCGTGGCCTGGCGGCTATCTCCCCCTTGGAGAATGGCTAGGCACTTACCTTGGCTTTTGAGGTCATGAAGTTCATTTTGCATGGCCTGAAGATGGGTCGGATCGGTAAGAACCACATAGGCATCCACATAGTTACTGGCCTCAAAAGCTTCGCAACTACGTCTAATGACTGTTTTGCCATCTAGGTTTATCAGCTGCTTGCCGCCTGGCCGTCCCATACGGCTACCTGCACCTGCTGCAGCAATGAGGGCGTAGATCTTGGCTCGCATATGTCGTTCTGCTTTCATCATGTTCCTCCCCTAACTCTGAATCTCTAGTATCTTTAGTATCCCTAGTGTCTAAGCATCTTTCTCTAGAGTGTCTCAGCATCTTTCTCTAGTATCTAACTCTAGTATCTAAGCATCAAGCTTGGATTGCAACTGAAAAATCACATCCATAGCCTCATCTAAAAGACTGACATAATAAAAGTTTGCGTTGGATTTTTGGGCCAGGGCAGACATCCGGTCTTCCGCCGAGGCAGGTAGAACAAAGTTTTTCCAGCCTAAGCGCAGGGCCTCCCCGACTCGGCGTTCCGGGAAACTGACCGGACGGATTTCACCTGAAAGGCCCACCTCGCCCAAGATGAGGAGATCGTCTGCCAGACTGCGGTCCTCTAAACTAGAGAGAATAGCCGCAGCTACAGCTAAGTCACAGGCGGTTTCCCGCACCTTAAGGCCTCCTACCACATTAAGATAGCAGTCATAGGCTGCCACATCTTTTTGGAGGAATTTTTCGATGACAGCTAGGAGCATATTGAGGCGCAGGCGGTCTAAGCCCTGGCTCATGCGGGTAGCCGTCTGGTAATGGCTAGGGCTCATCAAGGCCTGTACCTCCAGCATCAAGGGTCGGGTTCCCTCCAAGGAGGCGGTGATCGCAGCGCCAGGCATAGCCACAGGACGTCCTGCCAACATAGCCAGCGATGGATTGGCTACAGAGACCAGGCCTTCTTCTCGCATCTCAAAAATCCCTAATTCATCTGTATTGCCAAAGCGGTTCTTCACACAGCGCAAGATCCTCAGATTTTGGGTCTGCTCCCCTTCAAAGTAGAGGACCGTATCCACCATGTGTTCTAAGACTCTCGGCCCCGCAATCGCTCCTTCTTTAGTCACATGCCCCAGGAGGACAATCGTCACATCTAATCCCTTGGCCAGACGGAGGAGACCAGCCGTAGACTCCCTGACCTGGCTCACTGAGCCGGGGGCCGAGCTGAGTTGGGGCGAATAAATGGTCTGAATGGAATCAACCACGACGAAGTCTGCCTGGCTGTCCTTGATTTCCTCGGCAATCTGGTCAAAGTTGGTAGACGACATGAGCTTGATGCCGTGGGGGTCCAGACCCAAGCGGTCGGACCGCAGGCGAATTTGTTGGGGAGATTCCTCACCTGAAATATATAAAACCCTTTGCTTAGCGGCAACCATGCGGGCCGACGTTTGCAGCAGGAGCGTGGATTTACCAATTCCAGGATCCCCGCCTACTAAGACCAGGGAACCCTGCACAAAACCTCCCCCCAGGACACGATCTAATTCTGGCAGACCTGAAGCATGGCGAATGTCTTCATTTGAGGAAGAAACTTCAGACAGATAGCGCCAGGACTTGCCCTCCTTTTCCCCACTCATAGCCAAATCCAGCCAGCCCGCTTGCGTCTTAGGAGCCGGGTCAATCTTCTCTTCTATAAAGGTGTTCCACTGACCGCAGCCAGGACACTTCCCCAGCCAACCACTAGATTCGTAACCGCACTCTTTACAGAAAAATTTACTTTTACTTTTAGCCATGGAAACCTCCTGAGCCGAAACGGATACATGCACAACTTGTCCTGCGGGGTGCAGAGCAGCTGACAGATGCTGGTTGCTACAGTTATTACAGTTAAAGATAAAGCCCTGAAACAGCTAGGTTTCAGGGCTTATTGGTGGAGATAACGAGGCTCGAACTCGTGGCCTCTGCCATGCGAAGGCAGCGCTCTCCCAGCTGAGCTATATCCCCGAAGGCACTTGAAATCTTACTATTTTAAGCCCGGAATTGCAATGACCTAGATTCTCTTGTTTTGTAGGCTAAATTGAAAAAGTAAGTTCCACACTAATGGGTGGGAAGTTGCATTTAGTCTTACCGTAACTTCCACTGGGAATTAAGTCTTACACGCTACTAAGTTTTTGAACCCAACAGGGGCTGTCCATGGGCGTGCAAACTTGCAGGTAATGGGTAGCCAGATGTCTATGCTACTTTGGATTTGGGGGTGCGGACAAAAAACTGGACACTGAAAGGAAGGAAATATGTATTCAGAGGAAGAAATCAGGAAAGCGTTGGAAGTCTACGAGAGGGAAGGAA
>SFFI01000025.1 GCA_004556925.1 Clostridiales bacterium
GAATCAAGATCTCGCTCAACAACTTGAGCCCTCTTGATTACAGAAGGACCATGGGCTTTGCCGCATGAGCCTGTCCAAAATTTTGTCCGCACCCCCAAATCTAAAATACTTGGTCGAGCTGAAGAACGGCAGAAGGACCACATACTTTCAACTTTCCGGATTTTCTTACAAGTTTGCAGGTTTTGTACGCTGCAGCTGAGAATTTTACGGTAAAATCAGCCTTCCGACCCTTAAAGCACTTGTTTTATGCACTAAATCCGGTGTACAGCTGAATAAATGTATAAAACCGAGGAGCAAAAGTAGAAAGTTGAGGACCTGACGTAAATTATCTGCAAACTTGTAAGAAAAATGAGAGAGTTGGATGTACTGAGGATCACGCCCATAAAATGGCGTAAAAGCAGAAAGAGCCAGAGGGTGGGGAGTTGCATTTAGCCTTACAGTAAAATCCACTGAGAATTAAGTCTTACACTCCATAAGGTTTTTGAGGCTCCTGGTTAGTACCCATGTCGGGCATACAAAAAAAGCTCGGCGGAAAGACTTCCGTCGAGCTTGTTTTGGCTGAGTTATCAACTGGTCCTCGCGAGGAAGCAGAATTTCTCGGATTATAGTGATGCCCTAGCTTCCCTGCCTGCGCGTAGCAGGCTAGGATTTACCAGTTTCGCTGATAAGAGAAATGTCCCTACTCCTAGTGATAATCCAAGGTGCCACCGTTTTCGGCGACGTAGTCCTTCCAGGCCAGGTCGTCATACTTATAGATGACATGCCCGTAGTCCAGCAGGGGGTGGAGTTCCATATCGGGGCTCTCGTACTCAATTCTTTGGGACCTGAGGGAGGCGGAGGCCGTGAAGTTTAGGGGGCAGGCGGTGTAGTCCTGGAGAACGTAGGCTTCCAGGGTAGACAGGATCTTGATCCGGTCATCTTCTGTAATGCTGCCCTTGCCAAAGGGATGGTCAGGATCCTGGCCCATCATGGCAGTCCACCAGTCCATGGGCGTAAGGGAGTAGGTCTCCCCGGCGATCTCGATATCAATCTTTTCGGCTTCTGGGTCAAAGGCTTGGGCATAGCGGTAATTGGGACTCAGGAAGACTTCGAAAAGATCGAAGGGGTCCATGATAGCGCCTGACCAGCCCGCGAGTAGCAGGTCTGTTTGGCCGTTGCGGAAAAGTTTGCTGGATTGGGTACCGGCGCTGGGATCGTAGTCTACCACTAAACGGCCTTCCAGCTTGGTGCCTTGGACTGCCTTCATCCAGGCTTCATTCAAGAAAGTATAGTTTCGCTGGGCACTTTCGTTGTCGTCGCGGAAGCTAAAGACCAGGTTGACGGTATCACCCTCATGAATTAAGCCCTGGGCTTCTGCGATGTCGTAAGCTTCATCGAAGAGCTTACGGGCGGCATCCAGGTCATAGCCGGTCAAGGCATCGTAGGCTTCATCCAGATCGGCAAAGTCTTTGCCTTCTCCGTATTCAATACCGTAAACCTGGCAGAGGGCTGCCTTGGCGGCATCGTAGTCACGGTAGGGGGTCATGGTGTCAGGGTCCGCAATATAGAGGGGGCTGATCAGACCAAATCCAGGGAAGTTAGAGGCAGAAGTAGTCGTGCAGAAGGCCGTGCGGTCAATAGACCAGGTCAAGGCCTTACGGAATTCGGGAATGGTTAAAATCCGGCGGCAGACACCCTCGGTTTCACGGGCCTCGAGGGCTTCTGCATTAGACTGGATATTGAGAATCTGGGTGTTCGCTTCCAGGGTATAGTAAATATAATCTGAACCCCGGTATTCTTCTACTTCGTCCGGCTGTAGGTCATAGCTATTCAGCTGTCCCTTGAGGAACATCTGATAGCGAGTGCTGGGCTCTTTGACAACTTGATAGTAAATGCGGTCCTCCGGGTGCTGCTCGGTGAGACGTTCATCCTGCCAGCCAAACCAGTTCTCGTTGCGGACCAGGTCAAAGAATTTATCATCCTGGAAGCCCACTAATTTGTAGGGGCCATAGCTGGCGGTAGTCTCTAAGCTGGTGCCATAGTTTGAAGTCACCAGTTCAGAATCTTCGGAGGTCTGCTTGCAGGCTTCATAGAGGTCTTCCTTGACCAGGTAGAGATCGCGACAGTTCCAATAGAAATCAAAACCAACCAGGGGGTTGTCTAAGATCATGACAAATTCCAGGTCACCGGTTTTTTCAAAACCGACTTCGGAGAAATCCACGGCTGGATATTGGTAGGGTACGGCTGCTTCCTGGGTAAAATACAGGAAGCCGTTTTCTTCCGTGTCGCCCCATTCAAGTATTTTCGCGACATAGATATCGCGGAGTTCATTGAGGGTCAAGCCTGTGTCGACATAGGCATCTTCGAAGCCTTCTTCGACCCATTCGCCGTCCTGGTACATTTCACCAAAGGAGTAGTCCCAGTTCAGCAGGGCAGGCTCCTCGCCGTGTTCGGTCAAGAAATCTTCGACGGAGTCGTAGCCCAGGAGAGCCGAATATTTGTCGATCGTCATTTCCGCATCGGAGCCCTGTTTGAGGTAGTTCTCCGCATTGTGGACAACTTTCGTGCTCGCATAAAGGAGGTCCGCGCGGTGGTTAAACATTTTGGGGTTCAGCTGTTGCTGTACGGAATACATAAAGCTATCCGCATTGATAGGGGTACCATCATCCCACTTGAGGTCGCCACGCAGGACATATTTGAAGGCATAGCCTTCGGTCGCATCTGCAGGCACGGCGTAGCGCTCATCTCCTGCGTAATCCTGGGTCACATCTGTGGGGACCTCAGCGCACATGACCGGCTTGATCGTGTAGCCAGAGGTCCACTTGCCCGGCTCATAGTCAAAGGCAAACATCTCAGAGCTGAGATAACTCAAAAGCTCGGATTCAATGCTCTCTTCATCGGCATGGGGATTCCAGGTATCGGGGGTCTGGGCCATGGTCAGCATGCTGGTAATCTTACCAGCCTCCGCCTCATCAGAGAGATCAACCATCTCCGCTATGTCTTCTTGGGGAGCGGCCTCTTCGGGCGTTTCAGCGTCTTCAGCGTAGGCGAAGGGTGCGAGCAAGCTGAGCACCAGGGCCAAGGCTAAAGCCAGGGCAGTTAACTTAGGAAACTTGTTCAAAGTCAATAGTCCTCTTTCTGTGTATTTTCTGTGTTGAAATCAGTACAGGCCTCACTTGTGAGTGCACATCCTGATTCCATGCTCTATCATACACAAAAGAAGTCATCTTAAAAAATTTTGTATGCGCTTCAAGTAACCAGGACCAGCCAGTCCCGATATTGACTGATCTCTTCTATGAAAGGAATGCTTATGTTAAACAAGAACCAAGAGCCTGTCGGTACCCCAAACCTGAAGTCAGATGCCCACTGTGCTTATTGTAGCGTTGCTGCTTGCTGCCATGACAGCAAAGATAAGCTGCCGGCCTTCTGCCCTATGGATAATAGCCCCTCTATCTACGAAAAAGCCCTGGCCGAAGTGACTTCGCCACAATATAAGGATTTTTATATCGAATCTGCCCGTATTGAGCATGACGGCTATGGCAACTGGCCGCGGGTCCGGGAAACCATCGAATTGATTAAGCGTATGGGCTATACAAAAGTTGGCCTAGCGTTTTGCCGCGGTCTAAGCAAGGAAGCAGAAGCTTTTGCCCAGATCTGCCAGGATAATGATATCCAGCTGGTCTCCGCCATGTGCAAGACCGGGGGCGTGGATAAGTGCCAGGTAGGGGTCACCGAAGAAGAAAAACTCCATCCCGACCACTTTGAGCCGATGTGCAACCCCGTGGCCCAAGCCATGATTCTCAACGAAGCTCAGACGGAATTCAACGTCATCTTAGGGCTTTGTGTGGGCCATGATTCCCTCTTCTGTAAATATTCAGAGGCCCTTTGTACCACCCTCGTGGTTAAGGACCGGGCCACCGGCCACAATCCCGCAGTAGCCCTCTATTTGAAAGACGGCTATTTCAAGTCCAAGCTGGATTTGCAAAATAAATAAGGAAGGCCAAGATAGCCAGCCCGCTCTCTCGGCCTCCCTTAAAGGGCTGAATAAAATTGCTTATTTCTCTGTGTCTAACTCCCCTAGCACATCGGTAAGATAGGCCTCCGGGTCTGGGCTTTCTACAAAAGAGGGGTCCAGGTGGGTGAGAAAATGCCAGTCCGCCTGGGGGCTGGTCCGGTAGAGGATGGCTTCGCCGTCCTCAGAACCTAAAAAGGATCGAGTGACTTCTAGGCCGCGGCTAGTCAAGGCTGCTTGGGCCAGTTGATAGGCGGCTTCCCGCTTGTCCAAGTAGGTCTTAACATCGGAATTGTCAATCGAGTAGGCATCTACCCTGGTGGCGCCAGCCACCAGGCCCTGGCCGGGCAGGGAGAGATTAGGCACTTCTTTCCAAGTAATCTCTATCCGGTCTTGGCCTGGAAACATGAAGCGGGTAAAGGGGACCCGGTGCTGGTTATGGACAACTTCCATATAATCGGGTAACTGGTTCGGCTGGATAAATTCATAGGAAAAGCCCTCGACCTCTTCCCGGACATAGCCGGGAATTTTGCGGGCAAAGGCCTGGCCTTCCTCTAAGCTGTCGAAGAGGGCCAGGTCTACACTGGAGTCTTCCTGATAAAGTTCTAAAATAAACACGTTATACTCCTGTCGATTACTAAGTTATTGGTAACTTCTATTTGTTACTCCTCTTGCCTGCTCCAGCTATTCCGTGAGCTGGAGCCAAATCATCTCGCCGGTCGCCTGGCTGGGGAGGTCAGACAAAGGATAGCAGATTTCTCCCTTGCCCGTACGGATGCAGATAGTGAGGTCTTGGGCAGACTGGGCAGGGTAGATCACTAAAAGGGACTGGCCCCTGACCAGCTGGGCTTGGTATTTTATCTGGTCTGGATCGCCCTGGCCAGACCCACTCTGAGATTCCACCGTCACTTGGGCCTCTGGCTCCATGAGGGTGAGCAAGCAGTTGTCCATCTCCTCATCTGTTGAGTTTACAGGCGAGGTCAACCACATCGCAGGCAGGTTTTGAGCCTCTTCTGCCCCACTATCGGACCCATTGTCGGATAGGTTAGCGATCAGATGGGGACGGGCCAGCCATTCATCGTAGGCATCTAGCTGGGGGATGATTAGGGCCGTAGCCTCACGATCCAGACCATCCTCGATGAGGTCACCATCGTAGTAACTAAAATTTTCTGTCGCATAGGACCATTCATCCATAACGATATCGTAGTCCAGGACAGCGCCGTCATAGACTGTGACACCGCACCAGCCCACGTTGCTTTTATGGTCCGCTAGGTCTTCATAGGCTTCTACCAGGTAGGAAGGTTCCCAGCGGTCTTCATTGAGCGCTATACTTTGCATCCCTGTCAGGGCCAAGCTGACGGGAATGCCTTCGGGGGGTGCGGTCCTGGTCGTCCAAGAGAAAATGCTTGCGCGCGGCATTTAGGGCTGCTTGGGGGCTAACCATGCCGTAGCCCAAAATCTCGTTGCCAAAGAGATCAAAAGTCGCCAAGGCAGTGGCCTGGTCACTCGTCCGCACGAAGGGAATCTGGCTTTCAAAGTAGCCGGCCCCGGCCATAGTGGGCAGGAAGGCGCTAATATAAAGGCGGCCTGACCCCAGATAGGCAAGGGCAGGCGGTTCCAGGCTGAGCCCATAGTCATCCGGCCTGTCCTCTAAAAAAGCTTGGAAGTGGTCCAGGCAATAGTCTAGGGTCTGGGCAAAGTCTTCCCACTGATAGTCTGAATCGGCTAGGTCGGCTGCCTCAGGCACTTGGCCTGCCTCGCAAGCCTGATAGACCCGCATCCGGGCATACTCTTGGGCCAAGAACTGGCTACCAATCTCTTGGATGCTGTATTTCACATCGTCATCTGTGAAGCCCGCCTTACGCAGAAGATCTGCATAGCCCAACTCCTGGCCGGTTTGCAGGTCTAAATTTAAGGAAAAATGTTTATACTCCAGAGGACCAAGAGGGCCAAGGGGGGTGTAGCGCACTAGGATTGATAGGATATTGTCCTCTAAACTCACAAAGGTAGACACCAGGCTATTATCGCTCGCCTCAGGCTAATCCCAATTTTCCCTTGCCGCCTGGGCCTGGATTTCTGCAATATTCTCGTCTTGGGTTTGTATCACCTCCTGCAGTTTGGCCATAAATTTCTGACTAGCAGGATTTTGTCCCAGGCTTGGTTTCGTGAAGGCAGGCAAAAGCCTACTGCCCATGGGTGTTTCTGTATAGTTCAGAACCACATAATCTTCAAAAGTAGAGTCCGCATACTCCGCCAGGACCTGGCCAGACAAGCCTACTAGCATGCTGACCAGGAGGCAGAGGGCGGTACAGAGGGCGCCAAACCTGTGTAGGGACCACTTGCCAAGTGACTGGCGGGTCCAGTCCATTTTGAATAGTCTTGTCTTCATCTTATCTTCCTCCACTTTCTTTCCTTGCCATCAAGCAGTAGCTAGCACTATTTTAAATCATATTTGAGATAAACCTGCCGTTCCTCCTCGTAGTTCAGGTAGGACAAGTTGAAGAAGGCCTCACCCTGATCCGTTGTCACCCGGACACCTACGTGCTTTTCATCAATCCAGGGATAGGTCACCACGAGGGATTGGCCTGCTTGCAGGGTTTCACTGTAGATCGTGTAATCCATAATCCCCCACTCGCCTGAAGAGTTCCCATATTCGACAGTCACCAGGGCGTTATCTTCCCCTACGGTCAGCAAGCAAGTGAGGTAGTCCTCGGCAGGATAGGGTTCAGATTCAACTGACTCCTGCCCCCAGGAGGACCTGCTTGAGGTCTAAGCCATCAAAGGTTCCAGCGGGGATCTGACCCTTGTCGAGGGTCAGAGTCTCTAAGGCACTGCAGTCTTGGAAGGCGTCCGCAGGTAGGAGGCTGGCATCGGAGCGAATGTGTAAGTCTTTTAAGCCAGTGCAACCAGCAAAGGCCTTGGCCCCAATATCTGTCAGGGAATCTGGCAAGTCCAGGCTGGTCAGCTTTTTACAATTCGCAAAGGCCTCAGGCCCAATGGTCGTGATGGAGTCAAAAAGCTCCACATACTCAAGAGAGCTGTCCTTGAAGGCTTCTGCTCCAATGGTGGTAAACCAATTGGCATGGTGGGGGTAGAAAGACCGGATATGCTGGTTGCCCTTAAAGAGGCCATCCCCCAAGGCATAAATCTCTTCGTCTGCATCGCCGGATGTCCATACTGTGAGGTCGGCCTTCTCCCCTTTATACATCTCCCAGCCCCCATCGGTAACCCGGGTCAGGGCATCGTCATCTTCGGGATATTCGGCCACTTCCTCTGGGGGATTACTCCGCCAAACCGTGCAAGCAGGGGCAAATTTTGCAAAGACCTTTTCGGCCGCTGCCTCTTGGGCCCGGCTAGCTGTCCAGGCAATATCTACGTCGGTAAAGGCTTGGCCCTTAAAAACCTGCTTCCCTAGCTTGGGGAGGTCAGCCCCGGCAAAGGCTAAATAGCGGATGTCATCTTCCGCAAAGGCCTGGTCGCCAATCTTTTCAAGGTTGGCGGGGAAGAAGACAGACCATACGCCGGTATTATTGTAAAAAGCTTTCGCGCCAATGGTTTTAAGCTTGTCCGGTAGATAGAGATCCCCCTGCTGATCCTGGTAGCCCAGGCTGGGGGAGAAATAAAAGGCCTCGTCGCCATTCGCGCCGACGTTGGCCGGGATGGTGAGCTCCTGGAGTTTGGGGCAGGACTCAAAGTTAAAGCCACTAATAGCCAGCAAGCTAGAGGGTAGGTGGACCTTTTTTAGCTCGGGGCAGTCGGCAATAGCGCCCTCCATGATGCTCAAAAGGCCTTCAGGTAAAGTCAGTTCTTGCAAGTGAGGCTTTTCCGTAAAAACGCCCTTGCCCAGGCGTTCGACCGGGACGCCCTCAATCTCGTCAGGGACCTGGACCGAGGTCTCCTCGCCCAGGTAGGCCATCAGAGTCCCGCTGGCATGGTCAATTTCAAACTGTCGGGATGAATCTTCCGCGCCTCGTACGATGACAGGCTGCAAGAGCAAACAGCAGGCGAGCAGCCAGACAAAAAACTTCTTCATCATACATACCTCAAAGTCTAAAGCCCGACCCTGCAAGCATCAGTCACAACTAAGTAAGCTCACGGCACAGGTAGCTATGCACAAGCTACAAGTAATCGGATTTTTCTCTTAGTATAATTATAAAACATGATAAATCAATACGCAAGTTCGATGAATTAGTTCGGCGAGAATGGTAAAGTGAAAATAAACTCCACACCAAAGGGTCGGGAGTTGCATTTAGTCTTACAGCAAATTCCCCTGGAAATTCAGTCTTACACTCAACAGGAGAGAAGCTCGGTGGGCATCATGGGTACTTGTGAAAAGCGTAGAAGACAGCTTTCACAATAGATTGCCAACCCATTACCTGTGGAAATCGAAGAAGTCATCATTCACATGCTATTCTATGCTTCGAGTTCAGCCAATTGCCGGTGGAAGTCGGAAAAGTCATTTTTCACAAGCCTTCCGACCTTAATTATTTGGCCAAAATTCATGTGAAATAAATCCATACGACATTCCACCGTAAATTGGGCTTATCCGACCATGCCAGAATTCATGTGAAATAAATCAATTTGCTATTTCACCATATATTTCCCTCATCTAGCCTGGACATAATTATGGTGAATCGAGCCATTATCACATTTCACCATATTTTTGGGGCTTTTGCCCCCACCCGAAGGCCTGTGAAATGACCAAAAGCAATATTCCACCACATTTGTGATTTTGTGGACCAGCCCGGCCGGCCTGAAAATGGTTGGCAAACCCCTGATTTAGCGGAATTGCCAACTCTTTTTTTGCTGTTCCTGCATGGTATTGCCTCGAAAAGAGTTGGCAAAGTGGTGATTTAGCGGATTTGGCAGACTTGCCAACAAAATGTCACCTAGCAAAAGCAGCCTAAGAAGGTCATTAAAGAAAGGCGATTACAAATTTACGCACTATTGCGGACTTGACTAAAGGCAATTACAAATTCACATACTATTGCGAACTTGACTTTCGGAATTCTGGATTCTCGGGCATTTTTGCAACTAATGGGTGGGCCGCCGGACATTTTTGCAACTAGTGGATGGTAACGCGGGCAAATCTGCAAGTAATGGGTGGTTTGGCCTCTGTTTCTGAGAGCAAACCCATCCATTACCTGCAAATTTGTCCGAAATTCAGGAAATCCGAAAGAGAGAGGCCAAACCTACTGATTCTGAAGAGAAATGGCCAGGCACCAGGCGCTAGAAAGGTCGAGATACTTCAACTTTCCGGATTTTCTTACAAGTTTGCAGATAATCTACCTCCCGGCCCACTTTTTTGACGTCCAAATGTATATATCTCAGCGCCAAGATGAATGTTTTTATAGAAACTGCCTTATTCGGGCTATTTTAGGGGAAAAATCCGGCTAAGCCGGACTTTCAGAAAATTTCGGCGTACAAAAGCTGCAAACTTGTAAGAAAAATGAGGAAGTTGGATGTACTGAGTGAAAATGAGGCATTTGGATGTACTGAGTGAAGATGAGGCCGTTGGATGTACTAGGTGAGAATAATAAAGTTGGATGTACTAGGTGAGAAAAGAATGGGGTTGGGCTAGTGAAAAAATGAGTAGCTTGGATTAGCTATGTGAAAAACCTCGCTGATGAGCTGAGTGTAATGCCTTGCTCAGAGTATTTTGTAAGACTTATGGCAACTTTTATTTATCCCACTTTAAGGCAGCTCCATTTATCTCACTTTAAAGCAACCTTCGGTTAAAAAACGATTCATTTGTCACCTCCTCTTGAGGACAACCCGGCTGGGGCTGGCATATTAAAAGTGTTAGACTATAAAAAATATGTATAGAGGAGGCTGCCTCATGCAAATTATCAGGCAGGCCATGGCTGGCACCCTAGAGTCAAGTGATGTTCTAGTGGAAATAAGCCCCGCAGACAGGATCTGTATTGAACTGGAATCTCCCGTGAAAGCACAGTTTGGAGATTCTATCTTAGCAACCGCAAAAGAGGTGTTGGAGGCGCAGGGCGTACAAGGAGCCCAGGTGCGCTTGCAGGACCAAGGTGCTTTGGATTGCACTTTAAGGGCCAGGCTTGAGACCTGTATTGCCCGGGCGAGTCAGGAGGAAGATCATGCGTAGGTCTATGATGTTCCTGCCTGGCAACAGTCCCCGCATGCTCATGAATGGGCCTGTGCTACCAGCAGATAGCTTAATTTTCGACTTGGAGGACGCTGTAGCGCCAGACCAAAAGGATGCTGCCCGCGTCATGCTGGCCCACGCCCTCACCAGCTTAGATTTTGGCCAGCGGGAGATCGTCGTCCGGATTAATGATCTGGAGTCCGCCTTCTGGCAGGCTGACCTAGATGAAGTCCTGCCCGCTAAGCCTGACTTAGTCATGCCACCCAAGGTCGCTAGGGCCCAGGACATTGAAAAGCTCGCAGCCTATTTGGATAAAAAAGAAGCGGAACTGGGTATTGAAGTGGGCAAGACGGGGATCCTTCCCTTGTTAGAGCTGGCCCTGGGTGTAGAAAATGCCTTCGAAATTGCCCAGGCTAGTCCCCGCGTAGTCGCCCTCTTCCTGGGCGGTGAGGACTTGTCCGCCAACCTGCGGTCCCCTCGCACCAAGGAAGGTTGGGAACTCTTTTATGCCCGTACCCGTTTGGTCAACGCTGCTCGCGCCTGCGAGATCGATGTGATTGACACCCCCTTTACAGACACAGATGACCTGGAGGGTCTGCGTCAAGATGCCGAGTTTGCCAAGAGCCTGGGCTTCTCCGGCAAATCCGTCATCTCCCCCCGTCACCTAGATATTATCAACGAGGTCTTCTCCCCCACCCAGGCAGAGATTATCTGGGCTCAAGAGGTCATGGCCGTCATTGAAGAAGGCAAGCGCCTGGGTAAGGGCGCCGTTTCTTTACACGGCAAGATGGTCGATAAGCCCATTGTGATGCGGGCAGAGCAAATTCTAGAAAACGCAAAAGCCATGGGCTACCCGCTCTAGGAAGGAAGAGATCAAGATGGATAAACTTGTTAATAACTTGAAAGAAGCCCTCAAGGCTGCCGGCATTAAGGACGGCGCCACCCTTTCCTTCCACCACCACATGCGGAACGGGGACTATGTGCTCAATATGACCCTGGCCGCCGCGGCAGAACTCGGGGTCAAAGACCTCACCGTGAACGCCTCCGCTATCTTCCCTGTGCACGCTCCCTTGATTGACTTGATCAAGCAGGGTGTGGTAACCAGTTTGGAGTGCAACTACATGTCCGGCCCGGTGGGCGAAGCCATTTCCCAAGGGATCTTAGATAAGCCCGTCATTTTCCGGACCCATGGCGGCCGGCCTGCGGATATCGCCTCTGGCCAATTTCCCATTGATATCGCCGTCATCGCCGCACCTGCGGCAGACAAGATGGGGAATATTTCCGGTAAGTTCGGTCCCTCCCAATGTGGGTCGCTAGGTTATGCCTTTGCAGACGCAGAATTTGCGGACCAGGTTATCGCGGTAACCGACCATCTCATGCCCTACCCCCTGGTAGAGTATTCCATTCCTGAAACCCAGGTTAATTACGTCGTCCAGGTGGACAAGATCGGCGACCCCAAGGGCATCGTGTCCGGGACCACCAAAATTACCCGGGACCCCATTGGCCTCCTCATGGCCCAATACGCTACCCAGGTCATCGAAGCCTCTCCCTATTATCAGGATGGCATGTCCTTCCAAACCGGAGCCGGCGGCGCCTCTCTGGCCACCGCGGCCTTCCTCAAGGACCGCATGCTGGAAAGGGGCATTAAAGGGTCCTACGGCATGGGCGGCATCACCTCTTACCTCGTCGATATGCTAGAGGCTGGGTGTTTTGAGTCTCTGGTAGACGTTCAATGCTTTGACCTAGGCGCTGTGGAGTCCATCCGGACGAATCCCAAGCACCGGGAAGTTTCAGCCCTCCACTACGCCGCGCCCCGGCCAGCCGTGGCCTCCTCTCTGGTCGATAATCTGGACTTCGTCATCTTAGGAGCCACAGAGATGGACAAGAACTTCAATGTCAATGTCCACACTAACTCTCAGGGGGTCATCATGGGCGGATCAGGCGGGCACTCCGACACCGCAGCCGGCGCTAAACTCGCCATGATTATCGCCCCCCTCACCCGGGCCCGCATGCCCCTGATCCTGGACCAAGTCACCTGCCTGTCCACCCCCGGTGAGACCATTGACATCCTGGTCACCCAGTACGGAATTGCCGTGAACCCCCGCCGAGAAGACCTCATCCAGGCCCTCAGCGCAAGCAAGTTGCCCCTCCGGTCCATTGAAGACCTGCAAAAGACTGCAGAAGACCTGGTGGGCAAACCCAAGCCCCTGCCTCACGGCGACAAGGTCGTCGGCCAGGTCCGCTACCGCACGGGTGAAATCATTTCGGAAATTTATCAGCTAAACTAGGGGGCGTAGCTACATACCGTTTTACAGCAGCAAACCAGCCCCATAAAGGCTATCACATTGGCAAATAAGGCTACATAAACACTATTACACTTACTAAAAAAGCTTGGTGGTGAAGGGATCCTAAAGTCCACTTTCCGCCAAGCTTTTACATTAGGTCCAGAGAAATAGCTTAGCTATGTATGGTGCACATGCCATAAAAGAAAAAGCCCTGAAACTCTATGTTCCAAGGCTTTGGTGGATCCTATTGGGTTCGAACCAATGACCCCCTGCACGTCAAGCAGGTACTCTAACCAGCTGAGCTAAGGATCCAAACGCTTGACTAATTTACCCTATCAAAGGAGCGAAGTCAAGCACTGGTTAAATTTGGAACACGAAAAGGTTAACAAAGTTAATTGCCAAAGTAAACAGGACTCGCCTCAAGAACCGTAAGCATCAAACCTATACGGGCATAGTAAAAGGTAGAATCATCCCTGACAATAGCTTAAGGCACTAGAAATTCCTCAAGAGTTATCTGAGCTCTAACCGATGTTCTTTGGAGTCTTAAGAGACTCTTAAGAGACTCAAAAAAAAGACTCTTAATAGTGTTAAGTAACTGCAAAAAGGGAGGGGAGCTTTCCAAGGTGAATAAGCTAAGCCAGCGAGAGATCGTTAAGTGAATAGATGGTATGAGGAGATAAAAGCTCAAAGAGCAAGTGGCCTTTGCGCATTTCAAGGCCCTTAACTCAAAAGCAGAAAACAAAAAATAACGGGGCCACCCACACAACTCAAAATACCCTTAGCTGTATAACCGCAAAACTCCCGCAGCTGGCCTCACCGCCTCCTGCGGGTGCTTTTATTTAACAAATGTAGCGAGGGCAGGTTTGACGCTCAGGTGCGGGGTATATCGTCTACTCGTGGACAAAAACCTTATCCTTGATAAAGAGATTGAGGTAACGTTTAATATGGAGACGAGTGTGAAGGTGATGGGGTGAGTTTGGGGAATATCAATTAAATTTTGGACTATCCTCTTACTTCTCATTTTGCAGAAGAATCATGGTAGCATACTTCCCACCCAACTTAATTAGTTCTTCATGACTTCCTTGTTCTACGATTTTTCCACTTTCAATCAAAACAATTCTGTTAGCTACATTCAAATTATATAATTTCTGAGTTACTAACAGGGTAATTTTTCCGTTGCTCAAGTGATGTACTGTATTACGGATTGTTTGTTCTGCTTCAGCATCAACACTTGATGTAGGTTCATCTAGTATTAAAACAGAATATTCTCTATAGAATGTTCTTGCAAGAGCAAGTTTTTGTGATTGACCAGTGGATAATTCCAGACCATCAGACTCAAACATTTTTGTAATTGGCTGATCGAAGCCTTTGGGTGATCTTTTCAAGATGTCTTGTGAAGAACTTTTACATAGCATTTCATACATTTTTGATTCGTATCTCAAAATCCTATTACTCGCAGACATCTTTCGGTTATCAACTTGTTGATTAATATTATCTTTGTCAAACAAATTTTCGTACTCATTATAGTTATTGTTACTAAGCAAGAAATTATCTCTCAAATTAAATGGAAAATTTTGCATATTCTGAAAATAAACACTAAACTGCTTGCGTATTGATTTCACAGTATAATCTTTTATATCAATGCCGTTGACAGTAATTAAACCGGCAGTTGGATCGTACATCCTCAACAAAAGTTTTATTAGAGAACTTTTTCCGGAACCATTTTTGCCAACAATTGCAACCGTCTCGTTCAAATCAAATCTCAAGGAGATATTTTGTAAAACGTAAGGTTCTTCATCAGAATAGCGGAAAGACACATTAACAAATTCTATGGAATGAATCGGCTCATTTAGTTCGATAATTCCATCTGTAATACTATTTCTAACATTTTGAAATTCTTGTAGATTGTTAAAACGTAGGCGATTTTCATATATCATCGCCAATGCGCTGATAAAACTTATAACTCCCATAGAGAGTTGCTGTGACAACTCTATCGTTAAAGTAAAATCTCCCACCGCTACACTTCCTTGCATAACATTGATAGCTTGAATATATGCTATGAATAGAATAACTACCTGTGGAAGTAAACTTAGACTGTTAGTAACAAAATTTTGTTTGCGATTAAGAAATTTTCTTGCCGAAAACAAATTCGCCCAAAGCTTTTTATAGCGCGTTATAAAGTTATCCTGCACATTGAATAATCTTATATCTTGAGCGAAT
>SFFI01000003.1 GCA_004556925.1 Clostridiales bacterium
GCTTCCTTCCCTCTCGTAGACTTCCAACGCTTTCCTGATTTCTTCCTCTGAATACATATTTCCTTCCTTTCAGTGTCCAGTTTTTTGTCCGCACCCCCTAATTGCAACTTAAACCATTACTTGCAAACTTGTTCGACGTACCAGAGTTTTCTTTTGTGATCCTGGTGTCCCTAATCAAAAAGCTGCGGTAGGAGGAGCACACAAGCATGTTAGAAGAGTCTTGTCCAAAGGTTCATCCTTCGACAGTTTTAAACAAAAAGACATTAACCTTTTAGTTGCTAACCGTAATGGCTACAAAAGAAAAAGCTAAACAACTCTTCTCCAACTGAGCTGTTTAGCTTTCTTTCTCCGCTTTAAGTGTCCTGTTTACTTTGGCAATGCGCACCTTTGGTTGACTATTAGCACGCGAATTAATTTCGTTTCTCCACTCTGCGCGTATCAATCTAGTGCGTATTATGTAGTAATCTATTCATTTTTACACTGTCAACTCTCTCATGCCTGGTATCTCTTTAATAGATGTGACCCAGCTGTAATGAAAATGATCGATAGCGCAATGAGCAAAAGCAGGCTGCTCCAATAGCCAAATCCTAAATCTCCAATAAGTAGTTCCGAGATTTGAATAAAGGAAAATGGATTGAATGGCTCTGGAACAGGGACCAGACAAGATAAGAAGCCAACACAGATTGCCGTCCCACCGGAATCTTTCAGAATGAGTGACAACAAATTTGTCAGCGAGAAAAGAAAAATAGAAACGCACGTATATACGATATAATAATATTTTATATAACTCCAAATTGATACGCTCTTCAGGCAGGAAAAGGCTAATTCAGGTGAAAATCGAACAAACAAACGTTCAAATATTCGCGGATTGATTAGCACCGAGATATCAGATCCGGGTCCACCCATAAATAATGCCACAGCACTCGGCAGAAATAGCAAGAGACTCACGAAAATAAGTGTGATTAACAGCTTCACAATCACTTTGGAATAGTATATGTCCCTACATGGGTACGGTTGGGTTAAGAGAAGGCGTATCCCCCCCGATGTGAATTCTACAGCCCAGTTATTTGCGTTGATAATGACAACAAAAAACATGGCAAGCAATGTAAACAGTGGAAAACTAATTGTATAATGTAAAATTGAATTTGTCTGAGCTTTATCGCTGAAAGACTCTCCTAGAGCTAAGCTCCCTTTGTTCTTAACCAATCTTGCATATAAATTGCGAATATCAGTATTATAAATATAATCTTCATGAATCAGATTAATCTTATTCTTATAGATTTTTTCGTAAGCAAAATTGTCCATATCTACGATGGTTTTCTTTATTTCGGTGTACCGCTGAGCTCTATGCTGATTGAGCATTTCTAGTTTTTCCTGAAACATATAATACTTGAGTAAGACTTCACTTTCGAATTGGTAGAGCTCTGCTTGTTTTGCCAATTCGTCAGTTGGATTTTGCTGATTTGCTTTTTTTACCAAGGTATATAGATTCTGTGTAAATTCGTATGCTAACCAAAGCTTCTCTTTTTCAGCTGCCGCTAACGCTTCACTTCTCTTCGGGAGGTCACTCTGAATTTGTTCAAACGTGGATAGAATGGCTATGCAGAACAGTACTAAGACTACAATTATTGAGAGCAAGAACCTTTTACTGATACTCTTTGTTAAATCTGCAAGAATTAAATTTTTCATTTTAACTGGCAATGATTATTTCTTTATATATCTCTTCAAGCGATTTATAAGATTTCTTTATTTCGGATATTCGGATTTTTTTCTTTGAAATGACCGTTAATAAATCATTTAGTTCGTCCTCGGTGAGGTCACAGTGTAGGAGTACTGTATTATGCGAATCTATTTTCTTTGAGCAATTGTATCCCAGGTCTTTAAGAGTCGCTTCGAGTTTCAACATATCCTCTGTATAAATATCATATCCGCTACTCGCTTGTTCTTGGGAAATAGCGCCATCAAATATGACTTTCCCATCGTTAATCATAATTACTCTGTCAGATATCTTCTCTAATTCAGACAGCAAATGTGAGGAGATTAAAATGCCCATCCCCTGATCTTTTAGGTGACATAGTTCTTCACGAAGCTGAAAAACTCCATCAGGATCCAGCCCATTCATTGGTTCATCTAAAATAATTAAATGGGGTTTTGGCATTAGAACCATTGTAACTATCAATCTCATTTTCATGCCAGTGGAATAAGTAGAGACTCTCCTGTGAAGAGCTTCGCCTAATTTTGAGAACACTTCTGCCTCGGTTATTCGTGTTTTAGGCAATTTTCTCCACTGCGCAATCAACTTGATATGTTCCGCACCCGTCAGTTCGGGATATAAAGCAGGACTTTCGATGCTTGCACCGAGTAACATTAAAGCATTTACTCGATCCACCCTAATATCGTGATTCTCAATGCTTATGTCTCCAGAATCAAAGGGAAGTAAACCACAAATACACTTCATTGCTGTTGATTTTCCAGCGCCGTTAGGTCCAAGAAGACCAACAATTTCAGACTGATTTACGTGAAAGCAAAGATTCTGAAGAACCGGCTTGTGACCAAACCTTTTATTAAGATTGCAAACTGAAAGTAATGACATAATTCACTAGCCTATGACTTTTCGCTAATGTACTTACAGTCGAGAGTTGGAGCAATTGTTATTCTTAAGCTACTATTACCGATAAAGTAGTGATTAAATATGGATTTTTTCATAGCTCACCTGTAATTCTTATACATAGCCAATTTAGCTAGCAATATTATTTCCACTATTGAAAATGCCAATAAAAAAATTGCATGGAGCCAGGTAAACTGCTCTGCCCCCAGAGTGATGTTCCACCCGTTAGCAACCGCAAAAGGATTGAAATAGTTTAATCTAGATTGTATGTTCTTTTGTTCAAAGAAAAAAATGCAGAACGATAGTGCAGCAACCACAACTATACGGTATTTGGACTTCATCACAGTCAGGACAACACTTGTGGATAATACAGCAATAAAAGTAACCTTCAAGAAATCAACCGTCGCGGCTCTAAGGAAAAACTCAGCAAATCTAACCGACATAAAGTCACTATAATTTAAATTCGAAATAGTATTGTGTGCACCGTATGGCACGTACAGCAATTGAGACAAACCAATGTACCTAGTCGGGAAAATACCATTAGTCTGGCCGAGTGAATGAAATGTGTTATATCCTCGTCGAATAACAACCATATCCGTATTCCAATTGTAAGGTTTCCCAAGCAGTAAAGCCAAGGTACAGCCGACAATTTGAGGAATGTAATAAAAAAACAGAGCTATAATATAAGTTATAATAAAAAGATGCAGAAAGCTGTGAAATCTTTTTTGGGGTAACATAAAAATATTTTTAATATAGCCAGAATTAGAAATTTTAAATAAATAATACGCTACTAAAACAGGGCAGACTGCTAAGAGGACTAGCCTCGGCTGAAAAACTCCTCGTTCAGAACTCTTTGACATTAACCTCATGAGAAAATAATAAATATTAAAACCGTTAGTCGCTTCAACACGATCAGAAAAATAATTATCGATCGCTCTTTCAGCCATTAGCGCCAGATGTGCATATTCCACATCAGATTTCTTTGCCTCATTACTTGCGATATCATCAAAGTCTTCAATTATATAAGGGTAACGAATAGTAGCCAAGAACGCTTTAATCTTTTCAGGATACAAGGTGTAAACATTTGGTTTTTCGTCTGTGTTATTGGTAAAAAACTGAGCCGCCAAAAGGTGCTCTATTGCACTTATAGAGTTTGCATCATTGAGTTTTTGCTCAAAACTGTTCTCCTTTTCTAACTGATTAAGTGCTGTCATCACTTTACTTGTCTGGTAATCATAATTCGCTTCAAATCTTTCCATAAATTCGTCTCCGCGACTCTTAGCTAATAGTTTCGCTCGACTTATCCAATAGCCTTTGGCCCTAATGTTTGAACTTATATGGTCACGATATATTTCCTTCTGATGCTCAAATACTGATGGGGACTGTGCGTACAGATATAAAGCCCAAACAACAAAAAACATCAGAAGGACAAAAAATACGCGGCGAAGCGTTTTGTCACGAAAAAGCACAGACAATTCAAGACGTTTAAGGAAAAAAATATTCATTTCGGATTATTCAGGACTGTGGATGAGACCAGCCGGACAATACGTGTGATAATAGCAATTACGCGGACAATAACTAGTACACAATCCGCAAACATCAAGAGGGCAATCTCTTACACACAGATAACATCCGCTCGGTGAAATCGGGTTCTTGTTTTGTGGTTCTACTAAAATTTCATCATTATCATCTCCTTCTCTTGTTGATTTCAACTACATGTAGAATAACATACAATTATTCGATTTACTATAGCTATTTTTACACGAATGAAATAGGAAGCTAATATTCCTGCTCTATTCCACTAACACTGTGCCACCGATTTGTCTGTCCATGCATTGACAGTTTCTATTCAAGACTTAGACCCTTGAGTTGATCTGCAGCATTAACTACAATAAACTAAGTTCTATTAATTTGACGTATTTGCCGCTAAAATGTCATTCAAGGCAGGCTATCATGATGGATTTTCAATTTTCACGGGATAAGCACCAGCTGGAAGTTTTTAGGAAGGCGACTCGGGTCGGAAAGATCCAGCTTTATAAGAACGCCTTTCACCAAAGGAATACTTACCTTCGGCTGGATTTGGGCAAGCTGAGCCCAGAAGAAGCAGTCCTGGCCCTACTAGCCTGTCGGGAAAAATGCGACACACCCTTGCAAGTCATGCTTGATGCAGGCGAGGAAAAATCCGAAGAAGTTTTGCTGAAAGCCGGCTTTCGCTTAGCTCGCCATTGTATCCTTGGCGATTTCAGTCAGGAAGACTTAGCCGGCCCCCTAATCCCGAGCGCAACAGCGGCATCTATCTCTATTAATGACAAGGATTCTCTGGTATTTTCACAAGCTCTGTTTGCTTACTACTGTAAAAATCATGCAGACATTAATCCCTGGACCGGGAGTTTTGGAGAATTCTGTGACATTCTACCTGAGACTATTCTCTACGATAAGGATCTTCCCCTCAACTTTGCTTATATCGAAGATAACGAGATCGCCTATTGCCACGGTAAGGATGCTGAAAGCTTCCAGCGTTTTAGCCAAAGCCTGGTCAGCCGGCTATTTAATCAATATGGCCGCATCTACTTTGAAGCTGATGATAATGATCCCTATGCCTTGATATTATTAGGCTTATTCCAACCTAAGGAACTTGATTACTGTAACACTTTTATTCTGGATTAAAGGCAAGTTAGTAGGATGCTACTTCGGCTATCCACATTCACCGGCAGCATATCTGAATGAGTAGCCAGCAGTAGTATTCAAGCTGTCAATGGTAGGACATGCTATGTAATTGATAGGGCCGAATGCATTCAACTTTTCGGATTTTCTTACAAGTTTGCAAGTAAGGGATGAGTCTCAGCGCCAAAAGCACCCATTAGCTGTAGATTTGCCCTCGTAACCATCCATTAGTTGAAAACCTGCCTAGCGGGCTACCATTAGTTGCAAAAATGCCCGAGAATCTGAAAATCCGAATTAGCATAGCCCTCTTGCCACCCACCTCAGCCTATTGGCATCAGGACCACCCTGCGATAAGTCCTAGTCCAAGACGCTTGAAATGGCCATAGGCAGGCCTTCTTGTAACTTATCCTCGAAGGTACCCTAAGATGTTCTCGGACTATGCAACACTAAAAAAACATTCGCCAAGTCCTGCAATGTCCGTGCTTCTGGAACTATGCCGTGTGTTTCAGCTTTCTTCTAAAGCCAATAAGGAGAGCGGCCACCCCAAGCATTGTCTTGCCATACACATAAGGCATACCATCGTCTCCAGTCTTGGGAAGTTCTGTGACCATTGTCGAAGCCGCTGGTTGATTCGGTATTGTTGGCCCCACCGGGTTATCCGGAATTGTCGGAGGTGTTGGTGGCGTAGGTTGTTCTTCCGCTATATGAGTGTTGGTGACGGTAAAACCGGCCGACATATCTCCTGATATTGCGACCTGGTATTCATCACCATTTAAGATCAATTTCCCGTTTTCTTCACCATGTTCTTTTATGGTATAGACATTATCTTCCGTGCCCTCTTTATCTCGAACACGCAGGTCTGTAAAAATGGCCTTCCAGGCATTGTCCTTGTTAAGTTCCAGTGTCTTGTCGGTTATTGTTCCGTTTTTGAGAAGCACAATGTTTACAGGGTCGTGAGCTTCGCCGATGCCTTCCCATTTCTTTTCTACAGGTATATCCACCGTTTTAATGGGGTCGGTTATCTGTGTGGAGAGAATACGAGGCGTAAAATTTGTGCTTTCGGCAATTTCGTTCACCTTATATGAAAAATTCTCCCACCCCTCAGTTCCAAGTTGAAGCTTGACAGGCTCTGTATTTTTGTAGAGCTTCTTGCACTCGTTGAGAAATTCCTGCTCAACATCCTCTCCAGAGTTATTTACAATTAAACCACCCACATAAGCATCTGCCTGAATACTAGGGGTTTCTGTGGATAATTCATAGCCAGCTGGCGCTTTTGTTTCTTTCAGCGCGAACGTCTCTTCGAGTTTAATAAAGAAGTGGAGTTCACCATCAACGATTATATAGTGGATTGCGCTTGCCTGGGTAGGAAAGACACCAATGATTAGGGGCTCCTCTTTTGTGGCGACAAGCGTATTCGTAAAGTTTTCATCTGAAGGTGTAGCCCCGTCAAAACAAGCATCCAGACTATTGTCATATATAACATCAGGTATCCACCCTTTTTGATAAAACGGCTCAGATGGCAGTGCCTGCTGGTAATAATTCAGTGGACTGGAAGAATTTGAAAATTGATATTTTTGCTCTGGTATAGTGGGGTTAAAGAGATCTGTGTTGTTCTTCAAAAATTCCGATAGAGTTAAGGGTCTCTTAACAAACCGCAGTGGCTGTCCGTTCTCACCAATCACCTGAAACTCGGCTCCATCCAGCAGGTAATGCAGTTCCTCTCCATTGATAATTTCTTTGTCATCACCAAGCTTAGTCACAGCAAAAAAGTCTGGTATAAGCATCCACTGTATAAAGGAATCTGCATGCACGGTTTTGGATGTGGCTGCTGTGCTAAAGAGCAGACAGAGGACGGCAAAAAGCGCAATAAATACCCTACAATGAAACCTAAGGCTTAATTTCTTTTTTTTTTTGGGGGGGGGGTAGAATACGCTCTTAACGAGCAGTAACAAAAGTCAAATTCCGACAACTTAGTCTGTTTAGGATTTTGCATTACGGTTGCTCCTTCGTTAAACATTTCTTGCATAATAATTATATCATCTACTTTGAAGAGAAAATGTGTCAAATCCTCAATAGTGTGTAAGATCATAATTTCTAGTGTTTCCATGACCTTTGGAGCCTTCTCCCTGTAATCAGCGATGATCTCACCATTTTAGGGACGTGATCAAACTTGGATTAGCGCAAGGGAGAATACTACCTCTCCTAAGGCTTTCATCCATTTGTTGATCTACCCAGCTTAAGAGCTCTGCCAGGGAGTGACGGCGGGACCGGGCACATTCTGGGGCGGGCCGGTCACAGAGAAAGCATGTGCGGGGGGGCAGACCGAGCTCTTCTCGGCTGAGGGGGCCAGCTTGGCTGAAAACATCAATGTCATAGAGGCGGCCCAAGGGTTTCTCCTCCAGTTCTACCATGCGGCGCTTGACCTGGGCGGCTGGCAGAGGGCTGGTTAAGAAATATTCTGGACCCGTTGGCAGGTCGGGCAAGCTTTCCTCCCAGTCCCTGTCCCCTTCCTGGAGTCTAGTCCGGATATCCTCAATGCCTCGGGTAAAAAGGGCTTGGATGTAGTCGTTGTTTTTGACGGGACCCGGGATGTTGAGTTTGAAGCAGACCACCGTGGGATGGTTTTCGAGTAGGCTTTGCATAAATTGGACCCGGACTTCCCGGCGGGCCAAGACCTCTGCCAAGCTTGGCCTGCTTCCGGCTTGCAGGCGCGGGGGGATAGTGAGGCTTCCCTCATGCGGGTTCGTATTCTGGCACAGGTCTTTCTTGTCTACAGGGGCATGGGTCATGCGCTTTTAGCTACCTCTTTTGTAAGTACAGTTTTGTAAGGACAGTTAGGAGGATTAACTGTCTGACTTGCGCATAGTCAGCTTTCTGACTTCTACGCAGGTTATGGGTTAACTCTCTGACTTGTTATAATATTCATTATAAGTGAAATTCAAGAATCCAGGGTTCCGTGAGTCTAAGCATTGTGCGAGGCAAGACCTAATATAAATAGACGCATGGTGAATGTGAAACGCCAAGGAGCTAGCGCATAGATTTCATTCAAAACGAGCGGAGAAGTGAAAACGAGGTTAAGCAAGGATAAATGGAAATCAGACGTTTATGGCCAGAGAAGTTTGCCCGAGACCGCGAGCAATGGACTCACTTTTTAGCACAAGCCGGTCTGCGCCCCGAGCAGCATGTCGACCAGGTCTATGGCCTATTTGAAGGCCAGGACTTAGTGGCCACGGGGGCCATTTTCCATAATATTATCAAATGTATAGCTGTCCGATATGACTACCAGGGGGGACCGGCTTTTAACCAGTTGATCAGCGGGCTCTTGCAGGTCGTCCTGCAGCAAGGCTCTGGACAGGCCTACGTCTATACCAAGGTGGAAACTGCTCCTTCCTTTGGCCATTTGGGTTTCCAGGAAATATCCCGAGTAGATAGCCAGCTGGTTTTCATGGAGAGGGCCATGCAGGGGTTGCCAGAGTTTCTGGCCGCACTGCAGGCGGATGATGCTAAGGATGTTCTTATGCCTGAAGGTCCTAAAGGGATTGGCGCCATTGTCTTAAACGCTAACCCCCTCACCTTGGGGCATATGGCTCTGATCACCCATGCGCGCCAGGCCTGCTCCATACTTCATCTTTTTGTAGTCGCAGAAGATTTATCAGTCTTTCCTGCGGCCGACCGCCTGGCCTTGGTTCAGGAAGCCTTGGCTGCTTTCCCCCAAGTCCGGGTACACAGTACGGGCCCTTATTTGGTCTCCGCTGCTACCTTCCCATCCTACTTTTTGCCGGAAGAAGAAAATGTCACCCGCATCCAGGCCCGCCTGGATGCACAGATCTTCCGCCGCTACTTCGCCCCTAGTCTAGGGATTACTACACGATTTGTAGGCGAAGAGCCCCTGAGTCCTGCTACAGCAATTTATAACCAGGTTATGGCCGAAGTTTTCCAGGAAAAAGCCCCCTATCCACCCCTAAAACTGGAGGTCATCCCTCGCGTCGAACAGGATGGCCAGCCTATCTCGGCCTCTCAGGTCCGCCAATATTTAGCCCAAGGCGAGCAGGACCAGGCGTTAGCGCTAGTGCCTCCTGTCACGCAGAAATACTTGCAGAGTCCTCAGGGACAAACCATCATTCAAAAGCTGCAATCTGTATAAATAATTGCTTCCGGCGTGCTGGCTCTCATCCCCGGCCAGAAATCCAGGCCTCAAATTATGGTGTGGAAGTCTTTCGCGTGCACCATATCGTGCCTAATAGTGACTTGGACTCTGCCGCTCGCAGGGTATTAATAATTTACCGTTTTTGGTAATTATTATAAAAAATATCGTCCTTGTCTTGAGCAAAATAGGCAGACTGCCTAAAAAATTCTTTCTTTTCTCCGTCAGTTTTGCTAAGATGAATAAGCTTTAATACGACTTATCCAGATGACTGGGGAGGGAAGGCTTGATGAAGTCACAGAATCGGACCAAGGACCTTTTGGTTGTTAGTTTTGCCCTATTTTCGATGTTTTTGGGCGCAGGTAACATTATCTTTCCACCCTACATGGGGGCAATGGCAGGCTCAGATTGGACCTTGGCCAGCCTGGGCTTTGTCTTAACGGGGACCGGCCTACCCATGCTGGGCATCATTGCGGTGGCCAAGGCTGGGGGCAGCGCGCAGAAATTCTGTGCACGGGTCTCTCCCATTTTTGCAACTGTGCTCACTACCATTATCCTGACCTTCATTGGACCGCTCTTCGCCATCCCCCGGACCGCAGCGACTGCGGTAGAGCTTGCAATCCTGCCCTTTATGCCAGCGTCTATCGACCCCAATACCCTCTTGACTGTGGGCGCTTTAATTTTCTTTGTTATCTGCCTCTTTTTTATTCTCAGTCCAAATTCCGTGATTGACCGGTTAGGCGCCTTCCTGACCCCCTTCCTCTTGATTTTCCTGGCCATTATTATCGGCATTGGAATTTTTAAGCCCATTGGAGAGCCGATTGCCCCTGCACCAGACCGCATGGGGACAGGAGTCTTCCACTATGGTTTCAGTACGGGCTACCAGACTATGGACGCCCTGGCTTCAATTGTCTTTGGGGGCACCGTCGCAATGACCCTGCAGCAAAAGGGTTATGAAGGCAAGTCAAAAGAGTCCATCATGCGAAAGGTCGCCGGGCTCGCAGGCCTGGGTACCATGGCTGTCTATGTAGGCTTTGCCTGGATTGGCGCTTCCGGCTCTGGCCAATTACAAACTATTCCCGACCGCACCAGCTTAACGGTCACTGCCATCAAGCTCTTATCCGGAAATTTCGGCCAGATCCTCCTAGCCCTGATCATTTTCCTGGCCTGCCTGACCACCGCTATTGGCTGCCTCTTAACAGCTAGTGATTATTTCACGAGCCTGTTCAAAAACCGCTTTAGCTATAAGACAGTGGCTGTAACCTTAACCCTCCTTTCCTACCTGGTTTCTATCATGGGCGTAGAAGGCATCATCAACCTCTCTACTCCACTTTTAGAAATCATCTATCCCGTAGTCATCGTCTTGATCGCCCTCAACCTTCTGGGCCAGAAGCTGGTGCCCTATGACGAAGTCTTTATAGGTGGGGTCATTGCCGCGATTCCTTTTGGAGTTATCCAGGCCCTCAAGACCATCACCGTAACAAAACCTACAGCAGAAGAAATTCTGGTCCACGTCCCCTTGGGACCCCAAGGCTTTGCCTTCCTCATTCCCGCCCTTCTGGGTTGTATCATTGGCTGGTTTGTGGGAAAAAGCCGAGCCCGCAAAGCAGGCACCCTAAAAGACCAAGCCTAAGCCCTGAGGGCACTTCTAGCCTGTATAAAAACTTGAAGCCCAGGTCATGGACCTGGGCTTCTCTTATGGTCTAGTTAGGGTATATGGTCTTGGCGGCTTATGACCTAGGCATCGTAGAGGTGGCAGGCCACAAAGTGCCCCGGCTCCATCTCTCTTTCCTCAGGAAACTCTTGCTGGCAGATGGGCATGGCATAGGGACAACGGTCATAGAAATAGCAGCCTTGCGGGAGGTTAACCGCCGAGGGGATCTCACCTTTAATCGGCATTTCCTCAACAATAGGGTCTTCATCAATGGTTGGAACAGCGGAAAAGAGCATTTTGGTATAGGGATGCATGGGGTTTTCAAAGATTTGGTCTTTGCTACCTTTTTCGACGATACTCCCTAAATACATGCAAGCCAGGCGGTCTGAGATGTGACGTACAACAGAGAGATCGTGGGCAATAAAGAGGCAGGAAAAACCCATTTCATCCTTGAGGTCCATTAGAAGGTTTAGGATTTGCGCCTGGATAGACACATCCAAGGCAGAAACCGGCTCATCTGCAATGATAAATGAGGGCTCCACAGCAAGGGAGCGGGCTATAACGATCCGCTGTCTTTGGCCACCAGAAAATTGGTGGGGATAGCGCCGGCTGTGTTCTGGCCGCAAGCCTACCTTCTGGAGCAGGTCCACAGCCTTCTCTTCAGCTTCGGCCCGGTTGCTCGCTAGCTTATGGAAGAGCAGGGGCTCGCAGATAATATCAATGACCCTTTGGCGGGGGTTTAGAGAAGTGTAGGGATCCTGGAAGATCATCTGCATTTCGCGCCGCACCTTGCCAAGTTTCTGTTCCGGCAGGTGGCTAATGTCTTGCCCTTTGTATAGGATCTGGCCGGCGGCTGGCTCCAGGAGACGGATCACCGTCTTAGCCGCCGTGGACTTACCGCAGCCGGACTCCCCTACAAGCGCATAGACTTCTCCCTCCTGGACATCGAAGGAAATACCATTTAAGGCATGGACCACCTTATCATTCCAGCAGATACGGCCGTCTTCTCGGCGCAAGGACTGGAAAAAGCCCTTGGTGAGATAGAAACGCTGTTGGAGATTATTGACTTCTAAGGCCTTTGGGGCGGGTTGAGTCGTTTGTTGAGTATTCATCCTGAAGGCCTCCTAAAACACATCTTCCCCGGCTTGCAGAGGGAAGTGACAGGCCATAAAGTGTCCTGGTGTATGTTCAATAAGCTGGGGTTGTTCTTGCCTGCAGCGGTCCTGGGCCCGCGGGCACCTGTCTGCAAAATAGCAGCCCTGGGGCAGGTGAAGCATGGCCGGTACCATGCCAGGGATATAGGGCAGGCGGGGCCGTGAAGACCGGAGGCGGGGGATACACTTCAAGAGACCTACCGTATAGGGGTGGCAGGCATGGTGAATGAGTTCATCCCGGCTGGCATGCTCGACCAGCTTGCCACAATACATAACGGCAATCCGGTCTGCATTTTCCGAAACTACTGCCAAATCGTGGGTGATTAAGATGAGCGATGTCCCCTGGTCTCTGACCAGTCGAGTCATGAGGCGGAGGATCTGGGCCTGGATAGTGACGTCTAGGGCTGTGGTCGGCTCATCTGCAATAAGCAGCTTGGGCTCAATGGACAGAGCAATCGCGATAACGACCCTCTGCCGCATGCCACCGGAAAGCTGGAAGGGATAAGACTTGAGCCTTTCCTCCGGCTTGGGGATACCAACGGCCCGCAAAAGTTCTAGGCATTTTTCCCGGCGTTCCGCCTTGGTCATTTCTGGCCGGTGGAGGATGAACATTTCCGAGATTTGTTGCTCAATAGTTTTGAGAGGGTCTAAAGAGGTCAGGGAATCCTGGAAGACCATGGAGATTTTATCTCCCCGCACTTGCCGCATTGTCTTTTCAGAGGCCGAAACCAGGTCCTGGCCCTCGAAGATAATTTGGCCAGATTCAATTTTGCCGTTCCCCGCCAGGAGCTTGAGGATTGAATAGGAAGCTGCGGACTTGCCAGAACCAGACTCACCCACAATGCCTAAAATCTCTTTTTCCTTGAGGCTAAAGGAAATATCATCAACAGCTTTAATAACCCCATCAAAGGTATGGAAGTACATGCAGAGATTACGAACATCCAGCATGACGCCATCAGAATGCGTATTACTCACGGCCATCTTACACCCCCTGTAATTTGGGATTTAGCTCATCACGCAGGAAGTCCCCTAAAAGGTTAATACCAAACACGATCAGCATGATATAAAAGCCTGGGAAGACGGACACCCACCACAGGCCACTAAAAAGCACGTCAAAGCCACTCTTGACCAAAAGGCCAAGCGAAGGCTTGGTAATTGGGACGCCAACACCTAAGAAAGACAGGGTGGCTTCAGTCAAAATAAAAGAACCTACCTGCATAGTCGCCAGAACCACAATGGAGTTGCTCACATTGGGCAGGACATGCCGGAGGAGAATTTGTCGTTTAGGGAGACCAAGCGTTCGGGCTGCTTGGATATAGTCTAGGCTTTTCACCTTGAGGGTTTCCCCCCGCACCGTACGTGCGTAGGTCACCCAGCCGACCGCCACTAAAGCGATCAAGAGCTTGCCTATCCCGCGGCCAAAAACAGCCATGATGGCCAAGGCCAGAAGCATAGAGGGGAAGGAGAGCTGGACATCGGCTATCCGCATGATAAAGCTTTCGGTCCGGCCACCAAAATAACCAGCGATCAGGCCTAATGCCGTACCCAGGATGCAAGAGCCCAACATGCCCATCAATCCAATAAAGATAGAGGACCGGGAGCCATAAATAATGGCGCTCATGAGGCAACGGCCTTGGTTATCCGTGCCCAAAGGGAATTGAGCCTGCCCACCCTCAGCCCATGCCGGTGGTAAATAGGCATCTGCCAGGCTAATCTGGGTGAGGTCATAGGGATTTTGCGGGGCCAGATAGGGCCCAATAGTGGCAATTAAGATTGCCGCAAGCAAGAGCAAGCTACCGATAATAGCACCTGCACTGTGCCGATACTTATAGAAGAATTCAGACTGCCAAAAAGATTTTTTCTTATCTTGCATATGTCGTGCCCCCTAAGCCAAGGAAATCCGGGGATCGATGAGGGAATACAGGATATCCACAATAAAGTTGATCACCACAAACATCCCCGCAGTCACCATCAAGTAGGCCACGATAATGGGCCGGTCAGCCTTGCCAATGGAATCGATTAAGAGCTTACCCATACCCGGCCAAGCATAAATCGTCTCAGTTACAGTCGTAAAGGCGATTAAGCCGCCAATGTTAAGGCCCAAGACGGTAACAACTGGAATAAGAGCATTTTTAAGGGCATGGCCAAACATAATCCGGCGGTTGCCGGCTCCCTTGGCCCGCAAGAACTTAACAAAGTCCTCCCGCATGGTTTCGATAATTCCTGACCGAGTTAAACGCAGGGTCGAAGCGATATTACTAATAGCAAGCGTGACAGACGGGAGAATCAGGTGTTTCCAACCATCTTTTGTAAAAAGGCTGGAAGAGATGCCCAGGAAGGTGCCTACCTGGCCTCGACCTGAGGCTGGCATGACATGCAACTCTACAGCAAAGATGTAAATGAGCATCATGCCTATCCAAAAGTTGGGAAGGGAAATCCCCAGGATAGACCCACCCATAATAAGTTTAGATGACCGGCGGTTGGGGAAGGCCCCTGCATAGACCCCAAGGGGAATAGCGATGAAGATAATCAGAAGGCTGGCCACAATGACCACCTCAATAGTGGCAGGAAAACGCTCCAAAATCAGGGACATAGCCGGTTTACCATAGGTATAAGACACACCAAAATTCCCCTGCAGCAAATCCTGCAGAAAGATCCCATATTGCACATATATGGGGCGGTCTAAGCCCAAGCGCTCACGCGCGGCCTGAATTTCTGCCTCACTGGCATCTTCTCGCACAAGCATCAGGACGGGGTCGCCCAAAAAGCTAGTTAAGAAAAAGACTAGTATGGATACTACTAGCATGACGATGAGCATCTGCCCAAAGCGTCGCAAGAAATATTTAAGCACCCTACCCTCCTCCTAGTTCCGGTCGCTCAAAGATTCAAATCTGCCCGCCCCAAGGCGGGGCGGGCTGTAAGTTTTTACGAATTAAGGCTTATTTTTTGTGGAAGCGCCAAGCATAGACCATCTTGTCGAAGGTCGGAGTGAAGTCCAGAGTATCCTTAATGGCATAGGAATCTTCCTCATAGTGGAGAGGGAGAACAGGATATTCGAAGGCGGACAGTTTATTAGCTTCTTTGACCAGCTCCGCACGTTTTTCCATATCGGGCTCAGCCATGGCTTCTTCGATCAGTTTATCAACCTCGGGGTTGGAATAGTGTCCACGGTTAACAGACCCGTAGTTGATTTCCTTATCATAGGTATGAACCATATCCTTGAGTAGGGAGATACCGTCAACGGACGCATCAGACCAGCCGGTCATTAGGGTCATGGTATTCTCCTCGCGGACAGAGATGTGTTTGAAGAAGTTGGCCTTGGGCATGAGATTCAGGTTGACTTTAATCCCAATCTTCTCCCAGTAAGCGGCTACGGCTTGGGCAATTTCCGCGTCATTGACATAGCGGTCATTGGGGGCATCGAAGGTAATCTCAAAGCCATCAGGATAACCAGCCTCAGCCAAGAGCTCTTTGGCCTTCTCAGGGTTGTATTCAGGCATATCGAGGTCTTCTTCGCCCACATAGCCCTGAGGCACGATGGAGTTCATGAGATAGGCATGGCCATTCATAACGTTTTTGATAATGGTTTCGCGGTCAATAGCAAGGAACATAGCCTCACGAACTTTGACATTGGCCATGGGGTTATCACCATCGGGGAAATGAGGGGAATCCGGACGGGCATCCAGGTTGACGTAGATTTCACGCAGGCCTTGGCGGGTGAGGAGTTCAATACCCTCAGCATTCGCCAGACGGTCAGCATCACGTACTGGTACGTCCATCATAAAGTCAATTTCACCACTCAGCATGGTAGCAGTCCGGGTGGCGGGGTTGGAGATGGGGCGGAAACGCACGTTCTTGAACTCGGGCTCTTCACCCCAGTAGTCTTCGTTGTACTTCAGGTCGATATGGTCTTCTTTGACTTGTTCGACAAAAACATAGGGACCGGTGCCCACAGGGTTATCAGCAATTTCCTCTTCCGTTTTGTCTACGATATTTTCCGCTTTCAAGATATACACATTGGACAATTCAAAAAGGAAGATGGTGTCAACGGCCTTGAGGTGGAAAATGACTGTATAGTCATCTGGGGTTTCAATTTCCTTGATCGCGCCTGTATAGATAGAGAAGGCAGAGGGCGAATCGGGATTGTTGGCCAGTTCCATGGAGGCTTTGACGTCTTTCGAGGTCAGCTCGGAGCCGTCATGGAAAAGGACACCCTTGCGCAGGTTGAAGGTCCAGGTCAGGCCATCCTCAGATTGCTCAAAGGATTCCGCCAGCAAGGGTTGGAAGACCAAATCTTGGTCAATCATAACCAGGGCTTGGAAAATGTGCCGCATGAATTGGTTGGTGGGGCCCTCATCATACCTGTAAGGGTCCATTGACAGGATGTCAGAGGCCATACCAATGACGAGCTGGTCGTCTTCAGCTTGAGCAGGCATGCCCAAACCAAAGAAGACACCTAGTAGCAGGGTCAGGCTCAGGACTAAGCTAAGCAGTTTTTTCTGTCTCATTCTTTCCTCCATTTTTGGGTCTTGATGACCATTTATTACAAAAAGTCTTTATGAACTCACAAAGACCATTTGTCACCAAAGAGATAGGCGTTTACAGCGCCATTGGCCTTAATTGCTTGCTGGCCGGATGGCCCCAACTTGAGAGCTAAAAGGCTAGATAGGGCTTCCACTACCGCTATCGGGCTCAGCATGGAGTTGTCAAAAATAGGCACGGCCGTCTGTACAATAATCGTGTGATCAGGCCCTGCGGCGGCAGGAGATTCCAGACTGTCCGTGACGGTGATCAGGGGAACGTTATGTTCCTGCGTAAATTTAACAATTTTGCTGATTGGCTGGTAGTAAGGCTGGAAGCTAAAAAGCACGACCAAGTCATGGCTCGTCATACGGGACAAGTGCAGGCTGAGGTCAGAGCCTAAGCCTAGCTGGCACGCCACACATTTCCGGCTCATCAGATTCAGGCGATGGCTCAAGAATTGACTAGGGATGGCCGAAACATTATGGCCAAAGCTTACAATTTCGCGGGCTTCAAGCAGTTTATTGACCTGGCGCTCTAAGAATGCCAGATCCAGATCCTCGATCACCCCATTCAGGCTAGCCAGGGCAGCATGTTGCCAGGCGAGGTAGGGCTTGAGGCTTTCGTCCCGGTCAGAAATTTCTTTATAGGCTAAATTCAGACGAAGGGCAGGATCTAAACTGCAGGCCTGGCGGAGATCCTTATAGCCCGCAAAGCCCATCTTGCGGCAGAGGGCAAGGACGGTATGCTCAGAAGCTTGGCAGAGGCTTGCAAAATCGCTGAGAGACAGAGGAGAAAAATCAAAGTCTAATTGTTTCATGAACTTAAAAATAGATTTTTGCTTGTCCGTCAATTCTTGGTAAACAAAGTCCATCTTATCGTCCTCCTTCCTCGCAGTTTGCAAGATTATGCAAAAATATAGTCTAATTTTACGAAATAAGCCTCTATCCCTCAAGAATAATCTGCACTATCCACTGTATAGATCGTGATTAATTATGAACTTTATGTTACAATTTCTTTACAAAGCAAAAATAGTTGCAGTAACTACTCCAGAAATTAAGACAATTATAGCCCTAGCACCTTCGGGCTTTCGGGAAAGCACATGTTGCTTTATACTCAATCCCGCAAGAAAACTAGGGCTGCAAGTTCTTTAGAGTTTGTCGTAAACGTCTGCGTTTAAAGCACGAAGAATAGACGTAGCCAGGTCGACAGAAGCTTGGAAATCCCTTAGACTCACCATGCCGTATGAGGTATGGATATAACGGACCGGAATCCCAATGACAATGGTTGGAACCCCCTGATTAGAGAGGTGAATAGGTGCGCCATTAGTAGAACCGCCTGAGCGAACAGCCCTTTGACAGGGAATATTCTGCTCAGCTGCCAAGTCTAAGGCATAGCGTTGGAAACCTGGATGCGTGACCATGCGGGCATCAATATAGCGGAGCATGGGCCCCTTGCCCAGGCAGGTTTGAGCTTTATAGGTAGGCGTAAAGGTATCGTCAGCAGGGCATCCTTCAAAGACAATGGCCAGGTCAGGTTTCACCCGATTAGCGGTAACTTGGGCCCCCCGCGTACCCACTTCTTCCTGAGTAGAAAGGGCAGCGACTACATCAACACCTAGCTTTTCGCCTGCCAGCTCGTGCATGACATTGACAATGGCAGAGCAACCCGCACGACAGTCAAAAGCTTTGCCGAGAAGGATGTCTTGATCTTCCAAATAACGTGCTTCAACATCTGGTACCACAGGCAGACCCACTTCAATACCCAGCTTGAGCGTATCTTCCAGAGACTTACTACCCACATCAATAACCACATCTTCAAGCTTTAAGGCCGCAGCCTTTTCAGCCTCGGACATAAAATGGGGAGGCTTTGAGGTTGTAAGTCCGGTGACATAGGAACCATCTCTGGTCATAACTTTTACCAGGTGGGCTGGAATATTGGAAGTCACCCAGCCTCCAAGATTAACAAATTCGAGCGTGCCATTTTCCCGGATCGCAGAAACCATGAAGGAAACCTCGTCTTGGTGGGCATCTAGCTGCACACAGAGGCGACCAGCCTGCTTGCGCTCGGCAGTCTGATCAAGCTGAAAGCTGTTCTCTTCTCTACTCAGGTAGAGATTATGCATTTTGTCTGGGATCACCTGTCCCAGGTCCTTTAGATAGGATGTCGCAAGCTTAGAAACAGCACCTTCAAAGCCGGGGGCGCCTGGCGTATTAGAGAAGCTTGACAGCATGGCAATTTGCTCTGATTTATTCATAATTTCCTCCCAAATTTGTGAACTTGCCTGATAAGCTGTCATCATTGTAAACAGAAAAGCCACGAGCTTCAATCCATAGTTATGCGAGCTATTAATTATTAGTAAAATGTTTATTTATGCATTTGGCTGGTCTTTTGGGGGTCAAATTAGCGAGCAGCCATGTAGGGGCTGGTAGAATCAAACTTGACTTTTCTTTCATTAGTTCTGAGTTTCTCATTTTCTTACAAGTTTGCGGCTTTTGTACATCGAAAACTTTTAAAAGCCTGGTTCAATAGGACCTTCCCTGCCAAATAGCCTTACAAATCTAGTTTTTATACATATATACGCCTTGGCACCAGGAATTATGCATCAGCAAGAGGAATAAGCCGGGCAAGTGCGTACACAACTTATAAACTCGTAAGAAAATCCTGAAAGTTAAAAGTATCCTAGCCTTTCTACCGACCTCCCGCCTTACTAACTATTTCGGATTTCTCGGATTTCCGACATATTTGCAAGTAATGGATGGGTCCTGGCACCCAAAACACCCATTAGCTGCAGATTTGTCCTCGTAACAATCCACTAGTTGCATACTTGACCGGCGCCCCACCCATTGGCTGCAAAAATGCCCGACAATCCAGAAAATGGAAATCAGAGGTCTTTTGAATAAAAAGCATCCGATTCCCATTACGCAAGACTGTCAGAAGTGGTGGCATTCCACCTTTTCAACTATTTGCTACCAATGCACGTGCTGGGAAAAATTTTTTATTGGCGTCAATTCGGAAAATTGCGGTTTTGCCGCCAATATTCGCCAATATTAAAGAATTAAAGCTGGATGACAATATATTCCGGAGGGGCGGCGAAGCGGGCAGGGATGCCAACTGTGCCTAGGCCGGCAGTGACGATTAGTTTGCCTAGCGCCTGGGGAAATTCGTAAAGGCCGTAGTTGTAATGCTTGGCCTGGCAGGGCCGGTAGAGCTGGAGGCCGAAAGGCCGGATTTGGCCGCGGTGGCTGTGTCCGCTGATAAACAAAGTGGGAACAGGAAATCCACCTGCCTGCAGGTAGGCCCCTGCAGGATCAGGTTCGTGCAAGAGGACTAATTGGGCTCGAAGGGGCACTTGGGTTACTGGACAGCTCGGGGCCTCAGGGGATTCTTGAGTTTTGCCTGGGCTTTGTGGCCCCTTTTGACAGGCTTTTGTTGGAGATAAAGTCCCCAGCTGACAAGACACAGAAGCTTGGGCAGCTGCGCAAGTAACAGCAAAGTCAGGTTGGCTATCTGCACAAGCAGTGGCCATGTCTGGCTGGCCATAGAGGGCATCATCGAGACCGATAAGCTGGAGACCATGAAGAGTCAGGCTCTGATTGACTAAGGCCTGTGCCCCCATGGCGGCCATGGCCTGGTCAAAGAAATCTTGAGCAGCCTGGCTCTCAATATCGTGGTTGCCCCGCACAGCATAAAGGCCTAGGGGGGCTAAGTCTTTAAGCTGGGCCAAGCTCTGCAAATATGCCTGCCTTTCTTCGGGTGAAAAGAAGTCGGCGGATTCGGAGAGGTCTCCCACAAAGAGTAGGAGGTCGGGCTGTTCAGCCCGGATGAGGCCTAAAAAATAGTCTAAGCGGTCTAGAGGAAGGCCGTCTCCTACATGGAGGTCCGACCAGCAGAGAATTTTCTTGTCCTGCCAAAAGTCGGGCAAGTCTGGGGTAGACAAGTGGTATTTGCGAGCTTGGACCCGCTTGACTTCGATCCGGAAACCCCAATAGAGGCAGACGCCGGCGGCCAGGCTAATTAAAAGGATGGTGAGTATGGCAACGTAACCGGGCATTCAAATTCCTCTTTTCACATCTTGTCGAGCAAGACAAGGCTGATGGTCATATCATGCTGAGCTAGGACGGGCTGGTTTCTACACCATACCGTACTAGGTCTGTTTGGGGTCTCTAGCTCAGAAAAAACTGGACTTTCTTGTGGGCGATAGTCTCTATATCCGCCATGTATTCGCCCAGGTCTTTCGTATTGTAAAGGCGGTCCAAATGACCATGCCTTATGCGTTTGCTGGCCGCTCCCGCGCCCAGGCCGATAACTTGGCGCTGGTCAGACATCATGCCAACATTGTAGGTACAGGCCTGGCCAGCTTGGGCATAGCCTGTATTTTCCAGGCCAGAAATCACTTGTTTTTGCCGGTAGAGATAATAAGCTTCATAGCCGGCGGCCTGCAATTGTTCTTCTGCTTGGGTCAAGGCCTCTAGCCAGGCGGGATTTGGCAACAACAACTGGGCCTGCAGGTCAGGCCCGGCCTGGCTCTCCTGAGGAGGCCCGTCCTCCCTTCCCGGAGTGAGATTTTCCGGAGTAAGAGTTCCCGGAGTGAGGTTCTCCGGACTAAGAGTTCCCGGAGTGAGGGGTCCCTGTGTAAGGTTTCCGTTAGTGAGATTTCCCGGAACGAGCTTTTGGAACTGGTCGAAGAGATAGGCCGACCTTTTGAAGGCCAGGCTGTGGATAGTCAGGGAGGCGGGGGCCAACCGCATAATTTGCTTCAAGCTGTCATCAAAATCTTGAGGGCCTTCTCCTGGAAGGCCTAAAATCAAGTCCATGTTGATGTCGGCAAAGCCCGCCTGCCTGGCCAAGTCCAAGGCTTCATAGACCTGGGCTACCGTATGGCGGCGGCCAATCCGCCTTAAGGTCCTATCCTGCATAGTCTGGGGATTGATGCAAAGGCGGCTAATCCCCTGGTTCTGCATAACTTGGAGCTTGTCCCGGTCCAGGGTATCCGCCCGCCCCGCTTCCACGGTTAATTCGGCCTCGGGCCGCAGGGGTAAGTAGCGGCGGGCACAGGCTAAGACCAGGTCTAAATCCGGAGCGGAAAGGCTGGTAGGCGTACCCCCTCCCATATAAAGAGCCGCCACCTGGCCTCGGCCTGTCAATGCTTGGCCAACCAGCTTGATCTCCTGGGCCAGGGCTCTAGCATAGTCCCCGAGCTGGCCTGCAAACCGGGAGGCATCTTGGGCGATAAATGAGCAGTAGGCGCAACGGCCGGGGCAAAAAGGCACCCCCAGATAGAGGAGGTAGTCCTCGGTGGACAAAGTCGCTAATATAGCCTGCTCAGCCAGGGTCACCTGGACTAGCTTGGTGGCTTTAAGGGGATCTAAGGCAAAATGCTCCTGTAAGGTCTGGGCAAGTAAAGGGGGCTCAAGGCCGCCCTTTATGAGTTGAGCGGCCACCTGGCTGGGTCGCACCCCAGTCAGCGATCCCCAAGGCCAAGCAATTCCGGTGAGTTCCGAGAGGGCAAAGTAGGCTTGGCGCTTGAGCTCTCGCCGGACATCCACAGAGGGGACCTCCTGGCTCAGTTGCCAAAGACATCCAGGCTGCCCTGCTGCTGGCTCTGGCAGTTTGCACCCTGATTCGACCATTACGCCCTGGGACAACTCTAGCTCGCCTCTTGTGCCCCGGGGCGGCCCGAGCTCGACTAAGGTATCCTCGGGCAACTCTGGCTTGACTGTTGTGACCTGGACGAATGCGTCTTGGGGTATGAGATACGTCGTAACCGTGACAGGAGGGGCTTCTTCCCTGCCTCGTAGAACATTTAAACTGAGGGGACGGTTGAGTGCGCTACAAATAACCAGGTCTAAACCCTGATACGGAGCACTCACTTGATAGAGTTGGCCCAAAAAGCCTTCTTCGCTTGGCTCCAAGCGAGAGAAAAACAAGCGGAGAGTATCCCGCAGGCAGGCCGTCTCTTGGTGGTTTTGCAAGATAAAACGCATGGGAAAATTCTAGCCCGCCGCTTATCTAGCGTCAATGGCCATCAGGGCTAAAAGAAAAAGGGTAAAGTGAAAAAGTAAAATCCACACTCAAGGGTAGGGAGTTACATTTAGTCTTACAGTAAATTCTAATGAGAATTAAGTCTTACACTCGACTAGTTTTGAGGCTTGTTGACTTTTTAGGTCGGGCTTCATGAACTGTCAATGGTCTTTGACCGCTTGGCGGCACCGAAGGCGCCATTGATAGTTCATGTGACCCGGCCATAGTTTAAGCAAGCCTCAAAAAACCTACACAATAGATTGACAGCCCATTACCTGTGTAAACCGCGAAAGTCATCTTTCACATGCTATTATATCCTTCGCTTTCAGCCAATTACCTGTGGAAATCGAAGAAGTCATTTTTCACATGCCTTTTGCCTTTCGCCCTTAATTATTTGGCCGAAATTCATGTGAAATAAATCACTATGACATTTCACCATAAATTGAGCTTATTCGGCCCTAGCAGAATTCATGTGAAATAACTCAATATGCTATTTCACCATATATTTTCCTTATCTGGTCTGGGTATAAATATTGTGAATTGGGCCAATATCACATTTCACCATATTTTTTGAGTTTTTTCCCCCGCCCTAAGGCTTGTGAAATGGACAAATGCAATATTCCACCACATTTGTGATTTTGTGGACCAGTCCGGCCGGCCGGAAAAAGGTTGGCAAACCCCTAATTTGGCGGACTTGCCAACTCTTTTTTTGCTGTCCCTGCATACTATTGCCCCGAAAAGAGTTGGCAAAGTCTTACTTTAGACGATCTGCCAACCATTATTTAGCTTTCCCAAGCAAATGTGAGCCGGAAAAAGGTTGGCAAAGTGGTGATTTGGAGGATTTGCCAACCAAAATCTGCCGCTAAACCGTCTCGACCGGGCCGAAAAAGGTTGGCAAACTCCTGATTTAGCGGACTTGCCAACCAAAAAATGCCGCTAAAACGTCTCGGCCGGCCGGAAAAAGGTTGGCAAAGCCTTACTTTAGACGATCTGCCAACCATTATTTAGCCTCCCCAAGCAAATGTGAGTCTGAAAAAGGTTGGCAAACCCTTGATTCAGCGGACTTGCCAACCAATGCCGGCTAGCAAAGGCTAGCTAAGAAGGAAATTAAGGAAAGGCAATTTCCAATTTACACTCTATTGCGGATTTGACTTCGGAATTCTGAATTCTCGGGCATTTTTGCAACTAATGGGTGGGCCGCCGGACATTTTTGCAACTAATGGATGGTACCGATGGCAAATCTGCAAGTAATGGGTGGTTTGACCGCTTAGACTCATCCATTACTTGCAAATTTGTCGGAAATCCAAGAAAACCAAAATAAGAGGAAGGGAAAGCAGTCAGTAAAAGGGACAAAAACCCTAACTACTTTCAGCTTTCCAGATTTTCTTACAAGTTTGCAGATAATGTAGCTCCCGGCCCACTTTTTCGCCGTATGAATGTATAAGCCCAGTGCCCAGATGTATATTTGTATAAAAATCGCCCTTTTAGGGCTATTTTGCAGGGAAAAACCGGCTGAACCTGACTTTCAGAAAATTTGGGCGTACAAAAGCTGCAAACTTGTAAGAAATTTGAGGAAGTTGGATGTAGTGGGGAGGAAAGGGGAGTTTGGATGAGCTGAATAAGAAAGAGGAGGTTGGATGAGCTGAATGAGAAAGAGGAAGTTGGATGTACTAGGTGAGAATGAGGAGATTGGATGTGCTGAGCAAGGAAGGGGAACTTAGATTAGCTACGTGAAAAGCCTTAGCCAGATTAGCTGCCTAAAAAGCCTAGTGCAGAGCATTTTGTACGGCTTATGGCAACTTATCTTTTTTGCCTTAAGCGTGGAATTTACTTTCGTGCTTTAGCGAGGAAAAAGAAAGTGCCCCCGAGGGAGGCACTCTCCGTGAACTTGTGTATGGGGCTGATCGCGAAGCCTAACCTAGCGAAAAGCTTAGCCGAGTATGAAGCCTAACCTAGCAAAAAGCTTAGCCGAGTATGAAGCGTAACTCAGCGAAAAGCTTAACTTTGCGAGAATCTGGACCAAGCGAGAAGCCTAAGCTAGCGAGAGGTTTGGCCAAGCAAAAAGCTGATCAAGCGAGAGGCCTGGCCAATCGTAAAGCGGGCTAGGCGTAGAGGTCTTCCAGCTTGCCTACGATCTCACCCATGAAGTTAATGGTCCGCTCTAAGGCCTTGGTATTGGAAATGTCAATTTTGGCTGTCTTAGCGTGGTCAACGGGAGCTGTAGGTCCGCCTTGGGCCAGGAATTTGAGCCAGTCATGGGTGGCTGATTCCCCTTCTTCCCGGAGCCTGCGGAACATCTCCGTAGAAATCACCAGGCTGCAAGAATAGGTGTAGGAATAGAGGCCATTGTAATAGTGGGGTTGGCGCATCCAGGTGAGTTCTGCGCCCTCATCCAGGATCACGGCATCGCCCCAGAACTTCTCTAGGGTTTCGCGGAAAATCTGGTCGAAGTCTTCCGCCTGCAGGTTTTCCCCCTTGTCTACCCGGCGGTAGACCTCGCGTTGGTAGTAGCCTTCCAGAAAGTGGGTCACGAAATTGTGGTAGTAGGTATTTTCAATCATGGCCGCGTAGGTCCGCTTGGCCAAGGCCTCATCGCCCTTGGCTTCCGCTTCTTGCAAGAGGCTATATGAAAGCAGCATCTCGTGGAAGGTTGAGGGGGATTCCACATCGTACCAGGTGAAGTCGGCTTCCAGCATGGAGTTGTGTTGCTCTGTCAGGAGGCCTTGAGCGGCATGACCCAGTTCATGGGCCAGAGTGTAGAGTTCGGAGAAGGAGTCATTCCAGTTCAAGAGGATATAGGGTGGGCATGATACCGGGGGATAGCAGAAACCGCCCGTGGACTTGCCTTCATTACGGGCAAAGTCGACCCAGCGTTCAGCAAAGCCTGCCATGACCATGTCTTGATAGTCTTTACCCATAGGGGCGATCGCAGCTTTGATATAATCCTGGGCCTCTTCAACACTTATAGTGGGGCTGTTATCGGGGTCGAGCACCAGTTTGAGGTCCGCATAGTGCATCTCGTCTAGGCCGTGCTTCTTCTGCAGGAGCTTGGCCCAACGCCGCATGATGGGAGCCAGGTGTTCCATGGTGAAATCCAAGTGGCGATCATACTGGTCACGGTCCACTTTCTGGTGGAAGAGCAGGTAGTCAAAGACTGACTTGAAGCCGCGAAGTTCCGAGAGGGTCTTTTCTTTTTGGACCTGGGCGTTATAAATTGTAGCGTTGATGTGATGGTAGTGCTTCAGGTGTTCTGAGAAGGCCTGGAAGGCAGCCCGGCGGATCGCTGTGTTGGGCTCTTCGCAATAGTGGGACTCATAGAGCACATAGGACATGGGATAGCTTTGTCCGTCGACTTCAAAGTCTGGAAACCGCATATCTCCACCCTTGGAGATGTCATAGACTTCTTCAGGCAGGCCCAGAGCCGGTCCCAGCTTAGCCAAGGCCATCTCTGTCTTGGGGCTCAGCATGTGTTTTTGCCAGGCCTGGATGTCTTTGAGGTAAATAGCAAATTGGGGGGCCTCTTTGGCAGCCTTCTGGAGTTTATCGGCTGAGGCCTTGGCCAATTCATCTTGGAAGAATTGCAAGTTCGCCTCTAGCTCCGCCAGGCTTTGGAAAACCTCGCCTGCTAGACGCTGGGCATCTGCATCCGCCATATTGGTGCTGGGTCGCAGGTGGGCATACATCCCCACTTGTGTAAGCTTGATAACCAGGTCATTGTAGGCCTTGAGAGCTTGCACAATAACCTTGGCTTTGCCCTCGGCAATCTCGCCCTTATACTTTTTGCGGAAGTCCTTAACCTGCTCTTTGAGGTCGTGCAAGGCCTGACGGCAAGCCTCATCACTGGTAAAAAGTTTAGTCAGATCCCACGTCAGTTCTGGGACGACTTCAGAACGTTTAGGTAATGCTTGTGCCATATATTCCTCCTATGGTTCTTAACATGCGTTAAAGATATGCCTTAAAGCAGTTGTTTTTGCTACGATAGCGGTTTGAAAATTCTTTGCTCTAGTTTACCGCTAATTGGCCTTCGTTTCATCTAGGTAAAGGCCCCGCAAGATATCCAAAGCTTGGTCCATGGGCATGCCCGGGGTAATCTCTGGACGATAATGCATCTCGATCAGCAACCAGTCAATCTCGCTGGGGGTTTGGATGTGACCCCACTCCTGGCAGTAGATAGAATCCCGGTAGGCATAGCTATCATTGATCAAACCCAGGGCTTGGATTAATTCTTCTTGCAGGAGGTGGACCATATGAACTTCTTGGTTAACATCTGTAGCGACACCCACATTTGCCCCGTTAATCTCATAAAGGTCATCTCCACCCTTCCACCAGTAGTTGAAGAAACCCCAGTTACCGGGAGGCGCATCAGGCATGCTGAAGGTCAGGACATCCAGGGGAGCCAAAAGTAGGTGGATGTTATAGGCGTCCCTTTCATCCATGGAGTAGCTGATTTCTGGCAGGAGCTTTAAGGAGTTGAGCTGCATGACAACTCGATCCAAGGTATCCAGAACGGCGGGGTTGGGCTCGTCTTCGTAGTCCACATAAATATGGATTGGTTCTGCCCATTTTTTCACGAAACCGTCGTCAGCATGGTCAAATTCGCCATAGCCCGCGACTTCTTCATAGAGCTTCAAGCCACGTTCAAAGAATTCGGGGTCAATCGTAGCCCGGCGCTCATAGAAGCTTTCACGCGGGCCTTCGGGATTGAGGTCTAGGCCGAAAGATTTCCAGAGTGCCTGGTCTTGCTCCACAGCCTTTCTTTCCTCCTCTTTGCCAGCCTCTGTCATCTGTTCAGCCGGAGAAGCTTCCTCTTTTGCGGGGTCGTAGTCCGCTGGACCTAGATAAAGGTTTTCCAGGATTTCCACCGCCCGGTCAAAGTCCATGCCTGGCTTGAGCTCGGGCCGGTAATGCATCTCTAGGATAAGCCAGTCCAGGTCACTGAGTGTAGTAGAGGCAGGGCCTTTGGCGTAGAAAATGCTGTCGGGATGACTTTCCGAGCTAGACATAAAGCCCAGGGCTTGCAGGAGTTTTTGGCTGGCTAGGGGGGCAATCTCTGTGGCAGCCAATTGGTCATAAGCAACTCCCAGGCTGGCCTTATAAAGACGGAAGGGCGGGTCATTCGTCCAATTTACATAAAAGGCCGAGGGGTCCGTCAGTTGGGAGAAACCGTGGATACGTAGGGTTCTCTGCTTGTTGAGTGAAAGTTCAACATTGTAAGGGCCGTCTTTCTTTGCTTTCAGAGAGATCTCCGGGAACAAGCCCCGCTGGTTCAGCTGGTCGACCAGGCTACTGAGTTGAACGAGATTGTCTTCACTCTGGCCACTACGATCATCCAAGCCGATTCTGAGAGGAGACGTCCATTTTTTAATGGCATGGTTCATCTCCTCATCGCGTAGGGCATAACCGGCAATCTCCTGGTAGTAGGCCAGGCCCTCTTCCAAAAAGGCAGGGTCAAGCTCCTCCCGGCGGTCAAAGAAAGACTGGTGGTCTTCCCCTGCTTCCGCGTCTGAGTTACCCGCGGTCTGGTCTTTGGCCGTTTGGGCCGTCTGCTTGTCCGTAGACTCCGCTAAGACCCGCGTAGGATAATAGGCCAGCAAGAGGCTGGTCAGGAGGGCTAGAGTCAGTAGCTTGGTTAAAAGAAGGTTTTTCATGAAATGTCGCATATGCCTCCAGGATTTTTTAAAAAAGCAAAAATGCAGCTTGGCGGGGCTAGGTCCGTATTTGGCTCAGACCCATCATAAGACCGAACTTGGCCTTGTCCCGTCGATAGGAATGGAAGTCTTCGGGATGGGCCACGGTGGAACGGTTACACAAGAAGATCTGGTCTGCAGGCAGGCCCGCTTTTAAGAAGTTATAGCAGAGGCAAAACTGCAGGTCGACCAGGTATTTGGGGACTGGGCCGCAGTCCGGCTCAGGCCGAACCAGGTCCGGGAGATCAGGATAAGCGGCGCGGAAGAGGTCTGCTACATCATCTTCTACCTCAAAGTCCTCCCGCCCAATGTGGGGGCCAATGGCCAGGTAGAAGTCTTCCGCTTGGAGCTGATAAGTTTCCAGCATGGAGGCCAGGGTCTTGCCTCCTACATTATTTAGGGTTCCTTTCCAGCCCGAGTGAATATTGGCCTGGACCTGGGCCCTGGGGTTATAGAGGAGGAGGGGGGCACAGTCGCCGAAGGAGGATGACAGAAGAAAGTCCGGCCTAGAAGTGTAAAGCCCGTCCACACCTGTCAGGCGGCGGCCTAGGCCATAGGCCTGACCCAAGCCTTCCTCATCTACACGAGCGGCTTGGTCTGTGTGCTCTTGGAGCATGAAGTAGTATTCCTGGTGCTGGCCAGGCATTAGGTGGATAAAGGTCTGCCAGTCTCTATAAAGGGCAGGGTCCTCTTCCCTGCCCCCAATTTTCATGTTCACATCAATGGACGTAAACAGATGGTTTAGGCCGAGAGCCCAGAGGTCGGGAAAGTAAAAATACCGGACCTGGTCGGGTTGGAAGGTCTGCCAGGCGGAGTGCTTGTGGCATAGGGTTTGTGCTTGGCTGATCAGGTCCATAGCGTATCCTTTTCTAATCTTGACCCTTTAGAGTCTTTAGAGACTGAAGAAATACTTGATGACTTCCGTCATATAGTAGGGGTCGAGGCTGCCGCCTGTCTCCCGGCAAGAGTGCATGCCCCAGATGGGATTGCCCACATCGACCGTGGACATTGGCAGGAGTGAGGAAGACATAGGGCCAATCGTTGAGCCACCCCGCATATCTGACCGATTAATAAAGGTCTGGCAGGGTACGCCCGCGCCTTGAGCCAGCTGGCGGAAGACTGCGCAAGACTTGGCATCGGAGGCATAGGACTGGGAGGCGGCCTGCTTAATGACCGGTCCCCCATTGATCCGAGGCCGGTGGCCAGGGTCTGCCTTTTCCGGATAGTTGGGATGGACCGCATGGGCCAGGTCAGCCGATATCATGAAGGACCGGGGGAAGGCCCGTAAGAAGTCCTCCCGATCACCACCTAGACTCATGATCAGGCGTTCCAAGAGGTCTCGAACCCAGAGGCTATCTGCACCCTGTTTGGTGCGGGACCCCACTTCTTCATTATCGGTCACCAGTAAGACTTGAATCGCTTGAGCCTCTGGGGCCTGGTGACTTGCGCTGACGAGGGCATCTAAACCCGCCTTAAACATGGATAGGTTATCCAGCCGTCCAGATGAAATAAAGGTGTCCTCCCAGCCACAGAAGCAAGGGGGATTCACCTCATAAGTCAGGAGTTCATAATCTAAAATATCGTCTAGCTTGCAGGCAAGACGATCGGCCAGGATTCTCTTTAAGAAATCTTGCGAACCCGCTTTTGTCTCCTGCTTGTCAGCTGGATCGGCCGCGTTTTCTAGGCAGAGGAAGGGTAGTATATCCTTTTGCCGCTCGATTTTTTGACCCTCGTTAGATTTATTTTCCATATGGATGGCCAGGTTGGGCAAGATCAGGATGGGATCCTGCAAATCAATTAGGCGTTCCTCTGGCTGCAGGGGATTGGCGCTTTTCAGGCTGACCCGGCCCGCCAGGGACAAGGGGCGGTCAAACCATGTGTTGAGTAAGGGCCCGCCATAGACCTCAACCGCCAAACGGATCACGCCTTCGGAAGGCGCCACAGCTTGGGGCTTGACTTTGAAAGCCGGAGAATCGGAATGAGCCCCAAAGATACGGAAGCCATTACTTAAGGGGTTCTGACCAATTCTAAAGGCCAGGATGGCGGATGAATTCTGGATAAAATAGCCCTTATCCCCCACCTGGAGCCTTAAATTTTCTGCAGGATCGTAGGCCTTAAAGCCTGCCTGGTCCAAGATCTTGCGGGCGTTATCTACAGCCTGCCAAGCCGTGGGGGAGTGATGGAGGAAATCCAAGAGGTCCTCACTCATTTTTCTAGCTTCAGCCTTGGCCTCTGCACTGAGATGGGAGAGGTCAGAACAGACGACAGAAGAATCGGTAGGGTGCTGATCAATAGTGTTTAACATATCTTCCTCACTATCTTTTTAACAACTGTTGTGGTCTTGTACTTTATTATGCCATGGAAGCCAGGGGGACCCGCAGTGACAAGCGCAACTAAAGTTCCAAACTCTTAAATTCCAAATGGGCCTTTTGCCCAGCGGCAATATTCGCAATCATCTGGCGGAAGTTAGCGGAAAGGTCAGAGGCATAAAAGTGGTTGAACCGCTCCGGAATTTGAGACTCTGGCAAATCTGCTGGTCCCGCCAAAAGGGCTTGGTCAGCAAGAACCTTACGTAAGGCTCTGACTTGAGCGGCAGCCGGATTCCAAATCCTGACCTGGGGATAAATCTGCTGGAGTGTGTCCTCCATCAAGTGATAGTGGGTACATCCCAAAATAAGGTCGGTAAGCCCCTCCTCTGCCACAAAGTCGTCCAAATAATAGTGGATCGCCTCATCCATCATCTTATGGTCCAGAAGGCCTTCCTCTATGAGGGGCACAAAAATGGGACAGGCTTTTTGGGCTAGCTGGGCTCCTGGCAGGGCAGTCGCCAAGAGGCGGGGGTAGACCTCACTTGCCACCGTAACTTTGGTGCCGATAACCCCCAGGCAGCGAGCAGTTAAGGCTTGAGGGTCAGCACGCAGGGCAGCGGCTAGCTCGTCTACTAAGGGATCAATAATTCCCACAATAGGTAAGCTGGGATATGCTTTCCGCAAGTCTTCTAAACAGGTTGAAGAGACCGTATTGCAGGCAATCACGATGGCCTTGCAGTCTTGTGCGACTAAAAAATCAACAATTTGCCGGCTAAATTTTTGGATGGTTGTCAAGGACTTTGACCCATAGGGGGTGCGGGCAGTATCACCAAAATACACCACCCGCTCCTCCGGCAGAGCCTCTAGCAAGTAGGGCACGACGGTGAGGCCGCCCAAACCAGAATCAAATACGCCAATAGGACGCAGGTCACTCGCTAACCTTACGCTTGAAAAATTTTGCTGCATCAAGATCGCTTTCCTTAGGGATCCAGGTCCGCCTTCCGCCAGATCCTAGACTAGGAGCAGTCTGCGGAATTCCACCGCCGACCGCATCCCCTGCCTGATTTCAGTTAACCTCGAAAAAGAGGCTTAGCCTTCCAGGAAGGCGGCTAAGAGGGCCAGCGTATTGGCTACCCCTTCGCGGTGAATACGTTCGTAACCGTGAGAGGCCGCAACGCCTGTGCCAATCAGGGCATGGCGGACGTCCAGGCCTGTGCCCAAAGCAGCCGAGCAGTCCGATCCATAGAAGGGATAGATATCAACCGCGTAATGGAGGTCATGCTGCTTGGCCAGCTGGATCAGTTCGGTGGTGAGCGCATAATTGTAGGGACCCGAGGAATCCTTTGCGCAGATAGACACTGTGTACTCATCTGTATCCAGGTCCTCCCCTACGACTCCCATATCCACTGCCAGCATGTCAGACACACCCTCCGGGAAGCCGCCTGCGGCTCCGTGGCCTACTTCCTCATAGTTGGTAAAGAAAATATAGGTCTTGCGCTGGGGCTTGAGCCGGCCGGCAGCGACTTCTTCCGCCAGGCGTAAGAAGAGGGCTGAGCTGGCCTTATCGTCCAGGTGGCGGGATTTGAGGAAACCATCACCGGAGAGCCGGGCTCTGGGGTCTAAGGCAATATAGTCACCAGCAGAAATGCCCAGTTTTTCTACATCTTCCCTGGACTTTACTTGTTCATCCAGGACCAGTTCCATGGTGGAATCATCCCGGATGGTTTCATTAATCTTACGGCTGGCATGGAATGCTGGGTTAATCAGGCGGACCGTACCTTCATAAGTCTTGCCATCCCGGGTAAAGAGCTGGACATTTTCCTGTTCAGCATAGTTGTAAGGGAAGCCGCCAATGGTAGTCAGGCGGAGCCGACCGTCGCTCTTAATAGACCGGACCATGAGGCCCAAGGTATCAATATGGGCAGAAAGCAGGAGGGCATTATCGCCAGGCTGGCCAGACTGGGGGGCTGCCCCGGGCGTGAGCTCGCAGATGACACCGCCCTTATGGCGCTGCCAGGGCTTAAAGCCCAGACCTTGCAGGCGGTCCATGAGGTAGGCTTCCACATGCTGGGTGAAACCTGAGGGACTGGGGATCTCACAGATTTTGAGGATTTCGGCCATGGCCTGGTCTGCTAGATCAAAATACTGAGTGTCGGGACCCGATGGGCTGGTTGTCTGGTTTGTTGGCATACTAAAATCTTCCTTCTCTAACATGATGCTTCTAAGGCTTGGAGCTGACTTTCCGCGGCTTGGGCCTCCTTACCCATGCCTGCTTTCTTAAAGGCTGTGAGGGCGGACCGGGTATAACGCAGGGTTTCCCTTGTCTTTCCCAGCTTGCCATAGGCCTCAGCGAGGGCCAAGAAGGCCTGGGCTTCCAGGGCGAGGTTTTTGTCCGACGAAGCGTAGGTCTTGGCCAATTGGTAATACATGATGGCTGTATCCTGGTCGCCCGCTTGCATAAAGCAATTGCCTTGACCCAGGTAATTGCAGGAAAGCTTGGAGTGGTAGCCCGTCATCTGGGAGTTAAGTACCCGCAAGGCTTTGCGATAGGAGGCGATACTCTCCTCTATCCTCCCCTGCAGGCAATAAAGCTCACCAATCTCTTGCAGGGCCTGGGTCTGGTTATAGGGTTCATCCCGGCGGAAGCCGGCATTGTAGAGCTGGTTAAAGGACTCGTGCGCCAGCTTCCACTGGCCTTGGTTCTTATAAAGCTGGCCTTCCAAGAGATAAAACTCAGCTCGGTGGGTCGGCCGCAGCTGGGAGATTTTTTGCTTGACTGCCTCCAGGAGGCTGGCAGCCTCTTGGTCACGGCCGGCCTCTAAGGCTTGGTGAATCATTTCAAGTTGTTTGGTAGTCTCTGGCATAGGATCTCCTATTCTGTACGGATGGCCTCCAAGGGCGAGAGCCGCATGGCACGAAGGGCAGGCAAGAGTCCGGCTAACATCCCAATGAGGATGGAGAAGGCCAGAGCAGCAAGGGCCAGCCAGGGCGGGATGATGGAATTGGCTTGTCCGGGGCCCCCGCCCATCATACCCATGAGCATGCCACCCCCATCGTCACCCTGCCCCACAAAATGATTTAAGAGATAGGATGCACCATAGGAGAGGCCAAGGCCGATCATACCGCCAATCAGCCCAATCATACCGGATTCCAGAAGAAAGAGGTTACGAATCGTTTTGAGATTGCAGCCCAAGACCTTAAAGACCCCAATTTCTTTTGTCCGCTCGTAAATTGCCATCATCATGGTATTGGCAATGCCAATGGTTGCAACTAAGAGGGAGATACCACCTATACCACCCAGCATGGTTTGGGTACGGGCATAGGATTCCTGCATCTGCTGGATGTATTCAGCGTTTGAGTTCGCTTGATATCCTAGCTCTTGAATGCTCCTGGTAAGGTTCATGGTTTCATCAATAGAGTCGGACTTGATCACCAACTGGCTGTAGATAATCTGGCCTGTGGACCGGCCGCTCTTGGTCTGTGGCTGATTGGGCCAGGCCTTCCCCTTAAATATCATATTGAGATATTCCTTGGCAGGCTCTATGTCCGTGTAGATACCAAAGTCGAATTCCGAATAGCCCAGCTTGCTGGGTGCAATAATCGCATCTGCCTGGACTAGGTATTTTTTAGGCGCCTTAACCGGCTGGCTCGTTTCCCCGTCCCCAGAGGCTTGTCCACCGAACTTGCTCTGCCAATAGGCCTGGGTGTCAAAAATAGCAAAGACAGGATCCTCAAACATATTGACATCCGGGGGTGGTTGCTCTTCATCGGGATCGCCACCCCAGAAGCCCCCCATCTGACCACGCGCTTTGGTGTTATAGAACTGGTAGTTAAATTGTTTGCCAATGGCCAGAGGCAGCTTGCCTTCCTGGTATTCATCTGGAGCAGGAAAGGCTCCCGCTTCAAAGTCCCAGTCCAAATCATCCAGATATTCTCGGCTATAGGCCTCTATGCTCTGCATATTTTCGTAGGGCCCCAGGAAAAAGGCCGCCTCTATCCGTAAAACGGGAGAGACATATTCCACATGAGGCAGGGCAGAAATTTCTGCTACTGCCTTGTCGTCCAACTTTTTAGTCCCATCATCACGGATGCCCGGACCGATAATCATGCCCGAAGAATAGACACGAATATCCTGCAGCTCTCGACTAGACCCAATCGCCTCTTCCATAAATTGCTGCTGGGCAATCCCAATGGAGAGCATGACAACAATCGCTACTGTGCCGATCACGACACCCAGGATGGTGAGGCCAGACCGCAACTTTCTCCGCCAGAGGCTGGAGAGGGCCATTTTGATTTGGTCAGAAAAACGCATTAGCTCATGAGGTCCCTAAAGTAGGCCTCGTCCTCCATCGTCATACGCTTCTTGCGCTTGCGCTTGCGGACACTGAGGATCACGCCCAGGAGGACCAAGAAGAGTCCCACACCACAGAGAATCCAGGCCCAGAGGGGCATAATGGCCAGAGGTCCGGTGGGAACTTCCATTTCACCCATACTAGGATCATCCGCCCAGGGTGGCATATCACCAGGAAAGTCCATGCCACCCATGTCCATATCCTCCATAACCGTGAGCATAAACTCTATCTCTTCGGAGGAAACCTGGCCATTTTCATCTTCGTAGCTGACCTTCAGTTTACGCGGGTCTTCAGGAGAGAAGACTGCATCTGCGGTGATCATCATGTCCACGAGGGAGCTGGCCCCGGCATTCAGGTTGCCTAGGAAGATTTCATCGCCAGTGATGCCCTGGTTGTCCGGCACGGTGACAGTAACATTGTAAAGGGTGGTTTTGCCCTTGTTGTAGAGGGGGAAGTTGAGGCTGGTTTGCTGGCCCACATTGATCTGCTCAGGCATGAGCTCCATTTTGCCGTGGTCCATGCGGACAGCCTGGTTGAGTTGAATGGAGATGGCCTCGTTGGCCTGAATGGGGGAAGCCTTAACGTCCTCGTACTCCATCTCCAGCTTGAGGGGATAGGCCTTTTGAGGGACCTGGACCGAGGCCGTCATCATGAGGTCTAACTCATATTCGGTATCCGGATCGATCCAGGGAATAAAGACAGAGGAGGCACCTGATTCTGTAATAAAAGGAGGTACTGCGGCTTCCCCGACCGGGTCTGAAGAAACCACCAGGCGAATATTTTGGACACCCAAGAGGGCGGATGTATTCTTGATTGTAAGGGTCAGCTTGAAGTCTTCACCCCCCTGGACCTTGTCAGGGTTGGTCTTAAAACCGGTACACATGAGCCGGGGCTTGGAGTCCGGCCAAGCTTCCTGGCTACCACCATTGCCCTTGTTGTCCTCTGCCGGGTTGCCCACAATATTGACGAAAATGGGGAAGGTCGTTTCCTGTATTTCCTGGTTGCCATACTTGTGCTTAACCAAGAACTCAATTTGTTTGGGACCGGAGCTTATGTCCTCACGCACGGTAAGCGGACCAAAATTACAGAGAATCATGGTACCAGAAGCCTCACTGCCTGTGCCGGCACCGGGCGCCAGGGGCAGAAGCTGCCGGCCCACGGCCTGGGTGTAGTCTGTCTGGGTTATGACAAAGGGCCAGCTGTCGGCTTCGCCCTTGATGATTGGTGTGACGGAAATAATATCCACCGGGTCAAAGCCCCGGTTGACCAGGCCAAATTGCAGGTTCAAAGCCTGGCCATAGGTACCCGTCTGTGTGGGCAGGAGAGCCGGAGCCAAAAGGATCCGGCTGTCAGTCTTATTGTCCGGATTACCCACGACCCGGATGGTGTAGGACAGGGTTTGCTCGTAGATTTCGTTGTAAGAGCTTGAGCTATCTTCACGGTAGCGCACTGTAATTTCCAGGGAGTAATAGCCATCTGTAGCCCCGGACTTAAGCCATTGAGGCGCAATCGTTACAGATGTGGTTTGCCCACGTCCAAGATTGTCGCTACCGGTTGCCCCTACAATCTTGGTGTAGGTCGCCTCAAAAGGAAAACCCTCCCCCCCTGATTTTAAGAAGACTTCCTCAATATGGAGGCTGGCCTCTGAGACATTCTTCATTTCGAATTGTAACAATTCATAGCCCGTCAGATAGAATACGGGCGGGTTAAGGGTTGGTTCTATGCGAAAAGGGTACTCAGAAGATTTATTGGTACGCTCTACATCCAGGCCACTAGTCGGCGTAGGCGTGATAGGTGGCGGACTGGTCTCTTGGGCAGACTCACTTGGTGACACCACCAGTCCCCCATTAATATAAATTGGGTTATCTTTTGTACCTAGCTCAGGGTCCGGATCTGCTGTACCTAGCTCAGGGTCCGGATCTGCCTGGACAAGAAGGCCGTTTCCCAAGAACAGGCTCAAAAGCAAGATCAGGCAAGTCAAGGCAGAGACAAGCCGACTCTGTTGGAAACGGAATACTCCCTGGTCAGCGTTTTTTTGCCTACTAGGGCCAGGGCCTCTGCGGGCTGGAGACAATATATCTGTCACTTGGCGCAGCTTAAGATGTTTGACCTGTTCTTGCTTCATAACTCATTTTTCCTTTTTCTACCGAAATGATTTTGCCATCACTAATGCGGAAGATGCGATCACCATACTCCGCTAATTTATCGTCGTGGGTAACCATAATGATGGTTTGTTGGTGCTTTTTAGAGATTTGCTGCATGAGGTCCATGGTTTCCGTGGACGTATGGGAGTCTAGGTTGCCGGTAGGCTCATCCGCAAAAATGATATTGGGATTGACTACCAGGGCCCGGGCTATACCCACCCTCTGCTGCTGGCCACCGGACATCTCAGAAGGCCGGTGGTACATGTGTTTGGACAAGCCCAGCATGTGGAGGAGGATCGCTGCCTTTTTGAGGCGGAGAGCCTTGGGCTCCCCGTGAAAAACCAGAGGCAGGGCAACATTTTCTAAGGCTGTCATAGATTTGACCAGGTTAAAAGACTGGAAGACAAAGCCGACGTGCTCGCGGCGAAAATCTACCAACTCATCTTCTGTCAAGCCCACGATGTTCTTGCGGTTGATCAAGATCAGGCCTTTACTGGGCGGTTCTAGTCCCGCCAGCATATTGAGCAAGGTAGACTTGCCAGAACCCGAGGTGCCAACGATAACGCAGAATTCACCCTTCCGGATGTCAAAGTTGACCCCGTCCAGGGCGTGAACCCGGCTGTCCCCTACGCGATAGATCTTAAAGAGGTCGCGCACGGAAATAATCGCCTCCGTCAGTTCCGCCTTAGGCAGGGTTGCGTTAATAGACCGGGATTTGGCCTCCGGTTGCTGGAGCTTCTGGGTGGGCTCTGAAATGGCTTCGCCTGCCAACTTTGCGGGGTTAGATGACACGAAAATTACACCTCTGCTACGTTCACATAACATTACTAGTCTAACAGATCTAGACGAAAGTGAAAGCCCGATCTCCCCTCAGTTTTATTGCTTTTTTGCCAGAAATTATCGGGCAAAATGCTTGTCAATATAGGAGCCTTGCTCAGTCTTGCGGACCTCCAAGCGTTGGGGAATGAGCTCCTTAAGCTCCTCTACATGGGAGATGAGCCCGCATAGGTAGGAGCCTGAAGAGAGGTCTAAGAGGGTATTAACCGCCTGGTGCAGGGTCTCGCGGTCCAAACTGCCAAAACCCTCATCAATAAAAAGCGTTTCCAGGGCTAGGCCTCCTTGGCTGGCTCTTGCCACATCGGATAAGCCCAGGGCGAGGGCCATAGCGGCCTGAAAACTTTCCCCGCCGGAGAGGGTAGACAGCTCACGACTTTGGCCGCTGTAACTATCCCACACTTCCATCTCCAGGCCAGTGGTCCGCCGGCGGTCGGCAGGTGCCGAACTGTGGACCAAGCGATAGCGCTGGCCGGTCATTCTAGCCAGGCGCAGGTTTGCTGCCTCCAAAATCCATTGGAAATAATAACCTTGCACAAAGGTCTCAAAGTCACGGTTGAGACCGCCCTTGAGCTGGCCAGTAGCCACCTGGTAGAGCTCCAAGAGGTTGCGGAAGTCAAGCTCTAACTTGTCAATATCCTCCTGTAAGGCTTCCAGCTGCAGCTTAAGCCGCTGGTTTTGCGCCTCCCGGCTCCGGCGTTGGGCCTGGGCATTTTGCACATCTTCCAGCTGGCTGCTAACAGCCTCGCGCGCGGCTTGGACCTGGTTGAGGTCGGGTAGAGTCTCTGGGGGTTGCCAATTTTTTTGGAAGGCCTTGGCCTCCATCCGCAAGGCCTGAAGCCTGTCTTGGTCTGCTTGGATCTGGCTAGCCTGGGCCTGAAGCTTGCCTTCTTCCAAACCTAGGGCCTCATAGGCTGCAAGATTTTCTAGGCCAAAACCTTGCAACAGGGAAAGTAGCTGGTCCTCCTGCTTCTGCCATTGACTCTGGGCTTCTGCTAACTGACCTGCCAAGGAGTCGGCTTGGGCCTTGTAGGTTTGGTCCTGGTCTTCGACCTGGGCTTTTTCAGCTTCCAGCTGTTTTTGGTATTCCTGCCAAGCCCGCTGGTTTTGCGCCCAGGTCTCTAGGGCTTTTTGGGCCTCTGCCAGGCTGGGATAAGGCAAATCTTTACTCCAGGCCTGGACATTAGCTGTCACCAGGTCTAGCTTTTCCTGCAGGCGGTCCAGGGCTCTCTGGGCCACAACCAGCGCTTGGGCATCTTCTTTGGCTTGTCGTTCCAATTCTTGCCGGCCCGGAATTTCCCCCTCCTTCCGCAGGAGGATCTCCCCTTCTCCATACTCGCCGCTGGCGGGCTGAGGGTGGTGAATAGACCCGCAGACCGGGCAAGGCTCTCCCTCCTTGAGGCTTGCAGCCAAGAGCCTGGCCTGGTGGGCCAAGTCGGACAGGCGCTGGGCTTCCTGAGCCTGCCAAGCTGCCCAGGCCTCAGCGGATTCTTCAGCCTGAGCTTGGACCTCCCGATAACATTTTTTCTGCTGCTTAAGCTCCTTTTGTACGGCCTTCACGGCCGCTTGCTCAGCGGCCAGTTTTTCATATTGTCCCAAGCTGGCCTGCAAGAGTTGGGCTTTTTGGGCCTGGTCCTGCCGAGCCTCTGCCTCCTGTTGAAATGCACTCAGCTGACGGCCTAGTTTGGCCTTACGAGGCTCCAGGACTTTGGTGTAAGTCTCTTGCAAATGCTTTTGGGCCTCAAGCAAGTCATCCCAACGGCCCTTGGCCTGGTCATAGTCAGTGCGGCGAGCAGTCACCTTGGCCAAAAGGTCTAGGTCCCGAGTCAGGCGCTGGTTTTTCTGGGCTAAGCCTGGGGCGGCTTGTTCTGCAAGGGCCAAGTCATGCTGAAGTGTGGCCCAGCGTTGAGCAAGCTCTAGGCTTTCCTTAGCCTTGGCGAGTTCCAGGCTTAGCTTGGCCTGCTGGTCCTCTAGGACTTTTTTCTGCGCCGCTTCCTCCACTGCCATCTCCCTATCGCGTTCTGCTTCTTGGGCCAAGAGGGCTAGGGGGATGGCCAAGTCTAGGGGCTGGTCTGGGCCTTGCTTGCGTAAGTCCTGCCAGCTTTCGAGGAGGTCGGGCGATACCAAGTCCAGAGATTCCAAAGCGAAACGGGCCTTGGTCCGCGCTTCTTGTAGGTCTTGCTTGGCTTTTCCCACAAGGTCCCTGAGCCGTGTCTGGAAAAGCTGCAGCTGGTCCGTTTGGAAAATCCGGCGGAGGATATCTGACCGCTCAGAGGAACCTGCCTTGAGGAAGTTGGAAAATTCGCCCTGGGCCAACATGGAGACCTGTCGGAATTGGTCCACACCAATCCCCAGGATGTTCTGGATCTCCTGGTCGATCTCTTCTTGCTTGGTCAAAATACGGCCATCCGGTAGCTTGAGGACCTGCTCGGCCTGCTGTTTAGTCATGCCCGAGCCAATTTTTTTGGGCCGGTCATAGGCAGGAATACGCTCAATACAGTAGGTCTTTCCCTGTTGGGTGAACTCCAGCCGGACAAAAGTATCCAGCTGGGGATCGGCCTGGTGAGAGCGCAGGTTGCGCTGCTTGCGCCAGGTTCCAGAAGCCTGACCAAAAAGAGCAAAACTCAGGGCGTCAAAAATGCTGGTCTTGCCCGCCCCGGTGGGGCCAGAAATCAAAAAGAGGCCAGAGTCTAGGTCCCTAAAGTCCACCGTCTGCTGGTCAACAAAGGGGCCAAAAGCTTGCAGGGTCAAAACGAGGGGTCGCATGCTTTACCTTCATCGTGTAAACCAGCTAAAACCTGGGCTACCAGGTCGGCTTGCTCCGCGTTCATGGCATGGCCGGTTTCTTGCTGGAAAAAGCTGGCAAAGAGTCCAGGAAAATCTTGAGCGGAAAAAGCCTGGCCCGCTGAGTGGGCTGCCGTCTCGGCTGCCCGGGCATAGCCCAAAAAGCTGAGGCCACATAGCCTAGGGTAGACGGCTTGGAGTTTAAGCGAAGCATCTAGGACCAACTCTTGGTCCGTCAGTTCGGCAAAGATATAGGCTTCTTGTGGGCTTGCTTTGCCGGCAGCTAAAAGTTCTGCACAGCTTCCTTGGATTTTGTGGACAGGATAGAGGGGCTTTAAGGGTTTAGCCTCCCAGCTCAGGCTTCCGGCTTTACTCTCGATCAGGATGACCCTTTTAACCTGGTCTGCCTCGGACGCAGAGTAAGCTAAGGGGGAACCTGGATAGACTGCCTTAGGGCCTAGCTCTTGCGGCCTATGTAGGTGGCCCAAGGCCACATAATCAAAGTCGGCGCATAGCCAGGCCGGTAGCTGCTCCACCATGCCCAGGGAGGGAAATTCCGATTCTGATACCAGGCTGTCTTGGTCCGTATTCACAAGCCATAGATGGGCCAGGAGCATGGCGGGTACCCCTTCTGCCCGGCGCTGGCGCACTCGGTCAAGCACCGGGGCCAGGTATTCTGCCATCAGGTCGGGGTACTTAGCCTGGCTATAGTCGGCATGGTCATGACTTGCTGCCAGGAGGTCCCTCAAGTCATAGCGCCTCGTGTAAGGTAGGAGGTAAAGGTCTAGGCGGTCCTCACCTTCCCCCAAGGTAAAAGCCTCCCAGCCGGTCCTGGCTTGCGTAGCTAAATGGATCCCCTGCCGGGCAAAGAGCTGGCTGCCATAGCCCAAGCGACTGGCAGAGTCATGGTTGCCTGACACCAGGAAGAGCTGGACGCCCTCTGCGGCCAATTGAGAGATAAAGCCGTCAAAGAGCTCCAAAGCCTCTTGGGGAGGATTAGGCCGGTCAAAAACATCGCCCGCTAGGACCAGGGCTTCAACCCCTTCGTGGCGGGCGATCTTCAGTATTTCTTGCAAAATGTGCTCTTGGTCCTCCCGGAGGGAAAAACCGCTGAGACTTTTACCTAAATGCAGATCAGCAAAATGGAGGATCCGCATGTCCTACCCTACTAGAGTAATGAGGAAGAGCAGGATGAAATAGAGCCAGTAGCGGCTGGACCTGGACTTGGGATATATGGAATCCAAGACGTAGGTAAAGCTGAAGAAGAGGGTGTACTTGGCCAGGACCAAGAGGGTTGCCGCAAAGCTCACAGAAATCAGAGAGATAAAGATAATCACAAAGTGCAGGATGGTATGCAGGACTGTGGTATAGGAAATAAGCTTAAGATACTGGAGAGGCGGCAACTTTGCCTCCCCACCCATGCCGGAAAAAATCCAGGCAGCGAGGAAGTAGAGCAAGAGGACCAGGGCCTGCTGGACCAGGGCCAGGCCAAAGCTTGATCCCCACTTGAAGGTCTCGCCTCCCATTATCCCGCCGAAGAGTCCACCGACTTCACCCAGGCTGGCCAGGGCGGCCGCAACACCCTGAGAGGCAAAGGTAGCTTGTGCCAAGGCATAAAAGAGGATATTTGCCACTAACAGGATGATCCAGGATACGAGCGACAAGTCTTGGTTGAGGGCCTTGCTGGGGTTTGAGGAGAAATAGTGCTTGAAAAGGCCGGAAAACTCCCCGACCTGCTTGCTGAAATCATAGTTGCCACCAACAGGCTTGCCGGGTCTGCTTTGGCGAGGGCCGTGAGGACGCGGGCGGCCTTGGGGCTGGCCTTGAGGTCGGCTGGCATAGGCCTGTCCTGCCTGATAGGCATCAAATTGGCCCGTTGCCTGGCTATTATAGGCCCCCTCATAGGGATTGCTCCCGCCAGGCAGCGGTCCAGTATACCCGGCCTGCGGCAGAGGATTGTAAGCTCCAGTCTGCTGATGATAAGGGCCAGTATAGGGGTTAGCTCCAGGGCCTTCTTGGTAAGCTGGGCCCTGGGGTTGGGGATTATAATCGAAATTTTGGCCAGGATTATAAGCGGCTTGCGGCTGGCCTTGTGGGTTAACCGGAGGAAGGTCCTCAAAAGGGGGCTCTGGAGGGTTGGTCCGGGGCATACCCGCGGGCTGCGCATTATAAGGCATAGGGTTTGGACCGTGAGGGCGCCCACTATTATCTTGGTTCATTGCTGTACCTCCTCAACACAAGCAAGCTAATCAATAGACAAATAAAGCATATGCTTGCGTAATAGATTTGTAAGAATACGTAAACATTTTATACATAATTGGTCATTTGGGCAAACTTTTGCGCCGTCTTAACCCTGATTAGCGACTTGTACGGGGCTAGGTGCAATTAAACGGTCGGCTCTAATATCCACCTGCAAAACATTGATCGAAGTATATTGGCTGACATCGGCCGCAACCTGGGTCTGGGCGGCCCGCATGACCTCTTGGGCGGGATAACCATAATAAAGGGAAATGGTAATCTCGAAAGTTGCTCCGTAAGGCTCCTTGTTAGCCCGAAAGTGCCGCATTTGGGCTACGCCCTCCACCTGCTTCAGTGAGATACGGACCATCTGGGCCATGGCATCGTCCGAGATGGAGTAGGCACCCAGGGTAGAAAAGGTGGGCCTGACCACAGTCCTCTCGCCCTCGCCTCCAAAGCTTTTGTCACTCCGGTCAAAGCGGCGCCGGAGTTTATTAAGAGGTTCTGCCAGAGAGCCTGAAAACTCATGCCGGATCTCCATGGTCGGCACAGGGATGGTGTGCTTCCCCTGGGTCATCCGGGTTTCTTTGGCTTCCCGCCGCTCGTCCTCCGTAGAGATATCCTCAATCCGGATCAGCATAGAGGGCTTGGGCAAGTAGAGACTTTGGCAGATGCGGTCAATCATCTCCCGGGAGGTACCTAGAATCATAAGGGCTGGGGGCATCTCCTCCAGGAGGGCCCGCCGCATGTTTTGGGCCCTGGTTTCGTCTGCAAAAATGGCCGCTTTGACCGATTCAATTTTGGTAGCAGCTTTTTTAGCAGAAGAGCCTGCCACAATAGAAGAACCGTGGATGAGGATGCCATCATCAATAATATAGTTGATCCCATTTTCCTTGGCTACCTTGATCGCCCGGGTAGATTTACCCGTGCCAGAGGGGCCTACAAAGGCCACCACCGCAATCTGGCTGAGATGTTGCCTGATCTGTTCTTCGGTCTCCAGCTCTACTGACCGGTTCATCTCGTTGACCGAGGATTTCACTGCCGAAGCAATACGGCCTAGAGGATTAAAAAGAATTTCCTCTGCCTTAACCGGAGGTAAGCGGTCCTGGCTTGTCTCCGAGTTCTCTCGGCTAGAGGACCTGTCCCGTCGTTTATGGAAGAGGAAATCAAACATGGGTAACTTCTCTTTTCTGCCTCTGTAGCATCCAGGGCAAGCTTAGGGCTGGATGGACGAGCTAGTCTTCATCATCCTCCGGCATATCCCAGTTATGCCAAATATCATTGACATCTTCAAAGTCTTCAAGGTTTTCTAAGAGCTTTTCCATTTTTTCCTGATCTTCAGGATCCTCAAGCTTGGTCATGGTAAGGGGCTTATAGTCCACACTGCCATCTTCAATAGCATATCCCATCTCTTGCAGTGCATTTAAGACTTGGTGGAATTCATTAGGGGCCGTGACAACTTCATAGTAGTTATCCTGTATGGTAATATCCTCAGCGCCTGCATCCAGAGCTTCCAGCATGACGGTTTCATCATCAGGATAGCGGTCCTTATCCAGGATAATAGAGCCCTTCCGTTCAAACATGAAGCCAACCGAGCCAGACTCACCCAGGTTACCGCCTGACTTGTCGAAAAGGTGGCGGACCTCTCCGGCCGTACGGTTGCGGTTGTCCGTCAAGCTACGTAAAATAACGGCTACCCCGCCAGGGCCATAGCCCTCATAGATCATCTCATCAAAGTCTGCAGAATCGCTGCTGGAGGCCTTGCTGATCGAACGGTTGATACTATCGTTGGGCATATTATTGGACTTGGCTTTGCGGATAGCATCCTCCAAGGCGCGGTTGGTGCTAGGATCAGGCCCACCATGCTTAACCGCCATCTGGATTTCTTTACCCAGCTTGGTGAAGATCTGGCCTTTAGCAGCATCTTGGGCACCCTTGCGGCGCTTGATATTATTCCATTTTGAATGTCCGGACATATAAACTCCTTTTCAAGTCAGCTTTGAACTGAGTTGCTTATAAACTAACCTTTATTATAGCAAAAGCCCTAGAGCCTAGTCGATACCTCTTGGAGCGTAGGCTAAGCCCTCGGGGGCACAAATCCCCTCCCCTTGACTTTGCTCCGCCACTAAGGCCCGTAAGTCTTCTTCGCGTTCCGGAGGGAGGGCCACCAACCATTCCACATCCAGGCCAAACTCCGCTTCTTCTTGCTGGAAGCCTGCTGCCTCCAACTTGTAGCGTAGGCTGTCGTAAACCCCGTATGGCACCATCACCCGCATTTTAAGCTGTAAAGTCATGGTCACCAGGCCTGCGGCTGCTATGGCCTGGGCGGCCGCCTGGGTATAGCACTTCACCAGGCCCCCTGTGCCCAGGAGCACTCCGCCAAAATATCGCACTACCAAAATTTGCGCCTGGTCCACACCACCCTTGCGCAAAACGTCTAAAACAGGCATTCCCGCTGTCCCCTTAGGCTCACCATCATCTGAATACTTTCCCCCAATCTCCGGGAAAATATGCTGCCAGGCATAAACCCAATGGGTCGCATCTGGAAAATCCGCCCGACACTGGGCCAGCCGGGCTTCGGCCTCCGCCCCATTTGCAATGGGCAGGCAAATACCAATAAAGCGTGACCGGCGTTCCTCAAACTCAATCTGGGCTTCCCGCTCGACCGTTGTCCAGGAAGCTGGCCCACGAAAATCTGCTGGTAAATACTTGTGCACGAGGCTTTCATACATGGGCTTATTGTAGCAAGATTAGGTGTATGACGTCCAAAAGCCCTTCCATTGTGGTATTCTTATCTCTATGCAAGGCATTTTTCTTAATGACCCTAAGGTCCCTAAAGGCCCGCGCTTTCATTTGCGGGCTCTGGCCATCTTGGTCCTCATTGGCGTGCAAGTGGGGATCTTTTTCCTACTCTACCGCAATAGTAGGGTGGATGAAAATCAGGAAACCCTGGTGACAAACCCCACTCGGCCAGTTGTCGCTACCGCCCCTCCGCCGCCTTTGGCGCTTTCAATTAAGGATGACGGCATGCAGGACCTCTTAAATGATTACTTTGGTCCTCTGCCCCGGGTTAAGGAAGAAGATAGGAAGCCTTATCAAAGTCTTTATCCGGTTAAGGGGATTTATCTGGGGACTGGCAAAGATTTAGATGCCGCCCTGGATCTGGCACAAAACACAGAAGTCAATGCTTTTGTCATCGACGTCAAGGAGTCTTGGGGCTTAACCTATAAGTCACAAGTCCCCTTGGTCCAGGCAATGCAGGCCGATTCTGGCACTATCGACCTACAAGCTATCTTTGACCGCTGCCATGCGGCCGGCGTTAAAGTGATTGCCCGCCTGGTCTGCTTCAAGGATGAGGTCATGCCTCAGGCCCGACCTGATCTCTGCATCCAAGATAATGACGGCAACCTGCTCTCCTTTCCCTTAGAAGGGGGACTAGCCTTTGCTGATCCTTATAATCCTGAAGTCTGGGCCTATCTTCTGGATATCGCCCGTGAAGTGGTAGCCATGGGAGCAGATGAAATTCAATTTGACTATGTCCGCTTTCCCACAGGCTCCGCAGAGTCAGGAGCGGCCCCAAGTTTTGCGGCTATTGAAGAGAAGATTCCCAAGCAGTACGCCATTAATCGCTTTCTGGAAACCGCCCGAATTGAAATTCAGGAAAAGCTTGGCGTCCCAATCTCAGCCGACCTCTTTTCCATTGTCATGTCCTCAGAAGTGGACGGCCAGCTTATCGGACAGAATTGGTCCACCATCGGGCTGACGGGTATTGACTGTATTTGCCCCATGATTTATCCCTCCCACTACGCCAATGCCTCCTTAGGCAGCCAGGGCAACGGGGTGGGTTCCTATATTGGCCAAGATTTTTTCACCGCGCCGGATACCGAACCCTACGCCGTTATAGAGAACGCCATTATAGATGGGGAACGCGCAAGCAAGCAGGCAGGCTACACTAGGCTACGCCCTTGGCTCCAAGCCTTTACTGCCTCTTGGCTGCCCCAGGGTTATTTTATGGCCTACGGCGGAGCAGAAATCCGCCAGCAAATAGAAGCCGTCTATGCGGCAGGCTACGGGGAATGGTTGCTTTGGGACGCGGAATACACCTATCCGCGTGAGGCTTTTATCTCAGGGGCCGAAGCCCAAGTCCAGGAACGCCAGCAGGCTGTGGCCAGCGAGGCTCAGGCGAGCGAGCTGGCCTCCGAGCAGGCTTCCGAATCCGAGGCCCTAGCAGAGTTAGGGGGCGACGGCCAGCCTGTCTTCCCGATCGCAACCGCCCCGCTCGGCCAAGGCCACTAGGATCTCTAGAGCCAGTCAGCTGGTCTTTTCCTTAATCCGCGAAAATATAGCGGACAATTTGTTGAATGATAGCCAAATCTTGAGCAGGTATTTGCTCAATAAACTCCAGCTTGCGGCAACTAAAATCGAATGACTTTAATTGAGATACAATGATTTGCCCATGGGTCTGGGTAGTGTCAGGTAAACTATAGCGTGTGGGAAAGTTTTTGACTGTACTAGTGATAGGACAGACCACAGCAAATCCGGTAGTAAGGTTAAACTGAAATTTAGAGATAACAAGGGCAGGCCTTCGTTTTTTGATTTCCTTACCGCTAGCCGGATCAAAATCGATCCAGACGATGTCGCCCTCTTTAGGAACATATTGGTCTCGTTGGTCTCGTGCGCTGTCCACTAAACTTTACTCCTTTAGATATAGAGTCTATATCTCTTCTTTGCCAGCTGCGGGCACATCTTGCCAATAGTCTGCCTCATAGAAAGCATCCGGTTCAGCTACACGAAAAGGATCCGTAATTTCAGGTACCATGATGATGGATCCATTTTGGGTATACGTAACCATATAGTCTTTGCCACTTTTGAGCTTAACTTCCTCTGCCCCCGGAAGTGTTACTACAATAGAGCTTCCTTGTTTTCTGGTTCTTGTTTTTTTCATATCACCACCTCCAGCAACACAAGAATAACATAATTACACCTAGTGTTGCAAGATGTTGTTTCGAAACATTAAAGGGACCGCCTGACTGACAGTCCCTTTAGAGTCGATTGATTTCTTGACTAAGCTCTACTTGCGAGGCTCCAAGACCTCCTGTCCCTGCATATAGGGGCGGAGAACCTCTGGAATAATTACACTGCCATCTGCCTGCTGATTTTGCTCCAAAATGGCTGGGAAAATCCGGGAAGTGGCAAGGCCAGACCCGTTAAGGCTGTGCAGGAATTCCGGCTTGTTGCCATCTTGGCGGCGGAAGCGGAGGTTCGTACGCCGCGCCTGGTAATCGCCTGAGGTGGAAACAGAGGATACCTCTTTATAACCGCCCATAGAGGGAATGTAGACCTCAATATCCCAGGTTTCCCGCATGGAGGCCGAGACATCGCCTGCAGCCAGCTTGACCAGCTGGTAGTGGAGGCCTAGTTTTTCTACCAGGCTGCAGGCCTTTGTAATGAGCTCTTTTAAGGCCGCCTCATCGTCTTCTGGCTTTACAAATTGGAACATCTCTACCTTATTAAACTGGTGGCCCCGGATCATACCGCGTTCTTCGGCCCGGTAGGAGCCCGCTTCCCGGCGGTAGCAGGGTGTGTAGGCAAAGCATTTGATGGGCAGGTCTTCTTCCTCCAAGATTTCATCCCGGTAGAGGTTGACCAGGGCTGTTTCTGCCGTGGGCAGGAGGAAACGGCCAAAGCCTTGCCCGTATTCATCGTCTTCCTTGCCTTGGAGCCGGAGCTGGAAGACATCTTCCGAAAATTTCGGGAACTGGCCAGCGCCCAGGCCGCAGGCATAGTTGAGGATGTGGGGCGGCAGGATCATTTCATAGCCATCTTTAATGTGCTCATTAATAAAGAAGTTGAGCAGGGCCCATTCCAGGCGGGCTCCCTGGCCCCTATACATCCAAAAACCAGAGCCGGAAAGTTTACTACCCCGGTCATAATCGATTAAGCCCAGACTTTCGGCTAAATCCACATGGTGCTTAGGTTCATAGGCGAATTGAGGTTTTTCCCCAAAAGTCTTCATCACCTGGTTATTTTCCTTGCCGCCTGCAACCACATGGTCGTGGGGCATATTGGGCAGGCCAATCATAAATTGATACTGGGCCTCATCCAAGGCTTGTAGTTCAACTTCTTTATTTTTGATATCTTCGGAAACTTGTTTAAGCTCTTCCAAGAGTCCAGAGGCGTCCTGGCCAGCTTTTTTCAGTTTGGGGATTTCTGCGGATTTCTTATTACGCAAGGCCTTGAGTTCTTCCGTCTCGTGGATCAGGGCGCGGCGTTCCTTGTCCTGGTCTAGAAAGTGGCTGAGATCTAAATCAAAGCCTCGCTTGGCTAAAGCTTTAACTACAGTTTCGGGATCATTGCGCAGTAAATTAATATCTAACATATTTCCTCTTCCTTTCTGCTCCACGGCTACAGGCTTAGGTGTCAATTAATAGCTTTTCTAGATTATAGCTCAAGCGAGGGCCCTCGGCTATCTTCGATCTTTGGGATAGGCTTGCAGGGCAAGGCCCGTAAGAGCCTCTACGCTAGCACACAGGACTTGAAGATTGGGCAGGAGGTCTTCTTCTCTAAAGTCAAAGGCAGGGTGGTGGTGGGCGGTGCTTGTATCCGTGCCCAACATAAGGTGGAGGGCCTGGCCGCCCTGGCGGAGGACCTGGTTCATCCATGTGACTACATCTTCCGAAGCCGCGAAGTCCGGAGCCAGGATGGGCTGTAACCCTAGGGCAGCCACGGTCTGGTGGAGCTTGCGGCCCTGATCCACATAGGCTGAAAGGTAAGCAGGGTCCAGGGCTTCCGCGTAGCCCTCGGGGGTCAGCTGGTAGCTGAGGTCCCTAGCCTGGCAGATTCCCTGGACCAGCGTTTTCATCTTGCTTTCTAAGTCCTGCATGGTCTTTGCATCTATCGCCCGAATTTCAAACTCCATCTGGGCGGACTCGGGGATCACATTGGGAACCTGACCGGCCTCCAGCCTGCCCACATTAAGGAAGGCTTTGCTATGCCCATATTGGGTGAGGGTATGGAGGTTTAAGGCCAGGCTGGCAGCTGCCAGCAGGGCATTTTTTCCGGTTTCGGGTGCGGAAGCAGCGTGGGCAGCTTGGCCCTGCACATCCAGCAAGAACTTTTGACTGGCCAGGAAGCCTTGTGTTGCCAACCCCAGGCTACTAGACGGAATCCCCAGGCCCAAGTGGCAGGCAAACATGTAGTCCACCCCAGCCGCCAAGCCCTTCTTTACCATGCTGTAGGCGCCCCGGCAGGACTCTTCCGCAGGTTGAAAAACCAGGCGAACCTTGCCTTTAAGCGATGTGGTCTGGGCGATAATCTGGGCCAAGGCAAGGCCCAAGGCAATATGACCATCGTGGGCACAGGCATGGCAGGCCTGACCGTTGCTTTGAGCGAAGTGTTCTCTCGCTGGCCGGTGGTCTTTGGCTTGGCTTTCCCCTATTGCTAGTGCATCTATGTCGAAGCGGAAGAGTACATAAGGACCAGGCTGACCCGAGTCCCAATCTGCTACTACACCCGTATAAGAATCTAAAATTTCAGCAAAGACGCGGTCATCAATCGGCATCTGGGTCGCATGATTGGTCGTTCGCGCAATGGGGGCACTGGCCCCTTGTTGCACGCGCCCAAAAAGTTGAGCCAACTCTGCCCGTTTAATCCCACACTTCGCTTCATAATGCGCCTTAAAGTCCCTACTCGGCAGGGCTAAACGGTTTTCTGTATGTAAAGCCTTGCCTAGCTGAACAGACCAACCAAGGTCTACAAGGCGGGCGGCAATCTCCAGGCTGGTACGAAACTCTAGCCAGCCCGGCTCGGCAAGGCTATGGAAAAAGCGGCGGTCAGCGATGAGTTGCTGGGCAAGTGGGAGTGCAGGCATAGGGGAACCTCAACTTAACAAGGATAGGCAAATGATAACACGCCTGCTAGGTGCTGGGAGAAGACTAGTATCTTTTGAAATTAAAAGAAGCTGGTCCGTATTGGACCAGCTCCGTAAAGTCTAGGCAACCAGCAGGGCTGGCTGAGCTAAAAGGAAGCGCAAACTACTTGAGTTCGACTTCGGCGCCAGCTTCTTTGAGCTTGTTGGCGATTTCTTCGGCTTCTTCTTTTTCAACGCCTTCCTTGACCGGCTTGGGTGCTTCGTCAACCAGAGCCTTAGCGTCTTTGAGGCCGAGGCCGGTGAGTTCACGGACAACCTTGATAACGCCGATTTTGCTGGCACCAGCAGACTTCAGGATAACGTCAAAGCTGCTCTGCTCTTCTTCAGCGGCTGCACCACCGGCTGCGCCAGCGGCACCAGGAGCAACGGTCATCATAGCGGCGGCGGATACGCCAAATTCTTCCTCTAAGGCTTTGACCAGGTCATTCAGTTCGATAACGGTTAGGCCCTTAACTTCTTCGATGAGGGCATTAATTTTTTCACTTGCCATTTTATATTCCTCCCAAATTATTCAGCGGGGCTTTCTTCCGCTGCTGGTGTTTCTTCTTGGCCTTCGGTGGCCGGGGCAGGGGCCTCTTCTTGAGGTGCTGCATTTTCTTCAGGCGCAGATTCTGCGGCCGGGGCTTCTTCAGCTGCAGGAGCAGCTTCGACAGCCAGGTCTTTAACATTTTCCAGGCCGTTCTCTTCCGCTTTCTTGGCCATAGCGCCAAGGGTCATGGCCAGAGAAGTGACAGGGAAAATCAGGCTGGATACCAGTTGTCCGTACAGAACTTCAAGTGAAGGAATGTTAGACAGAGCGGTGATGGTTTCGAGGGGTGCCAGGGCACCTTCGATAACGCCACCCTTAATCTTCATTTTCTTGAAGTCGTCGACATACTTTTTGACCAAGCGAGGAGCCATCGTAATGTCATCATTTGACCATGCAATGGCTGTGGGGCCAGTCAAAATTTCGTCGAGGCCAGTTACACCGAGCTCTTCAAAAGCTCTGAGTAGCTGGGTGTTCTTCACAACCCGGTAATTCAGATTGCCTTCACGGAAAGCATGGCGCATTTGCGTGTCTTGATCTACGGTTAAGCCCTGGTATTCGGAAAATACGACGGACTCAGCAGACTTAAGATCTTCGACTAAGAGCTCAACGGCCGCTTGCTTTTTGGCGAGAATTTTATCGCTGGGCATTCTCTTACCTCCTTATGTATTTAAATACCCCTCTCGCTCACCAGAAAGCGGAGGGGTACACATAGTCCACATCTCCACCTCGGCCGGAATGTTTAAGGCAGGGCCTCCGGCTGTCTTAGGCGATCAGGTGTATTTATGAAGTTAAGCTACAAGGCTCGAAGGCCTGCAGCAGTTGGGGATTAGCGGCCAGTGGTGGCTACGCGGACCCCAGGTCCCATGGTAGAAGCAATGGTGCAGGAACGGATGTAACGTCCCTTAGCAGCTGCAGGTTTGGACCGAATAATGGCCTCCAGAAGTGCTTCGAAGTTTTCTTGGAGCTTTTCGGCGCCAAAGCTAGCTTTACCAATAGAACAGTGGATAATATTTTGTTTATCTAAGCGGTATTCAATTTTACCGGCCTTAGCGTCATTAACTGCAGTAGTGACATCGTTAGTAACGGTACCAGACTTGGGGTTAGGCATGAGGCCCTTTGGACCTAAAACCCGGCCTAAGCGGCCCACAACACCCATCATGTCAGGAGTCGCGATAACGACCTCAAAGTCAAACCAGTTTTCTTTCTGGATCTTCTCGACCATGTCTTCTGCACCTACGTAATCTGCACCGGCAGCCTTGGCTTCTTCAGCTTTTTCGCCCTTGGCGAAAACTAGGGTGCGGACAGTTTTACCTGTACCGTGAGGCAGAACGACAGAACCACGGACCTGCTGGTCAGCGTGACGGGAGTCAACGCCCAGACGAGCATGGAGTTCGATGGTTTCATCAAATTTAGCGGTGGCCATTTCCAGCACTAAGTTCATGGCCTCGGCGAGCTCATAAGTCTGGGAATGGTCATATTTAGCAAAGGCTTCTTTATATCTCTTACCAGTTTTAGACATGACTAGGCCTCCTTGCTTACGGCAGGCATACCGTCAACCGTAATGCCCATGCTCCTAGCAGTACCGGCTACCATGCGGGCGCCAGCTTCCAGGTCAGCTGCGTTGGATTCAGAGATTTTGATTTTAGCGATTTCCAGACAATCGTCCCAGGTGACTTTCGCTACCTTCTTCTTGTTCGGCTCGCCAGAGGCCTTTTCGATTTTCGCGGCCTTCTTTAAGAGCGTTGCGGCGGGCGGAGTCTTGGTAATGAAAGTGTAGGAACGGTCCGCATAAACAGTAATAACGACAGGAATAACCATGCCTGCGTCTTTAGCGGTTCTTTCATTAAATTCCTTGACAAACTGCGCAATATTTAATCCGTGTTGTCCAAGGGCTGGTCCGACCGGCGGCGCTGGTGTTGCTTTGGCTGCAGGGATCTGCAGCTTTACCATGGCAATGACTTTTTTGGCCATTTTGCCACCTCCCAATTTCTTTTAATTTATGCTGAAGGCACGAGGGCCTTACAGGTTTTGAAACCAAGGCTGGTTAGCCTTGGGGCGCGGCTCGAAAGCCGACAAATATTAATTATATACGTAAGACTTGAGTCAGTTCAAGTTCTACCGGAGTTTCCCGGCCAAACATTGAAACGGAGACAACAAGCTTTTTCTTCTCAGCGTTGATCTCTTCCACGGTACCGACAAAGCCATCCAGGGGGCCATGGATGATCTTGACCGAATCGCCGATATCGTAGTCCACGATGGGCTCCCAGTTGGATTCCAGGCCGATAATCATCAGCTCTTCATCGGTCAGGGGGACAGGATTGGTGGGAGAAGAACCAACAAAGCCGGTTACGCCGCGCGTGTTGCGCACGATATACCAAATTTCATCGGTCAGGACGAGCTTGACTAAAATATAGCCAGGGTAGACCTTGCGCTCGTGTGTCTTCCGCTCGCCATCCTTGATCTCCACGACTTCCTCCGTGGGGACAAGGACCTCCTGAATATAGTCTTGCAGGCCACGATTTTCGACTATCATATCCAAGGTCTGTTTAACCTTGTTTTCATAGCCGGAATAGGTGTGAACTACATACCAGAGGGCTTCTTCTTTATTGCGTTCAGCCATCTAGCTTACCCTTCGTTTTTGGTGGTTTCGGCCTCAATCCCGGGTTCGACTGGCGCAGTGATAGCCGGTTTAGCGGCAGGTGCCTGCTTAACATCGTAGAAACCGGTGACATTCAGGACCATAGAGATGAGCGAGTCGAAAACCAGAATGGTTACCACAGCCACCACAATGATGACTAGGACGGCAGCCAGGTTTTTCTTGAACTTGGTCTTGTCAGGCCAAGTAACCTTTTTGAGCTCAGAGGTAATGCCCTTGTACCAGGTTTTCACTCTAGCAAAAAAGGGCTTTTTATTCTTTTCGGTTTTCTTGTCCTGCTTTTTGGAGCTAGTATCTTTAGCCATGGTAGCCTCTTTCAGCATGGGAAACAGACCCTAGCAGGGCCCATTTCGCAGTCAAATTATTTGGATTCAGTATGTTTGGTGTGCTTACGGCAAAACGGACAATACTTATTGAGTTCGAGTTTTTCCGTAGTGTTCATTTTGTTCTTTTTCGTGTTGTAATTACGCTGTTTGCATTCACTACATACGAGAGCGATTCTGTCGCGTGCTCCTGGTTTAGCCATGTCCTTACCTCCCTTTATATCTGAGAAAACAAGCTTTTTCTTACGTTGAAGCTATTTATTTGTCCCACAATAAAAAGAACTTGCGGGAAAACAAGCAGAGGAAATTATAGCACAATGCTTTGGTCTGTCAAGCGTGCCAACCTAAGCCCCGTGCGCGCGGCGGTCTTCCAGGACTTCGGCCAGCTGGTCCCAGGTCAAGCCGTGCTGGTGAAAGAGAACGGTCATATGGTAGAGCAGGTCAGCGCCTTCTTCCGCAATCCTCTGGCTGTCCGCATTTTTGCAGGCTAAAATCATCCCGGTGCATTGTTCTACCGTTTTGGCCAGGATGCGGTCTTCGCCCTTATCCAAGAGGTAATTCGTGTAGGAACCGGTAACAGGCTGTTTGGCCCGCTCGTCGGTGAGCTCGTATAAGGTTTGAAGTATGGATCCAATTTTACTCATAGGGGGCTTCCTTCCAAAGATATATTAACCATTATACTAGTTAAGGGAGATTTTGGGGTCAAAATGAATCTTCTACCCCTATCTGGTCATGCCCAGCCCCTGCAATTTCAGCTATACTTAGGAACATAAACAGGAGCAGAGCCTGCTTGCCAAAGAAGTGAGGATACGCCATGAACGAAGCTTATCTCTTTAATACAGGAAAGAATTACCAAGCCTATAAGTACCTTGGTGCCCATCCCTACAAACTGGGAGATCAAGAGGGCTATATGTTCCGGGTTTGGGCTCCCCAGGCCCAAAGTATCGCCTTGTGCGGTTCCTTTAATAACTGGGATGAAAGCCAGCACTTCATGGAGAAAGACCCGGATACAGGAATCTGGCAGGCCTTCCGGGCAGATGTCCAAGCCTGGGACCGCTACCAGTATCTGGTAAAGGGAAAGGACGGTTCTCTGGTATATAAGGCGGACCCTTTCGCGGTTCACCAAGAAACTCGACCTGCGAAGGCTTCGATTATTTATGAAGGCTCTGACTTCCCTTGGACAGACCAGGTTTTTATGCAGTCTCGGCCCCTGGCGCGTGACCCCCAAGCCCTCAACATTTATGAACTGCATTGTGGGTCCTGGCGGACTTATCCTGATGGCAATTATTATAACTACCGGGATTTGGGCCGCGAGTTGGCGGCCTATTGCCAAGATATGTGCTACAACGCAGTCGAACTCTTGCCTATCATGGAACACCCCCTGGACGCCTCTTGGGGCTACCAGGTAACGGGTTACTTTGCTCCCACTTCTCGTTTTGGCACACCTGACGACTTCAAAGCCATGGTAAACACCCTGCACGAGGCTGGGGTCCGGGTAATTCTAGACTGGGTCCCTGCCCACTATCCCAAGGATGCCTTTGGGCTTTATCACTTTGATGGCTCGCCTTGTTACGAGTATGCAGACCCCCGCTTGGGGGAGCAGCAGGCCTGGGGAACCATGGTTTTCGATTATGCCAAGGCTGAGGTCCAATCCTTCCTCTTGTCGTCCGCCTACTACTGGCTGGCTGAGTATCATCTCGATGGGCTTAGAGTAGACGCCGTATCCTCCATGATTTACCTGGATTATGGCCGCACAGAGTACGTCAAAAACCGCTTCGGCGGCAATGACAACCTGGAAGCCCTCTATTTTTTACGGACCTGCAATGAAATTCTGGCTAAGGAATTCCCCCAAGCCCTCTTAATTGCAGAGGAATCCACAGCCTATCCCCACATTACCAAGCCCGTAGAAGAAGGTGGCCTAGGCTTTACCCACAAGTGGAATATGGGCTGGATGCATGACACCTTAAACTACATGTCAGTAGATTATTACGCCCGTAAATATCATCATAACAAGATGTCCTTCTCTATGACCTATGCCTTCTCCGAGCACTATATCCTGCCCTATTCTCACGACGAGGTTGTGCATGGGAAGAAGTCCATCATTGGCAGGATGCCGGGGGATATCTGGCGTCAATGTGCCAGCCTCAAGACCTGTTATGCCTGGCAGTTTACCCACCCTGGTGGCAAACTCAATTTTATGGGCAACGACTTTGGCCAGTTCGTGGAGTGGCGGGAGTATGAAGAGCTCCAGTGGTTCATGCTGGAACACAACCACCACAGGCAAATTCAAGATTATAACCGTGCCCTGCATCGGCTCTACCTGACCCACCCGGCCCTCTATATGGATGACCAGTCTTGGCAGGGTTTCCGCTGGGTACAGGTGGATGACCATGAGAACTCTGTCTTTGCGGCTAGCCGCATCTATAAAGATCAAGAAATCTTGGCAGTCTTCAATATGACTCCTGCCGTCTTGGACGGCTATGAGCTGGAAGTGGAAGCCTGTGGCTCCTATACCCTCCTGCTGAATTCCGATGATAGCAAGTGGGGCGGGTCTGGTTATCTTGGTCCTGAGACAGAGGGCAAGCTTTATCAGACCTCTCCCCGGGATAGTAAAGACCTCGACCGGCGGCAGCAGGACGAACTGGTCCGGCTCAAGGAGGTCCATAAAAAAGCCGCTCAAGACCGGACAAAACTCCTTAAGCAACGGAAGAAGCTCTACAAGGCCTACAGCCAGCTCCTTGGCACAGAAAACCCTGACCAGGACCGCGTGATCGGTTTGGTAGAAGATTTAGCCCCCCTGCCCCCGGTAGAGGTTCAGAAGGCAAGACCCAAGTTGATCCTGGACCTGCCGCCCCTGTCGGCCATGTTCTTAGAGTTTAAGCAAGCTTAAAGGCCCAAAATGAGATAGCGCGAGGCTAAGACTAAAAAGAAAGCCATACCCGCCCCCAGATAAAGCAGGCGGATAGTCTTATCTATATCGCCGATTTCCGGGGCCCGCTTGGCGTCGCCAATGCTGGGCTTGACAATTTCTACGCCTGCATAGCTATGGGTGCCGCCCAGCTGGATGCCCAGAGCTCCGGCAGCGACGGCCTCTGTTTGGCCTGAATTGGGAGACAAGTGCTTGTAACGGTCCCGGCGAAAAATCCGCCAGGCCTCATGAACATCAAGGCCCGCCAAGGGTGTGGCTAAGAGCAAGCATAGGGCGGCCAGACGGGCGGGCAAAAAATTGACTACATCATCCAGGCGGGCCGCTGCCTTGCCAAAATCCTCGTAGCGGGCATTGTGATAGCCCAGCATAGAGTCCATGGTATTGATCACCTTATAAAAGAACATGCCTGGCAGGTCAAAGAGGGCAAAAAACAATAAGGGTGCCACCACCCCATCGGCAAAGTTTTCCGCCACCGTTTCGACTGCAGCCTGGATCACCTCAGCATCTGAAAGATCTGCCGTATCGCGGCCCACAATGCGGGCTAGGCGCAGACGTGCAGAGGGCAGGCCCTGGCTGCGGAGGGCAAACGCGACCATCCCCGCTTCTTGCGCCAGACCTTTAAGTGCCAGGAGCTGCCAGGCCAGAATCAGCCGGAAGAGCAAATAGAGATAGGGGCTCAGGCTGAAGAAGAGGCGGAGGACAGCCTGCAGGGCCAGAGTTAGGCCAACTGGCAAGAAGACGGCCAAGAGGACCCCGCGGCTGAGACGCTGGGCTGGGGTCAAGAGGGGACGGTTGAGTTGGCGATCAAAGAAGCTGATCAGCTTCCCTACCAGCACTACGGGGTGCAGACTAAAGGGGGGGTCAGCCAGGAACAGGTCTAAGACCAGGGCCAGGAGAGCCGTAAGATAAAAACTGGTCTGGGCCAGATGAGTAAGTTCCCAGGCAAGCGGCATTAGTCCCTGCCCTCATTTTTCAGACACAGGCCCAGGCCAACAAAAACCCGGTAGACCTGAGTGGCTCGACTAGCTAAATTCTGCAGCAAGGCACCGTTAAACTCCCGCAGGAGCCGCTCTTGCGCATCCATGGGGACCAGGCCACAACCCATATCTTCCAAGATACAGATGTACTGACCCTGGAGCTCCGCCTGTAAATAGTCTAGTCGGCTATCCAGGTCTTGCCGGGACAGTTTGGAGAGGTCTGGCAAAATCAAGCGGAGGTCATAAATGGGCAGGTCTAGGCCCTCGGACCGGTAAGAGTCACGTAGCTGCTCAGCAAAGTGGGTCTTGCCCTGGGCGGCACCGCCAAATACGAGGATCATGGTGGGTTCTCTTTCTAAAGGCGTAATAGTAGGCTCAAGAGGAGCAGGCTGAGGTCAGAAAACAGGCAGAGGGCTTGGCCAGCAAGGTCACCGGAAATACCAGCAAAGGTCCGCTGGTAGTAGGAGCGACTAGCTTGCCAGGTTAGGGCTAAAGCCAGCACCATGGCAAGTCCTCGCCAGGTGAGAGTGAGGCAAAGGACCAAGGCCCAGATGAGGCCATGGACCAGTAACAGGCGGTTGGCCAGGGGATCAGGTTGGGGGGCCATGGCTTGCGACATGCCAGTCTTTTGGGCCTTGGGCATGACTTGGGTTAAGCCAGCGGATAAGGCCCGCAGGAAGGCTGGCAGGGCCAGCAGGGTCATCAAGAGCCTAGCCTGAGTAATATGCTGGGGCACCAGGCCGTAGAGGTCGGACCAGAAGATCATCTGCCAGAGGCTGTGGATGACCAAGGCAATGACCGCCATGGGGCCGGTCAGAGGATCATGCATGATTTCCAGCATGCGGTCGCGATCGCGCCGAGAAAAAATGGCATCTGAGGCATCGGCCAAGCCGTCCAGGTGGATAAAGCCCGTGAGGTAAGCCTCCAGGCTGAAGATGAGGAGGGCAAAAACCAGGCCAGGGAGATCGAAAGCCTGGGCCACAAGCAAGACAAAGCCCTGGCAAAGCCCCAGCGCCGCCCCCACCAGGGGGAAGGCAGCCAGGGTAAAGCGGAGGTTTTCCGGACGATAGGCGGGGGCCTTTACCGGAAAAAGGGAAAAGGTCGAAAAGGCCGTCAGGATACCGGTCCAGACTTGGGACCCCAGCTTTGTCGAGCTTGAAACTTTTGCCATGCCTTAGTGGTCGATTTGGTCGCGCTTGGAAAGGATAGCCGCGGCAGCCGCACAGGCTGGACAATCGCAGTATTTTTCGCCTTGCGCCTGGCGTTCTTGGGCATGGGTTAAGATCTGTTGAGCCAGGTCTTCACCAAAGACTTTTTGCCCCTGGTCCGACTTGGCAAAAGCAATAAGCTGGTCGATCGGCATGATATCAGCCTGCATTTCGGCCATAAGCTTTTGGGTTTGCTCTGCTTCTTGGGGTGTGTCCAGGGCGGCCAGCCAGGCCTGGCCGGCTGCCTTGGCTTCTGCGGAACAGGAATCAGCTGCGAGGAGTTGTTCCACTTGCGTTTTCAGGAAAGATTTCAGGTCTGCGTTCATGAGATAAACCTCCTAAGGAGGACAGGTCTGGCCCCAGGGCCAGCATGCTCCTAAGTATTTAGGCGGGGATATGTATCGTGAGCGGGTTATTTTTTGTCACGTACAAGGAGCCTCGCGCTTACTTCGATTCTATACTTAAAGGGCGGTCAGAGAAAGTCCGGCGCCTTTATGGACAGTCAGCAAGAGGCAGGATCCCCAAGTTGTTCTTGAGGCTTGGCAAGCCAGGACCGGACCAGGCCAGAGGAAGACCCGCCGCCACTTCAAGCAGCCAGCAGGCGGGGTCTTGGGCCAGGCCACGATGGACCAGGCCTAGGGTTTCCAGCCAGAGTTGCGACCAAGGATCGGGAGCAGAGCAGTTGCTAAAGACATCATTAGAGGCAATGAGAAGGAGGCTGGTCTGCTTTTGCAACCAAGCAAGGTCCTCTAGGAGGTCACAGGCAATCTTGTCTGCCAGACCTCGCTCAGGGGCTTGAGCATAGTGGGAAGGTAAACCCCAGGATGCTTGCCGGACTTGGTTACGCGGGCTGAAAATTTCATTGGCCGTCAAAGTGCCTAGGCATTCGAGGAGCAGGACGGGCTGGGCGTTTAGAGAATCAGAGCACACGTTTTGTGGGAGATTACACGTGGCCTCAAGCGTCTCAAAACCCTTGCCTGCCCGCTGGGCCCTGTGTCGGTCCACCCGGGCTTGATTTTCTGCATCGTCCCCCACTTCGAGGGTAGCCAGATACAAGAGGGGGACCTGCCAGGCACTTGCCATTTCTTGCCCCCAAGTTTCCAGGAGCTTGGACTTGCCGGATTTGCTGCCGCCTAGGGCCAGGACCAGCTGACCCGTCTGCAGGGTCAGCTCTCGAAGCTCGGTTTCGAGCACTGAAGCCTTAAGCCTGGTGGGGATCCTGACTTCCATAGTCCTCGTAGGCCTCAACTTGGCCCTCTTCAAAACTAGGCATCTGGGTAAAGACCTCTTGGGCCATATCCAGAAGGGGGATGAAAAAGAGGGCCCCCGCCCCTTCTCCTAAGGCCAGGTCTAGATCTAATAAAGGCTGAAGGCCCAAGTGTTGGGCAATAATACAGGAGCATTTTTCCCGCGGCTTGTGGCTGGGTAAGAGGTAGGCTACCAGGTCTGGGGCATAGCGGGAGGCCACCAGGGCCGCAGCGTAGGAGATGAGGCCATCCAGGATGACTGGAAGATGGGCATGGGCCGCGCCCAGATAAAGGCCGGCCAAGGCCGCTATATCCAGACCGCCGACAGCAGCTAGATAACTGGTAATGTCCTGACCTGCCAATTGGTCCACGTACTGGTCATAGGCCGCTTGCAGGACCTGCTTCTTATGGTCCAGGCCTTGATCGGACAGGCCGGCTCCACGGCCGCAAACCTCATGGATATTAAGTTGAAGCAGGAGAGAAGAAATCAGGGTCGAAGTAGAGGTGTTGCCAATCCCCATCTCCCCGCCCACCAGGATCTTATAGCCTGAAGCGTGGGCGGCTTCTGCCAGGGCAATGCCTGTAACGAGAGCTTGCAGGCATTCTGCCCGGGTCATGGCGGCTTCTTCACGGAGATTGCGGGTCCCTTGGGGCCTTACCACGGCCTCTATCACGCCCGCCTTAGGTCTGCCGCTTGCGCAATAATCCGCCGCACCCAGGTTGACCGGATAGAGGTCTAGGCCCAAGTCCTGGGCCAAGATAGCCACGGTTGACTTCCCTTCGGCCATATTGACCAGGACCTGGCTGGTTACCTCCTGGCCACATTGGCTAACCCCCTCCGCCACCAAGCCGTTGTCTGCCACCATGCAGAAAATCCCCACAGGACGCAGTGCTGGCCGTTCCTGCCTTTGCAGAGCAGCCAGGTCAGCCAGGTAGGTCTCCAAGGCACCCAGGGAGTGCAGGGGCTTACACAGCATGTTCCAAGCCTTGCACATGCCTGCCCGGTAAGCCGGGTCCCCTCCCCCTATCTCTGCCAAATACAGGGCCAGTTCGTCTTCCTGGACCAGCCTGGCACAGCTGCTTTGGCTCTGTTCATAACACTTGGCAAAACGACTTTTGGGATCAAGCTGGGGCATGCCTATCACTCCTGCCCTACTTACATGCTGCTAAGGCCCGGTCGGGGAAATTCGTGATCACGCCCTCAACGCCCAGGCTCTGGCAGCGGTCGAGATCTTCTGGCTCATTAACCGTCCAGCAATTAACCTTGATCCCGTACGCCTGGCAGGAGGCCATTTGGACCTCATCTAGGATGCGGAAGTCTGGGTGGTAGTAGGCTAGGTCAAACTTGTGGCAAAAATAACCGACATTGCCCACCGACTGGAAGCTCAGGAGGGCTCCGCATGGAATATCCGGGGCAAGTTCACGCAGGACATACAAGGAGGAATGGTTGAAAGAGGAGAACAGGACCCGGTCTGATAAGCCAAAGTCTCTCACCAGGCTTAGGGTCTTTTCTTCAATATCCTGGTAGTAATAGCGGTCGGTCTTGATCTCAATATTGGTAACCAGGTCTGTATCTTTGACCCAGTCTAGGTACTCTTCCAGGCTGGGAATTTTGGCATCTAGCTTAAAGACCGTGCCGGCATTAAGCTTTTGTAGCTGGCTCCAAGTGAGGTCTTTAACCCAGCCTCGTCCATCTGTCGTCCGGTTGACTTTTTCGTCATGGATAACAACCAGCTTGTCGTCCTTGGTCAAGTGGACATCCAATTCTATGCCATAGCAGCCAAGTTCTGCCGCTTTTTGAAAGGCAAGCATGGTATTTTCAGGATATTGGCCAGAAAAGCCCCGGTGTGCGTAAACTTTCATTCTTGTTTCCTTCGTTTTTCCAGATGACAAAACACAATCTAGGATAGGGCCATGAAGACCAAGATCACCAGGCCCAGAGCAATGCGGTAATAGGCAAAACCGCGGAAAGAGTGGCTGCGGACATAGGCTAAGAAATACTTAATCGTGGCTAATGAGGTCGCGAAGGCGACGAGGCAGGCCAGGAGCAAGGCCAAGACCTCCATGCTGCTTGCAGAGACAGGCAGGCGTAAGAGCTTGAGCAGGGAGGCTCCTGCCATGACAGGGATAGCCAAATAGAAGGAAAACTCCGAGGCTGCAGGTCGGCTAAGACCCAGGATCAAGCCGCCAATAATACAGGCGCCCGACCGAGAGACTCCGGGAAAAACCCCAGCGAGCATTTGGAAGCAGCCGATCAAGACCGCAATTTGCCAGGTAATTTGCCTATGGCTGGTAATCGTGGGGCTTTGACCTTCCTGCCACTTTTCTACCAGCAGGAAGACCAGGGCCACAAGGATCAGGGCCAGGGCCACAGACAAGGGATTATAGAAATGCTTTTCAAAAAATTCGTCCAGGCATACCCCCACAATCCCTGCCGGCACACAGGCTAGGAGGATTTTCCCCCAAAGCGCAAGGATATCCAAATTCCATGCCCACCGGGAACCCCAAGGGTGAAAGCGGGCCTGCACAGGGTGCTGAGGCTGGTAGCAGTTATTGGGGAAATTACCATGAGGTCTTGATCCTGCTAGCTTGGCCTGGCTTTTAAGGGGCCAGAGCTGGGGCCAAAAGTAGATCACCACAGCTAGGATAGCTGCGAGTTGAATAACGATACGGAAAAGGGCCAAAAACTCTGGAGAGAGTTGAAGGGGTAAGAGTTTTTCCAGCAGGATAAGGTGGCCCGTTGAAGATACCGGCAGCCATTCTGTGATGCCTTCCACGATGCCATAGACAATAAGTTTGAGAATTTCCCAGAGATCCATGGGCTTCATCCGCCTTTGTTTTTGTTAAGCTTTTGTACTTTATGAGTTGGACCTTGCCGGTCCCACCTTGCTCATTATAACTAAAATCTCCGGTTATAAGTTGGCTTTCAGCTGGCCAGAAGTGAGGCAGACATTGGCAAGAAGTTGGCCAAGAAATCGGCCACCCTGAGTTTTATCCAAGCAGGCTTTGCTATAATGAGCCTTATGGCAAGTACTAGGAGGCCGAGCACCTCTCCCCGTTCCGGGCAAAAATCTTCTAAAGGCCGGGCCCAGCAAAGCCCGGATAAAATGCGGTCATGGCGCATGCTACTTAAGCTAGTCGGGGGCCTTTATTTACTTGTCCTGTATTTTACTTTCACCTTTAAGTGGATACCGATAGTCCATCCCCTCGCAGACTTACAACTGAGGCCCTTGCCTCTGCAGGATACGCCACCTCTCAACCTTGTCCCCTTCCACTCTATCTCATGCTATTGGCAGAGCCTCAAAAGTGACCCATTCCACCACACCAGCATTTTGAATCTCTGGGGCAACATTCTCGCCTTTGTTCCCTTAGGCCTCTTCATGCCTCTCTCCCTCGCAGGGAACCTAGCTTACCTAAGGAGCCTATTAACAGGTTTTTTACTGACCCTCAGCATAGAACTGACCCAGCTTGTATTAGCCGTTGGCGTTTGGGATATAGATGATATACTTTTAAACTTGACAGGTGTAGCCGTGGGATTGATCCTTTCAGTCCCTTTACGGTTTTTCCTGGCCAAATATTTGAGGGAGTAAGTGCTGGTAAATGAAAGATATGGTGTTGGATACTAAGGAAAAGAGAATCTTGAAGCGTCAATTTTGGGACCTGGCCTACCCAAGTATTATTGCCTTTACCCTGCAAGGCTTTTACGACATCATCGACATGATGTGGGTCGGCAAAATTTCCAAGGAAGCCATAGCGGGGGTCACCCTTTTTTCCGTTATCTATGCCCTGTTTGGGGTCTTAAACGAGGTCGCCGGCGCTTCTTCCGTTTCTATGATTTCCCAATCCTATGGCCGCGGGACGGAAGAAAGAACGCAAACCATCTCGGAGCAGACGATTTCCTTTAAGGTCGTCCTGGCCATTATTACGGGAACATTGATTTACCTGAGCCTGGACCCTATTCTCAATTGGTTTTCTTCCGATCCCCTAGTCATCCAAGCCGCTAAAGATTATGGGATTATTCGGACCTTTGCCCTGCCCATCGCTTTTTCTTCTTATTCGGTTAACACCATCTTCCGCTGCACGGGCGACTCCAAGACGCCCATGAAGGTTATGCTGATTGCTACAGCCATCAATATGGTCCTGGACCCCCTCCTCATGTTCAACTGTATCCCCCTAGGTCCCTATGAACTAAAGGGCTTTGGCCTGGGCGTTTATGGGGCCGGCCTAGCTACCGTCATTTCCATCTGCATCTCCTTTGGCCTGGGCTTCTTCATCCTCGTGACCGGGCGCCGAGATGTAACCATCAGCATGCGAGGGCTTCTCCGCCTGGATAAAGAAATTGACCTTCAACTCCTCTCCATTGGCCTGCCAGCTGGCGGTCAGCTCCTCATCCGTCAAGCCTTCAACACCCTGCTCATGGGCTTTATCACGTCTTATGGCACTCTAGCCGTCACCATCTTTGGCCTGGGAACCAAGCTCGTCCAATTTTCCTTCTCCTCCATGGCAGGCTTCTCTTTTGCTGGCTCCACCATGGTGGGCCACGCCCTGGGCCGCGAACATGTGGAAGAGGCCTCCTATTTGGCCCGAGTCGCCACGACCATCATTGTGACCATCATCGGGACCATCGCTGGCCTGGCTATGCTCTTTCCCAGAACCTTCCTGGGCTTCTTTAATACCGATCCGGCTGTCTTAACAGCCGGAAGTCCCATGCTACGCTGGCTTGCTGCCTCCATGATTATCGCCGCCTTTGGGTCCGGTATGCGGATTGTCTTTTCTGGCTCCGGCTTCAACCGCCCCGTGCTAATCTCCACCATTATCTCGCGCTGGCTAGTCCAACTCCCCCTCATGTACGTTTTCGTCAAAATCCTCCAAGTCCCCTTGAATACCCTCTGGATCTCTTTCATCATCGCAGAGCTGGCCGACTTGGCCGTCGTTGTCTACTACTTCCGCCGCGGCGATTGGAAGCTGAAACGCGTTGGCTAGGGAGTAGCGAAGGCTATGATGCTTTGGTTTTGCGGATTCTCCGGCAAAATTGCAACTAATGGGTGAGCCGCCGGACAAGTTTGCGACTAGTGGATGGTTAAAAAGGCAAATCTGCAAGTAATGGGTACTTTAGGCCCTGAAACTCATCCGTTACTTGCAAATTCGTCTGAGAAACCAGGAAACCGAGATCAAGGGCAAGATAAAGAAGGAGATAAAGAGCAAGTAACACCAATCAAGTGGGTACCGAAATGAAGTGCTTAAGTTGGGACTGAGGCATGTCGCCATAAAATAATTAATTCTTCACTGGCTGCCTATTGCTAGAGTTTTATTATAATTAATATTTGTATGCGATCCATGCTGGACAAAGAAAATGATTTTATCTCTTTTACCGATAATTTCATTTACTTTTTGCTTATATAGGCAAGTACCTGCCACATCCAAGCCGGCATCTACCTCATCCAATATAAGAACCGAAGCAGACTCCATGCGTAAAAATAAAGTTGCCAGTTGAATCCTTTTGCGCTGGCCGAAGGATATATTATTCCCCTCACTCTGAATAGTTTTATGCAGATCCAACTCTTTAATGATCTCTAAAGCCTCAGGATCCGCCTCTTGGCTGATGTCTTTACCCGTAAATACACGAAGGTAATTAAGGATAGAATCGGTGATATATCCGTCATTTTGCCCGATATAGACAATCTCCTGGTTAACGGCAGTCGGATCGTAGACTTCCAGAGATTGATTATTAAGCTTAACATTTCCGCTTAAAGGCTTATACACTCCCTGCAAAAGCTTAAACATCGTGCTTTTTCCTGCCCCGTTTGGGGCAATCACTTTGATGCAGTCACCCCTCTCAAATTTGAAGTTAATGTTGTCCAACAAATACTCTGCCCGATCGCCATAGCCAAAACACACATTGATGAACTCTACACTTTCAATCCTTGACAAGCTTTTCTGCCCTGTTTTCAGGGGGAGTTTCCGTAGCTGATCAATCTGGCGGAAGGCACCATATGAAGATAAAATTTGAAAATAGAGCTGGTCAATTTTGCTGATGTTCCCGATGACGATATTTGAAATTGACATGATAAAAACTAAATCGACAAGTGTATTTTGGGGATTAATCGTGATAAAGGCAAACAAAGCAAGGCTAAAAATAGAATTGATATGCCTTAATAAATTCGAGTAAAAGACTTGTTTATTATCTAGCGCTTTAGCTGTCTGTATAAAATCTTGTATTGCTTCTGTTGTTTTAGCCTGATAATAACCCAATATATTATTGGATTGAACCCTATCCATTTGCGAAGAAAAATCTCTGCAAATTGCACTATGGCTTTTCATCTTGCTATTGATGGTTTCAGAAGCCTCTTTCATTATTTCTCGCGTTTTATTCGCAATCAAGAGGCCTAAAAGAAATCCTACGGATAATAACACGGCTACGACAATATTATGGAAGGCTGTAATCAGTATAGCCGTAATGACAATCGCCAAGGAACTGATAAGAGCCGCCGAATGATGTCCAATCACCCGAAAGGCATCTAAGACATCATTATAAATAATATTATATATTTTATCGCGTCCCACTTGATCAATTTCAGCCCCGTATGTAAATGCTAATCGACTTTCAAGGGTGAGGGTTAGCTGTAAGATATAGTTTCCGCCAAAATCATCCAAGGCCCTGTACCACAAAACGTCAATAAGATTCACAAACAGCAGGATGGCTGAATATGAGGCGATACCCACACCGAGAAATAACCATTGATCAGCCTGTAGGCTCAAGGCATCTAAAAAATGTTTGATCGCAAGCGGGATAATTGCCTGTACCAGCGTATTAATGAATGCCAGCACAAACACTTTCCCAAAAAGCTTGGGATACAAGCAAATGGCTTCTTTCAAATACTTTATAATCAGCTTCATCTGTTTTTACCTTACCTAGCGACTAGGTTTGACGCTTCATATACCCCGCACTCTGTCAAGTGGACTCTACACCTGGTGGGCAGAGCTGACCACCCAAAAGTCCTCCTTTGGGCTCTCGGGGACTAGCCATTTATCCTAAGCTTCCACTCCCTATTTCACCTGGAAACTTTGCTTTATTTACCAGAAGAAAGTCTATAGATTTTTATCCCGGTTGTAAACAAACCAGCCACAAGCAAGGAAAGGAATAAGTAGCAAAAAAATTGCAGGTTTTTTTTCTGCAGAGGAGGTGATAAATAGATAACTAGCAATGCCCATGGCAAGTGTCGAAAACACGAGCAAAAGAAACAAGCTAATCCAAGCTCTTTTCTTTGTTCTTGCCAGTTTAGCAATTAACAATTGACCTATTAAATTTAAGAGGATTACGCCATAAAAAACGAATAAAAAAAACATCTTATTCTGATACCCTGCCCAGTTTTGATGACTTTCTTTAATTTCGTAATTAAATTGATAAAGACGGATATCGTGAACAAATAGCATAGATATTAAGGCTGCTCCCATAGCCAGCGCATATTTTTGCCAGGTATAGCGGAAAAAAGAAAACTTATCTGGGTTATCCATACTGTTAAACCATATATATTAGCTGTTTAGTTTCTGTGTTCGGCTGTGAAGGGTCATTGGTGGCAAAAACAATCGAAGGTGCAATATAATAAATAGATAAAGTTATAACAAGGGTTAACAAGCAAATTTGTTGGATCTTCTTCATATGTAGCATCCTCATTTGAAATAAATTATATTAATTTTGTTAATAGTATATAACTTTGTTTAAGTGAGCATCAAATGAAAGATGTGCACAGCGTCAGCGCGAACTTCCCTACGCTCTCGAACCAAAGCTTTCCGGCTGTGATACTCAAAATAGAACTACGTCAATAAATTCTCGTTGTAAACCTTTAAACCAATGGCCCACATATCGCGAACCATCTCACTTGCGACAGCTACCTTTGCGACATTTATTTTCTTGCCCTTAGAAATTAAATGTCGGAATCGCTTATAGTGCCGCATATTACACTTGCGCGCTTCAGCGTCCACTTCTGGTGAAACTTCATGACCTGTACGCATCGTTTTCATATACAAATCGCATAGGTTCTGACAAACGCGTTTTTGTCCATTCAAGGATGTCGTACGCGCTTGGACAGTTATTAAGACGTCCATGAATCTCTTTTCCATTCATGAGGTCTTTTGCAGATAATGTAATGGATCATGCATGCTGGTCCAAGGCAATAACAGATGCAAATCCGTCCGTATCATGTATTCTTTCATTGAAGCCCCTCCCTGTTTGCGGCAATTACATCCGCGTGGATTTTTGTTCTTACACCAAGCGTATTGTTTCTGGCCTGCGTGTCAACAGATAGGGCTTTTCTTTGCTCAGGTGCGGGGTATATCGTCTACATGTAAACAATAATACCTATTCTAAAGCTAAAGTAAAAAGTAAGTTCCATTACAGGCCATGCTGGCTGGTTAAAGCCTGTGGAAATCGCCAATAGTAGTGAGGACTTTTGGCCTAGCTGATGCCTGCCTTCCCTTCCTATTACTTCGGTTTTCTTAGATTTCGGACAAATTTGCAGGTAATGGATGGGTTTACTCTCAGAAACAGAGGCCAAACCACCCATTACTTGCTTATTTGCCCGCGTTTCCATCCACTAGCTGCAAACTTGTCCGACTGGCCACCCATTAGTTGCAAAAATGCCAGAAAATTCGAAAATCCAAACTACAACAGGCTCAGGGCACACACTACTAGCGATATTGACCAAAAATCCGAAAAACCCAACTAGCCCTTCTCTCAAGGAAAGCTATAAGTTAATACAGTCGATGCCAATTTATTAATATAAATTTTTGAGGCTTGATTAAATTATGGTCGGGGCGCATGAACTGTCAATGGCGCCTTCGGCGCCGCATAGCGGTCACAGACCATTGACAGTTCGTGAAGCTCGGCCTAGAAAGTTAACAAGCCTCAAAAATCTGTGGTCTGTAAGACTTAATTCCTATTGGATTTTACTGAAAGACTAAATGCAACTCCCCATCCTTAGTGTGAAACTTACTTTTTCACTTTAGCCCTAGTTAATACCCAAGTCGGGCGTACTCATAAAAAGGGCTGCCTCTGTTGGAGGCAGCCCTTTTGTTTGGGGTAATTTCTTTTTGCGCGTTGGCTACTAAGCCGAACTAGCCTTCGATTCTGTGGCGGCCGTGCTCACGGAAGTCCACGGAGACGTAGTCTCTGGGTTTCTCAATTTGGGCTTGGGCGGCGGCCAGGATGGCGATGGGCACGCGGTAGGGTGAGCAGGAGACGTAGTCGAAGTTCAGGTCGTGGCAGAGGTGGATGGATGAGGGTTCACCACCGTGTTCACCACAGATACCCAGATGGATTTCGGGCTTCACTTCTCTAGCCTCTTGTGAGCTGATCTTGACCAGGCGGCCAACACCCTTTTGGTCCAGGATGGCGGTTGGGTCGCTCTCGAAGATACCCTTCTGATAGTAGGTATCGAGTACGCGGCCAGCGTCATCACGGGAGAGACCGTAACCCATTTGGGTGAGGTCGTTGGTGCCGTAGGAGAAGAAGTCTGCGTGCTGTGCGATCTCATCGGAGGTCAGGGCAGCACGGGGAATCTCGATCATGGTACCTACCAGGTAATGGAGGTCCTGACCGGCTTCCTTAATCAGCTGGTCAGCCTTGTCCGTGATGATCTTGCGCAGGTATTCCAGCTCCTTGTCTACAGAAATTAGGGGGACCATGATTTCGGGATAGACCTTGATGCCTTCTTTTTGAACGTTGAGGGCAGCAGAGATAATAGCCTCTACCTGCATTTCAGCAATCTCGGGGAAGACTACTGCCAGGCGGCAGCCACGCATACCCAGCATGGGGTTGGCTTCGGCCAGGCCGTGTACGACGCGCTTAATCTCGTCGAGGCTGATGCCCATAGCATCGGCAAGTTCCTTCATCTCATTTTCTTCATGAGGCAGGAATTCGTGCAGAGGGGGATCCAGGAGACGGATGGTAACAGGCAGGCCCTGCATAGCGCGGAAGATGCCTTCAAAGTCGCCTCTCTGGATGGGGAGGATCTTGGCCAGAGCGGCTCTTCTTTCTTCTTCGTTCTTAGCCAGAATCATTTGACGGAATTCAAAGATACGGTCTTTCTCAAAGAACATGTGCTCGGTACGGACAAGGCCGATACCGCCCGCACCCAGTTCCAGAGCCTTGGCGGCGTCCTTGGGTGTGTCGGCGTTAGCACGCACGTTCATCTGACGGGTTTCGTTAGCCCAGTTGAGGACTGTGGAGAAATAGCCAGTGATATGTGCTTCTACAGAGGGGATAGCACCAGCGTAAACTTGGCCAGTGGTACCGTCGATAGAGATGACATCACCCTTATTAAGAGCTAAGTCTTTCAGATAAGCTTTGCCAGCGGCCTCATCGATGGTGAGGTCGGCACAGCCAGAAACACAACACTTACCCATACCACGGGCCACAACGGCAGCGTGAGAGGTCATGCCGCCACGAGCGGTCAGAATACCTTCTGAGAGGTTCATGCCTTCGATATCTTCAGCGGAGGTCTCCAGGCGAACCAGGATAACCTTTTTGCCAGCTTCCTTAGCGACCCGGGCTTCTTCTGCGCTGAAGACAATTTCTCCGGAGGCGGCACCAGGAGAGGCAGGCAGACCCTTGGCTACAGGCTGGGCCTTCTTTAAGGCAGCTTCATCAAACATGGGGTGGAGGAGGGCATCCAGGCTCTGAGGATCGATTTGTTGGAGGGCACGTTCCTTGGAAACCATGCCTTCTTCAACCATTTCTACTGCTACGCGCATGGCGGCTTGGGCGGTACGTTTACCATTACGGGTTTGGAGGATAAAGAGCTTGGACCGTTCAATGGTAAATTCTAGGTCTTGCATGTCGCCATAGTGTTTTTCCAGGCGCTTGGCGATGTCAGAGAACTGGTTGTAGATGTCTACGTTCCAGGTCTTCATTTCTTCCAGGTTAATAGGTGTACGAACACCAGCTACAACGTCTTCACCTTGAGCATTAATCAAGAATTCTCCGTAGACTTTATTCTCACCGGTAGCAGGGTTGCGGGAGAAGGCTACACCGGAGCCAGAGTCATCACCCATGTTACCAAAGACCATCTCTTGAACGTTGACAGCAGTTCCCCAGGAGGCCGGGATATTGTGCATTTGGCGATAATAGATGGCACGGGGGTTATTCCAGGACCGGAAGACCGCTTCTACTGCTTCGATCAACTGCATCTTGGGATCTTGAGGGAAGTCTTCTCCCTTGATTTCTTTATAGCGGGCCAGGGAGGCTTGAGCGACTTTTTCTAGGTCCTCAGCATCCAACTCGGTGTCTTCGGTAACGCCCGTGGCCTTTTTAGCCTCGTCCATTAAGGCTTCAAATTCATCCTTGTGGACTTCCATGACGACGTCAGAGAACATCATGATAAAGCGGCGGTAGGCATCGAAAGCAAAGCGGCGGTTATTGGTCAGCTTGGCTAAGCCTTCAACCACCTCATCATTGAGGCCCAGGTTGAGGACTGTGTCCATCATGCCGGGCATAGAAGCACGGGCACCAGAACGGACGGAAACCAGGAGGGGATTATCCTTATCACCCAGGGTCTTGCCGGTCGCAGCCTCTAACTTGTGGAGATATTCAAAAATTTCCTCTTGAATGCCATCGGAAATCTTTCTGCCGTGGTCGTAATAGGCCATGCAGGCTTCTGTAGAAACGGTAAAGCCATTGGGTACAGGGAGGCCCAAGCCGGTCATTTCAGCCAGGTTCGCACCTTTACCACCGAGCAATTCACGCATGGAAGCGTTCCCTTCGGAAAACATGTAAACAAATTTTTTCATTCTTCCTCCTATTTTTCGAGAGTCTAGCCCCCGTTTTTGTCTGTTTCTTTTATGTATGCTGTTGCTGTTTGTCTATATAAAAGGACAGTCTAAAGAGGCTGTCCTTTTAAGCTTACTTAAATTTTTCCTGCATGTAATCCAAGAGCTCAGCAATGGGCAGGCGGACCTGATCCATCGTGTCGCGGTCACGCACGGTCACGGCTTTATCTTCCAAGCTGTCAAAGTCAAAGGTCACACAATAGGGTGTACCAATCTCGTCTTGGCGGCGGTAGCGCTTGCCTATCGACTGGCGGTCATCATATTCCACTGCGAAGTGGGGACGGAGCAGCTGGGCAACTTCCTCGGCCTCCGCAGCCAACTTGGCAGACAGGGGCAGGACGGCCACCTTAACAGGAGCCAAGTCCTTATGTAGGCGCAAGACTGTACGCACTTCTCCACCGTCCAGCTCTTCCTCTTGGTAAGCGCCACAGAGGAAGGCGAGGAAGAGACGCTCAACCCCAACAGAAGGCTCTACCACGTAGGGGATATACTTCTCATTGCTTTGGGGGTCAAAGTAGCGTAGGTCTTGCTTCGACTGATCCATGTGCTTGCCCAGGTCATAGTCTGTCCGGTCGGCCAGGCCCCAGAGTTCACCCCAACCAAAGGGGAAGAGGAACTCAAAGTCTGTGGTCGCCTTGGAGTAGAAAGATAACTCCTCCGGGCTGTGGTCTCTTAAGCGGAGCATGTCTTCCGGCAGGCCCATTTCGAGCAGCCAGCGATGAATGTACTCTCGCCAGTAGTCAAACCACTCGAGGTCCGTGTCTGGTTCGCAGAAGAACTCAATCTCCATCTGCTCAAATTCCCGCGTCCGGAAAATAAAGTTGCCCGGCGTGATCTCGTTGCGGAAGGATTTACCGATTTGGGCAATGCCAAAAGGGATCTTTCGGCGGGAGCTGCGCTGGACATTACGGAAGTTTACAAAGATACCCTGGGCAGTCTCCGGCCGTAGGTAGAGCTGGGTTTGGGAATCCTCCGTAACACCCTGGAAGGTCTTGAACATGAGGTTGAATTTGCGGACATCCGTGTAATCGACGGCACCACAGCGGGGGCAGGCGATCTTATTATCCCGAATAATAGCCAGCAATTCTGCATCAGGCAGGCCTTCCACTTGACAGGGCTCACCCTTTTCCTCAAAGAAGTCCTCAATTAATTTGTCCGCGCGGTAGCGGGACCGGCAAGATTTACAGTCGACCAGGGGGTCAGAAAAGCCAGCGACGTGGCCAGAAGCCACCCAAACCTCTGGGTTGAGGAGAATACCGGAATCTAGACCTACATTGTGGGGATTTTCCCGGACAAAGCTTTGCCACCAGGCTTGCTTAATGTTGTTTTTGAGTTCGACGCCATAGGGGCCGTAGTCCCAACTGTTGGCGAGGCCGCCATAGATATCAGAGCCAGGGTAGACAAAGCCGCGGTTGGAGGCTAAGGCCACCAGCTTTTCCATGCTCAGATCAGATTGTGCCATTATTCCTCGTCCTCGCTCTCCATGTCTTCATCCTGCTTGCCGATAATTTCCAAAAGCTGGGCCGTAAAGTCCCGGGCGTTCTGCTCTTGCAGGGCTTCGGTTTCCGCCCGTTCTTGGGCCTTGCGGTCGGCCGGAGAAAGTTGGGCAGATTCCGCCAGTTTGGCCTCTTCCTGTAAAGCTTCCTGTTGCTTGGCCATGGCCTGGCGTTGGGCCTCTAGGCGTTCAGCTTCAACTTCTGGCCGCAGAGGTACGACAACAGGGTGGTCACCCACGACGTATTTCAGTTTGCTCTCAGCCAATTCCATTGAAGCTTGAGTCAGGGGGATGTTAGACCGGCGTTCAGAAAGAGGCTGTCCGCCGTCCACCAGCTGCCTGGCCCGCTTAGCCGTTAAAAGAGAGAGCGTATAGCGGTTTTCCACCAGGGGTAAAAGTTTTTCAATGGGTGGATCAATTAGCATAGAGACCTCCTAATATTTGCCTTACGGCAGTTTTGTATCTTTGTATCACTTACTTATATTTAAGTATTGTATGCCTTAGGACTATTAATTATAAGACACTTACTATTATAGTTCTAGTATTAAAGGGCCTCCGGACTGAGGTCTAGGATTTTGGCACAAAGGACAGGCCACAAGGCTCTTTTGCTTAGGCAAATTGTCTGGTTTTCTCAGAATTTTTCTACAATACTTTGAATGGCAACCGCCCGACGGAAAGCTCTCAGCCGTTCCACATAGAGAATATCTTGTACCGCTGAGCTGGTTTCTTCCAGGCTCTCATTAATCAGAAAATAATCAAACTGGGGGGCTTGGCTGATTTCCTGCCTGGCCTGGGACAGACGGCTGACAATTTTTTCTGGAGATTCTGTGTCTCGAAATTCTAAGCGGGACCGCAATTCCTGGAGATTCGGCGGGGCCAGGAAGATGGTAATGGCTTGGGGCAGAGCTTTTTTGATGGCCAGGGCCCCCTTAACCGTGATGTCCAAGAAAATGCTGTAACCCGCATCCAGACGGGCTTCAATTTGAGCGCGGGGTGTACCGTAGTAATTGCCGCAGAATTCATCATATTCCAAGATTTGGTCTGCAGCGATCATCTGTTGGAAGTCTTCCTGGCTCACAAAGTAGTAGTCCACCCCATTTTCTTCTTGTCCGCGTGGGGGCCGGGAAGTGGCAGAAACCGAGACCCAGGCCCGGTCTTCCTGGCGGAGGACTTCTCTAAGAACAGTGCCTTTCCCCACACCAGAAGGTCCAGAAATACAAACTACCAAAGGTTTTTTCTCAAGCGCCATTTTAATAATCTCCACTTCGTCTCTCATCTATCAGGCGGGCATTATCGGGGCTTATTTTAGGGCAAGCGGGCTAGATTTACCAGGGGGCCACAGTTGCTCTTACGGGACTTTGGACTGGCCTCCCCTGATCCTAGTCTTCCCCACTCAAGAGTTTCTCCGGAGCCAGGGCAGACAAAATCACCTGGTCTGAATCCATAATAAGGACAGACCGAGTTTTCCGGCCCGCCGTGGCATCAATAAGGGCACCGCGGTCTCGCGCTTCTTGGACAAGACGGCGGATAGGGGCCGCATCTGGCAGCACAATGGCCATCAGCCGAGTACTCGAAACAAAGGACCCATACCCCGTAGAGATAAATTCCGCCACCGGTCTACTCGTCTCCCCAGGACCTTGCGCCTCGAGTTCAGGGGCTCTGCAAGGGGGATTTACTACTTTACGCATCGCTTGAGTTCCTCCTTCCCGGGTCAGCTACTCTAAATTCTGGATCTGTTCGCGCAATTGTTCAATTTCAGACTTGAGTTCAACGGCCAGCTTGGTCATTTCCAGGTCTGGGGATTTAGAGGCAATGGTATTGCTTTCGCGGTTCATCTCTTGAATAAGAAAATCCAGCTTTTTACCTAGGGCTCCCTCACCTGTCAAGATTTCCCGGAATTGCTGGAAATGGCTGGCCAGCCGGGTGAGTTCTTCTGTGATATCTGCCTTGTCAGCAAAGAGGGCTATCTCTGCTGCTACCCTTTGTCCGTCATAGAATTCCTCCTGGTTCAAGTCCAGGAGTTCTTCCACCCGCACCAGGAGACGGTCCCGGTAACGGGCAGTGACCCCGCCGGCCCGGTCTAACAGCGCCGAACGTAGGGACTCCATGCGGTCTAAGCCCTGCAGGAGGCCCTGGGCTAGGTTGGTCCCCTCCACTTCCCGCATGGTGTGGAAGTCCGCCAGGCAGTCCGCCAGGCAGGTTTGGGTCAAGGAGGCCAGGCTGGCTTCATCCGCAGCTTCTTCCTCCAGACTGATGACGTCTGGCAACTGGGCGATCCGCATGGCCAGGTTATCCGGCAATTCTTCTCCCAAAGCCTGGGCGATATCGCGGTAGGCATGGGCATAGGCCCGGGCCCGGGCCAAGTCACTGGTAATGGTCAAACTGTCGCCCGACTTATCTTGGTAGCTAACCCTGAGCTCCAGCTTGCCCCGACTAATCTCTTCCTGAATCTGCTGGCGCCAGGCGGCTTCCAAGGGAGATAGGAGGCGGGGAGACCGCATAGTGAGATCAAAGTAGCGGGAATTAACCGAGCGGAGCTCCATGCTGAGGTTGATCTGGTCTTGACTCAGGTTGGCCCGGCCAAAGCCGGTCATACTTAAGGGCATGTTGTTACCTCTTTTCTTGGGATGGATTATCCCAGCCCGTGGCCAGGATTTCTTGGGGTCTGAAGCCCAGGTAATCACCGGCTACCAGGCTATAGGGGACACCATCTATCACTTGCTGGTTCAGGCAGTATGGAGAGCCTGCGTGGTGAATATGGCCGAAGACACTGGCCACAGCACCCGCTTCACGGATGAGGCCTGTGACCCGGCTGGGGGCCAGGTTCTTGGCAAAGGGTGGGAAGTGGGTCATGACGATGAGCTGGCGACCTCCCGGCAGCTGGGCCGCGGCCTGCAAAGATAGCTGTAACCTGGCAATTTCCCTCTGTAAAATCTTGTCATCCGCTCCGGTGAAGCGCTGGTCATCTGGCCAGAGCCAGAGCCGGCTACCCGCGACCATATAGCGGTCTCCCAGGGGGAGGGCCGAATTTTGCAGGAAGTGCAAGCTAGACCAGCCTTGTGCCTGGACATAGTTGCTTATTTTATTTAAGCTCTGCCACCAATAGTCGTGGTTGCCCCGCAGGAGTATCTTCTCTCCGGGCAAGTTCTCGAGAAGCTGGAGGTCTGCTGCTGCCTCGGCCAGGTGCATGGCCCAGGATATATCTCCTGGTATAAGGACATAGTCCTGGTCAGCCACCAGCTCCCGCCACTGGTCCTGCAAACGCTGGGTGTGGTCCTTCCAAGCCGGACCAAACTTATCCATAGGCTTGTCCACACTTTGGCCGAGGTGGAGGTCGGCAATCGTAAAAATACGGGGATCCTGGACCCGGGCCAGCTCGGGTGGCAGGGACTGAGGCCTGACCTCCGCCAAAGTTGATGGCTCTTGCCTTTCTCCTGCAAGTTCTTCTGGGCCTGGTCCTGGCTTGGGTCCTGCTGTGGCCTCCTCAGGAGCTTCTGACGCTTCTGGGTGAAAATGCTGGTAGACCGCCTGGGCCACAGAACTGGGCAGCTTGGCTTCCTGTTCCAATTCGGCTAGGCTGGCTTGAGACACCCCTTTAAGGGTTTTGAAGGTCTGGAGCAAGGCCTTGCGGCGGGCAGGCCCTACGCCGGGGATCTCCTCCAGGCTCCAGCGCAGGTTACGCTTCTGAGCCAGCTTCTTTTGCTGGCGGCCGGCAAAACGGTGGGCCTCGTTTTGAATTGCCGTGATAAGACGGAGCAAGCTCAGGTCCCTGTTGCGGTCTTCCATGCTCATCTGGGCCTCTTGTTGGGGATCGTGGCGGAGAGGGATCTCCTTTAAATCTCGGCGGACCAGGCCCCGCGACCGGTGCCGGTCATCTTTGACCATGCCGGCCAAGGCAATCTCTGGCGCACTTGCCTCTAGCAAGGGGGCAATAGCGGCCACGTGCCCCGCTCCCCCATCCAGGAGGATAAGCTGAGGTCTTTGGCCAAAATCCTCATCCACCAGCCGGGCCAGCCGGCGGGAAATCACCTCCTGCATAGAGGCATAGTCGTCTTGGCCCTCCACGCCCTTGATATTAAAGAGCCGGTAGGCAGAGCGTTTGGGTTTTCCATCCATAAAGACAATCATGGAGGCCGCCTTATCGTCTTGGCCCAGGTTGGCAATATCGTAGGCTTCAATGCGGTGGGGATAGTCTTGCAAGCAGAGGCAGTCAGCTAGGTCTTCCAGGGTCCGCTCCAGGTTGCCCTGTCCCCCACCCACCAAAACATGGCGGACCAGACTTTCTTCCGCATTGCGTTCCGCCATTTCCAGCCAGCGTAGCTTGAGTCCGCGCTGGGGCCGATGAAGCCGAACCTTGCGTCCGGCCTGGCTATGCAGCCAAGCCTCCACCTGGGGCAAGTTGTCCGGCAGATCAGATAGCAGAATTTCCTGGGGAAGCTGGTGGCCCTGGGAGTAGTATTGCAAAATAAAGGCCTGGTAAAGTTCCGATCGACTTTCCCCGCGGTCAGGGAAGAAATACGAGCCGGTAGAAATAATCCGGCCTTCCCTCACCTTCAAGATACGGACGGCCTTTTCTGAATCATTCTCGGCCAAGGCTAAGACATCTGCATCGCTTGTCAAGTCTGGTAGGGCAATGGTCTGACGTTCGTTCAACTTTCCCAGGGCCTGGAGACGGTCACGCAGGCGGGCCGCCTGCTCAAAATCGAGGCGGGCAGCGGCCTCCCGCATATCTTTTTCTAACTTGCGGCTGAAGGGAACCGCTTTCCCCTCCAAAAATTGGACGAGTTCGTCAATAACTGCCCGATATTCCCCTTGGGGGACCGAGCCCAGGCAGGGGCCAATGCACTTGCCAATATAGTAATTGAGGCAGGGGCGTTCTTTGCCAATGTCCCGGGGTAAAACCCGCCGGCAACGTTTGAGGGGGAAAATTTCGTAAATTGCTTGCAAAGCCCGGTAGAGGTCGCCGCTTTGGTAGGGGCCAAAATACCGCACCCCCTCCTTGTAGTCCTCCAGGATATGGAAGGATTTAAGGACGCGAGGATAGGCCTCATTAAGGGTCACCCGAATATAGGGATACTCTTTATCGTCGCGCAACAGGATATTGTAGCGAGGTTCATAGTGTTTGATGAGATTATTTTCCAGGATCAGGGCTTCCAGCTCATTAGCGCAAAGCACAAAATCAAAATCCCGGATATGAGAGATCATGGCCAGGACTTTGGCATTGCCCTGGGGATTCTCGGTAAAATAGGAACGCAGACGACGGGGGAGGTTGACAGCTTTCCCCACATAAATAACCTGCCCGGCTTCATCCTTCATCAGGTAGACGCCGGGTTCTTCAGGGATAAGGTCTAACCGAACATCAAAGTTCGGGAGGTCTGGCTGGGGGTTCACAAGGGCAGGTCAAGCTTCCTTATTCTTCCAGAAGAGGATCAGCAAGCCATTGGCTTAGGGTGGCCAAGGCCTCTTCTTCATCGGGGCCATCCACTAGGAGTGTAAGTTCAGAGCCGGGGGTCATACCCAAGGACATCAGCCCCAGAAGGCTCTTAGCATTTGCGCGCTTGTCGCCGATTTGCACGTGCACAGAAGACCGGTAAGCAGAGGCCTTCTGAATCAAAAGGGCTAAGGTTTTCATCTGGATAGATTCTTCACCTTGTAAGATAATCTTGGCTTCTTTCATATTTTCCTCCAAGAAAAAGCTACTTTCTATTTTAGGCTAGGGCTCTTTCTTACGCAAGACCTAGGCCGCCTAGACACAGGCAAGGTAACTTTTGCCTGCCCGGCTAAGTCTCCGTAAATTTCTCTGAGTCCTTTTAGAGCTGGGCTTCCAGGATCAGCGCATCTTCGCGCGGTTTGTCATAGTAGTTCTTGCGTTCGCCACAGGGCAGGAAGCCCTGGTTGGCATAGAGTTTGCGGGCTGCTTCATTGGACTTGCGCACCTCCAAGGTGAGCCGCTGGGCACCTTGGGACTTGGCATCGGCCATGAGGCCAGCCAGGAGTTTTTGGCCCAGGCCCTGGTGGCGGTGGTCCGGCAGGATGGCAATATTAAGGATTTCCGCTTCGTCCACATGGAGGTAGTAGCCCCCGTAGCCCAGGATTTCCTCAGTCGACTGGGTTTGGTCCTCTACCCGCTCAGCCTTCTCTGTCTGCCCACCAACCTGGGGCAGGTAAATCAGAAAAAGCTTGGCATCCCGGTTTTCCGGTGAAAGCTGGTGGGTCAGGGCTTTGCGGGACCAAGGCGTAGAGAACACAGCGCGTTCAATCTGGTGGATGGTATCTAGGTCCTCCAGGCCAGCTGGTCGGATCTGGACCTGGGCCAAGTGCTCCAAGCGCACCCGCTCGGCTTGTGTGGGCGCACAGTAATTGGCTGCCGCCTCCTGCCAGGAGGGTTTTTCCCCGCGATCTGCGGCCTCTTGGGCCAGAAGGCCCAAGTAATAAGGCCGGAGGCTGGCCACACTAGGGTCTAGGATCTCTAAGGCAAAGTGCTGGGCAGCCTCAGGATCCTGGTCATAGGCCGCTTGAATAGCTGGCGCACCATCACCCAAAAGATAAAGCGTGGGGGTGCTTTTCCGGCCCAGATAAAAAAGTGCCTTCAAGTCTGCCATGAGGTCCTGACCATAGCGGTTGGCTTCGGGCAAAAGCCTTTGCCCTCCGCGGTAAAGGCAAGAAAAAGTCCGGCCAGACCGGGCATCCAAGGCGGGCAGAAAAAAGGCATCCATGGCCCGGTAAGGGGCAAGCATCAGGGCCAAGCTAGAAAAGGCATAGAGGGGCTTGTCCGTCTGCCAGGCCCAGCTTTTGGCCGTGGCCAGACCAATACGAATACCCGTATAGGAGCCCGGGCCGGTCGTCACCGCGAAGGCCTCAAGCGCAGAAAAATCCACACCCGCCACCGTCAAGAGCTCCTCTAACTGGGGCAGGAGGGTAAGAGAATGCTTAAAACCTGCCACGAGACTCCGCTCCGCAAGGAGCTGACCATCCTTTACTAGAGCTAGGCCTAAGTTTTGACTTGATGTATCTAAGGCTAAAATGAGCATGCTAATAACTTTTCCAAGGCTTTCAGCCGTTCTGGCCCCAGGTCTGGACTGGCCCAGAGCTCAATCAGCCGATCCTGGTCCCTCTCCCCTGGCGAGAGCGAGATCACCAGATCGGGCGTAGGCAAGACCTCCAGAATGCGGCTAGGCCACTCGATCAAGACCACTCCTGCACCATCCAGGTAGTCTGCAAAGCCCAAATCATACCAATCTTCAGGCGAAAGGAAGCGGTAGCAGTCAAAGTGATACAGGGCCGGCCGCCCTTCTTGGCCCGGCTGATGTTCCCGCAGATAGGTAAAGGAGGGGCTGGCTACCTGACCCTGCACGCCCAAGCCGCGGGCCAGGCCTCGCGCCAAGCAGGTCTTACCCGCCCCCAAGTCTCCGTACAGGGGAATCAGGTCCCCCGCTTGCAAACAGGAGGCCAGGGACGCGGCCCAGGCCTCCGTATCGGCAGGAGAGTGAGAAAAATAAGAGGTGCGGAATCCCGCACCTCCTCTTTTGATATAGGGGTCTTGCATTAACGCTTGGAGAACTGAGAAGCTTTACGTGCTTTCTTGAGCCCGTATTTCTTACGCTCCTTAACCCGAGAATCACGGGTGAGGAAGCCCTCTTTCTTGAGGGTAGCCTTAAAGCGTTCTGCATCTGCCTCCACCAAGGCCCGGGAAATCCCGTGACGGATAGCACCCGCTTGGCCGGAAATGCCTCCGCCGTGGACGTTAATTTTAATATCAAATTCGTCAACGGCACCCGTGAGGTTTAAGGGTTGACGTACGATATATTTCAGCGTTTCCAGACTGAAGTAATCATCGATGTCTTTATCGTTGATGGTGATTTGGCCTTGTCCGGGGTACAGTCTTACCCTTGCGACAGACTCCTTGCGGCGGCCAGTACCGTAGTAAAAATCTCTATTTGCCATGGTCTACTCCTTCTACTTTACTTTGTAAACTTCGGGCTTTTGGGCAGCGTGGGGATGGTCAGGGCCAGCATAGACCTTGAGCTTCTTAAACATTTTGCGCCCCAGGCTGTTCTTGGGCAGCATGCCTTTCACAGCAGCTTCCAAGATTCTCTCGGGGTGCTTTTCCAGCATTTGTTCATAGGGAACTTCCTTGAGTCCACCCATATAACCGGAGTGACGGCGATAGAGCTTTTGCTGGGCTTTTTTACCCGTAACTCTAATTTTATCGGCGTTGATAACGACGACGTAGTCGCCCGTATCAACAAAGGGGGTATATTCTGCCTTGTGCTTACCACGCAGCAGGGTGGCAATCTGAGTGGCTAAACGACCAAGGACTTGGTCTTCAGCATCAATGACATACCACTTACGTTCAACAGTTTCGGCTTTTGCCATGTAGCTTTTCATGCTTTCCTCCTGAATAGGTCTTTCTCGGCCTTGATGGACTTTGCCCTTTTCGGCTGGCCAACCTTGAGACAGTCACCCGTCAAGCTATGGTTTGGTCAGCTAAAAACAGCAAGGCCCACCAAATGGGCGCCTAGCTAAAATAAGGCTTTCGCTAGACTTTGTCAAATATTTTTTCAATTTAACCTGATAGTACTCGTTTTTTCGCGTCTTTTCTCGAAATTACTCAAGTTTTCGTTTCACGAACATTTAGTAATGTCTTTCTTCGTAGCGGCGGCGGATGCGGTCCTGCTTTTTCTTATGGTGGAGCTGGTAGGCTAAGATGAGAGTCAGGGTTAAGCAGACTGAGAAGCCTAAGAAAATCAGGAATAAGGGCAAACGACCAACCACGATTTCGTTCTCTGCCACAGTTTGCTGGTCTGCCAGGGGAGGCTCGGGAGGGATAACCGTAAAGGACGGCAGGGGCTCTGAGGGCAGAAGCGGGTTTTCTTGGGCAGCCGAGGCGGCTTTTGCCCCCAAGAGAGGATCCGCCATGGTAGGCCAGGGATAGGTGCCAGGTTCATAAGCTGCAGCCTCATCCTTACGCGGTGCCCCCATAGCCTTGGCCCCTTCTTCTAAAAGGGTATGCGACATAATGGCCGAGCCCACATAAGAATTCGGATATTCACCGGTATAGGCCGCATCAAAGATAACGGCAATGAGGTGCCGGCCATCATAGGTGGTGGCCGCGGTCGCCAGGCAGTCACCGGCGATATCTGTCATACCCGCCTTGATTCCGTCAAAAGAGGCCAGCCAGGGCGAACCCCAGCCCCCGTTGCTATACGTAACCAGAAAGTTGCCATTGACGATATTAGACCAGCCGGACATGGGGTGAAGATTTGTAGGCGGCAGGCTGTACAGCTTATTGTTCACTAAACTTTGAAAGAGGGAGTGGCTCATGGCTCGGCGGATAATTTTGACCATATCTTCACAGGTCGTATGGTGGTCCACATAGCCAAAGCCACAGGGGTCAAGGAAGTTGGTGTTTTCACATCCCAGCTCCTGGGCTTTTTGGTTCATGAGAACAACAAAATCGTCAATGGTCTCCCCATAATTTTCGGCCAGGGCATTAGCCACCTCATTGGCTGACCGCATCATCATGGCGTAAAGGCAGGAAATGGTGGGACAAATTTCTCCTGGCATAAAGCCGGCGGTAGTGGACTCGGGGGCAGGCATGGCGCAGGCCAGGTCACTAAAATAAATTGGTTTGGCCGGATCGTAGTCCGGGTGCTCCAGGATAACCAGGGCGGTCATAATTTTGGTCATGGAGGCGGGGTAGGCAATGGCATCAGTATTCTCCCCCAAGAGAATCTCTCCCGTGTCTCCGTCGGCCACAATGTAGGCCGCGCAGGCAATCTGGTCCAAGCTGGGCCAGGCCTCCACGGGTCGGGGGACGTCGCTCACCATTTCCGACCACTCTTGGTCAGAGAATTCCAGCCGCGTCGTCTCCTCACTGCGGCGGTCTTCCCCTTCCTCTTCCTCTTCCGGGTCCTCCCCTGCTAGGTCCTCGTCCAAGGGCAGGGCAGGCTCTTGGGGATCCGCCTCAGGTACCGCCGCCTCTCCTATGGGCAGGGTTTCAGGAGGCGCTTCCTCAGCGCCAACCTGCCAGGATAAAGGGAAGGACGGGCTCCAGACCAGAGAAAGCAGGACCAGGCAGCTGACCAGGAGCGGGATTTTTGCTAAACGCTTAGTCATGGTAACCCGCCTGTTGTTGCCGACTGTAGAGGGAAATAAGGTCAAAGACCTGGTCTGCAAGTCCTGCTTGAGACGATAGATTTTGGAAAACTTGCTCATTTCCTAGCTGGTCTGTCTCCCGCAAGAGATAGGAGGCCAAGGCCGGGGGAAAGTCTATGCCGCTTTCCTCAACCAGAATCTCTGCCATTTGTGCCCGGCTCTTACCCTTGCTAAAGGCCCGGCCAAAAATCGCATCCGAGGCTAGTTCCCAAGACCAAAGAGGGTTATAGGAAGAGAGGACAACCTGCAAGTCTCTTTCTTTAGCCGACTTGTTATCCAGTTTGCAGGCGGCAAAGCCAGCAGCAGCACCTCCGTCTAGGAGGTAGTCTGACCGGTCATAGAGCGACCGGCAGGATCGGTTGATCGCTTTGTCATTGTTAAAGATAGCCCGCAAGTGGCTCCGCCAAGACCTTTGATAGTCCTTGCCTAGGCTGAAGCGACCCGTTTCTTGCAAGTCTGCCAGGGACTTGGCCAGGAGTTCAGGGTTGCGACCTATTAATTCAAAAAGCAGGGCTTCAAAGGCCGGAGGCCAAATGGTATTGAGACTATCCACCGGTCCGGACTTAAATTTGCGCTTGAGGTTAAAGCTGCCAGACCGGAAGAAATCACTGAAGAGGCGGTTGGCATTTTCCGCAATGAGGCTATAACCCAGGGGCAGGCCCATGCTTTTGACATAGAGGGCCGCCAGGCTAAAATCCAGGTCATTAGAGGTCAAGGCTAAATCTACGGTATTGCCAGCTTCTAGGAGTTCCTGGGCCAAAAGTTCAGACAGGCTAATCAGGATCAGGGACATTTGGCACAGCAGGGAGATGGGTGAACTTTCATCTGCGGCTAGGAGCCGGATACCCTGCTGGTCCAAGCGAGCACGTAAGTCGCAGCCTTGCCAGAGTTTACGGTAGGCGGCCTCTGCCTCTTCCAGATCCTCCGTCAAATAAAAACCCAAGGCCTGGTCCTTGCTAAGATAGGACTCCAGTCTAGGCAGGTCCACTGGATCAAAGCGCCCATCCAGAAAATAAAGTGGATAGAGGGGGTCTGTGGCCCGATGGGCTGCCGCTAGGGCCAGAACCTGGTCTAGACGTGGGCCCGCTAGGCAATAATAGCTTTCGTCTTCCTGAGCCCAATAGTTGAAGAGCTCATGGGCCAGGACCTGACCGTAGTCTGCCCGGCTACCTGAAGGACCCTTATCCGCAAAAATCACCAGCTCATCCAGCTTATAGGGATTGAGGGCTTTAACTTCAAAGGGCCGGCTGGCAAAATCCTCACCAAAAGCCCGGTCACAAATCTGCGCCAGGCTTGTAGGGTCTGGGTCCTCCACAAAGAGACTGAGACAAGCCGCCATTTGCTGGCTAAAGGTCAATCCTTGGAGGCTGGTCAGAAAGTCCTCGGGCAGGCTGGGAAAATCTGCTGGGACAAAGCTACCACCCTGGGGGCCATAGGCGGCCAGGCTGGCTTCTTTGAAGGTCAAGTTTAAGTCAGGGTTACGCGTGGATATAAAGTGCAAAGTCTTCTCTCCTTAAAGCAGGTTATGTCAATGAACAAAGTGGCAGTTGAGGAGGCCAAAGCCAGGCTTATTCCGACTGGCTGGCTTCCTCTATAGGGGCTGAGGGGGCATTTGTTGCGCCAGCCTCTTGGCTAGGGACGGTTGCCTCACTAGCTAAGCCAGGGCCGGAAGGTCTGCTGTCCTCACTCGGCCGGGGTGGCCGACCGGAGGTCAGCCAGGCCTGGTAGTCTTCTAAAATTTTGCCAACCTCCGGGTAATCCACTGCCCGCTGGTGGAGTTCTTCCTCCAGCCAATCCAGCTTTTCGATCCGCTCAATTTCTAGGGCCTGGCCGGCTAAAATCTGGGGTCGCCAGTAGAAGAAAAAAACGAGGAGAATCAATATTCCCACCCCTACGGCCACCATAATAGTCTGGGCGGTTTTACGTTTCTCTTGCGGGCTCTCAAAAATCAGGGAGGGTTGCTTGTGGATGCTGTCACTGGTCTCCTGGTCCAGGGAAGGAGCCTTTTGCAGGATACTCTCCATGGCAATTTGCTTCTTCACCGGGGTCAAAGATCTCTCCCGCCGGTGAATCTTGGCATTTTCCCGACGGATGGCACTGGCTTCTCTTTGTGCTTCCCGCAGTTCCTGGTCTAGCTGTTGCTTTTCTTCGGCTTCCATCTCCAAAAGATGGGCCCTGCCTAGGTAGTCCTCTGCCTCCGCAAACTTGCCGGTAGCCCCCAGTAACACACCGTAGAGGTGGTTGGCCTGGGGGAAAAGCGGGTAATCTCGGCAAATTTGGGCTAGGGCGGTTAGCGCCTGGTCCTCCTGGCCTGAAACATAGAGGTTTAAGGCCGCATTATAAGACGCTGCTACCCGGTACAGCTCACCAGGGGGCGCAAAAAAGCTAAGGTCAGCCTCAGTGAGAGGCCGAAAATAATCGATGCGTAGTTTCCAGTTGAACAGGCTCATGTTGTCTTCGTGTACAGGCTGGCTTATTCACCGTCCAGGGCCTGGCCCCAGAGTTCACGCCGGAGGTAGGGGCGCAGATTGCCGATGAGGTAAAGGGAACCAAAAACGACCAAGCCTTTACCCTCTCGCTCGGCCTGGGCCAGGGCAGCCAGCAAGGTTTTTTCCATATCGGGACTATAGCAAATTTTTCCTGCCAAGTCTTGCTGAGCCAGTTTCTCTGGACTGTGCATGGGCTCTTCCAAATTCCAAACTTGGTCATCCTTCCAAGCCAAAATGCTCTGGAGTTCACGGGCCAAGGCATGGGCCTGCATGGTCCGAGGCACCGGGCACTCTGTGCAGTAAATGTTAGCAGGCGTCTGGTTATCACCATTAAGAACTAAAGAAAGCATCTTGGCGTGTTCCTTGTCTGCCAAGATGCCCACCAGGTAAATATGCCTGTCTTGGTTAAAGTAGGCGTGAATTTCCCGGGCCAGGGCAGCGCAGCCTTGGACATTGTGGGCCCCATCAATCATGACCAAGGGGTCTTGCCGCATGATTTCCAAACGGCCGGGCCAACGTGTTCGGGCCAAGCCCTCCGCTATCTGGTCGTCTGTAGCAAAGCTGCGGCAGGCCTCAATTGCGAGGCCGGCATTCATCTGCTGGTAGTCCCCGCGCAGCTTGATCTGCCAATGGCGGTTCGAACCTGCCAGCCTAAAGCTTTGCCCCTGGTAGTCCACTTCATGGTCAGAAAATAGTTTACTGGACACCAGGGTCAGGGGCGCACCTAGGTCCTGGGCCTTTTGGCCTACCACTTCTAAGGCGGATCCCCCCTCCTGGGCGGTTTCTTGAATATCTCTAGGGTCGTAAAGAATAACTGGGCAACCCGGTTTGATAATCCCGGCCTTTTCCCCTGCTATCTCGCCCAGAGTGTTGCCCAGGCGGTCCATGTGGTCATAGCCTAAGGCCGTAATGACAGAAACCAAGGGTTTAGTCAGGACATTGGTAGAATCCAACCTTCCCCCCATGCCAACCTCAATCACAGCCATATCAACTTGCTCACGGGCATAATAGAGATAGGCCACAGCGGTCAACATCTCAAAGACGGTCGGATGGTCAAAGCCTTCCGTCAACATCTGGTCAATTGACACCCGAATCTCACTTAAGAGGGCTGCAAAGTCCGCATCGCTGATCTCTGGGCTACGGAAATGGGCTTCAAAGTCTGCCAGGCCTTGCCGACCATCTATAATCCGTATGCGCTCGTTAAAACGTTCCAGGTAGGGGGAGGTAAACCAGCCGACCTTCTTATCCGCCACGGCAGCGACATGAGCACAATAGGCAGACACCGAACCCTTGCCGTTGGTCCCTGCAATATGGACACAAGGGTAGTTTTCCTGAGGATTGCCCAAGAGGTCTAAGAGTTTCGTAATGCGTTGTAGACCGGGACGGATACCAAAATCATTGGCTTGAAAAAGATAGTCTAAAGCTTCTGAAAAATTCATATACGGCTTAGCTCCAAACTGCTGATATTAGGGTCATAAAGTCTTGATCCTGGGGAGGGCGGCTTTAACAAGCACAAGCTAAAATCTACCCCATGGGGCGGCTTTAAGCTCAGGCAAGAGACTCTAGCCCCATATTGTAGCAGATTTATTTTTCTTTCTTCCGGAATACGAGAAACTTGCCCACCAAGTAGTTGGCCAGAACCACAAAGACCGCTCCAATCAGTTTGGCCCAGGGAACCCGGAAGATGGGGACCTTGTCTTGGAGGCCCAAAACATTATAGAAAAGGGCAAAAAAGCCATTGTCAAAAATCAGGGAAACCAGGATGCGGGAGCCAAAAAAACTCAGAAATTCTGGCCACAAGGCTCCTGTGGATTGGAAGACAAAACCACGGTTAATCCAAAAAGCAAAGATAATGGAGACCACAATCGCCAGGCTGTTGAAGACAATATTCTTGCCATTTTCATAGCCAAAGGCCTCGCCCAGTAGGGTGAGCACCACAAAGTTAACCAGGGTTGTCAGGACGCCGGCTATCAAATAGCGTATGATCTCCGACTGCAGCAGGCGGCCAATCAGGCCTTTCAGCTTGGCTCCGAGACCGTGCTTCTCCTGTGCGTCTCCCTGCGCATCCATCTGTGACATACCTAGGCAGCCTCTCTAGCCGAGTAGGTTGCGCTTGAGTGTATAGACCAGAACCGCCAAGGAAGAAAGCCCCAGTAGGGAAACCAAGAGTACCTTCCAGCTATCGCCCGCATGAGCACCCAGGAAGGATGCCTGTTTGTTGGTTTGTGATTCACTGGCCTTAAGCTTGGCCAGGTCATAATACTTAAAACGCTGAGTATTCTCCTCATAGGTATAGAAGGCTGGAGCAGACTGTGATTTAAGGTAGTAAAGGGTAAGTTGCTTGCTTTCTGACTTGGCGACGGGAATGTTGACCCCCATCATTTGAGCAGTGTCTCCCTTGAAGCCGGCGGGGATTTCCTCCAAAGGCAGGCCATTTTCTGGCACATAGAGCAGCTCACCGGTTACAGATTTCAATTCAGATTCTGGCTTAGCCGCTTCGGAAGGCTCCGTGCGCTTAGGTTCAGGCACACTTGGTTTGGACGGAGCTTCGGTGCTTTTGGGAGTCGTCTCCGCCTCATTCAGTTTTCCGATCCCGTAGCCTTCAGGGTTCTGGCCATCTAGCCCTTCAGCGGGCTGTAGCTGGTTCTCAGGATTGTAGGGTTCTGCAATGCCAGGGGCCGGCGTTTCTTCGGGCAGGTCACCCGGCGGCAAGGGTTCATTAGACTGGGGCTGGTCCACAAGGTCTGTGATCTTGAAGTCTAAGTTTTCACTGGTGGCATCTACTTTAGTCCCATCAGACAGCTGGACATAAGAGGGCTGCTGGGAGAAGTCAAACTTAAAGGAAGTTGGACCAATAGGGGCGTCTGCCTTGGCCGTAAATTCAAGCTCGGCAATGACGTCGCCCGGGGCAGCATAAGGGATACCCATGGCTAGCAGAGCGATGATACCATTTTTGTCCTCCATCTCAAAAATATTGAGGGAGTCAGCCGGAGAGGCGACCTCACTGCCTAGGGTACCCAGAAAGCTGGAATTGCCCTTGACGAAGTTAAAGCTTTCCACCGGATACTTGACATAGACCTGAACCAGGTTAACTCCGGACGAAGCACTGGTTGCAAAAATCTGCACCCTAAAGCTTTGTCCTCTCTGGACCACATCCGGTGAACTCATACCCACGATCGCGGTCGCTAGGACCGGTTGGGATAAGAAAAGGCATATACACAAAAAGAGCAGGAGAAGTTTACTTCCCCGAAAGTATGGACTTTTACTCATGTCATCATCTCCAATCTATAGGTCTATAGGATTTTATGAGGGATTTTATGAGGAAAATCTCCTTGAGGGAGCCAAGGGCCCAAGCTATTCCACTAGGGTTTGGGCAATAAGCGCAGCCTGAACAACATGATTTTTCAGGGCCAAGAGGTCCAGCATATTGACCAAGCCATCCTGGTTAATATCCATCGCCAGGTCATAGGCCGTATCCACATTAATCTCACCGCGGATAACGCGCTCTCGCATGGCCTGAAAGTCTGTGAGATCGATATAACCGTCGCCGTTGGCATCCCCTAAAATAACCAGGGGAAACTGGTTAACCGCCTGGCCATTTTCTCTCAATTGAAGAAGAGAGCCTGTACCGGCTCTTTCTATCGCGTTTTGCCCGTCAGCAGCCAGTAACTCTATGTTATAACTGGGCGGTAAATTGCTGAACTGGCTTTTGAGATAACTAGCAGCATTACTGCCCTGCAAGGGATCAGCCCCGTAGAGATAACCCAGGGAGGAAATCTGATAACTGGAGGAGGATATCTTGGGCAAACCCTCCGTATCTATATTGGCCGTGACTGGACTTTGTTCCACATAGAGTCGGTAGTTACGACTGACTCCGTTGTTTGCAACTACCTGCAAAATAATTTCATTAGGACCGGGTCTTAACTGGTAAACCCCCATACCAGCTACTGTAGAATCAGGACTCCAGGCCAGGGCATCTACAGCCAGGCCACGGCTGGCCGCGGAGATTTCTAGCTTATATTCGTAGCGCTCAGGCCGAAAATTGGGAATAACCTGGCCGTTGACCCGGATAGCCTTCAGCCAGTTGTTGGGGTTGCCTCCGCCAGTCGGTGAAGGGGTCAGTTCGGGCATATCCAGGAAAACTGGGATGAGGAATTCCTTGGCTTCCTGCAGGGCCCCCATCTCAAGGTAGGCATTATAGACATTGATGGCCTCATACTCAGGCGCCAGGACATTGCCCATGTATTGGTGGGTAAAGGGGCGGGTATAGCGAGAAACCAGGTTCCACTTCTGCAGGTAGAGGGTGTGTTGGTCTACATTAATATAGTCTTTGCCAATAAAAATGGCCCCACCCTTGATGGCCTTAGCCGGATCTGTCCAGGGGAAGAGCATTTCTGCATTTTTATAATCCGGATAGCCCGTAATACCATCGCGCGCCGTCACCAGTCCCATATACAGGGGGTCTCCCCCACCCGTGGCACCAATGTTGTAGAAGTTATAAAAGCCGCGCACATCTTCGATGTAGTCGCCAGATACGGAGTGAGAGCCAGCAGGGCTCACCTCTTGAATAATGCGAGACAGTAGGTGGTAGGGTGAGACGCCAGACACTTGACCGGCTTCTTCTAGCAAGCTGGCGTAGTCCGTATCCAGGCTTTGGCTTTGGCCTGCTTGGTCCAAGTAGGAGATAGGCGAAGCCGCCATGAAGGTATTGTTAATGACAGATACCAAACCGTGCCGGTAGGACAGGTCGGGATTATAGCGCTGGCTTTCAAATTGGAAAATCTGCACTTCATCTAAGAAATTGCGAGGGTCCATCTGGAAGGCAATCAGTTCGGCAGAAGCCCCCACCCAACCCTGTTCATATTCCCGCCAGGAATTGGTGTAGTAGTTAAAATCCGCATCCGCCTTGGACTTGTATTCGGGAGGAGAATTGGCAATGACCAGGTTGACCCCCGCCCGGTACTCCCCCTTCAGAGCACGGTCAAAGGTGTAGTTGGTGTGCAAGGGAGAAAAAGTCCACTGGGGATAGGCCGCGTGTAGCTCCATGAGGGGGCCAATATAGGATTCCGGGAAGCCTTTAGCGAGCAGGTCTTGCCGGAATTCTTCGTTGCCCAGGCCCGGCATGACGGGTGGGAGCTCCAACTCATATTGGATCCGGATAAAAGCGGAAGAGACATAGCCATGCATATTGTTATACATGATCTCGTACCAGGTGCTATTGCCAGCGACATCCTCGCCAGGAACCTCCCCTAAAACAGTGACTTCCACCCCTTTTTTGAGTTCCCTGAGGGGTTCGCGGGAAGTATCTGGATCGCGGCGCATATAGCTGGAAGGGTCTGCCGTCACAAATCCTGGTACGGGGTAGACAGGCTCTGCCTCCTGGTTTTCACGGAAAAACACCAGAACCTCCAGCAAGAGGAGGAGGATTAAAACTGCTCCGAGGAGGATCTTACCTCTATGCTTCACGCTAATTCTCCTATCTCACGGCTAATCGGACCGGACCCATACCGGCCAAGCCACATTTAGCTAAAATAACTGAAGCTATTCTAGCATTTACCGGGTGGAGAAAAGCGGGCAAAGGCCTGCAAAACCCATGTTTTAGGGCATTTGTTGGAAAGTTTTAGGACTCCCGTAACCTAATAGCAATAATGGCCTGGCCTAGGCATGACCTGCACGGAGGTCATCCAGGGTACGACCAAAGTCCTCTAGGCAATTTTCTAAAAACCAATTGACCTCCGGGCGGTCATAGGCCAAAAGTTTCTCGCGGGTGGACTCTGCGGCATCCTTGAACTCATGGTTGCCAAAGGCCAATTCGTCCAAGCATTTGAGGTAGGCCGAAAGGGTATCCGCCGCCTTCACGAGGGGTTTGGCTAGGGCAAACTCCTCGGCCTGGTCGCCAGCCCCCTCTTGGTAGAGATAGGCCCGATAATCTTCTTGCATATCTGCGGGGATACCCTGGACCATGAGGTCCAAGGCTTCCCCTTCTACTTCCTTAAAGGACCGGTGGATGCGGGTATTAAAGTATTTGATGGGGGTAGGAAGGTCCCCGGTAATAATTTCAGAGACATCGTGGTAGAGGGCCAGCATCACGCAGGTTTCCGGCCGAGGGCCCGGCAGGTTCGGGAAATAGGACCGGCGGATCAGGGCAAGGGCATGGGCAAAATAGGCTACCTCAAGGGTGTGCTCCTGGAGGTTTTCCGTCTGGGAGTTGCGCATGAGCGACCAGCGCTCAATATAGCGCATGCGGTGGAGCATAGCATAAAAATAATTTCCCATAAGCGTATCCTTTCCCTCTCGTCCCCTAGGCTTTTATAATTTTTATATTTGGTAGATACTCTTGAAGCTCTCCGAGGCGTAGACATCCGTCATCCCGGCAAGATAGTCACAAATAATCCGGTCGCGGCTGGCCTGGGGCTCGGGGTGTTCTGCAGCAAATTTGGCTAGATTGGCCAAGACCGGAATAGGCGACTGGGCCAGGGCTTCTGGATCCTCTAAGCCCTGCTTGAAGGCTTCATAGAGCCCATCCACAATCTGGCGGGCAATAAATTCATAGCGGCGGACCTTGGCCGAGGCATAAATCCGATGGGCGTTGAGTTGCAGGAGTGCACTCATGGCCTGTGCCGGGCCAGGCGAAAGTTTAATCGCATCCTGGCCCTGGCTGGTTCGGATAATATCCGTCACCAAATTGTTGACGATATCCCGGTTACTGGCCCCCAAAGTCTGCTTAAGGTCGCGGGGGATATCCTCAAAGTCCATGAGGCCGGCCCGGGCTGCGTCTTCTATATCCCTGCCCAAATAGGCAATCCGGTCGGCAATGCGTACCACACAGCCCTCTAGGCTGGCTGGTAGGGCATGGCTTTCCGCACCGGGATAGAGGTCTTTTTCAGTTTTCTCCCGGTTGGCATGGAGGTCCGTCTCCAGGTAGCGCTCTCCGCAGTGGGAAACGATGCCGTCACGGACCTCAAAACTGAGGTTGAGCCCTTGGCGCTTACCTTGGTGTTCCGCTAGGACATCAATCACCCTCAGGCTATGGACTTCATGTTTAAATTGGAAGCCTGACCCTTCTCGGCGGAGGATGGCATTGAGCTCTGCCTCACCAGAGTGGCCAAAGGGCGCGTGGCCTAAGTCATGGCCCAGGGCAATCGCTTCAATGAGATCTTCATTGAGTCGCAAGGCCTTACCGATGGTCCGGGCAATATAGGACACATAGATCACATGTTCCATGCGGGTACAGACGTGGTCAGACCGGGGGTTAAAAAAGACTTGTGTTTTGTGGCGGAGGCGGCGGAAATCCAAGCTGTAAATAATGCGCCCCATATCTCTTTCGTAGGCTGTCCGGGTCGTACACGGGGCCTCTGGCTTGCGCCTGCCCCGGGACCGAGCCGCGGGTACGGCATAGGGGCTCAGGCGTTCTAACTCTTCCGCTTCTTTGATTTCCCGAATGTTTGCTCTTGGGTCTAACATACCGGCTACCGCCTTTCCACGCCCTAGTCTAAGACATCTAGGTCAGCCATAGAGGCCATCATGTGCTTGGTCTTGCCCCCAAAGTCGATACTTAAAATCGCATCGGTACTGGTGCTTTCTTTCTTGATCAGGGTCCCTTCGCCAAAACGTTTGTGCCTGACCTTGGCCCCTGGCTCTAGCTGGCAGAGCTGGCTTTGCGCGCTGGGAGTGTTTGTGTGCAGGCTAGTCTTGGGCGCCTTGCGGGTAAAGGGATTTTCTGTCGGCTGACTCTTAAACCCTGACCTGGTGAGAAACTCCCCATCCCCGTAGCGAGAGCCCCCGCTTTCTTCAATCAAGCGGTCGGGAATTTCCTTGAGAAATTGGGAGGGTGGGTTATAGGTTGTTTTACCATAGATCAAGCGGGACTGGGCAGTGGTCATGGCAAGCCTTTTGCGGGCCCGGGTAATCGCGACATAGAAAAGACGCCGTTCTTCCTCCTCGTCTTCCGGGCTCAATAGTTTGTTGACATTGGGGAAAATCCCCTGCTCCACCCCCACAATAAAGCAGGCATCAAATTCTAAGCCCTTGGCGGAGTGAATCGTCATCAGGGAGACTGTCTCCGCAGGGTCCTCCTCATCTCCCGCGGCAAAGAGAGCAGCATTTTCCAGGAAGCTCCGGGTTAAGACAGGTAGGCTCAAGTCTCTCTGGGTCAAAGCACTTTGGTCATCTAGGAGAGCCTGGGTAAGCGCTCCCTCTCCATAGCGGTCACTGAGCTCGGCAATTACTGCCAAGTCTGCGGCCTGGCGGTTGGCGAATTCCAGGGCATCAGACCGGAGTTCCTCCAGGTTTTGTAAGCGGGATTCGGCTTCTAGGTTGAGCTTCTGATGTTCGGCTTGCCAAAAGCCATAGAGGCCAGATTCTTCTTCCACATATTTAATGAAGTCAGGGAAACTGACCTGGTTGGTCTGGGCAACTACACGCATCCGGTCGATCAAGGCGGCAAATTCCTGGAGGCGGACCGCCGCATGAGAGAGGTCTGGATACTGGTCAGCCCGACCGGCTACTTCCAGGGGGGAGACACCCTCATTCGTGGCATAGTTAAGCACCCGGTCTACTGTGACTTGGCCCAAACTCCGCTTGGGGGTATTAATCACCCGTTCAAAAGCCAGGCGATCGTGTGGACTGTCAATCAGGCGGAGGTAGGCCAGGACATCTCGGATTTCCTTGCGGTCATAGAAGCGCAGGCCGCCGTAAATCTTGTAGGGAATGCCCTCTTCCCTGAGGGCAAATTCCAGGTTACGGCTGAGGGCGTTGAGCCGGTATAAGATGCCTATTTGTGCGGGCGAAATAGGGTCCTCTGCCCTTTGACTGAGGCGTTTGATTTCCTGGGCAATCCACCTGGCCTCAGTATAGTGGTCGGCCGCCCGGTAAAATTGGATCGCTTCGCCGCCCTTACTGGAGGTCCAAAGTTTTTTCTCTACCCGCTTTTCATTGTTGGAGATAACCGCGTTCGCTGCCTGCAAAATAACGGGCGTAGACCGGTAGTTCTGTTCCAGCTTGACAATGTGGGCCTGGGGGAAATCTTTTTCAAAATTCAGGATATTCTCGTGCTGGGCCCCCCGGAAGGAATAAATAGACTGGTCATCGTCCCCCACCACACAGAGGTTGCCATGGGCAGATGCCAGGAGGCGCAGGGTCTCGTACTGGACCTTGTTGGTATCCTGGTACTCATCCACCAAGATATGGCGGAAACGCCCAGCGTATGCCGCCAGCACCTCCGGGTTTTGCCGGAAGAGCTGGACTGCATAGAGAAGAATATCGTCAAAGTCCATGGAGTTTTGGTCCTTAAGGGCCTTCTGATAGGCCAGGTAGGCCCTGGCTACATCCTGGTAATAGGCATGCTGCTGGCGGAAGCCCCTGGCTTCTTGGGCCTCATAGTCCTGGGGGCTCAGCATGTGGTTTTTGGCATGCGAAATCTGTCGGTGGGCATCGGCGGGCGGCAGGTAGTGGTCATCTATGCGCAGGTCCTTGAGCACCTGTTTGAGCAAGGTCTTCTGTTCGTCAGAATCCAGGATGGTAAAGCTATCCGTAAAGCCTAATAGCTCCGCATTGGGCCGCAGGATGCGCAGGAGCATGGAGTGAAAGGTGCCTACCCACATGTGCCTAGCCACTGGACCCAGAAGCCCTACCAGGCGTTCTTTCATTTCGTTGGCCGCCTTATTGGTAAAGGTCAGAGCCAAGATTTCTGCTGGATGCAGACCCTGAGCCACCAGCCAGGCGATCCTCCGGGTAATGACCCGGGTCTTACCGGAACCAGCCCCCGCAAAAACTAAAAGAGGGCCGCTGCCATATGAAACCGCCTCTCTTTGCGGTGGGTTGAGATCTTGGAGAATTTGCTGATTGAGTTCGGGGGAAGACAGTGGGTTTGAATACATGGAAGGTCCTTACTGTAGACGGGGCTGCAGAGGGAGTGCAGACAAGTGGGCAGCTTAGGCTGCAGAGGAATAACGGATATCTTAAAGTATAGAGGAAATAGGGCTGAGGACAAGAGGAGGGGCCATAAGCCCCTCCCTAAAATGCTAAATTGTGGTTGAGAGTTTAGTATTCCGGTTCCAGAATACCGTAGTCGCCATCATGCCGCTTATAGAGCACACAAACCTTGCCCGTTTCAGGGCTCAGGTAGAGGAAGAAATCATGGTCGATCAATTCCATTTGCAGAGCGGCTTCTTCGGGATCCATCGCATCAATCACGAAGCGTTTGCGCCGGGTAATCTCGGGTGTGGCTTCCTGGATTTCTTCTTCCGTTAGGGCCGGCAACTGGTCCAGATAGTCATCCATGTAAGATAGGTCGCGTTTACGCTTTTTCAGCTTGCTCTTGTGCTTGCGGATTTGGCGTTCCAGGTTATCAATGGCAGCATCCAAAGCCACTTTGGCTTCGGGAGCCGTGGCTTCAACCCGGTAGATATCCCTGTGTATCTTCAGGGTAATTTCTACTTTAACATCTTTTTGGTCGGGTTGGACTTTGACCGTGGTGACAGCCTCATCACCAAAGAAACGATGGAATTTACTAAGTTGGGATTCAACTTCTTCGCGCAATCTGTCGTTGACCGACATATTAACGCCAGTGATTTCAATTTTCATATGCGAATCCTTTCTCTCTTCTACTGGTCATTACAGCTTGGGCTTAGGCACCTGGCCTAAGCCCAATTTTAATGACTACTTATATTATAGAACTAGGCCCAAGCCAGGTAAAGCCAAGTTAACACTTAGGCAAGCCTGACTTGATTTGACTTGGTTGCAGCCGCTTTAATTAAAGTCTGCCGTCTGCCTTACCCATGTGGAGCATGAGGTCAATGGTGCGGTTGGAGTAACCCCACTCGTTGTCATACCAAGAAACAACCTTGAAGAAGCGTTTCTCACCAGGCAGGTTGTTGCTCAGGGTCGCTTGAGAGTCATAGATAGAAGAGTGGCTGTCTCCAATGATATCGCTAGAAACGATAGGATCCTTGGTGTAGCCCAGGATGCCCTTGAGGTAAGTCTCAGAGGCCTTCTTCATGAGTTCGTCGATTTCCTCGATGGAGGTATCCCGCTTGGCGGTGAAAGTCAGGTCAACGGTGGAACCCGTGACGGTAGGCACACGGAAGGACATCCCTGTCAGGATGCCGTTGACTTCGGGCAGAATCTTACCCACGGCTTTAGCGGCGCCGGTAGTAGAGGGAATAATGTTAACTGCGGCAGCACGGCCACCACGCCAGTCCTTATTGGAGGGGCCATCTACGGTCTTCTGAGTAGCGGTATAAGCGTGAACAGTGGTCATCAAGCCCTTTTCAATACCTATGCCTTCCTTGAGCAGGACATGTACCAGAGGGGCTAAGCAGTTGGTGGTGCAGGAAGCGTTAGAAACGATATCGTGTTCTGCAGAAACGTATTCGTTTTCGTTAACGCCCATGAGCAGCATCTTGAAGCCATCGCCCTTACCAGGAGCAGAAAGGATGACTTTTTGTGCGCCCGCTTCAATGTGGCCATGGGCATCTTCATACTTGGTGAAACGGCCGGTGGATTCCAGGACATACTCGGCGCCCAGTTCTTTCCAAGGGCATTCGCTGGGGTGCTTAGAGGCCATCAGCACAGGAACTTCGTGCTTGCCGTCTACAACTAAAATATCATCAAACTCCAGCTCGGGCTTGGATTTTTTGCTGGAATAGACCTGCTTGGCACGACCCTGGGCAGAGTCATAATTGAGCTGGTAAGCAGTGTAGGACGCATCGATGTTAAGGTCGGTAACGGCGACGACTTTAAAGGTATCGTCCAGTAGGCCACGTTGAGCCATTGCGCGGAAAACTAAGCGGCCAATACGGCCAAAACCATTGATTGCAAGTTTAATTGCCATTGTTTTTCCTCCTTGGAAAATCTTTTTGTGAGCTTTTCTGCGTTATTGAATAACTATTGTATTCAATTGATCATTTTACATGCCCCCCGCTCCATTAGCAAGCTGTGGATGGCCGGAAGGCTATGCGGCTAAAGTGCAAAAGGTCGTTTTGCCGCCAATGACTGGGCAACAAAATGAAACAGGATTGGTGGCAATCTAGCGGAAATGCGGTTTTGCCACCAAAGACTCAGCGCTATAAAAATTTTCTCTTGGTGGGAAAATTGATAAAGGTCATTTTGCCACCAATGGTTGGGCAATAAAATGAAACAGGATTGGTGGCAATCTAGCGGAATGTGATTTTGCCACCAAAGACTCAGCGCTATAAAAAATTTCTCTTAGTGGGAAAATCGATAAAGGTCGTTTTGCCACCAATGGCTGGGCAACAAAATGAAACAGGATTGCTGGCAATCTAGCGGAATGTGATTTTGCCACCAAAGACTCCGTGTTATTAAAATTATCTCTTGGTGGCAAAATTGAGAAAAGGTCGCTTTGCCACCAATGCCTGAGCAATAAAATGAAACAGGATTGGTGGCAATCTAGCGGAATGTGATTTTGCCACCAAAGACTCTGTGTCATAAAAATTTTGTCTTGGTGGGAAAATTGATAAAGGTCGTTTTGCCACCAATGGCTGGGCAACAAAATGAAACAGGATTGGTGGCAATCTATTAGCAGATATTGCTCATCCCAACCCACTTTTTCTCCTTTTAGAGAAATAAAAAGCGCCGTAGCTGGGTCGCGAGACCTGGCCACGGCGCGGATCAGATGATGGGCTCAGGAGCGAGCCTGTTTGTTTAAACTGGGCCTAGCCCTCGAACTTTACGACCAGGTCCTTGGCCGCTTTGACTTCATCAGGACGGCGGACCGGGGTATGGTGCGGGGCTGCATGGATCAGGTCAGGGTTGTTTTCAACCTCTTTTGCAATCTCTTGCATGGCATGCACCATCTTCTGCATACCTTCTACTGTCTCGGTGTCCGTGGGCTCAAACATCATGGCCTCGTGGACAATGAGGGGGAAGTAGACTGTGGGCGGATGGATGCCATAGTCAATCATGCGCTTGGCCATATCCATGGTGTTGCAGCCCTGCTTGGCCTGGATGTCACCGGAGAGGACAAACTCGTGCATGACGGGCTGGTCTGTAGAGGTGGCATAGAGGTCCTTGAGCTTGCCATAGAGGTAGTTGGCATTAGCCACAGCTGCCTCGGCAGAGTCCTTGAGGCCCTCATAACCATTAGCCATAAGGTAGGATAGGGCACGCAGGAGAACAGCAGTTGCACCGTTGAAAGAACGGACGCGACCAAAGCTCTCGGGGCGATCATAGTCCCAGAAGTACTTGTCGCCTTCCTTAGCCAGGACAGGCTTGGGCAGGTAGGGCTTGAGGAAATCTTTGCAGCCTACAGGGCCAGCACCAGGACCGCCACCACCGTGCGGGGTAGACAGGGTCTTATGCACATTTAAGTGGACGCAGTCAAAGCCCATATCACCAGGACGCACCTGCATCATGATGGGGTTGAGGTTGGCGCCATCGTAGTACATGAGTCCGCCGCAGTCGTGCACGGCTTGGGTGATCTCTTTGACCTGAGTCTCAAAAAGGCCCAGGGTATTAGGGTTAGTCAGCATCATGCCGGCTACCGTTTCGTCACACTTGGACTTGAGGTCTTCGACATCCACTTCACCGTTAGGCAGGGATTTGACTTCCCGAATCTTGTAGCCCGCCATGGCTGCGGTGGCAGGGTTGGTGCCGTGTGCAGAGTCGGGAACCAGAATATACTTGCGGGCCTCGTCATGTCTGGCCTGGTGGTAAGACTTGATCAGCATAACGCCAGCATATTCGCCGTGGGCACCCGCTGCAGGTTGCAGGGTAAAGCCATCCATCCCGGTGAGGTCACAGAGGAGTTCTTCCAGGTGGTAGAGGGCCTTGAGTGTACCCTGAACAGTCGCATCTGGCTGCATGGGGTGAACATGGGCAAAGCCAGGCATGGCCACAACGTCTTCGTTAATCTTGGGGTTGTACTTCATGGTGCAGGAACCCAAGGGATAGGGGCCATTTTCCACACCATAGTTTTTATTGGAGAGGTTGGTGTAGTGGCGGATAACTTGGAGCTCTGCTAGGTTGGGCAGATCCAGGCTGTCGCGCAGCTTGTCCTGGCCATACCAGCTTTTAAGGTCAGAGCTGAGGCGGTCACCTTCAGGTATAAAGGCCCTCCTGCCTCCCGCTTGGGGCAGTTCAAACACGAGTTTACGATCATTAATTAACATGCTTAGGCCTCCTTCCTGGCAAGTTTTTCTACCACAGCCACAAAGTGGTCCATCTTTTGTTGACTCTTCTTCTCGGTCGCGGCTAAGAGCCAGACATTATCTTCCAAGACGATGCCGCCCAGGATACACTCCTCTAAGAGGGCTGCATTGAGGGCATGGAGGTCGATAGAGTCGTCAGCCTTGACCGCAAATTCCCGGAAGAAGGGTTGGTCATAAAGGCTGGTAAAGAGGCCAGTCGCCACCAGCTTGTCGTGCAGGTAACGGGCCTTGTCCGCGGACTGAGCTGCCACCTCCTGCAGGCCTTCCTGACCCATGAGGGACATATAAATCGTAGCCTGGGTAGCCAGGAGGGCTTGCGAGGTACAAATATTGGAAGTTGCGCGTTCGCGGCGGATATGCTGCTCGCGAGCCTGCAAGGTTAAGACGTAGGCTTTGTTGCCATCTGCATCTACAGTCTCACCGCAGATACGGCCAGGCATTTTGCGGACCAGGGCATTGGTGCAGGTCATATAACCCAAAGAGGGGCCGCCATAATTGAGGCCGGCACCCAAGGGCTGGGCCTCACCCACAACAATGTCGCAGCCGGATTCGCCGGGGCTCTTCAAAAGGCCCAGGGACAGAGGATCGCAGACTGCGATCGACAGGGCAGCCTGGCTGTGGGCAGCTGCAACCAGCTGGTCCAAGTCTTCTACGACACCGTAGAAGTTAGGGCTCTGGACAACAAAGGCCGCATAGTCTTTGCCTTCGGGGAAGGCCGTGTGGGACTGGCCATGTTCATCCAGGTCACCAATTTCATACGCCAAACCCTGGGCATCCAAGTAAGTGGCCACAGTCTCCAGGTACTGGGGATTGAGGCCAGCAGATAACCAGATTTTCTCCGCCTTGCGCTTGTCACGGAAAGCCATGAGGGCCGCTTCTGCGGTGGCAGTAGCGCCGTCATACATGGAGGAGTTAGAGACATCCATGCCGGTCAGGCGGCAAATATAGGTCTGCCATTCAAAAGTCGCCTGCAGGGTCCCTTGGGAGATTTCCTGCTGGTAGGGCGTGTAGGAGGTAAGGAATTCCTGGCGGCTGATTAAGTGATGGACAGCCGAGGGAACATAGTGGTCATAGTAGCCACCGCCCAGGTAAGAGTCGTAGTCTTCCACAGTCTTGTTGAGGGCAGCTGCTTCAGCAAAATAGTTGCGGAGAGACATTTCGTCAAGGGGTTTATCGGCCATCACCTTGAGTTGCTCTCTCTTAACTTTTAACTCTTCCGGAATGTGGGCATACAGCTGGTCTAAGGTGAGACCCACCTCAGCCAGCATGTCGGCCCTCTTGTCCCGGCTAATGGGAACGTAATTAGACATTAAGCCTCCTCTAGCATCTTTTCGTAGGCGGCAGCATCCATAAGCTCATCCAGCTCAGAGGGATCGGAGAGTTGGAGTTTGACCAGCCAAGTGGCGTAAGGAGCATTGCTGATGCTCTCTGGTTCGTCTTCAATATCTTCGTTGCCTTCTACAATCGTGCCAGAGCAAGGGGCATAAATATCTGCAGCCATCTTGACGGATTCTAAGGAGGCTACGACATCGCCCTTCTCAACCTCTGTATCTTCGGGTTCGGCCTCTGCGTAAACCAGTTCACCCAGTTCACCAGCTGCATAAGCGGTGATGCCTACTTCTACCAGGTCATCTTCCAGCTTGCGTACCCATTCATGGTCCTCGGTATAGAGGAGGTCTTGTTTTACTTCTGTGTTTGCCATAATGTGATCCTTTCTCTGCTGAGGGGACTGCCCTCACTGTTTGTTTAGGGAGTTATGACCTAAGGCCCGAGGGCCACGGTTTACTTATAAAATGGGGTGTGGGTTTTCTTGAAGGGACGGTCTTTGCGGTGAATTTCTACCGTAAAGTCTTCCGCATCTTCGGGGAAATCTAAATCCACATAGGCGTAGGCGATACCCTTTTCCACGGTGGGAGAGTAAACACCGGAGCTAATGTAGCCCACCTCTTCACCCTGATATTTAACAGGATAGCCTTCGCGGGGGATGGCCTTCTTTTCCGAAACCAGGGGAATAAGCTTGCGGGTCGCGACGATTTTGCCTGCGATGAAAGGTTCGTGGTCTTTAACGACAAAGCCCAGACCAGCATCCAGCGCATTCAGGTCATGGCTAATCTCATGGCCATAGAGGGGCATACCAGCTTCAAGCCGGAGGCAGTCACGGGCGCCCAGGCCGGCAGGTGCTGCGCCTAAAGCCGTAAGCTCATCCCAAATAGCCGGGATATCTGCCTTGGGAGCATAAATCTCAAAGCCATCTTCGCCCGTGTAACCAGTACGGGAAATCACGAGAGAAAGATCCTTATCCAAGACCCGGCGGAAGGTCCGATAGTTTTTGAGGCCCAGGACCTGGTCAATGACTGCCTGGTCTTCCTTCCGACCTTGCAGGAATTTTTCCATAATCTCCGCGGATTGAGGGCCCTGTACAGCGACCTGACCGTAGAAGTCAGATTCATCCACAATGTTCAAATCCTGGCCCTGGTCCGGGAAGCGCTTGAAGAATTCTTCTTTTTGCTCTAGGAGGTAGGCATAGTCCTTATCCTTATTGGCAGCATTAACCACCAACCAGAAATCATGTGCTTCGGCGAAGCGGTAGACCAAGAAGTCATCCACGGCACCTCCATTGGGATAGCACATGACTACATAGGAAACCAGGGCTTGGCTTTTCCCATCAATGGGGCGGGAGAGTAGCCAGTTGAGGAAGGGCTCGGCAGCCTCGCCTTGGACCCGAATTTCACCCATATGGGAAACATCAAATATTCCACAAGCCTTGCGCACGGCCAGAGTTTCCGTAGAAATCCCGCTGGGATATTCAATGGGCATTTCATACCCAGCAAACTCGGCCATTTTGGCCTCTAAGGCGATATGTTTCTCGTATAAAGGTGTACGTTTCATAAATACCTCCAGTTACATATATAGGGAATCCAAATTATCTTAACATGTAAAATCTTTATCAGCTAGCAGGCTAGGCATCTAGTTTTCTAAAAATCAGGGTCCACCAGTCGTGTTTTAGCCTGGCTTCTTCCAGGACTAAGTCGGTCTGGGCAAAGGCCTGTCTGACCTTAGGGAACTGCTCGTCAATAATGCCGGACAAGATTAAATACCCCCCTGGAGCCAGGTAGTGGGGGTAGGCTTCTGCTAGGTCGATATGTAATTTGGCAATGAGGTTAGCAACCAAAATATGGTAGGGTCCCTTTAACTGGTTCAGTTCCCCTGTGGCCGCCTGGATGCGGTCTGCTACCTGGTTGCCTTGGAAATTCTCCTGCGCCACGGTGACAGCATCCGGGTCAATGTCAACGGCCTCAATGTGACGGGCACCCAGCTTGGCTAAGGCGATAGCTAATATGCCTGAGCCTGTACCTAAGTCCAAGGTCCTGGCTTCTTGAAAGAAGGCCGGCTGGTCATAGGCCAGGTCGTCCAAGGCCTTCAAGCAGAGTTCTGTTGATTCATGGTAGCCAGTGCCAAAAGCCCGACCAGGGTCTATCTTGAGGACCATTTCCTCGGGGTCTGGCTCGTAGGACAGCCAGCTGGGACAGACCGTCAAGCGTCGGCTCAACCGCAGGGGCTGGTAAAACTCCTGCCATTGATGATCCCAGTCCTCATCTTCAATGATTTCTGCCCCTTCAAAGCTACAGCTACCGCCTAGGTTTTCCTGAAAAATTTGGACCTTGTCCTCCAGGAGGGCTAGGAGGGCTTTCAAGCTCAAGGGCTGGGTGTGTTCCGGCTCGTAGAGTTCTGCCTGGTAGTCCCGGTCCAGGTCAACCAAGACTTGATTGTTCTCTGCCACTTGGGCCCAGGGCTGGGCCGGTTTGAAGTAGGCCTCCACCCGCGCCTCTTCCGGCAGGGAAGCCAAGTAATCATCCATGGCGTAGTTGAGGGCGGGCCGGCCATCATATAGGCCGGCTAATTCTTCTCGGTCTACGGTCGTGACACCCTCGGCCCCCAGGGCAGAGAGGGTATAGGTAAAGAGCTCAGCCAGGCTATGGGAGACTTGAAAATTCAACTTGATGCTTTGCATATGCGCACTCCTCCTTAGACTAGGATTTCCGTTTAAGGCAGGTCAGGGACCAGGAAAAAAAAGGCCGCCCCTCCGGCCCCTGACAGGGGTCTGTCAGGGACGCCAGTGTGCGGTCGTTTCAAGCATGGGAATCCTTAACTGTATTCAAGCAGTAGATCGGGTCCTATCTAGTTGTTCTTATTGGCAAAGAGGTTTTTTAACTTGGCGAAAAAGCCCTGCCTTTGCTGGTAGTGGGTTTCCGTTACGGTATCGTCAAACTTGCGCAGCATGGTTTTCTGATCGTCTGAGAGGTTCTTGGGTACCTCTAGGATAACCTGGAACTTGTGGTCGCCTCGGCCAGAACCTTGAATATATGGAATCCCCTTGCCCCGGATCGTATAAACATCTCCAGGCTGGGTACCCTCCTTTAAGCGGAAGTTGACTTTGCCATCAATAGTGGGGACTTCAATTTCTGCTCCCAGAGCTGCCTGAGCAAAGGTAATGGGGACCTCGCAGAAGGTGTCATTGTTATGCCGGGTAAAAATGGGATGGTCCTTAATATGAATAGATACATAGAGATTACCGGCAGGTCCTCCCCGGTAACCAGGTTCCCCCTCTCCCCTCAAGGTCAGGAGTTCATCTTCATTAATGCCCGCGGGTACTTTGACCTGCAGGCTCTTGGTTTTTTCCTGACGGCCAGTCCCACGACAGCCCTTACAGGGTTTATCAATAATTTCGCCGGTACCGTGGCAGCGAGAACAGGTTTGGGTCGACATCATCTGGCCAAACAAGGTTTGCTGGCGGATGTGAATTTGCCCGCTGCCCTGGCAATCCGGGCAGGTTTGGACTTGGCCACCCTCATCCGCACCCGTACCGTGACAGAGATCGCAGATATCTTCTTTGCGGATCTTAATCACTCGCTCTGTGCCGAAGGCTGCTTCCATGAAATCCAGGTTCATGCGGTAGCGCAGGTTGGCGCCAGGCAGGGGGCCTCTGCTCTGACCGCCAGTGCCAAAGCCACTAAAGCCACTAAAGCCGCCAAATCCTGCATCACCAAAGAGCGAGGCAAAAATATCTTCCAGGTTGATCCCAAAGCCGCCAGCGCCAAAGCCTTGGCCAAAGCTCGCGGGGTCAAAGCCAGCAAAACCAAACTGGTCATACTTCTGGCGTTTATCGGGGTCAGAGAGTACCTCGTAGGCTTCATTCGCTTCTTTGAATTTCTCTTCGGCCTCATGATCGCCGGGGTTGACATCGGGGTGGTATTTTTTGGCTAATTTCCAGTAAGCCCTTTTAATTTGTTTTTCGTCTGCGTCTTTCGGGACGCCTAGAACCTCATAATAATCGCGTTTTGCCGCCACTTAGAGATCCTCCTTCCCTTACAACAGGCTCTAAACGGGAAGCACCCGCCCCCTCTTGGGGAGGGCGGGATTTACCTTCCACTTCCTGCTTATTGTAAAGCTTAAAACTAACTTTGTGCGCAAGATTTAGTCGTCGCTGCCCGCATCCTTGAAGTCGGCTTCATAGGTGCCAGGTTCAGGGCCGTGGCCGGGATCCTGTGGGCCTGCTTGGCCGGGTCCGGGTTGACCTTCTGCGCTCTGGGCCTGCTGATAGAGCTTCTCAGAGATCTTGTAGAAGCTTTGTTGCAGGGCTTCGGTCTTTTGGTGAATGTCTTCCACATTGTTGGAATCCATGGCCTTCTTCAGGTTATCAATCGCCGTCTCGACCTCTTGCTTTTCACTAGCCTCAACCTTGTCGCCCAAGTCGTTCAGCGTTTTCTGGCTCTGATAGATCGTGGAGTCTGCGGTATTCTTGGCATCCACCAATTCTTTAGCCTTCTTGTCTTCAGCAGCAAACTTTTCCGCTTCCTGTACGGCCTTGTCAATTTCATCTTCCGACAGGTTGGAAGAGGCCGTAATGGTGATATGCTGCTCACGGTTGGTTCCCTTGTCGATCGCCGATACGTTAACAATACCGTTAGCATCAATGTCGAAGGTTACCTCGATTTGGGGGATACCACGCGGTGCGGGGGCAATACCATCTAGGATGAAGCGGCCCAAAGTCTTGTTATCTTTGACAAATTCCCGCTCACCTTGCAAGACGTGAATCTCGACCTGGGTCTGGCTGTCAGCCGCCGTGGAGAAAATCTGGCTCTTCTTGGTGGGGATAGTGGTGTTTCGCTCAATAATCTTGGTCATGACGCCGCCCATGGTCTCAATACCCAGAGACAGGGGGGTAACGTCTAGGAGAACCATGCCTTTCACATCACCGGCTAAGACACCAGCCTGAATAGCCGCGCCAATAGCGACACACTCGTCAGGGTTAATGCCCTTGAAGGGCTCTTGCTTGAAGAAAGTCTGAACCGCGTTCTGTACGGCAGGAATCCGGGAGGATCCGCCAACCAAGAGGACCTTGTGGATATCTGAAGGCTGGAGGCCTGCATCCTTCATGGCCTGCTGAACAGGACCCATGGTCTTGTCCACCAGGTCAGAAGTCAGTTCGTCAAACTTGGCCCGGGTCAGGGTCAGGTCTAAGTGCTTGGGGCCTGAGGAGTCCGCTGTGATGTAAGGCAGGTTGATGTTGGTAGAGGTAACCTGAGACAGTTCAATTTTGGCTTTTTCCGCAGCCTCTCTTAAGCGCTGCATGGCCATCTTATCGCTCGACAGGTCTACGCCCTGGTCTTTCTTGGTTTCCGCAACCATCCAATCGACTACACGTTTATCGAAGTCATCGCCGCCCAGGCGGTTGTTGCCGGAGGTCGCCAGAACTTCAAAGACTCCATCGCCAATTTCCAGGACAGACACGTCAAAGGTACCACCGCCCAGGTCAAAGACTACGATCTTCTGCTCGTGTTCCTTGTCCAGGCCATAGGCCAGGGCCGCAGCGGTGGGCTCGTTGATGATACGCTGGACATCCAGGCCCGCAATACGGCCGGCATCCTTGGTGGCCTGACGCTGGGAGTCACTAAAGTAGGCAGGTACTGTGATCACAGCCTGGTCTACCTTGCTGCCCAAGTAGGCCTCCGCGTCCGCTTTAAGCTTCTGCAAAATCATGGCAGAGATCTCCTGGGGAGAGTAGTCCTTACCATCTACATGGACCTTGTGGTCTGTACCCATTTCCCGCTTAATGGACTGAATCGTCCGGTCGGGGTTGGTAACAGCCTGCCGTTTGGCAATTTGCCCGATCAAGCGCTCACCATCTTTGGAGAAGGCCACCACAGAGGGGGTCGTTCTACTACCTTCTGCGTTAGGGATAACGACGGCTTCGCCGCCTTCCAATACGGCTACACAAGAGTTTGTAGTTCCTAAGTCAATACCAATAATTTTTCCCATGTTCTTATTCCTCCTGCAGTTGCTACTGCTACTTCTGTCTATTTTTATCTATTGCTCACTAGATTTCCTAGTGGGGAGTGCGAGCCAGGGGCTCGCAGCGTTTGCATCCATTTTAGTTGGCTACCCGGACCACGGAGTGGCGGATCACCTTATCATCCGCTTGATAACCCTTGAGCAGGCAATCAATCACCACGTTCTCACCATATTGGGAGTCTTCGAGGTGTTGGACTGCCTCGTGCAGGTTGGGGTCAAACTGGGCATCCTGGGTAGGAATCTCTTCAACACCCAGTTTAGCCAAGCAATCTTGCCCTTGGCGTACCAAGAGGTCCATACCCTCCCGCAGCTGTTTAGCGTTTTCACCCTCCAGTTTACTGTAGGATGCTTGGGCGCGGTCCAGAGCATCTAAGAGGGGCAGGAAGTCGCGGACCAGGTCCAGCTTAGCGATGCTATATGTTTCTTCCTTCTCCTTGCGGCTGCGCTTGCGGAAGTTATCAAATTCCGCCGTCAAACGCAGGTTCTTATCTTCCAGATCTTGTACCAGGGCCAGGGCATCAGCCAGGGCCTTCTCATTTTCAGAGCCTTCGGCCTCTGCCGCGTCGGCAGTCTCGGTCTGGTCAGGGGTCACCTCATCGCATGTATTGGCCTGGCCTTCTTCCGCCCTGCCTTCCGGCTGGCTGGAGGGGTCAGGCTTTTGCTGGTCACTAGCTTGCTCTGGGGTCAGGTCAGTCTCGAGGGGGGTCTTGGCCTCATCCTTATGCTTCTTACTCATCTTCTTGCTCTACTCCTTTATCCTCAATAGCGTGAGAGTCTTTGTTCCCAAGATGGGTCCATTCTTGGATCTTATGGTTAATGGTCTTCTTGACAAAGGCAATTTCCGAAACGATCTGTGAATATGGCATCCGTTTGGGACCCACCACGGCAATGCGGCCAGAAACCTTGTCACCTATACGGTAGCTTGTGGTCACAAAGCTGCAATCCTCCATCCCCGCAAGACCGATCTCCTGGCCAATGCGGATGGCAAAGGCAGGTTTCTTCTGCTTATCCTGGTCTGCTTGATCGTCTACTTGATCCGCAGGGTCTATTTCTGCCAGATAGCCGGCCACTAGACCGTTTTGGCTGATGGTGTCCAGGACCTTGTGGGCTTTTTCTATATCCGCAAATTCCGGCTGCTTCAGGAGCTGGTGGGAACCCTGCATATAAACATCAATGTTCTCCGCCTGCTTAATCGCCACATAGGTTTCAAAGAGAACCCGGTTGAGGAAGGGATCAGGAATCTCTTCCTGCTGGCCGGCGTCCGTCACCGCCAAAAGTGTAATTTCATCCAGCTTCTGACCAGCCAGAGAACTTTCTACCGCCTGGGCAATACTTTCTAACTGCTCCTGGCTAAGGGCATCTGGGATATAGATTAAGCGGTCCTGCACTACGCCTACTGAGAGCACCACCACCACAATGGCCTTACCTGGCTCAATCATGAGGATCTTAACCTGCTTGAGGGTGGACTCGCCGTAGGTCGGGGTCAGGACCAAGGAGGTCAATTGCGTAGTATCTGCCAGGCTGTCTCCCGCAGACCGAATCAAGTCCTGAAGCTCCTCCGTAGATTGCGCCAAGGCCTTGCGGAAGAAGTCCTGGAGCTCTGGGCTGGGATCGCATATCTGGAGCATATCATCCACATAGGCCCGGTAGCCCTTGTCGGAAGGAATCCGGCCGGCTGAGGTATGGGGCTGTTCCAAGTAGCCCAATTCCTCAAGCTCTGCCATCTCGTTGCGCACCGTTGCTGAACTGACGCCTAATTTGTGACGGGAGAGCAAGGCTTTAGACCCGACGGGTTCATACAAGGCTACATAGTCTTGAATTACTGCCGACAGGATGGCCCGCTTACGGGCATCCAAGGGATGCTTGGCAAGAGGGTCCAGCTTATCTTCCGGTTTGGCCTCTGCCTTCCGGAAATCCTGGCCAAATTTTTTGTCTGCCTGGGTCAAAACATGTCCTCCCTTCTGGTTTTAGCACTCATTGGCTTTGATTGCTAAACCACTTTAACACCCCGAATAGAGAGGGTCAAGCAAGGCAGAAGGAGGGAATTTGAACTATTGTGAAACTAGGTCAAACATTGGGCTTTTGTTGGGAGGATGGGTAAAATAATCATGAGAATATAAATCCTAAAGAAAGTCTATGTCGGAACTCATGAACCCCTTTGCCCAGGAGCCCCCCTCCGCCTTTTATATCCATGTGCCCTTTTGCCATCAAAAGTGCCGCTATTGTGCCTTTTATAGCGTCGTTCCCAGCCAGGATAGTCTCAAGCGCTATGCCACTTGCCTGACCCAGGAAATCCGCCTGACGCATAAGGCCTACAAGGGACCAGCTCCCCTCCTCCACTCGGTCTATCTGGGCGGGGGCACCCCCAGCTTGTTGCCGGCAGAAGATTTAGCCCAGGTCCTGGGGACCCTGCGAAGCTACTTTTCCTTGGCCCCAGACTGCGAAATCACCCTGGAGGCCAATCCGGAATCCGTCAGTTTGACTAAGCTCCAGGCCTACCGCGACCTGGGGGTCAACCGGCTAAGCCTGGGCCTGCAATCCACAGACGATCGTCTCCTAAAAATTCTGGGCCGTCTCCACAGCTATGAAGACTTTCTGGCCGCCCTGGCCGCAGCCCGCCAGGCCGGCTTTGAGAATATTTCTGCTGACCTCATGTTTGGCCTTCCCGGTCAAAATCTGGAAGATTTTAAGGCCAGCCTTAAGCAGGTCCTGGCCCTACCAATCCAGCACCTCTCCTACTACAGCCTCCAGCTGGAGGAAGGCACTCCCCTAGGGGATTATTTTTTACAGAATTCCTCTACAAAAAAGGCCCTGGACCTGGACAGGCAGAAAGACAGCTTGCCCAGCCCCCAGCCTTGCAGCAGGCAAAACTTTCCGCCCCTACCCTCCGAGGAAGCAGAGCGGGCCATGTACCACTATCTCTTGGACACTTTACCCCAGCACGGTTTCCAGCCTTACGAAATTTCCAACGCAGCCAGACCCGGCTATGAATCCCACCACAACTCCCTCTATTGGGAGGCCAGACCCTACTTTGCCTGCGGGCCCGCTGCCGCCTCCTATGTTGGGGGCCTCCGCCAGACCCGGGTAGCCGATTTTAATCAATGGGCCAGGGCAATTACAGCCTGGGACCATTCTGGAGCTTGCCCCCCCGCCCTCTTTGCTGACCAGGAAAGCATAGACGGCCCTGGCGCCCTGGCCGAGTTTTTCATGCTGGGCTTTCGGATGCGCAAGGGCGTGTCCCTGCGCCAGTGTGACCAGCTCTTTGGTCCCGGGGCATGGAAAACCTATCAAACAGCCCTGCAGGACCTTATGGACCAGGGACTTATTAAGCCCAGGGGGGAGACTTTCGCACTCACCCGCCTGGGCTTAGACCTGGCTAATCAAGTCTTTATGGCCTTTATCTAGTTAGCCCTAATGATATCCCCTTCTGCCCGGGTCAAAATAGCATCAAAACGTTGGAGGAAGCTTTGCAGGCTGGGGGACCGGTTCCGCCTGGCATCCATATAAGGGGCAATCCGTTGGGCCCACTCCCCTTTATAGATACCTACCGCCGGATAGCCTAAGCGGATCAGTTGCTGGGCTTTTTTACGGCCTTCCAGGACATAGGCCAATTCTTCCCAGGTTCCACAAACGGAGTCCTGCTGGTAACGGGACCAGCGGTCACGGTCTGCCTGGGGGTAGGCCTGCTGAATAGCGGCAAAGTCTCCCATGAGCCAGGCCTCCAGCTCTTCTACGGCAATGCCAATCACAAAGTAATGGTCAGGGCTCAAGCTACGAAAGAGGTATTCCAGCTGTCGGTAATAGGCATGGGGGTCGTTTTCATCAGCATCATGGACTACCACAATGAGGATTTGGTGGTCCGGAGCTAGGGATTGGTAGGCCCGGAGTTTCGCAGGCAGGAGGTCATAAAGACCTGATTTGGAGGGTATGGGTCTTGACTTGAGGTCAGGAGCCAGGAAGCCCAAGCCCCGGTGGGGATGGTAGTAAATCTGGTGGTCTTGGCCGCGGGGACGCCCCTCCAAGGCCGCCCCCAGCAGCTGGCGGAGTACAGGCACAGACGACTTATCTTCGCAGAGGACTTCAATACGCATAGCTATTTAGGCCTGGTCCAGGTAGCCACCATACCAGAGCATACCCATATCCAAGCCCTGGTCATACATGGCTTGAACCACGGGATCAAAGGCGACAGACCGGGCACGGGCCCCAGTTTGCTTGGATCTTTCCAGGATCCAAACTTCCTCGGGCCGCAGGGCCTGCAAGAGTCCAGCATTGTGGGTGGTATAGAAGATTTGACTGTCGGGATTGCGGAGGCTGTAGTCCCGCATTTCCTTCATGAGGGCCTCCATCATTTGGTAGTAGAGGCTGACATCCGGCTCATCCAGACAGATCAGGGGGAAGTGGTCGCGCAAGAGGACCAGGAGTTCAAAAAGCTTAAGCTCGCCCGTACTCATCTCCTCTAGGGAAAAATGCTGGCGCTTGGCCTGGTAGTGGGGAATCTTGGCCAGACTGTCCTGGAGCCACTGGTCATAGGCTTTGCGGTCATTAGCCGCCATGTAATTCAGGACATTTTGCAGGTTGTCCCGGCGTTCCTTGAGGTGCTTGTGCCCTCCCTGCTCGGGTACTTGCTGGGTCTTTTCCGTGTGGAGGCGATAGACAAAGATGCCTCGCAAGCGCTGTAAGATAAAATGAAGGTCTGGATAGGACCGGTCCAGGCCCCAAAAAGCCAGCCCAGGGCTCTTGGTTTCATAGCGCTGAAAGCTTTGAACCTGGCCTTTAGAGGTCAAAAGGCTCATTTCATGACCCTCTTGGCGCAGGATGACCTCCTCCTGCCAGCTACCAGACCTTAGGCTTAGGCGACTAGCTATTTCTTCCGCCAGATAGGGCCTTTGGTGGCGGTCCGCCTTCACTGCCAACTGATAGGAGTAATACGTAGAAGCCAGACTTGGCAGGAGCCTTGCCGGGTCTTGGTCTGCGGGAGTAGCGGATTTTTCCGCGTCTTGCTCCTGGTCCGGACCGGCCACAAGGAGGTCAAAACGAAGGGGCTCCTGGGGGGAAGGAGCCAAGTTTGACCGCAGGCGGGCAAAGCCTCCCCGCTGGTCCAGGGCTGCGGCCTGGGGCACCCCATAGAGGATAATATCCCTTAAGAAGGCGAGGCCTTCAAACAGGGTGGATTTACCCGTAGAATTGGGGCCAATCAAGGCCACCAGGGAACCCAGGGGCGGGACGGTCTGGGCCTGTCCCGCTAAGAGGTCTTCCCGCGTGAGGCCCAGTTTGAAATCCTGGAGCAAGCTGAAATTACGTATTCGCAAGCCAACAATCATCTGATCTCCTCCTATATTTATCCCACTTGATCTTACTTGATCTTAAAAAGGCCCTCGGAGGAGGGCCGGATAGTCCAGGGACTAGAGGGAATGCACTTTACAGCATACGAGAATCTTTAAGGTCTGTAGGCTGACGGCGGGGGTTGGCGCTGGGAGCAGGCCTCGTTTCCTGCTGGTCAGTTTCTGGCAAGACTTTTTGCGGATCTGTCATAAACTCCTTGAGTGAAACCGCTAGGCCAGCCAGGCTTTGCATCTCAGAAGGAATGATAATCTTTGTGGCCTTGCCATCGGCTACGGCCGCCATGGTATCCAGGGCTTTGAGGCTGATCAAGCCATCATCAGGCTGAACATCCTTGATCATTTTTAGACCTGTCGCCGTTGCGCTTTGGACTTCGCGAATCGCTTCAGCCTTACCCTGGGCTTCCAGGATGTCTCTTTGCTTCTTCGCATCAGCCCTTAAAATCTCGGATTCTTTTTCACCTTCTGCCACCAAGATAGCGGCCTCTTTTTTACCTTCGGCCAGGAGGATTTGCTCACGTTTGACACGCTCGGCCTTCATCTGCTTCTCCATGGCGTCCTGAATTTCCTTGGGCGGGATAATGTTCTTGAGTTCTACACGGTTGACCCGGATGCCCCAGGGGTCGGTAGCCTCGTCCAAGATAGTCCTCATGGTGCTGTTAATGTGGTCACGGGAGGTCAGGGTTTCATCAAGCTCCAGGTCGCCGATGACGTTACGCAGGGTTGTCGCCGAGAGGTTTTCAATTGCTGCGATGGGGTTTTCAATCCCGTAAGAATACAGCTTGGAATCCACCACCTGGTAGAAGATAACCGTATCAATCTCCATGGTAACGTTATCTTTGGTAATAACCGCCTGGGGTGGAAAGTCTGCAACTTTTTCCTTGAGAGAAACCCGGCGGACTACCTTATCAATAAAGGGCATTTTAGCGTGCAAGCCGGCATGCCAGGTGGCCTTATAAGTACCCAGGCGCTCAATAACGTAGGTATGGGCCTGGGGGACTACCCGGATATTCCGGATAAAGACCATAAGAATGATGACTAGAATAATAATGAGCGCAATGAGGTTAGGACTCATAAGCGAAGCTTTCAGTAGCATGTTTTTCTCCTTTTCCTTGGCCTTAGTGGCCTGATTAGTCGCTTGTTATCTATAGGGGGTTGTCTATAAAGGGCGAACCACAGCCTTGACTCCAGATAGGCAGACTACTGTAACCTTTGTGCCGGCCTCAATAGAGCTTGTGGGGTCTTCTGCCACAGCAGACCATTCTTGGCCCAGAACCTGGATCAGGCCAGGACTTTGGTAGGCAACAATGGGCTTGATAACCAGGCCCTCCTGGCCAATCACACGGTCCGCGTTGGTAGGCGTATTCTTGCCTTGAGCCTCTTGCATTTTCGGTTTGAAAATAAGGATAAAAATGAGTAGACCCAGGATGGATACGCCAAAGAAGATCGCCGTTTGGACGCCAGTGGTAAGGCCCGCAAGGCTCGCAAAAAGAGAGGCAATCGCGCCCACCACAAACCAGATGCTTACCAGGTTGACCGTAACGACCTCAAAAACGAGGGCAATGAACATGATGACAAGCCAAAAAATCCACATATTTTATCCCTTCTAAGGCTAGGTTTCGCTAATAATTAAGCATTCAGCCTAGATAAAGTATAACATGCGGGACTTTAGCTTTAGGTAAAAAATGCAACGTTTGTGAGGCTTTATAGGGTTTAAGAAGAAAACTGCCCCGCCAGCTACAAGTTGCTGACTTGCTTAAGAGACCTTATCGGTTAGCCTGCCATCCCAGAGGAGCGGAAGAGGCCAACTCTCTCATAATGAAGGCCAGGTTGTTGATGCGGATCTCTAAGGGGTCGGTGGTCTCTATATAGGACATATCTTCCTTAGTGGTAGAAGACTCCTCCACAGGCTGACTGTCCCCCTTGCCAAAAAAGTCTGCCCGCTTGATTTGACCTTCCGGGACGAAATACTGGAGGAGGAGTTTGCTGGAATCATAGGGAGTCCCGGCAATCATGCCAGCAGTAGCTGAAAAGCTGGGGTCATTACTTTCCTTGATCGGCTCCTCACAATTCTCCAGGTTATAGTCTGCCGACTCGAAAAAGACCACAGGCACGCCCAACTTATCAAAGGGGGTATGGTTGCCCTGGGTTTCTGTCCATTCACGGTAAACGCAAGGGCCTACGTCGGGTAGGTTTTTCTGGCAGCCCGCCTGGTTGGTAAAGAGGGCAAAACCATTATTGGTCAAAAGCAAGTTGTTGTAATACACGTCAGTACACAAGTAGAGGGGGTAGCGGAGAGCATAATTTTTTTGCTCTCCTCCTAAGACAGAGTTCTGGCCAGCATGGGCATAAACCTTATCACCGGCATAAATCCGCTCCAGGTTAACCATGGCCTGAATATTTTGCAGGTCCTCTGGGCTGAGGCTCTGGGCATAGGCCTTAGCCCCGGCAAAGCCATCATGGCCTGCGCCAAAAAATACCAGGCGAACAGGGAAGCCTGCAGGCTGGGTTTTAAGTTGGACAGCCAGGGTTAAGAGGCTGGCCACAGCCGCTGCGTTATCGTCCAGACCATCCGCCTCCAGCATAGGCGGCAACTGGGGTCCCGTATTGATGGGGTTGCCTTCCTCATCTACCTGGGCCTCTGCAGCCTGCTGGTCATAAGCCTGGGCTTCCGCCCGACTGTAGGCCGTATCATAGTGAGCACCAGCCAGGACATATAAGTCCTTAAAGTTAGCTGGTAGCTGGTTATAACGGGAACCATACAAGAGGTCATCCGTTTCCTGCTCAACCTGATGGAAACCCTTGCCTGGAATATTAACCACAACATTTTGTGATTGGCGGGACTGACCCTCTGGGCTGGTATAGGAAAAAGTTTGGAGCTCAGGCTCATAGCCATAACGTTGGAGTTCCTGCATGATAAAATCCGCCGTATCGGTTTCCTCCTGACTACCCGGTGCCCGGAAGGGATAGGTCTCCACCAAGCGGAGGGCCAGGCTACGGCCTCCCGAACCATAACGGGCTACTTCCTGGATATCTTCCTGCTTGAAGGCATCACAAGCCAAAAGTGGCAGGCTGAAGGCCAAAAGGCATACCAGGGTCAAGGCCAAACGTGCCCGGCACTGGACCGCTTGTCCCAGCCTAGCTAGGCTCAGGTTTTTACGAGGATATAAGCGCATTTTCATGGCCTCAATTCTAACTTTTCGCCAGGGGGGAGGCAAGACCCGGTCCCCTACGATTCCCTTGCCTTTTCCGATACATATGGGGCCTTCTGCTGCCCGCTTGAGGCCCACAAGCTTTAGACCCGTAAGAGAAAGTCTGCAGCTACCCGTTCGGGCAGGCGGAGGGGAATACCCTGCCAATGCAGAAGGCTAGCCTTGGCTTGGACCAGGCCAACCGGCTGGCCGAAAAAAACTGCCAGCTGGTCTAAGCTACTCCCCGCTTCCGCCAGGTCTAAAAAATCCTGGTCCGGAATCAGGAGGTCGGCAGCAAAAAGATTAGCCTCAATTTCTGGCTGGGAGGCCATATCCATAAAGCTGTGGTCTTGCAGGATTTTGAGTCCTGCCAGCAGGTCCTGGTGCAGGAGGTGGTGGCCTAGCTCGTGGGCCAAAATTAAGTCCCGGTGGGACCGAGGCAGATCCGCCTTAATAAAAACGCAGGGCCGGTCTTCCACCCATACATACATGCCCTTGAGGTCTTGAAAATCCGGGCAGGTATAAAGAGACAAGCCGAGCGGCTTATACAGGCGTTCGGGATCCCTGCTGGCATACTGGGCCAAGATTTCTTGGGCAGCAGCGTGACTCCTCTGGAAACTATAGTCCCATTTCATAGCGTGAAAATCATTTGGCGCCGTCTCGTGAAGCAGCTTAGCTGGCCTAACCGCCTTAGCCTCTGCTGGCCTTACGGCCATCCCAATAGGCCATTTGAATAGCCTGCATAGCAGCATCGCGATCTTCTTCACTGAGGCGGCCGCCGGCAAAAAGCGCTGTTAGTTCCTGTACGAGGGCCTCGGCATTATGCGACTCTCCCCCCGGCACCTGCATGGCAGGTTCATCACTCAAGAGGTAATCCGCAGTTACGCCCAATTTTTCTGATAATTTAGCAACGACGGAAGCTTGCCGCGGATAGCAGCGGCCCGTTTCATAATTGATGAGGCTGCGGGTGGATACGCCTATGGCCTTGGCTAGTTCTTTTTGGGTCAAGCCATTTTGTATACGCAGATTTTTAACCTTTTCTCCAAAGCTCATATGCTCCTCGCTTCCATTTAAAAGTGCAAATACTTGCATTGACACGTGCAAATAATTTCACTATTATGCAGGTGAACTATGTTTCAGTTGATTTTTATTATAGGTTCCTGTCATGGCCAGGTCAAGTGCCCAAGATAGGGCTTTTATGGGATGTTTGAGGTGCGTGAAGTGAAGGATACTTGCATACTACATTGTGACATGAATGCCTACTATGCTTCAGTCGAGATGAAACTCAATCCTCGCTTGCGGGGGAAGGCCGTCGCCGTAGGCGGGTCCCAAGAGGACCGCAACGGGGTCATTTTGGCCAAGTCCCAACTAGCCAAGGAAGCCGGGGTGAAAACTGGGGAAATCATTGCCGAGGCCAAGGGCAAGTGCCCCGAGCTCATTGTAGTCCCACCCCAATACGATGCTTATATTTACTATTCCCATAAGGCCAGAGCGCTTTATTACCAATACACCGACCAGGTAGAACCTTTTGGTCTGGATGAATGCTGGCTAGACGTCACCGGTTCCCGCCAGCTTTTCGGGCCTGGCGACCAGATTGCGGACGAACTCCGCCGGCGCATGCGGGAGGAGCTGGGCCTAACCATCTCGGTGGGGGTTAGCTTTTCTAAAGTCTTGGCCAAGCTAGGCTCAGATCTGAAAAAGCCAGACGCCACAACAGTTATCCGGGAGCAGGACCTCAGCACCCTTGTGTGGAAGCTGCCCGTAGGAGACCTCCTGGGGGTAGGTCCCGCTACCGAGGCTAAGCTACACGACCGCGGTATTTTCACGATAGGCCAGCTGGCCCAAGCTTCACCCAGCCAGCTTCAGGCTAAGCTGGGCATCAACGGCTGGCGGCTGTGGCGCTGGGCCAACGGCTGGGATGAGGGCCGGGTCCACCGCTGGGGCGAGAAGCAGCCTGTCAAGACCATTGGGCACGGTCTTACCCTCCGCCGTGATATTTATAGTAAATTGGAACTCAAATCGGTCTTCCTAGACCTCAGCCAAGAGCTGTCCCGCCGCATGCGGGCGGAGGGCGTCAAGGCCGGTGGCGTGCAGATCTCCCTGCGGACAGCCTCTTTCCGCTACCGAGAATTGCAGACCCCCCTCCCCTATCCCAGCCAGGCCGCTATGTACCTGGCCCAGGCAGCCTACGCCCTGGCAGTCAAGGAGCTAAACTTTACCGAACCCTACCGGGCCGTGGCTATTCGGGCTATTTACCTGCTCCCAGTAGACCAACCCCTGCAGCTGAACTTTTTCTCTGATGCCCAGGACTTAGACCGTCTGGAGCAGGTAGAGCAGGCCTTTGAATACCTACAAGCCCGCTACGGCAAGGACATTGTGCACTGGGGCTGGCCAGACTACCGCTTAAAGAAAGCACACGCGACCCCTTGGGACATCTGCCCTCCGGGCATACCCTACTAGCTTAGCCGCGCTGTAAGACCTTAAGGGTGGAGGTCCGACTTACACGTTCACGGCTTTGGCCCTTGATGTGACCAATCACAGCATTCCCCGCACCGCTCATAGTAATTTCCGCCGTTTCCGTAACGAGTTGTTTTGCCTTGAAGTCGCCTGCACCTGTCAGGTGCAGGTTGAGCTGGTTGATTGCCCCTTGTCCAATATCCAGATCCCCAGCCCCGTTGATTGTAACTTCCAGCTTTTCGCTCACCTCAGCAATATCGACATCTCCTGCCCCATTGAGAACAATCTGGGCTGGTCCCAGGTGCTGGGCCTTGATATCCCCCGCACCGCTGACCCGAATCTCACTAGCACCTAGGTCCAGAGCATCCACATCGCCCGCACCAGTGACCACTAGCTTAGATTGGGCAAAGTTGACCTCTGATCTGATGTCTGACGCTCCGTTAATCTCAAGCTCCAGCCGGGGGAGAAAGTCCGTAGGTAGCTCAATGCGTAAGATATGTCGATTTTTCCGCATGAAATTAAAATTAAAAAAGACCATATCTCGATGGGGCTTGTAGCGGAAAACCAGGGTATGATCTTCACGGTAGACCTCTAAATCTTCCTTGATCTCTGACAAGTTAGGAGCTCCCCAGCGGAAAATCCCTTCGGGGTTTTGTGCGATTTCAAAGTCTAAACAGCCCGACGTATTGATTCTTAGGCAGTCAATCCCCTCAAAGCTTGGTCGGGGCTGAACATCCAGGCCATCTTCCTCCTTTTGTGCCGACTTGCCCAGGAGCTCATCGGTCAAATCGGAGGCCACCTCCACAATATTATTGCTGACATCCGCAAGTTTCGCCGTCAGGATAGAAATGCCTTGATCTGCGTATTCTTGCTTGTACTGGTCAAAGAAGGTGTCGGCAGAAACCAGCTCAATACTACCCGCCCCCTTAAAATTGAGTTCTCCTGTCCCGAGATTAGCGGAACTACCATTCGTAAAGCTTACAAAGACGTCCGTCATATGTTGGACTTCCAAATCAGAATAGCAGGCCAAATCTTGGTAGGTAAGGATGCGCTTCAGGCCTTGATAGACTTCTGGAAAGTAGTAGTGAATGCCCTCCTCCGGCTTGGTCTTGCCAAAAAGTTCATCCATGCTGAGGCCCAGACTAACCGCAATATCCGGTAAAAGGGTAATGTCTGGCATGCCCGCTCCCCGTTCCCACTTAGAAATAGCCTGAGGCGTAACGCTAAGCATTTCGGCCAGATCTTCTTGGGTAAGGCCCATTTCTTTACGGCGCTTGGTAATTTGCGCAGCAATTTTATTACTATCGTATTGCATATAAATACCCTTTCTCCTGTTATACAGCAGCTTGCCGTGCAAGTTCTCCCTCATTATTGGTGCCGGACAAGGCAAAGGCCATAAACTATTGGTAGAAAAACTTGCTTTCAAGCTCCATTTTAATAAACGTATCGTTGATAATCTATCTTTTGAGTTAGGCTTGTAGAAGCGACTGCATAGAAGCTTGTATAGGCTACCGTTTGAGTAGGCTAAGCCAGGGCAGGGAGCTTGCGGCTCTTGCTACCGGTGAAAATAATCAAGATATCTCCCGAGCCAAAATATTAAACAAAAAAAGCCCTCTTGTCATGCGTGATGAAGGCTCTCTCAACAACTTAGTTAAGCTACGCAAACCTAAGATAAAGACTTCAGTGCTTGCCGCAAATAGAGTTCATGGGCCAAGTGCTGGGCCTCAATAAAGCCCTGGCGTTTGCGGCTTTCCTCTGTATAGGAAAGGGCCCGCAATTGATGAACACTCACGAAGAAAATGTGTAAGGCTACCAGAGAAATCGCCAAAAGCAAAAGACAGGTATCTACCGCGGCCAAGCCAAAGCTGGCAAGGGAGAAGCCCAGGCCCCAGACCGTGTCATAGGAGGAGAGAAGAATTTCAAGGAGGCTGGCACACAGAATTAGAAACCAAATCAGAGATGTTGTCATAGCTGCTCCTCACGGCGGGTCCGGAGCCCAAGGCCTTCCCGGAACTTATGCCTTGCGCGTCTGCTCGTGGATTTGTAGGAGTTTTTGAGCCTCCTCGGCATCCAACTTACCGGCGAAGGTAAGATCTTTCAGGGCTTCAACAAAGGCATCCTTAGACTCTGTTTCAGCTTGTTGGACCTTAGCAATCAGGCGGTCAAGACGTAGGCGGATCGTAGGATAAGAGAGATCGTAGATACCAGCCAGCGCCTTTAAGGAACCAGAATTAAGCAAAAATAATTTCAGGAACTCTAAGTCTTCCTTACTTAAGGCATAAAGCCAGGAAGGCAACTGGCGGTCTTGCATACGGTCTCCTTAAACTTTTTTAAGATTATACCTAAAGAAAATTAAAGTCAATAGTCAGATTTATTTCAATAAAGTTAAATTCGCTAAAGTGAAAAAGTAAGTTCCACACTTAAGCTCCACACTTAAGTTCCACACTAAAGGGCGGAGAGTTGCATTAAGGCTTACAGTAACTTCCACTGGGAGTTAAGTCTTACACTCAAAAGGATTTTTGAACCAAATGATGCTCTCCACGGGCCTACAAATTTGCAAATAGTGGGTGGCAGGAGGCTATGCTAGTTCGGTTTTTCGGATTTTCCGGCAAAACTGCAACTAATGGGTGGGTTGCCAGGCAAGTTTGCAAGAAGTGGATGGTTCTGAGGGCGAATCTGCAAGTAATGGGTGGTTTGGCCCTGTTTCTGAGCGTAAACCCATCCATTACTTGCAAGGGGGGTGCGGACAAAAAACTGGACACTGAAAGGAAGGAAATATGTATTCAGAGGAAGAAATCAGGAAAGCGTTGGAAGTCTACGAGAGGGAAGGAAGCT
>SFFI01000014.1 GCA_004556925.1 Clostridiales bacterium
CTGCCTCAACATCCTTGATGTGATGTACGAAGAGCTTCTTGCCCTCCTCAGCCTTGAACTGCTGACCTCATTGCCTCTATTGATGATGTAATCAATTGTTCTTTCAGTCATATCAAAAAAATCATTATTTAATCCAACGATAGTTTTAAAATCAAAAATGCTGTTAAATGATTTTTTAAAAAAATATTTTACCTTCTTTTCTATTACGCCTTTTTCATAAACACTTGTAGATTTATATAAATAGTTTTGCGAAAAAGCTTTGCTTGACAAATCGACAGATTCAATCAAAAGTGCAGTACAATATACGGAAACAATTATAAATATAGCAAGCCAAATTGAATCGATGTATTTCACTCTTGCAATTACTTTTTCAAATATCTCATTTAATATTTCAGAATGATACTTTTGTTCAGAGCAAATAACTAAAACAGGAAGAGCAGCAATTAGCCAAAATAGTAGCTTAACAGATAGTTCATTAAATCTTTTGAGCCAAAAATTATCATGGAACTTTATTTTTTTTATATTATACCCTAAGTAGAAATTATCTTTATTCTCAATGTCAACCGTCTGTTTCTCTAAAAAATTTGAGATAAATGTCATTATCGACACTAGACTTGCAGACATTAGGAACATCTCTTTCCCTTTTAAGTTTATCGTTACATTTTTATATATGATATATGATAGTGTAAACGCCAGCCAAATTGAAATATTATTAACAGGGTACCGTATAATTTCGTAAATAAAAAACAGCACTCTCACAATTGGCCTTAAACATGCATTCAGTAAATAAAGTATTCTGTATTTTATGTTATCTAACATCTTTTACTGCCCCTTATAAAAACCATATTCATTTATTCTCTCGGCGCACTATTCCATCTTCTAAATCTTCCATAATTGCTATGCTAACTCATTTTAAATTGAACCGCTTGAAATTGCTCTTTTGTTATTATTCTCTTATGGTAATTCTTATTCAAATGTTGACTATCGGGATCTCTGGAATCAACAAATTCAATAGATTTAGTATACTCCCGCTGGGCATGGTATGTGTGATTATATAATCCCGATGTATCAATCTCTGCTCGCTTATCAATTTCCATCGTATATTTCTGATTATTCGCTCATTCTCAGACGGCTAACCTGCTTCAATCATACCGATAAGTAACTCATCATTAATTACTTTTTATGAAATAGCCTTTACAAAGGTAATAGCACTAAATATATCCGCTACGAACCCTGTTCTATGTGAAAAGACATATCTTGTCAGTTCTGAGACCTGTATTGCAAGGCTATCCATTTATTCTCGTGGGCTGTAGTGACTCTAACCTAGATTCCAACAGCGTAGTCTTTGATTACTTGCTGTGGCTGTATTTAGCCCTTCACTCTTGACATCAAACAGATAGTCTCAACATGCGTGGTCCAGGGGAACATGTCCAAGGGCTGGATGCTTTGTAGGCTATAGGCCTGTTTGAGGGTCTTGAGGTCGCGGGCCAGGGTGGCCGGGTCGCATGAGACGTAAATGATGTGGGGGATGTTGGAGGCTAGGATGTCCTGGCATAGCTGGGGGGCTAGGCCCTGGCGGGGAGGGTCGACAACTAGGAGGTCATAGGGTGGCAAGTTTAGTGGGGCTTGTCCAAACGATTTTAGAGAATCTTCCTGCTTAGGCTGGCGGAGGGCCTGGCCGGCATCGCCCACGACAAAGCGGAGGCGGTCGGAGGCAAGGCCATTGAGCTCTGCGTTGTGCTTGGCATCTGCGATCGCTTCTGGGACGATTTCTACCCCGGTGATCTGGGCCTCCGGGAAGGCCTGGGCCAGGTGCAGACTGATGGTGCCAGACCCGCAGTAGAGTTCCAAGATTTTGAAGGAGTCCGATTGAGTCCCAGGGCCGCATCTAGTTACGGGGCCACCAAGCTCAGTGCCTGCCGTGGCGCGTTCCCTAGCTAGGCCTACGGGACTTGTGCCCACTGCCTGGACATCCGCCACCACTTGAGCGGCCTTGACCACCTCTTGGTAGAGGACCTGGTTGAGCTGGAGGTTGGTTTGCTGAAAGGCACGGGGTGAAAAATCAAAGTCCAGTCCGTTTTCTGTCATGTGGAGATGTTCAGGCCCAGCAATATGGACATAGTCTTCGCCAATTGCCAGCCAGAGGCTGAGGCTGGCGCAAGTTGAAGCTTGGCCCACATCTGTCCGCTCAGCAATTTTGGAAGTCTCTATGGCCTCATAAGCCTGGCCTGTGTCCAAGGTCTCGCTAGGACCCAGGGCTGCGCCAGGACCCAAAAGCTCACCCGCTTGGTCGCGAACCTGGGTAAAAAAGTCCTGCCAGTCAGGTGCCAGGGGCTGGTCATGGAAATTGAAGGTCAGCATGAAAGCATCACCCTCAGCATTTTGCCGCATTTCCAGGCTGGTCAGCTTAGCGACTTCCGAGGAGGGTTGATCCGCTAGGAGGGCCTGGACCAGCTGGCGGAGACTGTTGACCTGGTCGCTTTGGATGGGGCAGTTATTTATAGGAATAAGCTCTTGTGCTTCTTGTCCATAGAAGCAGAACTGGCCCATTGGATTAACGTGGAGGCGGACAATCGAACGGAAGGCCAAGGGCTGGGCAGGTCTGAGGCAGGATTTGACCGCATCTGCTGAGATCGGGAGCTTCGCCATTCTCTGCAGGAGGTCAGCCACATGTTTCCTCTTCCAGGCCAGGGTGGCCTGGTAGGTCATACCTTGCAGCTGGCAACCCCCACAGCGGCCAAAATGAGGGCAAAAAGCATCTTGGCGGTCCGGAGAAGGCTGGACTAGCTTGTAGTCGGTAACCGCCAGGCGTTTCCCAGATGTTTTATAGGCCAGAACTTCTATTTCATCGCCAGGGACCGTATCCGGAAGGAAAAGCACCCGACCCTGCCAGGCAGGATCGGGTGAGTTCAGGGCGAGAATCCCCTCCCCCTCTTGGCTTAAATCGCGGACAAAGCCACCGGTATGGGGAGGGAAAACACGGCTATGCCAGGTCATGGTTAGACTTTAACCTTGCGGGAGATCCAAATCAGGATGCAAGAACCCACGAGGGCTACCAGGATGGACCAGAGGTTGAGTCCTGTAACACCCGCGCTGCCAAAGAGGCTAAAAACAAGGCCGCCAATAAAAGCACCAATAATACCGATAATGATGTTAGCGACCAGGCCGTAAGAACTGCCCATGAATTTTTTGGCTAACCAGCCCGCTAGACCACCGACAATAATCCAAGAAATAAGTCCCATACTTGATTGTTCCTTTCAGTCTGTATACCGTGCAGCAAGGCTCGGTACACGGGTAAGTGCTTGCTTCAGCAGTGAAGCAAGCAGTAAACATTGTCATTTTAACATCCTGGGCAGAGATGGATGGTAATATTTGTGCTGGTCTAAGTTTGTGGAACATTCTCATTTTTCTTACAAGTTTGCAGGTAATGGATGGAGTCCAGCGAACAAACCACCCATTACTTGCGGATTTGCCCTTTTTACCATCCAATTCTTGCAAAATTGCCCGTCGGCCCACCCATTAGTTGCAAATTTGCCGGAGAAAGCGAGAAGCTGAATGACAAAAGCTAAAAGCTGGTCGGCCTGTCCGAAAAGGCTTAGAATAAAACAAACGAATTCACTTGGAGGTTTTTATGTCAGAGCTCAAGCAACAACATCTTGTTATTATCGGGTCAGGTATTGCCGGCGTTGCAGCCGCTGAGGCCGCCCGCAAAGAAAATGAGGATCTTAAAATCAGCCTCGTGTCCAGCGACCAGTATCTCCCCTATTATCGCTTACGACTGGCAGAAGTTCTTGCTAAGCCAGAGCAGGCAGATAAGCTCTTCCTCCATGATAGTGATTGGTACGCAGACCGCCGTATCAACCTACTCCTAGATAGCGATGTCGCCAGCCTGGATCCCCAAGCTAAAACGCTTACCCTCCAAAATGGCCAAAGTATGAGTTACGACAAGTTGGTCATGGCGGCAGGCTCCAAGAGCCGCCTGCCTCGGGTCGAGGGTCAGGATAGGCCGGGAACCTTTACCCTCTGGACCCTGGCAGATGCTAAGGAGATGAGCGATGCGATTGACCAAGAGGGGATGAAATCCTGCGTGGTTATTGGCGGTGGTCTGCTGGGCCTTGAAGCGGGCTGGCAATTGCACCAGCGGGGTCTCAAGGTCACCATCCTGGAAAGAGGAGAGCGCCTCATGGTCAACCAGCTTAACCAGGAAGCCTCCGAACTCTTGGAAGATTATATCGCCTCCTTAGGGATAGAACTTTTGACTAACGCGGACACTGCCAGCATTGATGGCGAAGGTGAAGATGGCCGTGTGACAGGCCTCAGCCTGAAAGATGGCCGGAAGGTAGCCTGTGATGCTGTTCTCCTGTCTATAGGCGTCTTGGCCAACACGGAGCTGGCCCAAGAAGCTGGCTTATCCATCGGCCGCCGCATCAAGGTTGACCGTGAAATGAAGACTTCAGCCCCGGATATTTATGCCGCAGGTGATGTGTGCGAAGTGGATGAAGAGGGCTACTGGTTTGGCCTCTGGTCTATCTCGATGGGCCAGGGCAAGGTGGCCGGTACTAATGCTGCGGGTGGCTTCACCACCTTTGACAAGGTGATTCCTCCCTATATCGTCAATACCATGGGAACCCGCATTGTCTCCCAAGGTAAGGGTATCAAGGATGAGGACAGCGACTATCGCCGCGAAGTCAGCAAAGATGCCGAGGCCCATAAATATAAATGTCTGGCCTATAAAGACGATGTGTTGACGGGTTTCATCCTCATTGGTGAGCCCTCCAAAGACATGGTCAGCCTGCAAAAAGAGCTGAATAAGTAGGGAGGAGCAAAACCGCCCATGCGGCTTGAAGGCACAGTCTACCAAGGGGATCTGGTGATCAACCGTCAAACGCTGGCCCTCGTAGAGGATAGTCCCAGTTTTACCAAGCGCTTGGACCGGACCCTCTTGGCCCTTACCAAGGCCCTTAACGTGCCCATTCCTATTTGGTTGGAGAAAAACACCCGGGAATTCACACGTTTCCGGCAGACCATGTTCTTCCCCGAGCAGTTCGCCGAGACCGTAAACTTCAGCTATCTGCAAATAAAATTAATTGAAAATTAGAAACATGACTCTAAAGCCCATAAACAATCTTTACAGCCCCTCGAACGAGCCAAACCCCTCGAACGTTTCAAACGGGCCAAGCCCCACAAACGGCTTAGGCCCTTCAAGTGACCCCAGCAGGCCACAAACGTCAACCTCCCAGCTCACGCAAAAAAGTGATTTTGTCATTAAAGACCACTATTCCTTCCAAGAACTCCTGGACCTCATGGCTTTTTTAAGAAGTCCTGAGGGTTGCCCCTGGGACCGGGTCCAAAGCTATGACTCTATCAAGGGGTCCATGATTGAGGAGGCCTGGGAGGCCGTGGATGCCATCGAAAGTGGCAAGCCGGAACGGCTCCAGGATGAGCTAGGCGATGTCCTCCTCCAAGTTGTCTTTCACGCCCAAATCGCTCAAGACCAGCAGGAGTTCGATATTAATCAAGTCATAGCCGGACTCTGCCGCAAGTTGATTAGCCGCCACACCCACATCTTTGGCCAGGACCAGGCGGAAGATCCCGATACGGTCCTCAAGACCTGGGCGGACAACAAAAAGCTTGAGAAGGGGCTGCGGACCGAAACGGAGGTGCTGCAGGATGTGCCCCGGCATATCCCCGCCCTTTCCCGCTCTTATAAACTGCAAAAGAAGGCGGCAGCCTGTGGCTTTGATTGGCCGGAGCTTTCTGGGGCGGCTAATAAGATTCAGGAGGAAGCTGGCGAGCTCTTTGACGTTTGCGAGGACCAGTCACTTGACGATGCGGCACGCCAGAAGCGTCTGGCGGAGGAGGGCGGAGACTTGCTCTTTGCCGTGGTAAACGTCCTGCGTTTCTTAAAAGTGGATCCCGAGCTAGCCTTAGACCAGGCCAATGAAAAGTTTATCCGCCGTTTCGCGGGCATGGAGGCCAAGGCCGACGCCCGAGGGCAAAAATTACGGGATATGAGCCTGGAAGAAATGGATAGGCTTTGGGATGCCGTGAAAGCTGAGGAGGACACACCATGCGTTTAGATAAATATTTGAAAGTTTCCCGCCTGGTCAAGCGTCGGACCGTAGCTAATGAACTGGCGAGCCAAGGCCGTATACAGATTAACGGCAAGGTAGCCAAGGCTGGAACTCAGGTAGCCATCGGGGATATCCTAGAAATTCGTTTTGGCGACAAGGTCTCCTACGTTAATGTCCTAGACCTGAAAGAACATGTCCGCAAAGAGGATGCTAGTGCAATGTATGAGATTGTAGACGGGCCGACCAACCAAAGTCAGCCTGTCATGATGTTACAAACAAGTTACAAGTAATTTTCACTTCATTTACGCTTACGCCGATATCCCGCAAGCGCTTTGCTTTTTCCCTCAGATCCTCTTAAGATGAGGCTATCAAAGCCTCATGAGCCGTTTAGCTTGGGCCGTGCCTGTCTTGCCTGCTACATGTACTTGCATGGTGCGTGTGCTTGCCTGACGGATGTACTCGCCTGGTGCGTGTGAATGCTTTGAGATGAGCGATATTTGCGATATTTGCGATGCTTGCAATGTTTGCAGTGATGGATGATTCGAGATGGTTTGAGGAGAGGGTGTATCATGGCTAAGGCTTATGCGGACAGAAAAAGTCGTTGGAGTTTGCGCTTCTTAATCCTGGGCCTTTGCCTCCTGGTGCTTTATGCGGCCGTTTCTATTTACCTCCGGCAGGAGAAGGAGTTTGCGCGTTTAAGCCTAGAAGCGGAAGAGCTGAATCTACAGCTGGAAAATACCCTACGCGAGAACAAAGACATTCAGGAACTCAACGCCTTGGTGGGCAGTTCGGAATATATTGAGCGGGTTGCCCGCGACCAATTGGGCCTGGTGAGGCCAGACGAGATCATCTTTATCCACCGTTAGCCCCTCCTCTCCACTAAAACAACTATAACGATCGAGGAAGGCAACTATAACGATCGAGGCAACCTAGGCAACTCAGGCAACTCAGGCAACTCAGGCAACGGTAAAGTGAAAAAGTAAAATCCATACTAAAGAGTGTGGAGTTGCATTTAGTCTTACAGAAAATCCACTGAGAATTCAATCTTACACACCACAGGTCTTTGAGGCTTGTTAACTTTTTAGGCCGGGCTTTGTGGATACTTGTGAAAAGTGTAGAAGTTATCTTCCACAGTAGCTTACTAGCCAATTACCTGTGGAAATTGAGAAAGTTATTTTTCACTGGTTATCCTGCCCTTAGATTTCAGCCAAGCTCAGAGAGATGCCGAGGACCTAACTCGCGCTGACGAAGCCGATCGCTTTGCCGGTGGAAATTGAGGAAGTCATTTTTCACAGGTAAACCTGCCCTTAGATTTCAGCCAATTAGCTGTGGAAATCGAAAAAAGTCATCTTTCACAAGCCTTTCGTCCTTAATTATTTGGGCAAAATTCATGTGAAATAAAGTATTACGACATTCCACTATAAATTGAGCTTATCCGTCCCTGCCAGAATTCATGTGAAATCACTCAATATGCTATTTCACCATATAATTTCCTTATCTGGTCTGGGCAAAAATATTGTGAATCGAGCTAATATCATATTTCACAATAATTTTTGGCTTATTTCCCCCGCCCAAAGGCTTGTGAAATGGACAAATACAATATTCCACCATATTTGAGATTCTACGGGCCTGCCCAAAGCCTTGTGAAATGAGCAAAGGCAACATTCCACCATATTTGTGATTTGCTGGGACAGCTTTGAGGCCTTGTAAAATGGGCAAAGGCAAATTTACACACTATTAGTGGCTTGACTAACTTGTCAACCAAAATATCCTGCTAAACCGGACCGTCCAGCCTGAAAAGGGTTGGCAAACTCCTGATTTAGCGGATTTGCCAACCAAAATCTGCCGCTAAACCGGCCCTGCCGGCCTGAAAAGGGTTGGCAAACCCCTGATTTGGCGGACTTGCCAACTCTTTTTTTGCTGTCTCGGCATGGTGTTACCCCGAAAAGAGTTGGCAAAGTCTTGCTTTAGACGATCTGCCCTCCTTAAAGCGACCTGCTAGATGCAAACCGCTTGGCACCAGGCTTTGGCTAGAGCTGGCCCGCCTTAAAGCGACTTGCTAAATGCAAGTCGCTTTAGCAACCGGCTTAGACTAGGGCAATCCGCTTTGGCAGCGGCCCAAGGCTTAGGCCACAACCTGTCCCGCCTTGAAGTGTCGGTGGATTAGGGTCAGGCAGAAGTAGACCAGGCCCATGCCCACCATGATGGCCAGTGACTGGTAGTAGGGGGCCAGCTTGTTCCCGGCTAGGATGTTATGCATAACCTGGGTTTGATTTTGGACATCCCAGAAGGTGGGAAAGAGGGAGGACATTTTGTGGAAGGGCTCCCAGAGGAATTCTGCCGGTACAAAGGTGCCGGATGAAAAGGCCAGGAAGAGGCTGACCAGGTTAGACATAAAGCTCACGGCGGAATCCGTGGGGAAAAGATGGCAGAGGAAGAGGGTCAGGGAGACTATGGCCAGCATGTGGCAAAAGCTGGACAAGATCATGAGCGGAGTGGCCTCCAGGCTGAGCACATTCCAGCCCACCAGGAAAAAGCAAACCACGATCATGAGGAACCAGACCAGGGTAACACTGAGATAGGAGGCAATGAAAAGCTGGACTGTGCGCTGGCCTTCTGAAAAGCCCGAAACAACATCCCGCCTCCGGGTCAAAGGATTCTCCAGGGATACAATCGCGCGTCCCACAATAAGGAAGCTCACAGCGGTTATAATATAGGTCAAGTAAGACAGGTAATAGGCCAAGCCTATGAGCTGGTCATTTTCTACTTCACTTGTCTGGCCAGTGTGGGTATACATTTCCACCTCCACTGCCAGGACCTCGTCCAAGAGTTTTAAGGCCCGCGCCAAGTCTTCGCCCTGAGGGTTTCCGCCGAAGGTTTTCGCTATGCGGTCCCAATTTTGGACATAGGAGACGATCTTCATCTCGATACTGCTGGCCACCCCTCCGTGGGAGGAGGGATAAGTTATAAGGTCCAGGTATTCCCCATCCTCTTGGAGGCTGTCGGTAAAGCCTGCAGGAATCACCAGCATATAATCTAAAGCATCGCTATAGAGGGCTTGCTTAATGGTTTCCTTATCTTCCGCCAGCTCCGTCTCGGGCGCTTGAGCATCCTTCAGCAGGTAGGCCTTGAAGTGTTGGCTCAACTCTGTTTGGTCATGGTCATTCACTTGGATCTTGGGCTCGACTGTGTGCAGGCGGCTGCTGGGCAGGTCTTGTTTGACCGAGGAGGAGATGAGCAGGAAAATCAGGAGGAAAACTAAGAGGTAGCTGAGAATACCCATTTTGTTATAGCGCAAAATTTTGAAGTAGAGACTAAAGACTTTCATAAGCGTTTCTCCTTAAGCCAATCAGAGTCAGGATAAAAGTGACCAGGCAGAAGATTGCTAATTTAGCGATTTCCTGCCAATAAAGGGCTACGCCGCCACCGCCATTGAGATGGTAGAGGGCCTTGGACATCATACCGACGGGGTTGATCTCTATAAGCCAGGGGGCACTTTTCATAAGGGAGCTGTATATCACTTCGGACATCATGCCGGTGGTCATGGCAAAAACAAGGGGAAGGCCAATAGACAGGGCAATCAAGACAGACTGGTTAAAGCCGAAGAAGGCGGCCAGGCAGGCTCCTGTGAGCATGGCAGCCAGGGTGGTTATCCCCATCCCCAGGAGAACCAAGGCGTGCTGGTTGCCCAGGTTCACGCCCAGCAACTGTACGACCAGGTAGAAAAGGCAGGTATTCAGCAAGGTCAGGAGGAGATAGGGGACAAAGCTCCCAATAAAGCGTTTGCGCTTGGAATAGGGAGAGACCGTCTGTCTCACCCCCTCCGGGCTACGATCGGCTTCGGTCATGGTCACCACATAATTGCCCGTGCTGACAGGGAAAAAGGAGAGGTAGGCCACCATGGAAAAGTAGAAGATATTAACCATGGGTACAGGCTTCTCCTGCTTGGCGGGATCAAGCTGACGGATGGTCTGCCCTTCTCCCGACTTGAGGCCCTCAGAGATGGCTTGAAAGACAGAAATTCTCCCCTCCTTGACGGCATCTCCATAGATTTCAAATTGCTTATTGACCTGGCCATAGATTTTCAAAATCTGGTCTAAAACGAGGGGCTGAATTTGGGAAGACCGGTCCATGACCTCTACCCGGGGGCTTTGGCCTGGCTCGGCTTGGACCAGGGCATAGATCCAGCCATCTTTGAGCCATTGTTCGGCTTCTTCGTAGGAGGAGGCCTCCCGATAGACCACAAAGGTCTTGTCCGTAACTTTCTGGTCTGGAGCCACCAGGCCCTGATCTGTTAGGTCTGCTTCTACCGCTTCATCCTCCATATAGGCAAAGAAATCTCGTAAAGCCAAGGCAGAGGGGGTGGTCTTGTCGGCTTGGTCTTGCACGGTCGCCTGGTTTTTGGGGGCTACAAGGGCTAGCTTTAACGTAGGAATTTCCAGGGCATCCGTCGCCAGGTTATGCATGGCCATGACATAAATCAGCATGTAGACGAAGGGAAAGAGGGTGTTCCAAATCAGCTGGTCACGGTTGCGGAGGAAAATGCGAAAGTTGTACTTGAATAAGTTAATCATGGTCCCGCAGCTCCTTACCCGTAATTTCCAAGAAAACGTCATTGAGAGTGGGCTTTTCGGAACTGACGCTCAAGGGTGTAATATCCCGCTCTTCAAGAATCTCTAGGACATGCATCAGGTTGCTGCTGCCGTGCTTGGTGTTGAGGCTTAAGAGTCCCTCCTTATAGGAAAGATTAGCCACCATAGGCTGAGCTTCCAGGTACTTGATCAGGTCTTCTGGCAGGTCAAAGGCCTGGATTTCAATGCGCTCGCCCAGGCTAGAGAGGCCAATGATCTCCTCACTCGTCCCTGACTGGAGAACTTGGCCATGGTCAAGGATGGCCAGGCGGTTGCAGATCATCTCTACTTCCTCCATGTAATGGGTGGTGTAAACGATGGTCGCGCCTTCAGCGTTAAGGGCTTTGATCCCCTCCAGAATACGGTTGCGGGATTGCGGGTCTACAGCCACCGTAGGTTCATCCAAAAAGATGAGGCGAGGCTTGTGGGCAATGCCGCAGGCTAGGTTAAGCCGGCGCAGGAGGCCACCAGACAACTTCTTAGGCCGCATTTTGCGGAAGTCACCCAGTTGGACAAATTCTATGGCTTCTTCCACCAACTGCTTCCGGCGCTGCTTGTCTTGCACGTAGAGGCTGCAATAATAATCAATATTTTCGTAGACAGATAGTTCTGAATAAACGGTGGGGGTTTGGGGAACCAAACCAATCTCCTGTTTAAGGGCATAGGAGCTGGGCATCATCTTCTGACCAAAGACCTTAATCTCCCCCTGGTCATATTTGAGTAAGGCCAGGATGCAGTTGATCAGGGTCGTTTTACCAGAGCCGTTGGGTCCTAGCAGGCCAAAGATATCCCCCTGGGGGATGTTAAGGGAGAGGTGGTTGATGGCCACCAGCTCCTTATAGCGTTTGACGAGATCTATCACTTCAACTTCATAATTTGTCATTGCTCTACTCCTTTAACTGGGAACCCAGGCGTTTAACTACTGGGCCTCTTCCCTATTAACAGCATACGAGCCGACGCGGCACCTGAACATAGAGGCTTGTCATGAAGTGGATTGACATTTGTCACTTGTAAAATCTTGGCGGAAACTGCGGGGTTTTCTGGCACTTGTAAAATCTTTGCGGAAAATGCGGAGTCTTTCCGGCATCCGTTATAATGAAAGCAAGCTTTCTGCTGGCCTTGACCCGGCAGCACACAGAAGGGGGGACCTGCCTTGAAGAACGGCCTGGCTTGGTTTATTATCTGCCTACTTTGCCTACTGACAGCCTGTCTCTTGGCCTATCCTCTTTTCCCGGTGCCCGAGCTGGTAGGCATTATGCTCTTGGGCAGTGTGTCCTTGCTGGTGAGCTTTCAAGCTTCTCGTTTCCCCCGGTTCGCTTTTTATGGCCAACAAATTTTCCTAGTCGGCCTGATCATTGCTGGCTACTATGACCCAGCCCTCTGGGCTGGCCTCCCCCTCATCGCCTGTAATTTTAGGCAAGCTCCGGACTATTACAGCCTGGTCCTCACTGCGGTCCTGCCCTTCCTGTACCCCCAGCTCCTCTTGCAGATTATGGCGGTCTATATGGCCATGATCATCGCCATCTTCCTCGCCCGCTTAAGCGACCATTACCAGGCACTAAAAGCCCAATATTTCCAGACCCTGGATGCCATGACCAGTGACAAAATCCGCTTGGAATCTGCCCGGCACAGGATGGCCACCGAAAACGAGCTGGCCCGGGAAAATGCTATTCTGGCCGAACGCAAACGGATTGCCCGGGAAATCCACGATAATGTCGGCCATCAATTGACCGCGGCCATTTTGCAAACTGCGGCCCTGGAGTTGGCTGCGCAAGGCGAGGCCAAGGCTAATTTAGGTCAATTAAAGGAAAATCTGGACCAGGCCCTGGAAGAAGTCCGGGCCTCTGTGCATAACCTGCATGCGGAATCCTTGAATATAGACCAGGCCCTCCACAATCTCGAACAAAATTACCATTTCTGCCCAGTCTTTCTCAAAGTTGACCTCAGCCAAGAGCCCAATGCCGCTACCCACCATGCGATCTTGGCCATCTGCCGCGAAGCCTTGGCAAATACCGCCAAGCACTCTAACGCCAGCCGGGTGGATATCAGCTTACGAAATGACCACAAGACCTACCAGCTGCTGATTGTGGACAACGGATCCCAACTGTCCGCCCAGCCTAGTCCCCGCCCCGGCGGAGGGATTGGCCTTTATAATATGGAGGATAGAGTGAATCAGTTGGGTGGCCGTATCAATATTTCCCAAGAGCGGGGCTTCCGGATTTTGATCCGCCTCCCCCTGGACGGCAATGCCGCCCCCCAAAATGAAGGTTAAACATGCGCATAATCCTAGTTGATGACGATCCTATTGTTTGCCAGAGCTTACAAACCATCATAGAACTTTCCGCCCGCCAAGAGGGGCTGAAGGATGTCCGGGTGGTCGCCAGCGGACGAAGTGGCGAAGACGCTATCGCCTTATACCGACAGGAAAAGCCCGATATCCTCTTGTTAGATATCCAAATGTCCGGCCTGGACGGGCTCAGCGCGGCCAAGGCCATCTTGCAGGAAGACCCCTCAGCCCGCATCCTCTTCCTCACGACTTTTCTGGATGAGGCCTATATCTTAGAAGCCCTGCGTTTGGGAGCCAAGGGTTATCTCATGAAATCTGCCGCCAGTCATATCCTGCCCGCCCTCCTAGCGGTAACCGCGGGACAAAGGGTCTACGGGGATGAAATTGTTGACCAGCTCCCCCGCATCCTGGCCGCCGACCCTGGCCGCCTAGACCCGCCCGATGAAGAGGCCGCCCGGCAGGCCTCCAGCTTTGCCAGCCTCAGCGACAGCGAGTGGCGCTTGGTGAAGTTGGTCGCCCAAGGACAAAACAACCGGGAGCTTGCCCAGAACCTCCATTTCTCAGAAGGCACGGTACGCAATTATCTCTCACAAATTTTGGAAAAGTTGGCCCTCCGGGACCGGACCCAGCTGGCCGTTCAATACTACAAAGAGGGCTTTCACTAGGTCTTTGCGTTAGTTGCCGGCCAAGGGATAATTAGCCAGATCCTGAGCCCCAGGGCTAAGCCCTCAGACCGCCATTACTTTCCTCCGCCCTAAATGCGCGATTGCCTCCGGCCTTGCTCCCGCACAGCCAGGAGGCCGGTTAGGGTCAAGACCAGGCAAATGAGGGCGATCAGGGAGTGAGGGAGGTCCGTCTCCAAACCTGATAGGGCCGCCATGGCCCAGCCCAGCGGGGTAAATTGTCCAAACTTGATCATGGTATTCCCCGGCAAGGGGAAGAGAATACCTCCGAAGAGGGCCAGCAGGAAGATTAAGAAAAGCCCACAAAAGAGTCGGGTATCCTTAGGCATCAGGAGGAGCCAGAAGGCCAGGGTCATGACACAAAGTAGGTAAACTGCCAGGGTAAGCAGACTGGCCGGCATGATCGGCCGCCCAGAGGCCCCGGCCATGGCAAGGCTGTAAACCAGAATCTGCAGAAAGCCCGACAGATAATGGACCACATAGATAGCTGTAAAATCTGCCCAGAAGGCCCCAGGCACGGCAAGCAGGCGGCGGATGGGACGTTCCAGCAGGGAGGTCTGGCTAACCGCGGCTACAGCCAGATAGAGTAAAAGTAGAGAATAATCGCCAACGAGCACGGTCTGGCGGGGCTGGTCGATACGATTTTCAAACGCCACCGGATCTTGTGCCAAACCATTTTCGTACTCGGCCATCCGGTCATAGTATTGGGCCCGTATTGCTTCGGGGTCTTGACCCTGCTTGACGGCTAAATCCGCAAGTTCATCGGCAAACTCGCGCACCAACTGTTCACTATCCCCGTAGGCAGTAATGGTCATCATGAGGCTGAGTTGCATGAGGGAGGATTGTTCCTGTTCTACCTCTACATAGCGTACCCTGTTGTTGCCGGCCAAGTAGTCCTTGAGTTCAGGCTTAATGGTAATAATGGCATCAATCTCACCATACTTGAGCCATTGCTGAGCGCTTGCGTGGTCTGTCAGCAGGACATCCCAATGGTTGTCCCGGAAATAGTCAATCATAGCGGCGCTGTCTGCGTCCTCCAGCTGGTCCACAATGGCCACACGCACGTCACGGGTCAGATTGGCTCGGTTGCCCAGGCCTGCTATGAGGCCCAGGGAGGCGGGCGCCAGCAAGATAAAAATCAGGAAATAGGCTGGCTTCATATAACTTTTAAGGGTCAGCCAAAGCAGGAGGCCGTAGCGCTGAATGTGTCTCATAGGAGGTTCCTCTTACTTTTTCTGGCCTCCGCACCAGCCAGGCAGGCCAGGGAGAGCCCCGTTAAGGCCGTCAGCTGCCCCAGGGCATGCCCGGCGGAATCCTGGGCAAAATGCATAAACAAGCTAGAATGGGCGGGAGCTGTTAAAACGGCCTGGGCCACGATCCTTACCCCTCGCGGCAGGAGATCATTAGGGTAAATGACACCGCCCAGCAAGAGGAGGGCAAAAATCAACCAGTAGCCCACATAGAGGCTGCCCTTGCCCAGTCTGGGCCAGAGGCTATGCAGGGTGAGTAAGAGGGCCCCCGTCCCCCCATAAAGCAGAAAAATAACCAGGACAAGCTCCGGGGTCAAGGTAAAAGCAAAACCCAGGCCAGCCATTACAGCTACGGGAATACTAGATAAAATCAGGAAAGGCAGGCCGCAGATCAAATGGGCAAGCAGCAATTCCGCTCGGCTAATACCCAAAGAGAGAAAGCGGGCACAAAGGCCATTGTCCTCGTCTCTTATGGTAAAAATCAGGGGAAGAAAGGCCGCAAAGGTCGCCAGGATCACAAAGAAGGAGGCTATGATGTGGGCCTCCATATTAAAACGCGGATGGTCCGTATGGGTATCTTCCTCTGTGCCTTCAAAAATCCTGCTGACCATCTGCATGGTCCGTTGGGTGAAGTGGGCAGAAAGTAGGGTCGGCGAGAGAAAGAAGGGTTCGGCCAAATCATAATAGGCATAGTAAGAGGCCGAGTTCCGGATAATGGTCTTGTTCACGGCATCAAAAAACCGGGCCATGATCTCGCTTTCAACCTTGAGCTGGGGGCTGAGGACAATCTGGACCTGTTCTCTTTTGGCAATATTCCCCACGGTGGCAAAAAAGTCGGGCGGGAATTTGACCAGGATAACCACCTCTCCCTCGCGCAAATGTTCTGCGGCTGTCGCCGGGTCATCCACGTAGACCTTGCCCACCAGGGGGTGGTTCTGCAGCTCCTCTACCGTGTAGTCCAATAAGGGATGGCTTTCTTCGGTCATCAGGGACATATCCGCTTGGAGCAAGCTGGTCTGGCTGTCTTGATTCAAAAATAAGGCAGACAAGGGTAGGACCAAGGCAAAGATCAGGAGGAGGAGGACAAACTGCCTGGAACTGGGGGCCATGACCAGGCGCCATTCTGCGGCTATTAAGCGGAGAAAGGACACAGGACGCCTCCCTCCAAGACTAAGGCCCTAGGGGCCAAGGCTTCATTGCCCCTTAGGTCATGGGTCGCCCGCACCACAATCGCACCCTGGTCTTTCATATGCAAAATAGCTTGATCAATTTGCCTGCGGCTTTCATCGTCCAGGCCCACCAGCGGCTCATCCAGCAGGAGGAGCTTGGGATGGCCAAGGAGGCCGCAAGCCAGGTGGACCCGCCGCTGCATACCACCGGATAGCTCCTTAATAGGCTGGTCCCAAAAATCCCGCAAGCCACAGATATCTGCAGCCTCCTCCACCGCATGCGCTAAATCTTGGCCCATTAGATACTTAAAGCTAGCCCATTGGCGGAGGTTGTCCCGGCCCGACAGGTGCATGGTTAGGGCAATTTCCTGGGAAACATAGCCCACAGACTTGAGGTAGACCCGGCGTTTGCTTAAGGGAACACCATTCAGTTCTACCTGGCCTTGGGAGGGGCGGACAATTCCCGCTAAAGTGAGGATGAGGGTAGACTTGCCGGCACCATTTTGCCCCAGGAGGTCGATCATCTCTCCCGCTTCTGCCTGAAAAGAAACGCCTTTAAGCACCTGGTGGGACCCGTAAGCCGCATGGATATTCTCTACAATCAACATATGATTTTCCTTGCTATTTGTCTGCTTCGCTATTTGCCTGCTTCTAGCATGCTTTTTTCAAGATTAGCACTTATCCCCAATCAATAGTAAAGAAAAGCAGGTGCCGTAGCCGGCACCTGCTCTGAGGCTTAACTTATGTCTAGCCTTCTAGTCTGGGGCTTAATCCTAGTGGTAATCCAGGGTGCCGCCAGCTTCTGCTACATAGTCGTTCCACTCTACGTCATCGTAGTTGTAGAAGATATAACCATAGCCGAGGATGGGGTGGAGTTCCATGTCAGGGCTCTCATAGTCAATTCTCTGAGATTTCAGAGAGGCAGAGGCCGTAAAGTTCAAGGGGCAGGCCGTGTAGTCTTGGAGGACATAGCCTTCCAAGGTGGCCAGAATCTTGATACGGTCATCTTCATCAATCTTGCCCTTGCCGAAGGGGTGGTCAGGATCCATGCCCATCATGGCTGTCCACCAGTCCATGGGAGTCAGGGAGTAGGTCTCACCTGCGATTTCGATCTCGATCTTCTCAGCTTCGGGGTCAAAGGCTTGAGCATAGCGGTAGTTGGGGTTGAGGAAAACTTCAAAGAGGTAGAAGGGGTCCATGAGGGCGCCTACCCAACCGGCCAAGAGTAAGTCTGTTTGACCATTTCTGAAGAGGTCAGCGTACAGGGTACCAGCGGTAGGATCATATTCTACAACCAGGCGGTTTTCCAGTTTAGTGCCTTCCACAGCCTTCGTCCAAGCTTGGTTGAGGAAGTTATAGTTTCTCTGAGCCACTTCCGTATCTTGGTTGAAGCTGAAGACGATATTCACAATGTCGCCGTCCTTAATAAAGCCTTTTTCTTCAGCAATATCGTAGGCCTTGTCAAAAAGCTCACGGGCAGCATCCAGGTCATAACCAGTCAGGGCATCGTAGGCTTCATCCAGGGTGGCGAAATCTTTATCCTCACCGTACTCAATGCCATAGGCATTGCAGAGAGCATCCTTAGCATAATCATAGTCACGGTAGGGGGTCATGGTATCGGGGTCTGCAATGTAGCGGGGACCTAAGAGACCAAAGCCGGGGAAGTTAGAGGCAGAGGTAGCCTTGCAGTAAGCGGCCCGATCAATAGACCAGGACAGGGCCTGACGGAATTCAGGAATGGTTAGGATTCTGCGGCAAACACCGTCTGTTTCACGCGCCTTGAGGGCTTCTTCGTTAGACTGAATGTTCAGGATCTGGGTATAAACTTCCAGGGTGTAGTAGATGTAATCCGAACCACGGTATTCATCGACCTCGTCAGGTTGCAGGTTGTAGCCATTGAGCTGTCCTTTGAGGAACATCTGATAACGGGTGGTAGGTTCTTTAACGATCTGATAGTAAACACGGTCTTCCTGGTTTTGTTCGGTCAGGCGTTCTTCTTTCCAACCAAACCAGTTTTCATTGCGGACCAAGTCGAAGAATTTGTCGTCTTGGAAACCCACCAGCTTATAAGGGCCATAGGACATAGTGGTATCAATGCTGGTACCATAATTGGAGGTAATCAGGTCGGAATCTTCAGAGGTCTGCTTGCACTTTTCATACAGGTCTTCATAGACTAGGTAGAATTCCCGGCAGTTCCAGTAGAAGTCAAAACCGACCAGGGGGTTGTCCAGGATCATGACAAATTCTAGGTCACCGGTTTTGTCGAAACCGACTTCGGAGAAGTCCATTTCAGGGTACTTATAGGGAACAGCAGCTTCCTGCTCAAAATAGTCGAGGGCAGTTTCTTCACTTTCGCCCCATTCGTCACGGACTTTGGCCAGGAAGAGGTCCCGCATTTCGTTGAGGGTGACACCGGCATCTACATAGGCATCTTCAAAGCCTTCTTCTACCCATTCGCCATCCTTGTACATCTCGCCAAAGGAGTAGTTCCAGTTGATCATGGCAGGGTCATCACCGTGCTCTTCCAGGAAGGCGTCAACGGACTCGTAACCTTGCATAGTTGCATATTTCTTCAGGGTCATCTCAGCGTCAGAACCCTGCTTGAGGTAGTTCTCCGCGTTGTGGACAACCTTGGCGCCGGAATAGAGCATATCTGCACGTAGGTTCAGCATTTGAGGATTCAGGAGCTCTTTTAAGGAATACATATAGGTATCCGCATTAATGGGGGTACCATCCTGCCAAACCAGGTCATCACGCAGGACATACTTAAAGGCATAACCTTCCGTAGCGTCCTCGGGTACTGCATACCGCTCGTCACCTGCATAATCAGCGGTAACGTCTACGGGGATATCAGCACACATGAGGGGAATAAGGCTGTAGCCGGAGGTCCAGTTGCCTTCCTCATAGTCAAATTCGAACATGTTGCTCTTGAGATAGTCCATGAGCTCGCCTTCAATGTTCTGTTCGTAGGTATGAGGGTTCCAGTTGGCAGGCGTTTCTACCATGGTCAGCATGCTGGTGACCTTGCCTTGTTCGGCATCACCGGAAATATCAATAATTTCCTCTAATTCTTTTTCCGCAGCGGCTTCTTCATCTTCTTCTGCGGCTTCTTCGTCTTCTGCCTCGGCATCTTCTGCCTCGGCATCTTCTTCCGCTTCAGTTTCTTCTTCGCCTTCTACTTCTTCGTCTTCTAAGACTTCAGCTTCTTCGTCTTCAACTTCAGCGTCTTCTTCCGCTAAGACGTAGGGAGTAACTAGGCTGAATATCATAGCCAGGGCCAGAAGCAGAGCAAATAATTTGTTAAACTTCTTCACAGTTTCCTGTCCTTCTTTCTTTTGTATATTTTGCGAGATTTGCGTGTATTTTTCGTTCACGCATTGTCATATAAACCATAATACATGCAAAGTCTCTCGCTTGCAAAGATATATGCACATTGTCGCTTGCTTGTCTATTTTTAGCTGTCCTCATAGGGCTTAGAAGCCAAACAAGACGTTAAAAATAAAACTCACGACAAAAAAGTAGGCACCAGGGGCAAACATAGGTAACAAGCTCCCCCGGGGCCTCACGGCGTGTTTCTCCAGAAATTCCGGATACGATAAGGGCTTCTCCGCTTTACGGGGGCGGAAGCGCTCCAGCATCACATAAGCGGCATACTTGATGCCCTGGAATTGGCCGGTTGAGGCCAGCCAGCTCAGTACCCCAAGACCTAAGAGCAAGACGGCAGGGACAAAAAAGCCGTCAGCGAGAACCAGGTATTTGTCTTCCAGGTTCTCAAGCTGACTATAGTGGCACTTGTAGGCATGGACCAGGGGGATCAGATGGCCCAGGCCCCAGACCATCAAGCTGCGCTTGATTGGCTGGGACATGCCTTAGACTTCCTCGGCCAAGGGGTGATAATACAAGCTCTTGGCCTTTGTCTCCGCCTCGTACACCTGGGCTTCTGCCTGGTTACAGTAAACGAAGTGGCCCGGAACGATTTCTCTGAGCTCCGGCTTATCAAAGAGATAGTCGTGCTCCAGCTGGGGATTGTAGTTGATCCGCTTCCGGGTCTTCTCGTAGACGGGATCCGGGTAAGGGATGGCCGACAGCAAGGACTTGGTATAGGGGTGGAGGGGGCAGTGGAATAATTCGTCCGAGGAACAGAGTTCAACCATTTTCCCAAAATACATAACAGCAATCCGGTCGGAAAAGTATTTGACGACCGAGAGGTTATGGGCAATGAAGATGATGCTCAGAGACAGTTCTTCACTCAACTCATTGAGAAGGTTGAGGACCTGGGCTTGGACCGAGACGTCCAAGGCAGACACAGGTTCGTCGGCGATAATCATATCGGGCTGCATGACCACGGCTCTGGCAATACCAACCCGTTGGCGCTGGCCACCGGAGAATTCGTGGGGATAGCGGTTGGCGTGGGACCGGACCAGGCCAACCCTTTCTAGGGCCTGGTTGACCCGTTCGGAGATGAGTTTTTCATCTTTCTCTCCCTGAATGATCATGCCCTCGGCAATAATCTCCCGGACAGTCATCCGGGGATTCAGGGAAGAGATGGGGTCCTGGAAGATCATCTGCATACGGGCCATCTGGTCAGCGGTCGGGTTAGCTTCAGGGCAGGAGTCCACAAAGGCGTTGTAATCCTCGGTAAATTTAGCCAAATCCTGGTCTTCCTGGGCGATTTGCTGGTTATATTTTTGCTCAATGGCAGCCTTTTCCTGGGGCCGGGCAAGGACTAATTCATCCCGGACAGTGGCCAGGCGCTTTTTGGCTTTTTCGGTTTGGAAGGCCCGGTCCCGCAAAACCTTGCGGCGGCCTTTCTTGCCATTAAAAATAGGGTTGCCATTAAATTCAATATAGCCACCTGTGGCCTCGTACAATTTGATGATGGACCGACCCGTGGTGGTTTTGCCGCAACCGGACTCCCCAACTAGACCCAGGATCTCTCCCCTTTGCACATCAAAACTAAGGTCATCCACAGCATGTACGCTGTCCCGACTCCCCTTGATGGGGAAGTATTGTCTGAGATGCCTGACTTTTAAGATGGGATCAGCCTGGGGGCTGTGCGCACTTGGATTATTCATGGCTTTCCTCCTCGGAGACTTCAGCTATCTGGTCCTTGGCTTCCGCCTGGCCAGCTAACTTCTTGTAGCGCATACGAATACGTTCGGTCACAATTTTCGGTGGTTCAACCTTGGGTGCATCCGGATGGAGCAGCCAAGTCGCCGCATAGTGGGTATCAGAAATCTGGAACATGGGGGGTTGCTCCTCAAAGTCGATGGCCATGGCGTAGTGGTTGCGGTCAGCAAAGGCATCCCCCTTAGGCGGCATCAACATGTTAGGCGGCGTGCCAGGGATAGGATCCAGCTCTTCCTTGGTCTCCAGGTCCGGCATAGAAGCCAGTAGAGCCCAAGTATAGGGGTGGGCGGGTTCGTAGTAGATTTCTTCCGCTGTGCCCATCTCCACAATTTTTCCGGCGTACATGACGGCAACTCGGTCGGCCATACGGGCAACCACACCCAGGTCATGGGTAATAAAGATAATGGACAGGTTGCGCTTGACCTTGAGCTCGTTAATCAAGTCGAGGATTTGTCCCTGAATGGTCACGTCCAAGGCCGTTGTGGGCTCGTCACAGATCAAAATTTCCGGGTCTGAGCAGAGGGCAATTGCAATGACCACGCGCTGGCGCATACCGCCGGATAGCTCAAAGGGGTACTGGTCAAAGTGCTGTTCAGGCCGGGGCAGGCCTACCTCCCGCATGAGGCGGATAGCCCGGTCTTTGGCTTCACTGTCACTCACCTTATAGGCCGAATCGGAAGCCAGACCAATAATGTACTTGAGCAGGTCTTGGGCCCGGACCTGGGGATCTTCCTTGACCTGCTTGCTTTCTAGATAACGTAAGCGATCAATGAGCCGGCTTAAGCGGATTTCTGCGGCATTTTGTAGCCTGTCCAGGTCCAGGAGGTTGAGGGGTACAACCGACCACTCATCCCCTTTACCCTTGCGTTCCGCCCGGGCATGCTTCTTGAGGTCCCGCTGGTAGCGTCTATTTTCCTGTTTATTCCGCACTATCCCCTGCTCATAAGCCGTTATGGCATTGAGACCACTATTGGGGAAGGTGTAAAGGGTGGAGTCTTTAATAATATCTAAAGGGTTAATGGCTTGGCGGACTGCCGCATTAATTTCCTTTAAGGCTTGGCGGCAGGCTTTGATATTTAAAGGCCTTTGGCTAAAGAGCTGGCTATGCTTCTCCGCGACTTTGAGGGCGGCGCTGACTTGCTTTTTTGCCTCCTGATCTGAGCTTTCAATCGCCAGGGCGACATAGGGACCAAAATCTTGGATGAATTCTTCTTCCAAGCGCTGGCGGGCCACTTGCTGGTCCAGCGCAACTGCTTGGTCGTTACTGAGGCCATCTATAACCCCAGAATAAGCCAGGGAGGCAAAATCATGCTTGCCCTGGTCAAGCCGCGCTTGGAGCTTGCTGGCAAAAACCTCCAGCCCTTCGGCATATACAGGATGCTTATGCGTCCTGCTGTAGTCTTCCATCAGGGCGGTCAGGTCTTTAAGAGCCGCATCATCTAGCAGGAGGGGATGGCGGGCGGCTTCGGCCCGCTTCTTGATGGCTTCGTTGCGGGTTTGGACCTCTTGGTCATTGTACTTGGTCAGGTAGACCTGGTTTTCTTGTGCCAGACGCAAGATTTCCGAGCTGGCTGTATGGGCTCGGTTATATTCGGCCTCCAGCTCAATCTGCTTTTGCATGATCTGGTCAAAGAGATCCAGGAGGCGCTTATATTCTTCTTTTTGGCTGCTATCCTTGAGAGCCAAGTTCACCTGATCCTGGAGACTCTGCTTAATAATCTTGAGATTGTGGTTAGCATCGTCTCTTTTGACCTTGTTGTTCTGGATGATGGCCTCGGTCATCTGCTTGCCCGTCCGCATGATAGGGTTGAGGGCACTCAAAGGATCCTGGAAGACCATGGCAATTTTGTTGCCGCGGATTTTATGGAATTCATCCTCCGGGATCTGGAGGAGGTCACGGTCTATATAGATGATCTCGCCATTTTCATGCATGGCATTGACGGCAGAGATGCCCAGGATAGCCCGGCAGGTCACAGACTTGCCGGAACCGGACTCCCCTACCACACACAGGGTTTCGCCCCGGTAGAGATCAAAGGAAACATCCCGGACCGCCTGGACCTTGCCTTCGCCGGTCCGGAAGGAGATCACAAGGTCCTTTACCTCAATGACTTTTTCTTTATTGTTTTGAGCTTGAGTCATTATTCATCCGCTCCTCTCAATGATGGGTTAAAGGCATCGCGTAAACCGTTGCCAAACAGGTTGAAGGAAATAAGCAGCAAGGAGATAAAAATGGAGGGGAAGAAAATAATATGGGGATATTGCTGCAAATAGGCATTACCGCCCGCCAAGAGGGTACCCACACTGGTCGTGTTGGCCGAAGCTAGGTTAATAATGCCCAAGTAGGATAGTGAGCTTTCTGAGAAAATGAAGCCCGGGATAACCAAAACTGTACTGGTAATGATGGTACCGATGGCATTGGGGAAAATATGCTTGGTAATAATTCGCTTGTCGCTGGCCCCCAAGGTACGGGCTGCGAGAACATATTCCTGGTTTTTGAAGCGGTAGAACTGGGTCCGCACCAGTGAAGAGGTCCCAATCCAGCCTGTCAAGACATAGGCAAAAATGACCGTGCCAATAATGCCTACGGACTGCTGCAAGTGCTCACGGAACAGGACCATGGTGACCATGAAGGGAACACCCGCCAAAATGTCCTTGATCCGTTCGATGACCATATCGGTCGCTCCCCCATAATAGCCCTCCAGGGCTCCGATGATGGCACCGATAAAAATGTTAATCAGGGAGATGGCAACGGCCATGCTGAAAGAGAAGCGAGCACCGTAGGCCAGGCAGGTAAAGAGGTCTTGACCATGCTGGTTGGTGCCAAAGAGGAAGACAGGCTCGGGGCCGACCTCGTAAACGTCTTGGGAAGTATCCTCTAGGTCCGCAGAGATCTGACTGCCGCTCTTGTAGTAGCGGAAGTAGTTATAGTAGTCGACCCGACAAGTCATGCCCGTCTGAGTCCGCTTGAAGTAGGAATAATTGCCTGGATCGCCTTCAATTCTGAGACTGGTGTAGGCCTCGGGATCCGCAGTGGCATAGCTAAGCTTCAGGTCACCTTCTTTCGTCCGAACGGCTACACCCTTTTGATTGACCTTGTAGTAGACGTTGGGGTCGTCGGAGCCGCCGCCCATGAAGTCAGCCGAAGAAGACTTAACTTGAGGATAAAGCAGCTGGAGGCCTGTAGCATCCTGCCATTTCAGTAGCTTATTGTATTCATCCTTGGTCAGGTTCATCTCCACCAGACCCAGCTTCCGGTAGTGGTCCAGGCGGATGTCATAGGAAACTTCCACCGTCTCCTTTTTACCCTTGATGATCTTGTCTTCCCTGATCTCGTAGACCTTCATGATGGGATTGACCGCATCAGCATCGTTACCGTGGCCCTTGGCCAGCTCTTCCGCAATACCGGTGAAGTAGTCGTAGCGGCTCTGATTTAAGGTCTGACGACGGCCGCCATCCCAGAAATCCCATCCCAATTTTTCGAAGATAGGGGCCTTGGGCAAAATCTTCTTGTAATAGGCCTCCCGGTCTCTCACCGTATAAGGGGAAGCGATAGGCACGATAATGGCATATAAGAATAGGAAGAAAATGATCCAGGCCGCAACCACGGAGGCATTGTTCTTCTTAAAACGCTTGATCGCGTCTTGGAAATAGGTCACCGGTTCAGTTTCAAAAGCCTTGTCGCTGATCCGTTCGTCTTTTTGCACCAGCTCAAAGCTGCCAGCTGGCAGTTTGAGGTCTTTAACGTCCTCTGGTCTAACTATTTTCATTATTTCGCCCCCATTCTGATTCTTGGGTCAATCAGGCCGTAGCTCAGGTCTACTACAATGCCGACTACCAAACCCAGCATGGTGTAGAAAGCACTCAGCATCATAAAAAAGTTATAGTCTAAGGACTGAACAGATTGAATATATAAGTTCCCCACACCCGGGACGCCAAAAATATTCTCAATGATAATAGAGCCGGAAAACATGTAGAGGAAGTCAGCCACAATACCAGGGAAAATAGGCACCATGGCATTCCGCAGGGCGTGACGGACCGTGGCTTGCCGCTTGGTCATCCCCTTGGTTCGGGCCAGCAGCATATAGTCGTTAGTCAAGACCTCCGTCAACTCGGCCCGGGTAGACCGGGTCAAGCCAGCAATAAAACCGAAAGACAAAGACAAGACTGCAGGGACCACAGAAACAAACATGGGCCAGGAGAACCAGTCTCTGCCAGGCTTCATGAGGAAGGGGAACCAGCCCAGCTTAAAACATAAGAAATACTGGACTAGGAAAGCATAGACAAAAGAAGGCACCGAGCTGGAAACCATAACCGCGGTAGACATAAAGTGGTCCTGCCAGCGGTTTTTCCGCAAGGCGGCATAGATACCGAACAAAATACCTAAGGGCACACTCAAGATAAATGAGTAGAAGTTTAAGAGCATACTGGCCGGAAGTTTTTCTGCAAAGACCTTGGCCACATCCTGGCCCGTCTTAAAGTTTTCGCCGACCCCCCAGTCCCAGTGATTGACAATGCGCTTCGTATAAATCCCTAGCTGTTGCATGATCGGCTTGCCATAACCCAACATCTCACGTCTCCGTTCAATTAAGGCACGGTCCTTACCGAATGCCACAGCTTCAGGTTGAGGCAGGAGTTTTACCAGGACAAAACAAATTGTCATGATAATCGCAAACGTCACAAGCATAGCAACAATACGCTTGAGCGTGTACTTAAGCATGTACATATGAAATGGTCTCCCTTTTTCAGTATGTCGCGGTAATCTGGACCTAGCTGTACCAGGCGCCGCCCCGGGCCGGAGCCGTCCTACCAGTAGTGAGGTAGTTTGGGCAGGAAGCCTTGTGGTTTAGGCTTCCATCTGGGGCCTGGGCTCTAAAGCCTGAGCTCTAAGACCTGGGCTCTAAGGCCTGGGCTCTAAGACCTGGGCTCTAAGGCCTGGGCTCTAAGGCCTGGGCTCTAAGGCCTGGGCTCTAAGGCCTGGACTCTAGCAAACAGCAAAAGCAGCCCAAAAGACCACGATTAACGTATTCGTTAAAGTTAACAGATTTTACAGCATTATGCCAGCCAGTTTGAGATTCTTGTGGAGAAGAGCAAGAAAGATTTTGCCAACCTTTTTCGGGCTGGCCGGGCCGGCTTAGCGGGCGATTTTGGTTGGCAAGTCGTCCAAATCAGGGGTTTGCCAACCTTTTTCGGGCCGCCTAGGCCGGTTTAGCGGGCGATTTTGGTTGGCAAATCCGCCAAATCAAGGGTTTGCCAACCTTTTTCCGGCTCGCATTTGCTTGGGAAAGCCAAATAATGGTTGGCAGATCGTCTAAAGCAAGACTTTGCCAACCTTTTTCAGGCCGGCTGGGCCGGCTTGGCGGGCGATTTTGGTTGGCAAATCCGCCAAATCACCACTTTGCCAACCTTTTTCGGGCTAGCCGGGCCGGTTTAGCGGCAGATTTTGGTTGGCAATTCTGCTCAATCAGGGGTTTGCCAACCTTTTTTAAGCCGGCCGAGCCGTTTTGACGGCAGATTTGGGTTGGCAAGTCCGCCAAATCACCACTTTGCCAACCTTTTTTGCGCCGGCCAGGCCGTTTTGGCAGGAGATTTTGGTTGACAGTTCTGCTCAATCGGGACTTTGCCTACCTGGCAAGTATCTGCGCCTCTCTATTAGCCACAGTTAGCCTAGAGTCAGATAAACCAAGGCGTGAGTTAAGTAAAAAGATCATTATGATTGCCATGTTCAGCGGCAATAGCTAGATATCCACGAGAATCCAATTGCATATCTGGTTCTATTTCGGCATTATCAGCCCATAACTCACACTGAGTCATTACAGTTTGAACAGCGTCCTCCATCCCCTCTGGTGGGTAGCGATGTTTTTTAAGCAACCGCTTAATCATCATGCGCATTTTAGCTCTAGCAGACTCCCGTTTTTGCCAATCAATAGTACGGTTTTTCCGGAGGCTATCCGCTAATTCTTTTGTGATAGCAATCAGTTCTTCATTTTCATAAAAATCTTTGATCGCCTGTGGTTTGGTTAATGCGTCATAAAAGGCTAGCTCATCTGCAGTAAGCCCTAATGATTCACCCTCATTTTGGGCAGAGGCAATTTGCTTGGCTAAATTGAGCAATTCCTGAATAACTTCTTCGTTTGTTAGCATACCGTTGAGATAGCGGTTCATCACCCCTTGGATGATCTCACTAAATTTTTCGGATTTTACAACATTAGTGTGGCGGTAAATATGCACTTGGTCATTAATAAGCTTCTTTAACAGCTCTAATGCAAGATTTTTCTCTTTCATCTTAGAGATTTCTTCAAGAAACTTTGGATCAAATATAGAAAACTCCTCCGAGACATCCGAGAATAAATTAATGACTCCTTCACTTTGCACGCTCTGGCTTAGAAGAGCGTTAATTCTTGCATTCATTTCTCGCAAAGAGATCTTTTTGTGATCGTCACCTTGAGCTAGTAGTCGCATGACAATCACACGAACTGCCTCAAAGTAACTTGCCTCTATCCGCAGATTCTTCTCTACTAAGGAAGAACAAAGTGATAGAGCTTGTCGAAGCAGGAGGGCCTCCTTCAGAAAAACTTCACGCTCTGACTCTTTACCTGCAGCTAGGATAAAGTTAACAGCACCACTAATAGCTCGAGATCGTTCAAGATCTGTCCCGGTAATAAAGTGCGAGTAATCATAGCCATGAAAAATATCCCGGCAGATAGAAAGTTTCTCTAAGAACTTGGGATAGGCCACTTTGGCTACATCGGTATCTCCGTAATTCTTTATGTCACGTGCGGTATAGTCATTCATCGCTTGTTTGAGCGCAGATGCGATGCCGACATAATCGACAATTAAGCCACCTTCTTTATCACCAAAGACTCGGTTGACACGGGCTATCGCCTGCATGAGGTTATATCCCTGCATAGGTTTATAAACATACATCGTTGCCAACGAGGGAACATCAAAGCCTGTGAGCCACATATCTACGACTATAACGATTTTTAATGGGCTTGCATCATCTTTGAACTGCTTAGCGAGCTCATCCCGACGGCGTTTATTACCAATAATGGCCCGCCATTCTTCAGGATCCGCATTATTTTCTGTCATAACTACGGCCAGCTTGTCTGTCCACGAGGGGCGCAACTGCATCACGCAGTCATATATCTTCATCGCAATAGAGCGTGAATATGCAACTATCATCGCCTTGCCAGTCAGGAGGTGAGCCCGATGATTTTCATAATGATCAAGAATATCTTCCACAAGCGAGGTGATGGTGTGATCGTTGCCAAGGATGGCTTCCATCTGACCCAATTCACGCTTGCTTCTAGCTATAACCTTAGGATCTGCATTATTAGCCATCAGGTCATATTGTTGATCAATCAAATGCAAAGTATCTTCGTCTAACTTTAATTTGAGCGCACGACTTTCGTAATAGACGGGACGTGTAGCTCCATCCTCAACGGCCTGAGTCATATCATAAATGTCAATATAATTACCAAATACTTCACGAGTGCTCCGATCTTTGAGAGAAATAGGTGTGCCGGTAAAGCCTATATAAGTGGCATTGGGTAAGTTGTTTCGAATAATACGAGCAGTACCTAATTTTATTTCTCCCGTTTCGGCATCTATTTTCTCCTTCAAGCCATAATGACCCCGATGAGCTTCATCGGCCATGACAACAATATCCCTACGCTTAGAAAGAGGCTCTGGAGACTCCTCAAATTTCTGCATGGTTGTGAAAAAGATACCATTCGCCTGCCTACCGTCTAATAGCTCTTTTAAGTTCTGACGGCTAGAGGCCTGGATGGGCGTTTGCCGCAAAAAGCTCTGACACTTTGCAAACTGGCCATACAATTGATTATCAAGATCATTCCGGTCTGTAACTACTACGATCGTAGGGCTGTCCAAAGCTTCTTGCAGGAGGTGGGCATAGAAAACCATCGATAGAGACTTACCGCTTCCTTGTGTATGCCAAAATACCCCACCTTTACCATCCGTATTAATGGCTACTTTTGTTGTTTCTATCGCTTTCTTTACCGCAAAATACTGGTGATACCCTGCTAATATTTTGTTTTGTGTCAGACCTTCATTAGAAAAACAGATAAAATTTTTGATGATATCCAGAAAACGCACACGCTCAAAAATACCTTCAAAAAAGGTGTCAAACTGTGCATACTGGGTATTTTCATAACTTCCATCTGTGGTCTTCCAGGCCATAAATCGGTCCAAGCCAGAGGTAATAGTTCCGGCTAGAGTATTGGCTTGGTCGCTAATCACACAGATGCAGTTATAAATGAACATCGATGGAATCTCGTGCATATAATTTCGGATCTGGCGGTAGGCTTCTTCCACATTAGTTGCTTCTCTTGATGGAGATTTAAGCTCCATAATGACTACGGGAAGGCCATTTAAGAAAATCACCAGATCTGGTCGTTTGCTACTGTTTTCAATAATTGTCCACTGATTCGCTATGATAAAAGAGTTATTCTGTGGGTTCTGGTAATCTACAAGATAGACAAGACCCGAGCGCTGCTCTCCGTTGGCAAAATAGCGGACCTCAATGCCATTTTGAAGGTAATCCATAAAGAGTGCATTTTTCTGAACAAGCTCGGCATTTTCAAAGTTCGTTAGTTTGAAGATTGCATCTGCGATCCCAGCATCTGGCATATCAGGGTTCAGTCTACGCAGGGAAGCTCTCAGTTCTGGCAGATAAAGGGAATTACAGTAATCTCTTTCGACATCCGGTCCATATAAATGGCAGTAGCCCAGGCCTTGGAGTAGTTCTATGATTGTATTCTCATAGTCTTCTTCTCTGTAAAAATCTGACATATCGAGCGCTCCTCTTTATGTGCTTTTACTAATAATACCTGTTATACAGAGTTTTTGTTCTATATTTTGTCGAATGGAAAGTAAACAAGAATTTAGCAGCTTAACCCTTGAGCTTCTTTTCCATGCACGAGATGGCTTTCGATAGATTCTATCTTTGCTTCAAAAGCACCGGTACCAGCAAGCCCGTTGTTCCCACAGATGTCGGGGTTGTTTTGACGGCAGTCATAGGTCTGCACTTCGATGTCCACCTTGTTGAGAGAAGCATTAAAGTGAATCTTTAGTACCTTCTAATTCATAACGACACCTCCGAAACAGCTAGCTGTCCTGATATAAGCTGAGGAAGCAGCTCATCGCGCAAGGATACAAGTTTACGGTTCTCTATTCGATTCGCAATAATAAGGTCATACAGAGGAGCAAGCAGGCCACCTATGCGGTCATAGTCGGATTGCGGAGGAATCAGCACTTCTGCTTTTTCCAGTTCTTCGCGCTTGATATGTCCCATCGTTGTAGCCATGTCCGCAGCGATAGCCGCGAATTTTTGCAAATGGTGGTTTGTCCATGCGTAGTAGAACCATTTATCGTATGTGGCGGATGTGACTTTGAATAAATGCTGGTTTAAACCGCAAGTCCCGCCACACCAAAGGTCAACAAGGAGGCTGCCCGACCATGAGAAAATTACATCGCCATCATGGACAATGTACTCCGGCTTGATAGAAGGTGAGCATAATTCACTGTTGGAATCGCAGGAACCTTGGCGCAGTTCCTTGATTTTAAGAACAGGTAGACCTTGTTCATCATCTTTTGGACGATGCTTTTGCATGGCGAGACCATTAAGGTAGTCGGCAATACCAAGTAAAGAGCTTTCCTGCCATCCATCAGGGAGGTTATCGAGCGAGAGAAACTCTTGGGTGAAAATGCTTTGCGCTTGCTCCGCTAAATTCTTGTTTAGCATATAAACAAGAACTTTATAACTAGCAAGAGTTCTAGTGGGAGTGTGTCACACATAAGTCTTGCTCTACGATATAGAAAAAAGAAAGTAGACGAGACCATGGAACAGAATTTCATTAGCACAGTTATGCAAGAAATGCTTAGTTTTCTTAACAATGTACAGCTTGAGCGTTTACAAGAAGTCTTGGAACATGCTCTATTCCACAAGCAGATCATTGATGCAGAAGAACAAACAGATAGTAGCCTAACAAGTGAGCAGCTTCTCCATAGTTTTATTGCTGCTAAGCGAGTTGAGGGGTGTTCGGAGAGGTCCCTTACTTATTATCAGGCTACAATTGAAACGATGATCGCTAAAGTTAAAATTAATGTCCGTGAGATGAAGACGGATGATATTCGGGCTTATCTAACAGAATATCAGCAGGAGAAAAACTCAAGTAAGGTGACAGTGGATAATGTAAGAAGAATACTATCAAGCTTTTTTTCTTGGCTGGAGGATGAGGATTATATTCTAAAAAGCCCGGCACGGCGTATTCATAAAGTAAAGGCCACTATGACCATTAAAGAAACATACTCCGATGAGGACTTAGAAAAAATGCGTGATCACTGCAATGAGGCAAGAGACTTAGCTCTAATAGATCTGCTAGCCTCAACTGGCATGAGAGTAGGTGAGTTGGTGCTTCTCAATAGATATGATATAAATTTTGAAGAAAGAGAATGTGTCGTCCTAGGCAAAGGCAGCAAGGAGAGAATAGTTTACTTTGATGCACGCACGAAAATACACTTACAAAACTACCTTCAGAAACGCTCAGATAATAATCCTGCATTGTTTGTGTCTCTTAGAGCTCCGCATGATAGGATGAAAATAGGTGGAATTGAGCGTAGACTGCGAGAACTTGGCAAGAAGCTAGAGATTGAAAAAGTACATCCACACAAGTTTCGGCGAACGCTTGCCACCATGGCAATTGATAAAGGGATGCCAATTGAACAGCTTCAACAGCTCCTTGGCCATAAACGTATTGATACAACACTCCAGTACGCCATGGTTAAGCAAAGCAATGTGAAATTGGCACATCGAAAATACATTAGCTAGGATGGTATGTATATGACCAAATGGTTGACAAAAAAATTAGAAGACTTAGCACATATTAATCCAAGAGAATCTATCTCTAAAGGTGCAATAGCTAAAAAAATATCAATGAACCAATTACAACCATTTTCCAGAGATGTACTAGGATATGAATTAGAACCATTCTATGGGGGCACGAAATTCCGCAATGGCGATACGATAATGTCTAGGATCACACCGTGTTTGGAGAATGGGAAAATTGCCCAAATCAACGTACTTGAGGATGACGAAGTGGGTTTTGGCTCAACAGAGTATATCGTTTTCAGAGCTAAAAATGGCGTAGATCAGGACTTTCTTTATTATTTAGTTTGTAGCCCAATTATTCGTGATATTGCAATAAACTCCATGGTAGGCTCATCCGGTAGACAAAGAGTTCAGACTGATGTCCTACGGATCTTGGAAATAAAAACTCCAAACTGTAAGGAGCAAAAGAAGATATCTGCCGCTCTTAAATCATTAGACGATAAGATTGCAGTAAATACAGCTATAAACAAGAATTTATTTGAGCAAATGCAAGCTCTTTACAAAGCTTGGTTTGTTGATTTCGAGCCTTTTGGTGGCTTTAGGCCCTCTGACTGGAGCGACACGAACATATACACTATTGCAAACATCATATATGGTGCACCTTTTGCTTCCAAGCTGTTTAATACAGATGGACTAGGTAAGCCAATTGTTCGAATTCGCGATCTGAAAGAACAATCACTTGTTACTTTTACCACCGAAGAACATCCAAAAGGGCATTTAATTCACCCCGGAGATATTGTTGTAGGTATGGATGGAGAATTTCGTCCATACATTTGGGGAAATGAACCTGCTTGGTTAAATCAACGAGTTTGCATTTTTGAGTGCCATCGCCCTCAAGGAAAAGCATTTGTTCTATATACCATAAAACCTTTTTTGAATAAAATTGAGCAAACTCAAATTGCTACAACAGTAATTCATATTGGCAAAAAGGATTTTGATGCATTTGAAATTGTTCTTCCTGATGAAGCAACACTTGAAAATTTTGATTCATTAACTGCTCCCATGATAGAAAAAATCGTCAATAATCGCTTACAAAATAAGAGGTTAGCAGTTCTTCGAGACACACTTTTACCCAAATTGATGTCAGCTGAACTTGATATCTCTAACATTGACCTCTAAGCCGCTAAATTCTTGTTTACTTCTGTATTCTTTTCTATTTTGTCATCAAGTGCCTTCAGTATTGAAACAATTTGACTTTGAATCGCCTTTGATGGAATTACCATGCTCAGACGCTTTAAGTCTGCTATCGTGACATGACCAAGACCCGTTGTCTGCTTATTAGTGGCAATCTGCGTGAAGTGAGGCTTTAAAAATTTCAATATGTAATACAAAAAGTTCTTTGTAACCAATTTCTCATTTGCCGTCACCTTAAAAATATGCTGATTCAACCAACCATCCTGGAGACGATAGCGGAATACATCTATTGATGTCTGAGGATTCCCAGACCACGAGAACAAAAGGTCATCCCACCGAACAGAAACTTCTTCATCATACTCTCCATGCGTAAATGAGGTTTTACCATTGATGCCATTATTTAGCTCTGCAATTTTAATGACCGGCCGGCCCGTCGCTGAGAAGTCTGATTTCTTAAACGCATAACCATTTTTCCAAGTGGCGAGATCGAACAAGGCATATCTGGTACCATTAAATTCAGACTTAATGTTGTAGAGTGAGCTTTCATCAAATTTCATACCCAATGGCTCCCAGGTTCTTTCTGATTTGATCTTCCAGTTCATGTGACTTTTCAAACATTTCTGATAGTTCTGAGGTGAGTCTGGCCATTTTTTCTTCAAAGGGTTCGCCGTCGTCTTCTTGTTCGGCAATACCCACATAACGCCCTGGGGTAAGGATATAGTCTTGTTTTGCAATGTCTTCTATGCTGGCCACATGGCAAAAGCCCTTGACATCTTCAAGTGTGCCATTCTGAAAAGACTCAAAAGTATCAGCTAACTTTTGGATATCCTCTTCTGAGAGATCACGATGTGTGCGATCTACCATGTGACCCATGCTTCTCGCGTCAATAAAGAGAGTTTTGCCTGGCTGCTGTTTGCCCTTAGTTATAAACCAGAGTGTGACGGGAATGGTCACACTATAAAAAAGTTGGGTTGGCAAAGCTATAATGCCTTCGACAAGATCATCTTCAATAATATTTTTTCGGATTTTTCCTTCGCCGCTTGTTTGCGTAGATAGAGCGCCGTTTGCCAGCACTAAACCAATTTTCCCGTTCGGTGCCAGGTGATGAATCATATGTTGTATCCAGGCATAGTTTGCGTTATTGGCAGGCGGGATCCCATATTTCCATCGGACATCTTCTAATAATTTTTCTTGATTCCAGGGACGGTAGTTAAAAGGAGGATTCGCTAAGATAAAATCTGCTTTTAATGTAGGATGAAGATCATTAGTAAAAGTATCCGCATGATATGGGCCGAAATCTGCATCAATTCCACGAATCGCCATATTAATCTTTGCCATTTTCCAGGTATCAGCGTTTGCTTCCTGTCCATAAACTGAAAGGATAGCTTGGCGTTTCCCTGAATGTGCCTTTACGAACTCCGCGCTTTGGACAAACATGCCGCCAGAGCCGCAGCAACAATCATATACCCGACAATTATCAAAGGGGCGCAAAATAGAAACAAGGGTCTTTACGATGCTGGCTGGTGTATAGAATTCACCTCCGCCCACACCTTCTTTTTCCGCAAACTGTTGAATACAATACTCATATGTTCTGCCAAGTAGATCTTTACTATGGGAGATATCACTCAGTTCTATACTGTTGGTGAAAATATCCACGACATCCCCTAAAACCATTTTATCAAGGTCAGGGTTAGCAAAGTTCTTGGGAAGGACATTTTTGAGTGTTTTGTTATCTGCCTCAATCGCCCGCATCGCATTGTCAATCACCAGACCTATCTCAGGCGTATGGGCAGCTGCAGCAATAGTATCCCACCTAGCCTCTTGTGGAACGAAAAAAATACCATTCATTGCGTAGGCATCTCGATCATCTTCAAAGCCTTCGCCATCAGCGACAAGTTCTTGGTAACGCTTATCAAAAGCTCCAGATATATAGCGTAAGAAAATAAGGCCAATAATTACTTTTCTATATTCCGCAGCAGGAATGTGACCCCACAAGACACAAGCAGCATCCCATAGTTGTTTCTCGAAGCCTATGTTGGCATTTGTTTTATCAGCCATATTTTTCTCCTACACCATTGGAAGTCTAGTTAAGCAAATTTTGTTCATATCTTAGCATGGATTAAAAATACCAGCATTTGTCGCACTACCCCTCCGTGGAAAACCGCCGCCCGCGCTGGTTTTCGCGGAGGCACTGGCCCCTCACTTGGTGCTGGTCTAGGAGGGTTTGCCAACCTTTTTCGGGCTGGCCGGGCCGGTTTAGCGGCAGATTTTGGTTGGCAAATCGTCCAAATCAGGGGTTTGCCAACCTTTTTCGGGCTGGCCAGGCCGGCTTGGCGGGCGATTTTGGTTGGCAAATCGTCCAAATCAGGGGTTTGCCAACCTTTTTCCGGCTCACATTTGCTTGGGAAAGCCAAATAATGGTTGGCAGATCGTCTAAAGCAAGACTTTGCCAACCTTTTTAGGTCAGCTTTGGCTGGTTTGCCTGGAGAGTTCAAAGCCTATCCACTTCCAGTTGCAATAGGCCTGGCTAGGTTTGATACTTACCGAAAAGGCAACGTAGTTTAGCGAATTTCTTGGGAGATGGATTTTGATTTTTGAGAATATTATCTTTCTTGGACTTCTTTGCCACTGATATGTTCTATAGTTATTTCAAACATCTGAGTGGCTTTAGCTGCTTTTTTCATTTCTTCTTCTACCATACTTGCACTTGGATAGTATTTCATGGCAAAGTCTTTTAGAACTTTCGTTGCTCTGTCTTCATCTTCTATAAGTTTACATCTGCCAAAGACAAGAGCACTTTGCAAATATGGTGCCCAGGTCTCTTCTTTTATTTGCTCATTGCCATAAACTGTAAAGCATACTTTATCTGATTTTTTTATGGCATCTACCTTGTGGCCTACTTTAGAGCCGTGGAAAAATATCTTTTGGCTCTCCTCTTCATATTCATATAAGTAGTTAATAGGTATGGCATAGGGATATCCATTATCACCATTGACAGCTAGTATTCCCCTTCTAGATTTTTTTATTAAATCTTTTGCCAAACTTACAGTAATTTCGTTTGCTTTTTTTCTTACTTGTCTAAACATTTTAGCTCCTTATGCTCTTATAGATTTAAGTACTATCAAAAATTTTTGCAACTTTGAAAACTCCTGTCATGTGAGTTATTGCTGTTTTTGGGAAGGCTTAGCACGGATTAGAAATACGAGTGTTTTTCGACCTACTGCTCCGTAGAAAAGCGCCGCCAGCGCTGGTTTTCGCGGAAGCCTTGGCCCCGCACTTGGTGTTGGTCCAGGAGGGTTTGAAGTTTCGCCATCAAGTCATCCTTTTGCTCGGGGACCTTGCCCTTGAGGGCAAAGAGGTTGGTTTTATGGCTGGCGTTGAAGATGAGGGGGCCCTGCAGGAGGGCCAGAAGCTGGAACATTTCTTCCATGCTTTCTTTAGGCGATAGGCGGGTGAAGGTGCCGGCCCGGACCAGATCGACCAGCTTAGCGTCTGGGAAGAGGACGGTTGTAACCACAATGAGCATCTGAACATGAACCTCATTGATGAGAGAGGCCGTAGCTGCCACATGGTCAGCAGAGAGTTCTTTGCCGCCCAGGCCCAGCATGACGTAACAGTCGTAATAGATGCCTGCTTGGTCTAGCATCTGCATGGCCTGAATTTGCTCTTGTCGGCTAACCCCCTTATTTTGCAGGCTCAAGACGGCATCGGAGCCAGATTCAACGCCGAGGGTCAGGTGGGCGTAGCCAGCTTGGCGGAGGCGGAAGAGGTCGGCTGGGCCCTTAGCCAGCACGTCGTCTGCCCGGGCAAAGCCGGAGATCTCCTCGATGCTAGGGATCCAGGTCTTCAAGATTTCCGCAATCTGCAGGAGTTTATGGGTAGAGAGGGCCCAGGGGTTGCCCTGCAAGAGGACGGCTTGCCTGGGCAGCTTCCGGTCCCGGCTGTGAATAAAGGCCAGTTTCTTAATATTTTCCTCTATTTGCGTCATGGGAAAGGCGGAAAAGGGATACTTGTTTAAGGCACAAAAAACACAGGCATTGTAGCTACAGCCCCGGGTCACAGGCACCATAAGGGCCCTGGCATTGCCCATGGGCATGTATTGCCAGCCTCCGTAAGGGGCCAAGAGGTCTTTTTGGTATTGCTGGGCTATACGAATGAATTCATCCATGCTTGCTTGCCTAGTTCCTTTTCTAAACTTTACCGAGAATTGACCTTCACATAATAAATCGTTAAGGCTCTTTTGAAATAATGGGCTCGGTTCAAGTAAACAGCCTATTTACTAGCTTTATCGCACACAGGCTCCTACTTGAACACATGAGACCACATCATTCTAGGAGGTAACTTCCACATGAAAAACCTGCGCAAAGTCCTCTGCGCCATCTTTACCTGCGTCATGGTCTTTGGCCTGATTGCCATGCCCATCATAGCAGAAGAAGAAATCACCGAAGAAGTTCTGGCACCAGAATTGCTTATCTTCCCTATTAACCAAGCACAAATTTTGGCCGGAGCCAAGTTTGACTTCAAAGTCGAGCTCAACAATATCCCTGCTGAACCTGAAGAATTTACCATCACCATCAACGACCAAGACGCAACTGCAGTTTTTGGCGAGGATGTTCAAGAAGCTGCCAGCACCCACGACGGCATTTACAAGATGTGGGAAAATGTCAGCTGCCAGGAAGCAGGCGAAGTTGTCGTGAAGGCTACTGCCAAGGGCGCTGACTATGAAGTAGAAAAAGAAGTCACCTATACGATTCGTCAAGCTGGCGAGAAAAAAGCCAAGAACGTCATCCTCATGATCGGTGACGGTCTGGGCGGTTCCGTTCGCAACGCTGCCCGCATGGTTTCCCGTCCTTTAGTAGAAGGCCGCTACCAAAGCCATCTCAACATGGAAGACATGGATGTGATGACTATGGTGACCACCTCCGGTATGAATTCGCTGGTTACCGACTCCGCGAACTCTGCTTCCGCCTATGCCACCGGCCACAAGACCTCCAACAACGCAATCGGCGTTTACACCTTCTATCCTAACGATGAAGAACAAGTCGCGCCTAAAGTTGAAAACATCATCGAATTAAGCAAACAAGCTGGTATGTCCACCGGTATCATTGCCACTTCTGAGATCGAAGATGCTACCCCGGCCGCTATGTTTGTCCACTCCCGCACCCGCTATGTCAAAGACCAGATCGTAGACCAAATGCTCAATGACAGCCAACGCCCTGATGTTATCCTCGGCGGCGGCGCCTCCTTCTTCTGGCCCCAAGACGTTACCGGTTCCAAGCGTTCCGATGATAAAGACCAAATCAAAGCCTTTGAAGATCTGGGTTACACCTTTGTGGGCAACCGCACAGAGCTCAATGCTGTAGATACCGCTAATACTGACCAGCTCTTAGGTCTCTTTAACGCTGGCAATATGAACACCTACATCGACCGCGAGATTGAGAAGAACCCTGACGTGCTCAAAGCCTATGATGACCAGCCCGGCCTGGTAGAAATGACCCAGACCGCTCTGGATATCCTCAGCAAGAATGAAGATGGCTTCTTCCTCATGGTGGAAGGTTCCAATATTGATAAACAGCTCCATGCCATGCAATGGGAACGCGCTATCTGGGATACCATTGAATTTGATAATGCCGTAGGCGTCGCTAAAGCATTCGCTGATCAAAAAGGCGACACACTCGTCATCGTATTAGCTGACCACAACCACTCCTTCAGTGTGTATGGCACGGTGGACTACGCCAAGTCCGGCCTGGATGCCATTAGAGTTTATGAAGATGCTGGTTTCCCCAGCTATCAAGACACCGACGGTGACGGTTTCCCCGACAACGGCGAAATGGGTGAAGACGACAAGGCTCAGAAAATCGTAGCTACAGATATCGCCCTCCTCATTGGCTGGGGCAACCATCCTGACTACATTGAAAGCTTCAAATACAGCTCTCTGCCTGGCAATCCCGCAGTCGATGTGGACGGCAAAACTGTAGCCAATCTGCAGAATGTAGAAAACGGTGGCATCTACCGCACCGGTAACTTGCCCAACGGACAAACTCAAGAAGTGCACTCCGCAGACGATATTCCTCTGACGGCCTATGGTCCCGGCTCTGACTTCTTTGCCAAGCACACCCTGATTGATAACACAGAAGTATTCTTCGCCATGGTTGAAGCCCTCGGCCTCAATCCCCTGGCTGGCAATGCCCAATAATCTTTTGAGCTACAGGTAAACTGATGGCATGTGCCTCCCACCGGGAGAAAAACTTCCGGCCGGAGGCACTGCCCTTTATAAACATAGTATGCAAAGGAGCACCCTTTTGGACCACAAATTGATACCCGTGCATCTCACACGGCCTAGCCTCCGCCCCGGCCGCATTTTAGCTTTCCTAATCATTTGCCTGATCTGTGCCCTAGGACTTACCGGCTGTCAAACAGAAGTGACAGATCCTGTGGAGCCCAGGGCTAGCGAGGCTCAAACAGAATCCCTGGCCACGAATCAACCTGAAACAGAATCCTTGGCCACTAATCAGACTGAAGTTGAGCCCGAAGCCAGCAATGCCTCAGCTAGCACAAGCCCTGATGCAACAGCCCCCAGCCCAGGCACAGACAAGGCAGCCCTGGCGACCCAAGCTGAAGGCGAGCCCGATAACACTGCTACGAAAGCTGGACAAATCCAGGAGCTAAAATTTTCAGATATGTATGAGGTGGGCAACTCCAGCCGAGGGTTGCGTTTCTCCGACCACTTTAAGTCCTTGGATGGCCAACAGGTCAAGATGAATGGCTTTATGGCCCCTCCCCTGAAACCGGTCTTTAACTTCTTTGTCCTCTCTAAGGAACCCATGGCCATTTGTCCCTTCTGCAGTTCCGACGCGGACTGGCCAGCAGATATTGTGGCGGTCTATGTTGAAAAAGGCACCAAGAGTGTGTCGAACGACTCTCTATTGACCATTGTCGGCCGCCTGGAGTTGGGTAGCTTCACCGATGAGGAGACTGGCTTTGTGTCCCAGGCCCGCATCTATGCGGAAGAAATTATCCATAATCGCTAAGCATTTAGAACTATTTTCTCGCTAAAGGAGCATGCAAGATGCAGGAAGAAAATAATACTGGTCACAACGCTTTAATCGACCTTCAGGACGTTCGCAAAGACTATCGGGATATCCAGGGAGAGGTCCTCACGGTACTGAATCTAGCGGCTTTGCAAATCGCTGCCGGAGAAATTGTCGCTTTAACAGGGAAAAGCGGCAGCGGCAAAACTACTTTAATTAATATTATCGCCGGTATTTTGGCCCCCAGCCAGGGGAAAGTGTTGGTCAACGGGCAAGCCCTCTATGACTTATCTGAAACAGGGCGTGACCGCTTCCGTGCGCAAAATATTGGCTATGTCTTCCAGTCCTACAATTTAATACCCTCTTTATCTGCCTACGATAATGTGATGTGTGCCATGTATTTTGGCCGCCGCATCCCCAAGGAAGACCGCGACCAGCGCTGCCGGGACCTTTTGGACCGGGTGGGATTAAGCAAGCGCAGCCACCACCTGCCTTCCGAGCTGTCGGGAGGCGAACAGCAAAGGGTATCCGTGGCCAGAGCCATTGCTAACCGGCCCCGCATCCTCTTGGCAGACGAACCCACCGCCAACCTGGATGCTGCCAATCGCGCCGCTATCATGGACCTGCTCTTTGACCTGCGGACCCAAGACCAACTGACCATCCTTATGTCCTCGCACGATGACGAACTCGCTGGCAAGGCAGACCGCATTGTGCACTTAAATACAGCCGCTAGTCTTGCTAGCGAGAAAGTGAGGCCATAAATGCGCCTGAAAATAGCCTGGCAGGACCTTTCACGCAAACCGATTCAAAATATTTTAGCGGTGATCATTGGTGGTGTAGCCATTGCCCTGGCCATAGCCGTGCTCTTGATCTCCGCCTCCGTCCAGCAAGGCATGGTGGACGCGGCCATGCCCTTCGATATGATCGTGGGCGCCAAGGGCAGCCCCACCCAGTTAATCCTCAATACGATCTTCTTAACCGACACGCCCATTGGAAATATCCCGGCTTCCGTCCGTGAAGACCTGGCCACAGATGACCGTGTGGAAAGAGTTATCCCCTTCGCCTTTGGCGACAATTACCAGGGCTATCGGGTGGTTGGCACAAGGCCGGAGCTCTTTGAAATCCGGGTTTCCCCCAGCAAGCCTCCCGTCTTTCAGTTGGCCGAAGGTAGCTTTTTTACAGAGGCAGAAGGCCACCACCACGACCACGACGATCATGACGATCAGGACCACCAGGACCATCTGGATGCCCAAGGCCCTGACCATCAGGATGAAAGCCCGGCAGCGGCCGAAGGCCATGACCACCACGATCACGTCGGCCACGATCACGACGAAGAGGGGAGTTTCCCTGTAGTTCTGGGCTCGGAAGTCGCCCAAAAAACGGGGCTCAAGCTCGGAGATAGCTTTTTCACCACCCACGGCCTAGCCCACCAGAGCGCAGAGAGTGACCAGCACCAGCACGCCATGGAAGTGGTGGGCATTTTGCGGCCCATGAACCTGCCCTACGATAAGGGGATCTTTACGAGCCTAGAAGCCCTCTGGGAGGCCCATGGCACAAGAGATGGAGAAGTGACCGCCCTCATGGTCACACCCGCAAACTATGGTGGACTTATGGAAATGTACCAGGAGATCAATCAGGACAGCAGGGCTCAGGCGGCCCTACCTGGTGCAGTCATGGGCGACCTGTTCAATATTCTGGGTATGAGTGCGGACATCCTCCGGGCCATCTCCTGGATTGTCCTCGCCATGGCCCTCATTGCCCTCGCCATCTCCCTGAACTGGTCAGCTGTCAATCGAACACGCGATAATGCTATCCTGCGGGTATTGGGCGCTGGCCGCAACGACATTCTGACCATCGTCGTCTTACAAGGCCTAGTTATCGCGGTGGGCGCTTCCCTCTTGGGTCTGGCTTTGGGCCACCTGTGCGCCTGGGGAGTTGCCCGCTATATCAAGACCACCACAGCCATCTATAGTCCTGCCGCTTTTGTGGCGGAAGAAATCTGGCTGATTCTCGTGGCTATAGGGCTTAGCCTAGTCCTCTCCCTGATACCTGCCATCCGGTCTTACCGGGCAGATGTGGTGGAGGATCTGGCGCTGAAATAAAGCCATCCTAGGGCGTTTCCAAGGCATCATTGACAATCAGGCGGACGCAATTGAAAAGATAGGGTTTGTAGTCGCTGAAGGTCACGGGTTGGCCATGGAGGATCACGTTGTAGCAGGTGGCGTTAATGAGCTCAATGATGGTAAAGATCATCAAGTCGAAGTTTTTGACTTGCTGGCTATCTTGTTCCAGCATATTTAAGAGATAGGCGCGAAAGTCAACCCATTCGGCGTTGTGGGTGAGGTCGTCTAGGGGCAGGGAGAACATGCCCCGGCTAAGGTGTTTAGAAATATAGCGCAAGAGGGCCATATCCTCTGAAAAGGCCGTGACGATATAATCGGTCAAGTAGATAAACTTGTCGGTAATGGAGAGGGCTTGTGGAGCATTCTGGCAGTGCTTCTCTAGTTCGTCCACGGCTTGCTGCAAGAGTTGGCCGGATTTATGGGCGATCAGGGCACGGTTGATATCTTCTTTACTCTTAAAATATAAATAAAAGGTTCCTTTACCCACCTTGGCCTTGCTGGCGATCTGGGTGATCGTGGTCTCTGCAAAGCCGATTGTGGTAAAGAGTTTATAGGCCGCATTGAGAAGGTCATTCTTTTTTCTCTCTTTGTTGAGTTCTACTTTTTTTATCATACCCGATCCCACGCTAGTCATCTGGCTTACTCCTTCTTTTAGAGTCAAAATTTAACACAAAAATGACTATTAGTCAAAATTATATTGAGCATATTACCTTGTAAAGTCTTTATATTTCAGGGTTATTCACGCTTATTCTAGATTTTACCGTAAAAAGTTGACCGCTGGTCAGTTTAGTGCTATTTTGATTCCTGTGAATTTTGGACGTCCTGTCTCGAACAGAATACGTCTGGTAGATGAATGGAGCATAAAGCCATGAAAATCGGTGACAAAGTTGTAAAGCATAGGAGGGCTATCTTAATCATCGCCTTGGTCCTCTTGATTCCAGCAATCGTCGGCTATCAAAATACAAGAATTAACTACGATATGCTGACCTACCTCCCGGAGGATATGGAAACGGTGAAGGGGCAAAACCTCCTTCTGGATGATTTCAATAAGGGAGCCTTTTCCATTGTCATTCTGGAGCATATGAAAAGCAGCGATGTTGAGGCCTTTAAGCAGGAGCTAGAAGGGCTTGACCACGTGAGCCAGGTCGTTAGCCTGCAGGACGTTCTCAACCCAAGCCTGCCCCGAGAAATGTTGCCGGACCCCCTGGCCGAGCAAATAAAAAATCCTGAGGCTAGCCTGCTGGCTGTGTTCTTTGACAGCACGACTTCTGACGAGAAAACGCTGGAGGCCGTCGCACAGATCAGGGAAATCAGCAATGAAAACACCCATGTCTCTAGCCTCTCCTCCCTGGTCTTAGACCTGAAAAATCTTTGTGAAGAAGAGGAGGCTAAATATGTCGCAGTCGCGGTGCTCTTCTCTTTAATCGCCATGATGCTCTTATTGGACTCCTATGCGGCGCCCTTTTTCTTCCTGATCTGCATTGGGATGGCTATTCTCTACAACCTGGGCAGCAATGTCATGTTTGGGGAAATTTCCTATATCACCAAGGCCATAGCCGCGGTGCTGCAGCTGGGGGTCACCATGGACTATTCCATCTTCCTTTGGCACAGCTACATTGAGCATAAAGACTTGGGCCTGGATGATGAAGTTGCCATGGCTCAGGCGGTAAACAATACCCTTGTCTCCGTAACCGGCAGTGCCGTCACGACCGTTGCCGGCTTTCTCGCCCTCTGCTTTATGAGCTACACCATGGGTAAGGACCTGGGCCTAGTGATGGCCAAGGGGGTCATCTTGGGTGTGCTCTCGACTATTAGCATTCTGCCCGCCCTGCTCTTACAGTTTAAAGGGCTCTTGCATAAAACCCGGCACAAATCGCTCATTCCTGACGCCCATACACTAGCCCATGGCTTGACCGGCCGCTATATCGTTTACCTTGTGGTATTCACCCTCTTGCTCATTCCTGCCGTGTATGGCTACAGCAAAATGAATCTGACCTACGATTTTGCCAAGATGATTTCCAACAGCCAGGGGGAGCTTCCGGCTGAAAAGACCCAATTTATTACGGCAAACGAAAAGCTGGAGGAAAATTTTGGGATTAATACGTCCTATTTGATCCTCGTTGATGAACAACTTCCGGGGCAAGAGGGCAAGGCCATGATCCAGGAGATTGAAGATCTAGACGGTATTGTGAGTGTGCTTGCCGTAGACAAGGCACTAGGCACCTCTGTCCCTCGGGACATTCTCCCGGATGACCTGCAAGATTCCGTGCAATCCGGAGACCATCAAATCATTATTGTCAATTCGGCTTTCAAGGTCTCCACCGACCCCTGTAATGCGCAAATTGACCAGGTGAAGGCCATCAGCAAAGGATACGACCCTGAAGCCGCAGTCATTGGGGAAGGGCCTGCCACTCTAGATCTTATTCGACTCACAGATAAGGACTTTCAAGTGGTCAACTGGATTTCCATCGCCATGGTTTTTGCCATTATCCTGCTGACCCTGGGGTCTTTCTCCCTGCCCTTTATCCTGGTTACTGTGATTGAGTTCGCGATAATCGTCAACCTGGGCATGACCGGTTTTACCCACTCCGAACTGCCCTTCCTCGTACCCATTTGCATCAGCACCATCCAGCTGGGCTCGACCGTCGACTACGCCATTTTGATGGCTACCCGCTATAAAACGGAGAGAATGGCTGGTCAAGAGAAACGCCCTGCCATTATTGAAGCCGCCGCAGCCTCCATTCCTTCCATTATGGTCTCCGCCTTGGGCTTCTTCACGGCCACTCTGGCTGTGGCGATCTACTCGAAAGTCGGCATCATTAGCCGGATGTGCAACCTGATGGGTAGGGGCGCCCTGATCAGCATGGCCACCGTTATCTTGCTCCTACCCTCTCTGCTCCTCGCTTGCGATAAGCTCATCTGCAAGACAACTAAAGGACTTACACATGTCTATCAAAAGAAAGCTTAATTTAAGGAAAAAACTATCTGTAGATTTGGGGGATTATAAGATGAGAACCACGAAAACCACACAAAAGTATTTAAGCCTCGTACTCAGCTTGGCCTTGCTCGGCTCTTGCGCCGTCGGTTTGGGCCAGGAACAAAACTGGGTAGTAGCCGAAACGAAAGGCAGCGAAGATAAAACGACCGAGGCGCCTGCCAGCCAAGAACAGGCCACAGAGGCCATTTCTTCTGCAAGCGAACTCGCCTTAAGCCTAGATGGCATGGTAGATAAACGCGAAACTGTCTATGTCATGATGGATGCCGACGGCAATGTAGATAAGGTTATTGTTTCTGAACAACTCAACAACCCACGCCAAGACCAAGAACTACATGATTTTTCGACCCTGGAGGATATTGAAAATACCTCTGGCCACGAAAGTTTTACCCAGGACGGGCAAAAGCTCACCTGGCAGGCTGACGGTAAACGGATTGATTACCAAGGCCGCTACTCAGGCGACCTCCCCGTCCAGGTTCATATTCACTATTACCTAGATGGCGAAGAAAAAACGGCTGCCGAGATTGCCGGCCAGGCAGGTCAAGTGACCATCCGCTTTGATTATGAAATTTTGCGCGAGGATCTGCTAGGAGATCAGTCTTACTTCCACCCTTATGTGATGGTCAGCAGCCTAGCCCTGGACAATAATCACTTCAGTCATATTGAGGTCTCCAACGGGAAAATCCTGGATGACGGCAGCAAAACTCTCGTCGTGGGCCTAGCCCTCCCTGGATTGAACGAAAACCTGGGCCTGGACCGCGGTGATTTTGATATCCCTTCTTATGTGGAAATTACTGCTGATACGGACGCCTTTACTTTCTCCGGTAGCTACAGCCTGGCCTTGTCCGGTCGGTTCAATGCCTTACAAATGTCTACCACAGATGATGTGGAAGGCAAAATAGCTGACCTCAAATTGGCCATGGCTACCCTTTCCAACTCCTCCAAGCTCCTGGTTAAGGGGGTAGATGGCCTCTGTACGGGCGCTGCCCAGCTAGGCCAAGGCATGGGCGGGCTAAGCGAGGGCTTGGGCCGCGTACAAGGAGGCAGCGATGCCCTAGAAGCGGGCGTCTCTGAACTCCAATCTGGCCTGGCCCAATTGAGCGCAAATAGCACAAATCTGACCGCGGGCATGAGTCAACTAGAGGCCTCCCTCTTTACTGCAGCCTCCCAGCAGCTAACCCAAGAACTCGGCCTGGGAGAGGTTTTGCTGACTCCAGAAAACTATGGCCAAGTCCTGGATGGGCTAGGCGCCCAGCTGGCCCAAGTCCCCTCCCCCGCCTCCGATGCGGCCGCTCAAAAGCTGACCCTGGTCAGGCAGCAGTTGGAGAGTGTAGTGGCGCTGACCGCAGGCGTCCAGACCTACACCGCTGGGGTGGATGCTTCTGCCCTTGGCAGCCAAAAGCTCCTCCAAGGGCTTGGCAGCCTCAAGCAGGGCCTGACCGACTTAGGCCAGGGGGCCCAGGAATTGACCAAGGGGTCAGATAAACTGAGTGGCGGCCTGGAAAAACTCAAACGCAATCTAGAACGTTTCGACCAGCAGGGGATTGACCGGCTCGTGAATGCCGTGAACAATGAAAAAGTGGCCGATCTCCTCGGAAATCTCAAGGGGGTCCTGGAAGCCTCCAAGCAAAGCGACCTCCTGGGCGGCAAGACTGAGGAGATGACCGGCGAAAGCAAGATCATCTTCAAGACCGCCGCCATCAAATAAGCCGTGATGAACGTGAGGCCCTTCAGCAGGGCCTCACGGGAGAGCAATTAAACTACTCTTCCTCATCGTTAATCTTGTCAGCAACCAGCCACTCCGACTCTGGACGGCAGATCAAGCGGGCGTCCAGATAGGCCCAATTGAGGAATATCACGGTGTGGATCGTATAGATATTGTTTTGGTTGGTCTGGTTACAGGAGGCAATCATGGCGCGATCGGGTTTTTCAAAGTTAGAGAAAGACACGGGCAAGAGGAAGCAGGATTCCTCGAGTTCCGGGTTATAACAGGGAACCACGGCCCGCCAGTTCCAAGCCAGCTTTTTCACTGCCATCCCAATTACATTTTCCAGGGCATTCTGCAGCTGGCGGTAAACATTCGTGATCTCTGCGTTGGGTTGATGGTCGATCACCACGGGTTTGAGGAGGTCACGAATTTTTTTGTACTTCTCCGCATCTGAATCGTCAGAATCCAATATGGCCAACATCTGAGGGGAATTGTTGGCTTGGTTGCGGTAGAAATCCAGGGGGATCCGCTCGCAGCGCTGGATAAGGATATGGGTATCGTCATACTCAGGGATGGTAATTTGATTGCTGTCATTAAAGCCCAGCTGCCACACGGTCTCAGCCCGGGTTTCAAAATATTCTGGAGGTTTGGGCAGGCCAATTTTTTCGGAAAGCACCTTGCCTAGGCCCCCTCTGCCGGGTACGGCAAAACCCTTTAAGACATAGGACTGCTGATAGTACAAGGGGTGGCTTGGTCTGCCTGCCTGGTCCTCGGTCTGCTCAAAAACCGCGTAGAGGTATTTGTAGGTATTGCGGTCGGGTAAACCTGTGTTGAAAGCGGCATACTGGCCACTCGTGTCATAGCCAATATTATTCTTTTGTACCTGGTGGGAAAAAGTGTATTGCAAATAGCTCCGCAGGATGCCGAAGTTTTCCTTCTCCCCAAATGACCACTGCTCTATCAGGGTTTGATTGGCCAAATCCTGGAGCATGTCATATTCCAGGCCACCAGACCACTTCTCCAGCCAGAGCTTTTTGTCAAAGATCTTGTAGCCCGCACCCGCGTAGGTCGCAGAATTGAAGTACCAGCCATAGCCCCTGGTCCCCTTGCGTTTGGTACAGAGCAGGTAGATTTCTTGGCCGTCGGCGGTGAAGTAACCCGTAGGCACATAGAGCTCATCAGCCTCCTCGGCCGAACAGGTCTGGCCGTGGTCCAGGTAAACAAGCACTTCTTCCGCATTCACGCATCTTTGCTCAATGGCGCGCACGATATCTTGGGCAGAATCCTTGCATTCCGACAGGATCTCACTGATGGATTGCTCAATGTCATACCAGTTGCCATCAAAAACATTGAAAATCGAGCCTAGCTTTTTTCCCTCAATGATGACTTGGTCGGAGTACCAGGGAATGTTCTCAAATTTATTCCTCGTGCAATGGAGCAAAATAGGATCTCCGTCAGCTGTCTCATAGCCCGAAGGAAAATTGACAGATTCCGACCTCCCGGAGCCGGAGAAATGAAAATCTGCGTCCTGGAGGTCATTATAGCTTGTCGCAATCGTCCGAAACACGCTATTGGGTGCTTCCGAAAAGCCTGGAACGACTTCCTTTAAGGCCATAGAAATGATATCGGTATTGATGAAGACAAAATCTTGAAAGAGGCCATGGCTATGGGAGGAAGGGGTATATTTCTTGGGGATAGACTGCGGGGCATGGCTCCCCAGCAAGCGGATATTCTTGGGATAAACATAACCCCGGGTAGTAGGGTCTTTGAGCTCAAACTCCACTTCTTGATCTAGCTGGATATCCTCCAAGCGGGCCTCGCGATCGGCCCAGTTGTAGTCGTTAAAACGGTAAGTCCTGCCGTCTTCACCTGCAATCTCGCCATAGAACTTAAAGCGTTCGTCCTTGTTCTCATCTATTTTCCGAATGGTTCCACGCATGAAAAAACCCCCTATCAAGCTATCTGCGTCCCAAAAGCAACGTCCTGATTATACACTATTCTTAACTCCTGAATATGGCTTGCAGATAGGGGCATAAAAGAGCCATCCCAGGCTTTTATGCCCGCGCATGGTTGTTTTTGACTTGCTAGAGGTCTAAGGCCGAGGCCCAATTTGCGCGCGAGCAATCTCAACCTGCCTTCTTCCCCCTTAGATCTGCTCCACTGACTCCATTTTCGCTCAGCTAATCCAACTTCGGGGGTGCGGACAAAATTTTGGACAGGCTCATGCGGCAAAGCCCATGGTCCTTCTGTAATCAAGAGGGCTCAAGTTGTTGAGCGAGATCTTGATTC
>SFFI01000015.1 GCA_004556925.1 Clostridiales bacterium
ATGGATGGGTCTAAGCGGCCAAAGCATCCATTACTTGCAGATTTGCCCCAGATACCATCCATTAGTTGCAAAAATGTCCGGCGCCCCACCCATTAGTTGCAATAATGCCCGAGAATTCAGAATTCCGAAAGGCAAGTTCACAATAGTATGTAAATTTGGAATCGCCTTTCTTTAATAACCTTCTTAGCTAGCCTTTGCTAGCCGGCATTGGTTGGCAAATTCGCCAAATCAGCACTTTGCCAACCTTTTTCCGGCTCACATTTGCTTGGGGAAGCCAAATAATAGTTGGCAGATCGTCTAAAGCAAGGATTTGCCAACCTTTTTTGGCCCGGTCGAGCAAGTTTAGTGGGAGATTTTGGTTGGCAAGTCCGTCAAATTAGGGATTTACCAAGCTTTTTCCGGCCAGCCGGCCCAGTTTAGCGGGATATTTTGCTTGGCAAGTTCGCCAAATCAGGGGTTTGCCAACCTTTCCCGGCCGGCTGGGCTGGCTTGGCGGGAGATCTGCAAAGATATTTGCAAACTCTTTGTAATAACATTAAACTATGTCCAGACATTGAGGAGTGCATGGGCACTTTTCTAAGCAGAAGGAAGACCTCTTGAAGACACGTAATACCATACAAAAAAAGCTCATTATGGAGAGCTTGAACCACCTTTCCCATCCTACTGCGGAAGAGGTTTGGCTGGATATTTCTAAGTCCATTCCCAATGTAAGCCGGACCACGGTTTACCGCAATCTAAACAAGCTGGTGGATGAAAATAAGCTGGTTAGCCTGACCCTGGACCAGGGCGGCGCGCATTTTGACTGCAACACCCAAGCCCACAATCACTTTTATTGCCGGGTTTGCAATAAGCTTTACGACCTCCCCCATAGAGACTTGGATCTGTCTCACTTCCAAGACCAGCTGGAGGGATGTGCTGTAGAGGAAAGCGAAGTTTTGCTAAAAGGGGTCTGCCAGGCTTGCCAGGACAAGGCCGAAGATCTGCTAGGGAAGGAATCCAAGGCCTAGTAGGGAAGAGATCGAAGACCTAGTAGAGCCACAAACTAAAGGACAAGTAGGGCCACAAATCCAAGGCCTAGTTGGGGACAAACCTAAAACCTTGTAGGGAACGAACCCTAAGACCTGCTAGGGGACAAAGAAACAATCTGCTGGAAACGCAATAGGAGAGTAACAGGAATCAAATAGGAATTTTATCTGGCCTCGTAGCCAGGTGAAAGATATAAATCTGGCGACCTGGTTGAGTCAGGGAGAGCCACGACAAGGAGAGAAGAATGAAAGACTTAAAAGGCACAAAGACCGAAAAGAACCTGCAGGAAGCTTTTGCTGGTGAATCCCAAGCACATACCAAATATCAGTTCTACGCTTCTCAAGCGAAAAAAGACGGTTACGAGCAAATAGCGGCTCTCTTCAACGAAACCGCTATGAACGAGAAACAGCACGCCAAACAATGGTTCAAATACCTGGTGGGTGGCGAAGTTCCCGAAACGCCGGTGAACCTGAAAGACGCTGCTGCGGGCGAAAACTACGAGTGGACCGATATGTACCAACGTATGGCTCAAGAAGCTGACGAAGAAGGCTTCACCCAAATCGCCAAGCACTTCCGCCTGGTTGCTGATATTGAAAAGCACCACGAAGCACGCTATCTCAAGCTCTTAGAGAACATTGAAGAAGGCCTGGTCTTCTCTCGTGACGGCGATACCATCTGGAAATGCCGTGAGTGTGGCCACATCGTTATCGGCAAGAACCCTCCCAAGGTATGCCCTGTTTGCCGTCATCCCGAATCCTTCTTTGAGATTGAAGCGACCAATTATTAATTTCTAATATTAGTTTCTAGGCGCTTCTAGGCGTTTCTGGATCCTTCTAGTCTCTAGGTTTTTTCTGAATCCTTCAAGGCGTTTCTAGTCGCTTCCAGGTATTTCTGGACGATTCTAGGCGATTCTAGGCGCTCCTAGGCGTTTCTAGGCGAGAAAAACTAGACAAAGATCAAGGGGGTGTCTCAGCCGAGACACCCCCCTTAAATTTTTTCAAACATGCGTTTCTACATTATTGCTACTAAGTCTTCTCTTCTAACCGTCGTGTCTACCCCATTGCTTTTTCTTCTAACAGTCGTGTCTATCCCATTGCTTTCTTTTCTAACGTCGTGTCTACCCCTTCGTTTCTAACCCGTTAGGGGCTGCTTGACCAGCTTGTAGAGGACATGTCTTTATTACCCTGCATTTTTACCCCTTTAGGGGCTGCTTGGCCAGCTTGTAGAGGACGTGGCCCAGCATGAGCAGGGGGTAAATTTCCAGACGGCCCGCGATCATGGCTACGGAAAGGGTAATTTTGGAGAGATTGGTCAGATGGGCGTAGGAGAAGCGGGGACCGAACTGGCCAAAGGCAGGCCCCACATTGTTAAAACAAGAGGCTACCGCACTGAAGGCTTCGCCATAGTTCACCTGGTCCAGGCTGAGGATGGCCAAGCAGACGCTGAAAATGAGCACATAAATGATAAAATACTGCATGATTTTGTGGCTTTCCTCCTGGTCTACGGCCTGGTATTCCCAGCGCAGGGGCAAGGCCCGCTTGGGTTCAAAGGCAGACCGCGCGCCCTGGAAGGCCGATTTGACCAGCATGCCCACCCGGGAAACTTTTAAGCCGCCTGCCGTAGAGCCTGCGCAGCCTCCCACAAACATGAGGCCAAGTAAAATCAGGTGGGAGAAGAGGGGCCAACTATTAAAGTCTGCGGTGACAAAGCCCGTGGTAGAAATAATGGAAGAGGTGGCAAAAAAGGCGTCACGCAAGGCCCGGCCATAGTTTTGTCCCTGGTTAATATACTGGGGCAGAATATTAATACTCATTAATAAGGTCGCCGTGACTACAATGCTGAAGAACCAACGGAGTTCTTCCGACTTAATCCGCTCCTTACCCTTGCTGAGCAGGAGATAGTGGTAAATGTTAAAGTTTACGGCAAAGATCAGCATGCCAAAGGAACAGACCAGGTCGATGGCCAGGCTGTCAAAGTGGGCTATGGAAAGGCTATAGTCCGAGATGCCCCCGGTCCCAGCAATGGAAAAGCTGTGGATGAGGGCATCAAAGAAGTTCATGCCAGCTAGTATCAAGGCCAGGGCCAAAACCCCGGTCATGCTGAGATAGATCAGGTAGAGCCGGCGGGCAGTATCACTGAGCCGGCTGTTAATTTTGCCAAAGCTGGGACCGGGCACTTCGGCCTTCATGAGGTTGACGGAGGAGGGGCCCAGTCCGGACAGGACAGCCATGGCAAAGACCAAGACCCCCATGCCGCCGACCAGGTGGGAGAAGGCCAGCCAAAAGTGTGAGGCATGGGAGATGGCCTCAACATCTGGAATAACAGAAGCCCCGGTGGTGGTAAAGCCGGAGATAATTTGGAATAGGGCGTCTATATAGTTGGGCAGCTCCCCTGTCAGGGTGAGGGGGAGAGCCCCCAGCAGGGAGTACACCCACCAGATCAGGGCGGCCAGGACCAGGCCGTCACGGGTATATAACTTGATATCTTCAGGCTTTTTGTAGGCTAAGAGCTTGCCTAGGACCAGGGCAAGGGCAATCCCCAGGCAGTAGGACCGGTAGACAAGTCTGCCTTCCTGAAAAATGAAGGCCACCAGGAGGGGGGCAGCGAGGAGCGCCGCCTCAACCTCTAAAAGCCGACCCAGTATATAGGCGTGTACTTTGTAATTCATTTGGCCTCCCCTGAGGGCTGGCTGTCGGAGGGCAGCTGACCCGCTAAGCTAAAATATCGTCTAAATTTTTCAGAGCCATTTCCTTGGAAATGACAATCACCCGGTCGCGGGCCTTGAGCACATCTGCCCCCTTAGGGAAGATGATTTGCCCCTTGCGGTAGATGAGGCCAATCAGGATGCCGGGTTTGAGCTCTAAGTCCTTGAGCGAGATATAGAGGCTGCGGGCTTCCTTGGGGGCGGTGAACTCTACGGCCTCCAGACGGTTGGACATGAGGTGGTAGACGGCCTCGATATCGGATTCGTTGGAATGGCCGCGGGCTCGAATATAACGCATAAGGCCCTCGCCCGCAATACGGTGGGGGGTCAGGATGGTTTGCAGGTCAAAAGAGGCTAAGAGAGGGAGCATGCCGACCCGAGTGACCTTGGTCACGGTTCTGGCCACACCCTGGGCTGCAGCATGGAGGCTGATCATGATATTTTCCTCATCCATCCCGGTGAGGTTTAAGAGAATATCAAAAGAGTTGAGGTCCGTTTCATCCAAGAGCTCATGGTCTGTACCGTCGCCTACCAGGACTGAGATATGGGGGAACTCCCCAGCTAAGTGGTTGGCTCGCTTGGGGTTTTTCTCTATCAGGGTAATCTCCAAGTGCGATTTGGCCAAAAACTGGAGCAGGTAGTGGGCAATACGGCCGCCTCCAATGATGAGGATCTTCATATAGCGCTTTTTCGCCTTGGTAAACTGGTTGTAGAGCTGGCGTAGGTCGTCCATTTGGCCTGTAACCTGGATGCGGTCGTGGCTTTGCAAGACAAAGTGACCGCCGGGGATGTGGATCTCATCTTCGCGGGCTACAGCCGTAACCAAAAGGGAGGGGTAACTTTGCCGGAAATGGACCAGATCCTTGCCAATGAGGTCAGAGTCCTCTGCCAGCTCGGCCTCCATCATGGTGACATTGCCATTGACAAAGCGCTCCATGGCATAGACTGCAGGGAACTGCAGCATTTCTGCCAAATAGCGGGCGGCCTCAAACTCCGGATTAATCAGGTAGGAGATGCCCAGACTTTCACGCATAAAAGCCATATGGGCTCCATACTCTGTGTCGCGCACGCGGGCCACAGTGTGCTTGGCCCCCAACTTAGAGGCGATCATGGCAGCAGTAATATTAACCTCATCAGAAGAAGTCGCGGCAATAAACACGTCACAAGAAGGCATGTTGGCTTCAAGTTGCAGGTCGATAGACGTAATAGAACCCGTGATGGTCCGGATATCCTCCCGCTCAATCGCCTTAGTTAAAACATTTTCATTGACGTCTAAAGCAGTGACATCGTGACCTTCGTGGCTAAGCTCATGGCAAAGGGCAGTACCCACCTTGCCCAGCCCGCCGATGACGATTTGCATCAGTACTCTCCTCCCGCATCCAAGCCCCTTTACAAGCGGGGCATAAACACGAAATCTAAACTCAAGATGGACTTTCTGCGATAGTAACATAGGACCTTCGGTCTTTCCAAGCACAGGCAGGTTATGCGTCTAATAGGCGCAAGATTGTGCGCGAAGCGGACGCCTCCGCTTCGTGCAGATTTGCTCGAAATCCGTGGAATTTGCAATGGTCCGGACCCATTACAATTTTGTGACTGACGGCCTGCAGCCGGTCTCTTGCTAGACGAGAAGCGGGGGAGGGGGTAAAATGGTCTGTACTTAAGAATTGCCTCAGTATAAGCAAATTGTGGTAAAACTTAAGTGGGCTGATTGGTCTCCAGCAGGCTAAGCAGCCGAAAAACTCCGCCCAGGGCGCGCCTAACATGGCCTTGGCGCGGCGCAACTTCAACTGGAGTGAACTGTAAACGCATGTTATTTAAACATAAAAACTCTCAATCTGATGCTGAAAGCTACGAAGCTTCCAGCCTTTCCTCGGCCACAGGCCCACAGGACCGCCCGGATTTCACTGACCAAGCAGGTGACCAGGAGGAAGGTGCCAAGATCCACTCCCGGGGCCGGCAGATTTTGCTTTTTGTATTACCTGTTATCGCCTTAGTTTTGGTTGGCATCTTGATTCTTTTAATTGTCAATATGCCCCAGCCAAAGGAGATTCAGCTGGAACGCTATACCCTGCCCAGCAAAGATCAGAAAATCCAGGCGACTCAGCCGCGTGCAACAGAGGTCGCAGAGACGAGTGCCCCTCGGGCTTCGGAAGATCCCAGCTACCGCCTAATTTCCCGCAGTATCAGCAAGGAGAACCTATCAAAATTAATTAGCACGGGTGCAGGTATCTCTCCCGGACTTCAATCGCAAATGGTCCATCTGGTGGACAACCCGCCTGAGCTGGTTTGGCAGCCGCCCGAAGGTTCTGGTATGCGCCTTCCTGCTGTGGTGGGGGAAAGCAAGCCTAGACCCAGCCAAACGGAAAAGGATCAGGAAGACCTTGCAAACGAGGACTTGCCCACCCTGCCTGTAGAGGCTCAGGCGGCTTTCAATAATCAGACGGCAGAACCGGCTCCGCCTGCCGAGGGTGACACACCGGTTATGGGTGATGCGGTCATGACTCCGCCTGCGGAAGCAGATAATCAGGAGACGCCTGAGGTCTTAGATGCCCCCGTGGAACCCGCTTATACGCCCCCTGAAGGCGAAACCGTCAGTACTGGCTTCCATGCCACGGAAATCCCGGCCTATGTGTACGGTGAGCTGGTCAATGTGCGATCAGATGCCAGCATGGATTCGGAGGTTCTGGCTGAGGCCTACCAGGGTGATGAAGTCTATGAAATTGAAACCAACGGGTCTTGGTCCCGCGTGCGCTTGGCTGACGGCTTTGAAGGTTATATCTTCTCCAGCCTCCTGTCCTACAACTACGTAGCACCTAGCCCTGTTGCTCCCGAAGAGGTGGTGCCTGACTATGTTGAAAGTGACTTCAGCAGCTATTCTGGCATCCTCTACTCCACCTTCTCTGGGGTCAATATTCGGGCCCTGCCCAGTACGGATAGTGAAGTCGTGGGCAGCCTCTATTACGGGGATTCAGTTACTGCTGTAGGCTATACTGGCGGCTGGTTCCAAGTCCTCATGAATGACGGTTCAACCGCCTATGTGCACGGCGACTACCTCTCAGAAGATCCGGTAGAAGTCCAAGATATTTCTGGCGAGGTTATCCACGAACCCGTCCAATACATATCTTCAGATATTCCTGAAGTCCAGACTCCGTCCGACCTGGCAGGCGGTAACGCCATTGTCGGTCTGGCCATGCAGTACCAGGGCTACCCCTATGTTTACGGGGCAGCCGGCCCGAGCTCCTTTGACTGCTCAGGCTTTACTTCCTACATTTATAGCCAGATGGGCGTGACCTTGGGCCGTACCACTTATGATCAAGTGAACAACGGTATCCCCGTGTCCTTCTCCTATAAGAATTACTCCAACATGGTACCGGGTGACCTGGTGCTCTTCGCTACAGGCGCAGGCATTGGCCACGTTGGTATTTATATCGGTGGCGGCCAGTTTATTCATGCCGCTAACGAAGGCGTTGGAGTTGTTGTCGATAGTTTGAATATGGATTTCTGGGCCTCCTCTCTGGCTCACGTCAGGAGGATTTACTACTAGGCAACATTGCAAAGGTAAATACATGACAAGACGACAGACAGAAGATAAATCTAGAGACAGGGCGGGTCAGAGACGTAAGACCTCCGACCGCAGGTCTGCCGCTGGTACGAGCCGTTCCCAAGGCCGTAAGTCCCGTGCGCGTCATAACCAAGACCCAGGTAAGCGTAGCAAGGTGACCCTAGCTGTTTCCCTGCTTGTCCTGGTGGTAGTGGTGGGTCTTTCTTATGCCGCCATTAGCCGCTACATTGCGGTGCAAAATCAACTAACAAATCCTGCCTGGATTTTTGGCTCAGGCGAAGCTGAGCCGGCGCCTGAGGGGCAGATTGCTAATAATATCCGCTATAAGTCGGTCAACCTTGGAGGTAAGACCTACCAGCAGGCCCGCGAAAGCCTGGCTAATTCAGAAGAAACCCTGCTTTCTGGCCTGGGCAAGCTCAAGCTGTACTATACGGCAGACGAATTTGTAGAGAAAACGCCCTATGAGCTGGGCCTGCGCCTAGACATTGACCAAATCCTTAAAGATGCCGAAGCAGAGACGAAGAAGCTGCTGAACCGCAAGTATGTTTTAGATGACCGTTTCCGCATGGATCCCGAGGCCAGCAAGATGGCCCTGGATGACCTGGCGGAAGAACTAGGCCAAGAAGGTGGAGACGCCAAGGCTATAGGCTTTGACTTTGAAAGCAACTCTTTTAAATTTGAGGACGAAAAAGAGGGCCGGGAACTGGTCCAGGACAAGAGTGCCCAGCTAATTAAAGACGCTCTGGAAGCCAAGGACTATGCACGGGAAGTCAAGCTGGAGTTCAAACGAGTAGCCCCAGGTCGGACGGCTAAGGAACTTAACAAGTCCCTGGGCTTCGTGGCCTCCGCCACTACACCCATCATGACCTATTCGGAAGCCCGTAACCAGAACGTGCGGGTGGCTGCCGACCGCATTAACGGTACCATCCTGAATCCGGGTGACTCCTTCTCCTTTAACACCACTGTGGGTGAGATTACCGAAGCCAATGGCTTTGTGCCGGCTGGGGTGCAAGATGCAGACGGCAACGATGGTCTGGGCATGGGCGGCGGTATCTGCCAGCCTTCTACGACCCTCTACCAGGCCGCAGTTAGGGCTAACCTCACCATAGATCTACACAACTTCCACTCTACGCCCGTGCCCTACTGTCCCATTGGCACCGATGCCATGGTATCCGGCTGGTCAGACCTGGTCTTCACCAACAACTCCGAATACCCCTACGCCATTGTTTCCCGCTTTGACGGAGCCAACCTGTCCTTCGACTTCTACGGACCAACCGACCCCGAAGGCGGCAGCTATGACCTCTATGTTGAAGACCTGGGTTCTTACCCCGTCAAGGAGGAGCCTCAGCAGATCCAAGACGACACTCTGGCCCCGCGAGAGACGGAGGTGCGCAGTTCGCCACGTCCTAACCGGCACGTTAAGGTTTACAAGGTTTACTACGACGCAGCCGGCAACCTGGTGTCAAAGGAGCTCATGTACGACCACGTCTACCCCGGTTATGCGGGTGTGATCGCAATGAATGACCCCGAAAAATCCACCAAACCTGGTGCGACCGATAGCCCGGTTGTGGCCTACTACGTCACCGGTGCTAACGGCGAGCAGATTCCCGTCTACGAAAGTCAAACGGAGCGGGAAACCAGCCCTCCACCGCTTCCGCAGCCCTAGGTGCATAGGTGACCGATGAAGATGAATAAGTAGACCAAAGATAAGAAATAATAAGTTGCTGCCTCTGAATGTTGATTTTGGAGGCAGCAAACTTTTTTAGAGGGGGTAAGTCTCATTTTAGAAGGGTAAGTCTCTTTTTAGAATGGGCCAGTCTCTTTTCGAGCAGAAGGAAATCACGGAGAGCAGAACTTATTATTTGTTTTCTCCCTCAAAGCCCTGCCCGGCGCGTTCACTGATGATGTAGCGGGGCCGGGCCTTGGTTTCTACAAAAATCCGCTCGATATAGAGGCCGATTAGGCTGAGAGAGAGGAGGATGGAGCCTCCAATTAAAAGCTGGAGTAGGATAACGGTGGTAAAGCCGGAGGCGGCTGTGCCCTTGGCCCAGTGGACGAGGGCGGTGATCCCCAAAATGATAAAAAGGACCATGAGGATGGTCCCCAGCAAACCGATCAGGTAGAGGGGCTTAGCCGAAAAAGAGGTGAAGGCGTTGATGGCCAGGCGGATGAGCTTGAGGGGTGACCACTTGGTTTGCCCGGAGGCACGGTCGGCCACCTCGAAGGTGAATTCCTTGCGCTTGAAGCCTACCCAGGCGGATTGGGCCCGGAAAAAGTTAGCACGCTCGGGCATGTCCCGCCACACCTCTATCACCTTGCGGTCTAAGAGCTTAAAATCACATGCGTTGGCTAGGTCCAGCCCCGTCATGAGTTGGAAGAGCTTGTAAAAGCGGCGGGCGCCCCAACGTCCCAGCCAGGGCTCGTTTTGCCGGGCGGCCTTTTTACCCTCCACTATGTCGTACCCTTCTTCCCAGGCCTCCAGCATGGAGGGAATATAGGAGGGTGGGAACTGGAGGTCGGCATCTAAGACGATCACGGCATCCCCCTCGGCTTCCAGGAGGCCGGCCACCAGGGCGGGTTCCTTGCCAAAGTTGCGGGAGAAGCGGAGGGCCTGAACCTGGGGATTCGTTTGGGCGAGTTCCTGCAAAATCGGCCAAGATCCGTCGACTGATCCATCGTCGATAAAGAGCAGGCGGTAGGCATAGGATGCGGGGATATGAGCGGACACTTCGCGCACCGTGTCCCGGAGTTGAATGGCTTCGTTATAAGCCGGAATAATAATGGTAATTTTCTTCTGACTTGACATAGGGCTGTGGGGGATGGGTTGCGGTTTCATGTTCACCTGGTTTGTACTGGCCTTGGGTCAACCGCTATCTCCTTTTTGCACATAATATTTGCCCGCAAAACGGCGGACCAGGGCCCAGGTATCCTTGCCTACAAGTGGCCCGTAACTTGTATTATAATGCGATTGTAACATAATAGAAAAGGACCAGAGCTAGCCCAAAGCTGGCCGCTAGGCCCCTTTAGGCCTGGAGACAGCCCGCTTGACTGGCTTATGCTTGCCGAAGTAAGGAAAGGAAACCCAGTATGGAAGAATTGAACAAAAGAGGACTTAAAGACTTAGACCTTAAGGGCAAAAAAGTGATTTGCCGCGTAGACTTCAACGTCCCCCAAAATAAGGAGACGGGCGCTATTACGGATGACAAACGGATCCGGGCCGCCCTGCCAACTATCCAGTACATTTTAGACCAGGGAGCCGCCTTGATTCTGGTTTCCCACCTGGGTCGGCCTTCTGGCTTCGAAGAAAAATTCAGCCTTCAACCTGTCGCAGAACATTTAGCCGAACTCCTGGGCCAAGAGGTGATCATGTCCAAGGACGTGGTTGGAGAAGATGCCAAGGCCAAGGCTGCTGACTTAAAAGCCGGCCAAGTTTTGCTCCTGGAAAACGTGCGCTTCCACAAGGAAGAAACCGCAAATGACCGCGCCTTTGCCCGCGACCTAGCCTCTCTGGCGGACCTCTATGTCAACGATGCTTTCGGGACTGCCCACCGGGCCCACGCCTCTACCTGGGGCCTGGCCAACTACCTGCCCTCTGCCGTCGGCTTCCTCATTCAGAAGGAAATCGAAGTCATGGGTAAGGCCCTGGCCAATCCGGAACGCCCCTTTGTCGCGATTCTTGGCGGGGCTAAGGTTTCTGATAAAATTTCCGTTATTAAGAACCTCTTAGGCAAGGTCGACAGCCTGCTCATTGGCGGTGCCATGGCCTATACCTTCTTGAAAGCCCAGGGCCAGCCTGTGGGTAAGTCTTTGGTTGAAGATGACAAGCTGGAACTGGCTAAGGAACTCTTGGCAGAAGCAGAAGCCAAGGGCGTGAAGTTCCTCCTGCCCCAAGACCATGTCGTGGCCAAAGAATTCTCTAAGGAGGCCGAAGCCAGCGTCCAGGTCGACATGGGCGATGCCTATATGGGCATGGATATTGGGCCTAAGACCGTCGAAGCCTATGCGGCTGAAGTGGCTAAGGCTGGCACTGTGGTGTGGAATGGCCCTATGGGCGTCTTTGAGTTCCCCGCCTTTGCCCAGGGAACCGAAGCGATTGCTCAGGCCCTGGCCAAGTCCCAGGCCATCTCTATTATTGGCGGCGGTGACTCTGCAGCAGCCATTGAAAAGTTTGGCCTGACCGACCAGGTAACCCACGTTTCGACAGGCGGCGGCGCTTCGCTGGAATTCCTGGAAGGCAAACTCCTGCCAGGTATCGATAATATTCAAGACCAAGATGCCCGCCGAACCCTGGCCGCTGGCAACTGGAAGATGAATGCAGGCAGCCCTAAAGCCGCTCTGAAAATTATGCAGGCGCTCTTAGCGGAAGCGGATAGCTTCAAGAACGAAGTTATCATTGCTGCTCCTTATACTGCCCTTTCTGACCTGGCCCAGGCCACCGCGGGTACCACCATTAGGCTGGCGGCAGAAAACTGCCACCAAGAGGACAAGGGCGCTTATACAGGTGAAATTTCCCCCCAATTCCTGGCAGATATGGGCCTGCACGCCGTTGTCTTGGGCCACTCGGAACGCCGCCAATACTTTAAGGAAACGGATGCACTTGTCAATGCCAAAATTAAGGCTGCCCGCCGCTGGGGCCTGCGTCCTATCGTGTGTGTAGGCGAGAGCCTGGAAGAGCGTGAGGCGGGTACCACCTTTGACCGGATTAAGTCCCAGGTGGAGGGTGCCCTCCAGGATATTTCCGCTAGTGAGATGAACTTCATCACCATCGCCTACGAGCCCATTTGGGCTATTGGCACGGGTAAAACCGCAACGAATGAGCAGGCTAACGAGGTGTGCGCCTTTATCCGCAAGCGCCTAGCAGACCTTTACGACGAAAAAGTAGCAGCAACCACCCGTATCCTCTACGGCGGTTCGGTCAACGACAAGAATGCTGCAGACCTCTTTGCCCAAAGCGACATTGACGGCGGTTTGGTAGGCGGGGCCTCCCTCAAGCCAGACAGCTTTGCCGTCATTGCCAAGGCTTAAAAGCTGGTCAAGAGGCATCCGTAAAGTCTGGGCAAAATGCCCAAGAAGGCCCTCTGGCCGACTTTATATTTATGATATAATCGGGAGTGGCCCCAGCTGGGGCCACCCTACACATTGAACGGGCCGATTCTTTTGCAGAAAAGCAGAACGAAGTTATCACAGGAACAAGGAGAGATAAATGTCAAAAGAAAAGAAATTCATGATGATGGACGGTAACACAGCAGCAGCTTGGACCGCCTACGCCTTCACCGAAGTAGCCGGTATTTACCCCATCACGCCCTCATCTCCCATGGCAGACATGGTAGACCAATGGGCCGTCCAAGGCCGTAAAAACATCTTCGGCCAGACCGTCAACGTAGTTGAGATGCAATCTGAAGCGGGCGCCGCAGGCGTAGTCCACGGTTCTTTAGGCACAGGCGCTCTCACCACCACCTTTACCGCTTCTCAGGGCCTTCTGCTCAAGATCCCTAACATGTACAAGATCGCTGGCGAATTCCTGCCTGGCGTTTTCCATGTCGCTGCCCGTACCCTCGCAACACATGCCCTGTCTATCTTTGGCGACCACTCCGACGTCATGGCTGCCCGCCAGACTGGTTTTGCCTTGCTGGCTTCTAACAGTGTTCAGGAAGCCCATGATATGGCTGCTGTTGCCCACTTATCCGCCATTGAAGGCCGGGTTCCCTTCCTGCACTTCTTCGACGGTTTCCGTACCTCCCACGAAATTTCCAAGGTCCAGCTCCTCGATTATGACGACCTTAAAGAACTGGTTGACATGGATGCTGTAGAAGCCTTCCGTAAGAGGTCTCTTAGCCCCAACCAGCCTATCCTGAGAGGGTCTGCCGAGAACCCGGACGTCTTCTTCCAAGCACGTGAAGCAGGCAACCCCTTCTACCTGGCCCTTCCCGCCGTTATCGAGAGGAATCTGAAAGCCATTAATGAACTGACCGGCAAAAACTACCAGTTCTTTGACTACTTTGGCGCAGAAGATGCAGAAAAACTGGTTATCCTCATGGGTTCTGCCGTAGAAACAGCTGCTGAAGTGGCCCTCCACCTCAACAAACAAGGCGAAAAATGCGGTGTTATCAATGTCCGTGTTTACCGCCCCTTCTGCAATGACCGCCTCCTGGCCGCCATTCCTAAGACCGTCAAGCACATTGCTGTCCTGGACCGCTGCAAGGAACCCGGCGCCGCTGGCGAACCCCTCTACCTGGACGTGGTCAACGCCTTCAAGGGTGTGGAAAATGCGCCTAGCATCATCCGTGGCCGTTATGGTCTGTCTTCTAAGAACACTACGCCTGACCAGTTTGTTTCCGTCTTTAAGGAACTGGGCAAGGCAGATCCTAAACCCGAGTTCACGATTGGCATTAACGACGACGTGACCCACCTGTCTCTGGAGAAATCTCCTGCTTTGGATATTGCTCCTGAAGGCACCATTGCTTGCCGCTTCTGGGGCTTGGGCTCTGACGGTACAGTTGGCGCCAACAAGAACTCCATCAAGATTATCGGTGACCACACCGACCTCTATGCGCAAGCCTACTTCAGCTATGACTCTAAAAAGTCTGGCGGCGTAACCATTTCTGACCTGCGCTTTGGTAAGCACCCTATTAATGCGCCTTACACCATTGACGTAGCTGACTTTGTGGCCTGCCATAACCAATCATATGTCGATAAATACGATATGCTGGCCCCTCTGAAGAAGGGTGGGTCTTTCCTCCTCAATACCCACTGGAACGCGGAAGAGTTGGATGAACACCTGCCGGGCGAGATGAAGCGCTTCCTGGCTGAAAACGACATCAAGCTCTATACCATTAACGCGGTAGATATCGCTGCCGAAATCGGCCTGGGTTCCCGCATTAACACCATCTGCCAGGCTGCCTTCTTTGCCATCACCAAGGTGATCCCCGTAGAGGATGCCGTAAAGTATATGAAGGAAGCAATCGTGAAGTCTTACGGCCACAAGGGCGAAGAAATCGTCAAGATGAACTACGCCGCTGTGGACGCTGGTATTGAGAAGTTCCAGGAAGTGCCTGTACCGGCCGAGTGGAAGAATGCTCAAGACGCGCCCAAGGCAGTCAACGAAGCCCCTGACTTTATCCAGAATGTGGTTGAAGTCATGAACGCTCAGAAGGGCGACAGCCTCCCTGTCTCCACCTTCGTAGATCGTGAAGACGGCCACTGGCCTGCTGGTACCACCCAATATGAGAAGCGCGGCATTGCTGTGAACGTGCCCATTTGGAACTCTGAGAAGTGCATCCAGTGTAACCAGTGCTCCTTTGTCTGCCCCCACGCCGTTATCCGCCCCTACCTCTTTGACGAGGAAGAAGCGAAGAACGCGCCTGACAGCCTCCATCTCAAGGATGGCAACAAGCCTTACGAGCAGTACAAGTACGCGATCCAGATTTCACCTCTGGACTGCACAGGCTGCGGCTCCTGCGCCAATATCTGCCCCGCCAAGGCCCTGGATATGAAGCCCAGAGAAGAACATCTGGACCAGGAAGACAACTACGCTTACGCCTCCCAGATCAGCAAGAAGGCCAACCCCATGAACACGGCCTCCGTCAAGGGCTCTCAGTTCGAGGATCCGCATTTCTGCTTCTCCGGCGCTTGCGCAGGCTGCGGCGAAACCCCCTATGTCAAACTGGTTACCCAGCTCTTTGGCGATCGGATGCAGATCTCTAACGCTACGGGCTGCTCCTCCATCTATGGCGGCTCTGCCCCCTCCACCCCTTACTGCCCCAACGCTGAAGGTCACGGTCCTGCTTGGTGCAACTCCCTCTTTGAGGATGCTGCTGAGCATGGTCTGGGCATGCACCTGGGCTATAAGCAACTGCGCAACCGGGCCAAGGGCTATCTCACCGAGCTCTTAGGCAAGGCGGATGAAGCAGAAGTCATGGCCGCGATTCAAGCTTGGCTGGATGGCTTCGAGGACGGCGAAAACACCCGCGCCCTCACCGATACGATGGTTGAGAAGCTGAAAGCTTATAAGGGCGAAGGTGCTGACCTGGCCAAGCAGGCTCTGGAATATGAAGACTACCTGGTCAAACGTTCCTCCTGGATTATCGGTGGTGACGGCTGGGCCTACGATATCGGCTACGGCGGCTTAGACCATGTTATGGCTTCTGGTGAAGATATTAATATCCTGGTTCTGGATACGGAAGTTTACTCCAACACCGGTGGCCAGGCCTCCAAGGCTACGCCTCTGGGTGCTATTGCAGAGTTTGCTGCCGGCGGTAAGCCCATGAAGAAGAAAGACCTGGGCGCTATGGTCATGACCTACGGTTACGTTTATGTCGCCCAGATCGCCATGGGTGCCAACCAGGCCCAGACCCTGCGGGCCATCCGCGAGGCCGAAGCATGGCACGGTCCTTCTATCGTGATTGCCTACGCACCTTGTATCAACCACGGTATCCGGGGCGGCCTGACCATTTCCCAGACCCGCGAGAAGGATGCGGTCGAGACAGGTTACTGGCATCTGTACCGCTACAACCCCGCCCTGCAGAGCGAAGGCAAGAATCCCTTCACCCTGGATTCCAAGGAGCCCAAGCGTGACTATAAGGAATTCCTCCAGAAGGAAGTCCGTTACACCTCGCTGGCCGGCAGATACTCCGAAGAAGAAGTCGACGGCATCTATGAGCGTGCGGCAGCCGCTGCTGAGGAACGCTACAAGAACTACGTCCGTATGGCAGCCTACGAGCCCGAGCCGACCACCGAAGGCTAGGAGATCTACGAGGTCTGTATTAAGCCTGAGTCCGCTTTGCGTCTTTGCTCCCTTTAGGGGCTCCTAGAGGGTACAAAGCTGGAACTTGAGCTTCAAAAGCTTATGCTATAATTAAACCCCGCAGGAATGCGGGGTTTTTTATCACTGGCAGAAGACCTGCCGGCTTTGAGACTAGGCCGATTAGGCTCATAAGTCGAACCAAATCGTACCGAGCCTAAAGCCTTACAAAGCCGTACCGAGCTAAAGCCTTAGGCTCCTGTAGCCCTAGGCTTAAGAATTGTTTTGAGGATCATGCTGGAAATTACACGAGCACAAGACCGATACAGCCCTGACCTGCATATTCCTGCAGCTTTCTTCCTGGAAGATATGCCCCAGCTAGATGAGATTAGTCTGCGGGCCTTTTTACTCATTCTGGCCCAGGCCCAACCGGGAACTAGCCAGCTGGATGAACAGGCCCTAGCTCAACAGCTGCAGGTCCCACCGGACCGGCTCCTGGACTCACTCAAACTCTTAGCGGCCCGCGGCCTCCTGTCCTGGACAAGCCAGGGCCTGGAGTTGGCTGACCTCCAAGACCACTATCGCCAACGTGCGGTCCCGCAAGCTGCCCGGGCCGATTCCGACCATAACCTGGCAGCCCAGCAGCGGGCCGACCTGGCCGACCTGGTGGGCCAGATCAACCACACCTTCTACCAGGGGGTCATGCCTCTTTCTTTCTATAACTCTATTGAAAAATGGTTCCTGGACTACGGTTTTGCCCCAGACTTGATTTACGCTCTCTTTAACGAGATCAAGCAGTATAGCAAGCTCCAAGCCAATAGCTATGCTGAACAGGTGGCGGCAGCCTGGCGGGAAGAGGGGCTTAGGACCTTTTCCGACCTCAATGCCCGGCATGAAGCTAGGCAGGGCCTTAAACATTACGCGGCAATCCTAGAGCGCAAGCTCCGCCTAACTAGCCGGCTTACGACCTACCAGCTAGAGTATTTGAAGCGCTGGCTCTACGAGTGGGACCTCCCCTTTGACCTCATTGACGAGGCCTTCCGGCGGGCGGCTAGTAAGCAAGCCCAGCCCAACTTCAATTATGTAGAGGCCATCTTGAAGAATTGGTCAGAAGCCGGCTTGAGGAGCCTGGCAGAGGTTGACCAGTACGAGGCCAACTACCAGGCCCAAAGGCAGACCCAGCAGGAGGCCAAACGCCGTCCCGCCCGGTCTGGATCCCAGGCCATGGGCAATTTTGACCAGCGCCAGTACCAGGAGGAGGAGATTACCTCCCTCTACCGTAGCCTGGATTTTTTAAAGTCGGATCCTGGGGCAAAAGCCGCAGAGGCCGAGACAGATGCGAGTTCGGCCTATCGGAGTCTGGATTTCTTGCAATCAGATCCCGCAGCAGAGCCCGCAGTAGCTAGCCCAGATGCGGGTTCTGTAAACTAGCTTGAGCGCGAAGGAGTCACATGCAGGTCCATATTCCCTCAGATATTAAGCAGGTCTACCAGACGAGACAAGCGGAGAACCAAGCCCGGCTTGACCGCTATCGGCAGGATTTTTTAGCCCGAGACCCCGAACTGCGGGCCTTGGAGCGGTCCTATCGGGAGGCGGGCGCAAGCTATCTCTTAAAGTCCTTGCAGGGCGGGGCAGAGCTAGAGGCTGCCCGGGCCAAGCTGGCCCAGTTGCAGACGCAATTGGGCCAAGCCTACCAGGCCAAGGAGGCCAGGCTCCTAGCCCCGGAGGACCTCTATACCTGCCCTCTCTGCCAAGATACGGGCCTTTATCAAGGCCAACTATGTTCCTGTGCCTTGGAAATTCGTAACCAGCTGGAAAGGCAGAAGGGAATTTCCTTTCCCCCTCCACCGGAGGCCAGTCTGGCGCATTTTGACCTGGACCTGTTTTCACCCCAGCTGGATCCTCAGATCTATAAGGGGCAAGCCAGCCCCCGTCAGGTGGCGGAGAACCTCTACCAGCGCAGCCTCGAGATCTTGGCTAACTTCCCTCATTCTGACCGCAATTTTTACTTCTTTGGCAAGCCGGGTACGGGCAAGACCTATTTGGCCGCTGCCCTGGCCAATGGCCTGAGGGCCCAGGGCTATTCTGTGGCCTTCATCCGGTCCATGGCCTTTGTGGATTTAACCGCCCAAGTCCGGGTTTTAGACCGGTCTTTTTCTGCTGACCGCACAGAAAAGCAGGTAGCCCACGAGCGCCTGCAATTTTTGCGCCAGGCTCAGGTTTTAGTCTTAGACGACCTGGGCTCAGAGGCGGGTAACGACGCTTCTTATAATGATTTGATTGCCCTTTTGGATGGGCGGGTGCAAAATCCCGAGCAAATGACCCTCTTGACGGGCAACTTACCGCCCTTGGATTTTTCCCGCCGCTACGATGAACGCTTGGGATCTCGGCTCTTGGGCGCATTCCTGGCCTTCCCCCTGGAGGGGCCGGACCTACGCATGGAGCTGGCCCGCCGGACCCAGAAGGGGACGCCCCGCCGGGACCAGAACGGGTTGCCTCGCCAAGATCAGAACGAACTGCAACGGCGTGCCCAGATGGAGGCATCCCGCCAGGACCAGAACGGGTTGCCTCGCCGGACCCAGAAGGGGGCTAAGTCTGGCCTATGATCCCATGCGCTCCCACCCCTTCCCAAATGCCCCCAATGCCCCAAGCGCCGCAACTGAGGCCAACGCCGCAAGCTCCTCAAGTGCCGCCAATGCCACCTACGCCGCAACTAATGCAAACACCACCCATGCCTCAAATTTCACAATTTCCGCTCATCCTCTGTGGTTGCGATTTGGTGGAGATTAGCCGCCTAGAAAAACCTCGCGCCCGCCTCTTAGACCGGCTCTTTGATCAGGAAGAGCTGGACCTATGTGGAGGCCGGCCTTCCAGCCTGGCAGCTTTTTATGCGGCCAAAGAAGCCTTTGCCAAGGCCCTGGGCTGCGGTTTGCTGGCAGCCAAGGGCCTGGGTTTTAAGGACATTGGCATCCGCAAGACCAGTCAGGGCGCTCCCTACTATATCTGGGGCGATCGGGTCAACCAGCTGCTTCCTCAGCTGTCCTTCCCTCAGAGTGCAGGTCATACCCACTTATCTGCAGAGTCTCGTTATCCCTCGAGTGTAGCTGACGCCCACTTGCCCACAGAGCCTGCCTGTTCCTTAGATGTAGCTCACTCACATTTGCCCACAGAGCCTCGTTATTTTTTAAGCTCTGCCAGCCTATCCCTCAGCCACGAGGCTGGCCTGGCCATGGCTTTTGCTGTCTTGCGTCTAGAGCCTCTGCCTGCAGGCGAAGCTGCTAGGGGAGGATAAGATGGCTAAACTTGTGAAACCGGCTAAACGCCAAGCTCCTTCAGACCAGGAAAAGGTCCAGGACTCTCTCCTCCATAAATCGGTTTATATCGGAGACCGCAAGCGTAAATTGCCTGCCTGGTTGCCCCCCTTGGGCCTTACCATGATCACCCTCTTGATCATCCTTTGGCTCTTGCCCCGGCTCTTTGCGGACCCAGGGACGGAGCCGGCAGAAACACCTGTGCCCAGTCAGACCACCCTGCAAGACCAAGACGTAGCGGTAGCACCCCCTGTATTTCAGCGGGGTGACCAAGCCTTGATCCGGGTGGGGGAATGCCCGCTTTTTGACCAAGCCCAACTCAAGGCTCGGCGGATTTCTTCTGCCCTATTTGGAGAGCAGGTGGAAGTCATAGCCCTAGAGAACAAGTGGGCCCGGGTCCGCCTAGCGGACGGCCTGGAAGCCTGGCTGGACAGCCAAAATCTCACAAAGGATAAGGAGATGTGGGAGAAGCAGGAGAAAGATCGGAAGGCCATGGTGCTGGCGCCTTATAAAAGGATTATGAGCCATGCGATTGATGGCTATACCCTCTTGCGGGCCCCCATGGGGACCCTGCTCTACCCCGACCACCAGGCTGGAGAGGTTTTGAGCCTACCCCTGCCAGATGGGCAAACAGGCTGGGTCAATAAAAATGACCTCCTCTTTTTAACCAGCGGCGACCTGCCGCCCGTACCCGCCAAGGCGAATGCCCTATTTGTCAGCTCGGCTATGAACTTTTATCAAGCCACCTACATCCCTGGCGGCATGTCTAAAGATGGGGCCGATATGGCTGGCGCTATCTATATTGCAGCCCGTGTGAACGGCCTCGCCCTGCCTCGGGACCTGGACGCCCAAGCCCAGGCGGGCACAAAGGTAGAAACGATTAAAGACGTCACCTCCGGCCTCATCCGACCCCAGCTCCTAGAACAAGGCGACGTAGCCTTTTTCCACGCTCCCGACAATCCCCACCAGATCACCCAAGCCGCTATCCTGCTGGAAGAAGGCCAGGCCCTTTGCCGCTTGGACAACGACTCTACCCTCAACATTCGCGACCTCAGCCGGCAAGAAGAACTCCTTTCCCGCCTGGTGACTGTCCGCCGCTACTTTGCCGATTAGGCGGCGCGAGTTTGCTTCGCTGATTTTCCGTCCCTCATATGTGTGAAAAGGTTGGCAAAGCACCATTCCAGCCTACTTGCCAACTCTTTTTTCGCCATCCCAGCCTGGTATTGCCCCGAAAAGAGTTGGCAAAGTCATGATTTGGCTGGTCTGCCAACCATTATTGGGCTTTCCCAAGCAAGTATTGGGCTGAAAAAGGTTGGCAAAGTCCCGATTCGGCCCACTTGCCAACTCTTTTTTCGCCACCCCGGCCTGGTATTGCCCCGAAAAGAGTTGGCAAAGTCTTGATTTGGCTGGTCTGCCAACCATTATTGGGCTTTCCCAAGCAAGTATTGGCCTGAAAAAGGTTGGCAAAGCACAATTTCACCCTATTTGCCAACTCTTTTTTCGCCATCCCAGCCTGGTATAACCCCGAAAAGAGTTGGCAAAGTCTTGATTTGGCTGGTCTGCCAACCATTATTGGGCTTCCCCAAGCAAATGCCGGTTCAAAAAAGGTTGGCAAAGCACAATTTCACCCTATTTGCCAACTATTGTCGAACGATTCACGCAGTATGCTGCCCTAAGGCCGTCATAATGGTCACTATACTTAGTCCGGTGATAGGTGGGCGATAGTGAGAACGATGTTCTTGGGACGCCGGTCCCCGCGATTGGCCCCGACTGCAGGACTAATAAACAACAGATGATCAGTGGGGAAGCTGGGCAGCGGATGCCAGCCGACGAGAGGAGGATGGGAAATGAGTCTTCGAAATGATTTATTAACACTTTTAGCCAAATATGAGCGGATACTAGCCAAGTTGGATAGACTTAAGGAAAGAGAGACTAAGCAGGCAGCACCTGGCAGGTTAGAGGTGTTGCGGCCGAGTGCTTGCGGCTACCATTATGTTTATACGTGCAAGGATCCTCTAACCGGAACGCGCAAGAGGAAATACTTATCAGATAGCAAAGCAGAGAACCATCTAGCCTCCCGATTAGCACAAACTGCCTATCAGGCTGAGCTACGCAAGCTCCTAGAACAGCGTATTCCTCAGCTTCAAGACCTGCTGGCAAACTTTGAAGACCAAGAGTTAGAGAAGGTTTATTGCGACTTGCATCCCGGGCGCCAGTGTATAGTCTCACCCATAGAGCCCACACGTGACCAGCGCTTACGGCAATGGCAGGGAACTCCTTATAAAGGTCTTAATATGGCGCCCCAGGATGGCTATTTTGAGACCAATAAGGGTGAGAAGGTCCGGTCTAAGAGCGAAAAGATTCTAGCGGACCGTTTTCACGACCTGGGCATCGCTTACAAATATGAATGTCCCTTAATATCACGCGGCCGCACCACCCTCTACCCAGACTTTACTTTCTTTGATCCGGCCCATAATTGGGAATTTTATTGGGAGCATTTTGGCATGATGGATAATCCCGCCTATGCCAAGAGGGCCTGCCAGAAGTTGGAAGAATATGGCATGCAGGGAATTTTCCCGGGGGATAGGCTCATCGTTACTTTTGAGACGGCCAACAAGCCCCTCAGTATCAGGTATGTCAATCAGTTAATCGCCCACACATTTGGGAGATAAACAGATATTTGTGCGATAACTTTGGACCTCTTTCTTAGCTGGAGCTGATTAGCGGCCTAAAGTGGCTGCAGCGAAAATTTACGCTTGCACAAGTTCCTGGCCTGTGTTAGGATTATCGGGCTGATTATCCGCAGCAAGTAGTTTGTATAGGAGGTGTTAGCATGGCAAGATGTGAAATTTGTAACAAAGACCTTAACAACGCGCGCAAGATTTCTATCACGCGTTCCCAGGTTTCCCGCCGGGCCAAAGTTAAACAGAAGGCAAATGTCAAGCGTGTCCGTGTGGTCGTTAATGGCGTTCCCCAAAGAATGAATGTCTGCACCCGCTGCCTCCGCTCTGGTGCTATTGAAAAGCTAAAATAAGACTGATCGATAAAGAGATAAAGCGATTTGCAATAAGACCTAAGTTTATCAGTCAATGGATAGAGAGTCCTCGTTCGAGGGCTCTTTTATTTTCTCGTGATGCCCGTGGTGCCTGTGGTGCCTGTGATGCCTGTGATGTCTGTAATGCCTGCTATGCCTGTGCCTTATGTCCCAATGTAAATACATGCCCCAAGCTATCTGCCATTCGTGCCGCAAATTGACACTTGAGGCCAGGATTAACCGCGTAGGGGGAGGGCCTGCTAAGCTAGATTTAGAGTTTTGGAGGCTATATGAAAAAATTTTTGCGTAATTGGTCTTTTATTCGGAGCACTTTTCAGGCAAGTTCTGGCAAATCTTTTGCTCTCTTTGTCTGTTGTGTTGTCTTCTGGCTTCTGAGTTTTACGGGAGTTGGCTTGCTTATGGTCTGGGTGCCGGCGGAAGTTCTCCGGCTCCTGGAACAGGGACAAAGTTTTTTTCGGATTCTCTTGCCAGTACTCATCCTGGGCTTGGCCCAGGTCCTGCTGACTGTGTTGGAATATCCTACGGATTATCTGCCCATGGCTTATCGGACTCAGGAGATAGCTCGAGCGTCTTCTTTCCTTATGACTCTGCCGGCGGAGAAAATGAATTCCCAGGAGGGACAGGCTTTGATTGATAAGGCCATGTATGCCCTCTACCAAGGGAATGAGCAGGGTCTGGAAGGCTTTATGCGAGATACCCTCGCTATCCTGCGGTCGCTGGCCCTTATTTTGACTTTCCTTTTGGTTTCTGCGGCCCTGCCCTGGTATTGGTTGATCGCCCTGGTCCTGCCTTCTATTGCCCGAGGGCTGGCTAGCATCCAGGTCAACCGTTATATTCAGGCCCAAAGGCCCTTGGAGATAGAGCTTTATCGCGATCGGGAGTATCTGGAAAAGATTGCCTTAAAAACGGAGGCGGCCAAGGACCAGCGGCTTTATGACTTCCCCAGTTTGCTTCGTGAGAAAGCCCAAGTCGCTCTCAAGCGTAGCCGGAAAGTAGTCGTTAGTAAACGCAAAAGAATGTTTGCCCAAGATAGTGTGGGCCTGGTCCTTAGCTTAGTCCGCAATGGCTTGGTGGCCTGGTACTTAGCAGGCCGGGTCTTGGCAGGCCAGGCGGATTTGTCTGCTTTTGTCTTACAGATGGGGATTGTTTTCCAGATTGGCCAGTATGTGGATCAATTTTTCACTTCCTTGGCTGACCTTGTAAACCACAGCCAGGAGACGGCGGCTTATGTTGACCTCTGGGATGAGCCCACTTACACAGAGGGCGATTATCCCTGCCATATTCCGGAAGGTCCTCTGGACCTGGTTTTTGAGGACGTTTCTTACGCCTACGATGGGGGGACAGAGGTTCTACATGGGGTCTCTTTCCAGCTCCAGCCAGGGGAAAAGTTGGCCTTGGTAGGGGAAAATGGAGCGGGCAAGACTACCCTGGTTAAGCTGGCCGCTGGCCTCTTGACCCCGACCCAGGGTAGGATTTTAGCCAATGGGGTAGATTTGGCCTTGGTAAACCCCAAAGAGCGTTTCGACCGGGTGACCATGATTTTCCAAGAAGTCTTGCTCTTTGCCTTTAATTTAGAAGAAAATCTCAGCCTTCAAGCCTCTGACCAGGTAGATAAAGCCCGTTTACAGCAAGCTTTGGAAGATGCGGGTGTCCAAGACCTGGTTCAAAGTCTGCCGAAAGGATTGGCTACTCCCGTGACCCAGTATATTGACCCGGAGGGTGTGGATTTCTCCGGCGGACAAAAGCAGCGGCTCATGCTGGCCCGGGGCCTTTATAAGGGGGGAGATCTTATCATCTTGGATGAGCCCACAGCGGCTCTAGACCCCCTAGCGGAGGCGGCCCTTTATCAGGAGTATTTAGCTTTTACCCGGGACAAGACCTCTATCTTTATTTCCCACCGCCTATCCTCCACCCAATTCTGTGACCGCATTCTGTATCTACAAGACGGATGCCTGGTCCAGGAAGGCAGTCATGAGGACCTACTAGCCCAGGCTGGCCCTTACCGGGATATGTTTGAGACCCAAGCCTCCTACTACCGTGAACAAGAGGCTAACCCTGACTCTGTGCCGGCTGACCAGGCCGGGTCAGCCGGTGCAAGGGAGGGGAGCGGAGCGGACCCACAAGGAGATGCCCGCAGCCACAGTGAAGAAGGAGGTCCAGTCTATGCCTAAAGATCGGAAAACGAAGCAAAGCAAGCAAGATCAGCAGCTAGCTGCCGTGAACAGATCGGCTAAAACTAAGAAAACTAAGACAACAAAGCAGTTTTTCTCCATGTTAGGCTGGCTCTTTGCCACCGTCCATGCCGAAAATCGCAACTTCTTGCCCCTCTACTGCCTGTCAACCCTGCTGGCCCTGGTCCGCACCTACCTGCCTATCCTGGTCATGGCTCCCCTCTTGCAGGCCCTGCTGGCCGGACGGGCTCAGGAGGCTTTCAATCTGGTCTTGCTTTTAAGCCTGGGGGTTTTCCTGTCAGATGGCCTGCATAGCTTAATTGAGCATGCCTTGGCGGTGCAAGGACTGGATTTAAGCCGGCGCCTGCGCCTGAATATGCACCTGCACAACCTGGACCTGTCCTACCAAGATGTCCTTGACCAGAAGACTAAGCAAGAGTTTGCGACCGCCATGGCCAACCAAAACTATGAGATGGGTAATTTTTCCCAAGTGATTAAACGGTGTTTTAGCTTAATTCTCCATGCCCTCTCTTTTATTCTGGCTTTCTCGCTCAGCTTACAAATGCTGCTCAGCAAACCCTGGCAGGCGGGGTCTGAGTTTGGCTTAAGTCTGGCAAACCCGCCTGCCTGGCTGGTCAATTTGGCCCAGCCTCTTCCTGCGGTCCTTTTGGCTTTAGGGGTCAGCCTTATCGCTATTGGGAGCAACAATCGGGTTCAGAAGCGCTGGGCAGCGGTTCAGCGCAATTACCTACAAAACCACGGTAAGGTGGAGAGTGACCTCCAATACTTCCTCCTGCAATTTGGCCTTGATGCCAAAAAATATGCCTTCTTTCAGAGCTATAACATTTTTGGCCTATGGGAGAAGATTAAGCAAAATCTTATGAAGAGCAACTGGGACTTTTTCTACAAAGGCTTCAGTGTTAATTTAAAGCAAGACCTGGCCAACGCCTTGACCAATGTGGTGATTCTAGTTCTCAGTTATGGTCTGGTGGGCCTTAAAGTCTTAAGCGGAGCCATTGCCATTACCAGTGTGGTGACCTATGTGCAGAGCTTCAACCAATTGTCGCAAAGCCTCAAGCAATTTAGTTCTACCTTGCTTAGACTCCGCTTTAGCATTCCCTATCTGGAAGATATGCGGCATTTTGTCGAGCGGGAGAATACCCTCTACACGGGGACTATTCCTGTCGAAAAACGCCGAGATGATGCCTATACCATCACCTTTGATCATGTCAGCTTCCGCTATCCGGGTGCGGAGACTTGGGCCCTGCGGGATATCAATCTGGAATTTACTATGCGGGAGAAGCATGCCCTAGTGGGGCCTAACGGGTCGGGCAAGACCACCCTCATTCTCCTTCTCTGCCGGCTCTACGAGCCTACGGAGGGCCGGATCCTTTTGAACGGGGTGGATATCCGTAAATACAACTACCAGGAGTATCGGGACCTCTTCTCCGTGGTTTTCCAGGACTACCAACTTTTTGCCTTTAGCCTGGGTGAGAATGTGGCCTGCCGGATGGACTATGATATCGCAAAGGTGTCTGACAAGGTCCTGGCGGCTGGCTTGCCTCCGGCTATCGCCAGCAACTTGGACCAGCCCGTGGCCGAAAAATGGGGGAGTCAGGAAAACTTTTCCGGGGGTGAGCAACAGAAAATTGCCATCGCTCGCGCCCTCTACAAGCCAGGTTCTCTGGTCATCCTGGACGAGCCGACGGCGGCCCTGGATCCCCAATCCGAGGCGGAGATCTATGCCCGGCTCAGTGATTTGATCCAGGACAAAACCACGGTTTTTATCTCCCACCGCATGTCCTCTTGTCGTTTTTGTAACGATATCCTGGTCCTAGACCAGGGCCAGCTGGTGGAGAGGGGCGGCCATGAAGATCTCTTGCAGGCAGGCGGACTCTACAGCCGCATGTGGCAGGCCCAAGCCCAATATTACCAAGATTAGGTATACTGAGCTTGAGCGAGGCCGCGGCAAAGTTGATGTGGCAAAGTTGATGCGGCAATAAGGAGAAGCTATGCAAATTGCCCTAGTTGAAGATAACAGCGATCAGCGCGCTTACCTGAGTGGGCTGATGGAAGCCTGGCTACGGGACCATGATCCCGGCGGCCAGGTTTTTGCCTATGCGGATAGCAAGTCCTTCCTTTTTGCCCGAGAAGACCTAGCCTTTGACCTCTGGATTCTGGATATCCTCCTGCCGGGTATCAACGGGATGGACCTTGCTCGCCAGCTGCGGGCTGAGGAGGATTTAACCCCCCTGGTCTTTTTGACGGGGGAACTGTCCTACGTTTTTGAGGGCTACAAAGTATCCGCCCTGGATTATCTTCTGAAACCGGTAGGGGAGGCAGAGCTGGCCCGGGTATTAGCGAAGGCGCAAGCCTTAACCCTGGACCAGCAGCTGGATTTAGTCTTGACCACCGAGACGGGCCTTATCTCTCGGCCCCTCTCCCAGATTATGTATGCCGAAGCCCAGGGGAAGTACCTGGAAATCCACGTTAACCGCCACCCCCAGGCGACCGAGGTCATCCGTATTCGTGAAAGCTTAGAAGCCTGGGGCCAGGCCTGGCCCCAGGGTCAGACTCTCCAGGAGGCAGGACCTCGCCACCTGGTGGATGTCCTGGTCCAGCCCCACCGGTCTTATTTGGTGAACTTGCGCTGGCTGGCCAAGCTATCCACCACCGCCTTGACCATGGCGGATGGGTCGGTCATCCCCCTGGCCCGGGGCAGGCGGCAGGAGGTCCAGGCCCAGTATTTGGCCTGGTGCCGCAGAAAGGCGGGGCCTAGCAGACCCTAGATACCGAGGCTTGCCTGGATCAGGGCTCAACTATCTGCCAGGCCTAGTTGATGCGGGTGAAGCCAGCTGTGCCAGATTTGAGAGCAAAGCTAGATGCCCAGGCCCAGGCGATGAAAGCAGACAAGACGGCGAGGCCAAGTAAGATGCTGAGACTAAGCCAGACGACGAGGCTACTTGGGCTTTATACTATCCATATGCGAGAAGACGGACTTTTACAGATTTTACTTTTTCTGCCTAGCCTGGCCATATGTTGGCTGAGCGGCCGGCCCGCTAAGGGGGTCTGGCCTAAGCTGATCCTGGTGCTTATCCTCTTTGGCTTGGCGGGCTTAGGCTATTGCTTTTCTCCAGTCTGGCTTTACAGCCTAGGCCCCTTGATCCTTTTGGCTTATACGGCTTTTTACGATGAGGATTCCTTTGCCTATCTGGTCCGGCTCCAGTTGCCCTTTTACCTGCTCTCCGGCCTGATCAGCCTCCTGGCCCCGACAGACCTTGCCATCTGGGCTGTCCCCAGCCTGGCGGCCTGCCTCCTCTTGGCTTGGAAGGTGGCCAAGTTTTCTGCCTGGCTTGGACTTTTTCCCTTCTTGGCAGGGGGACTCCTCCTGGTGCCTCAGCCCCTGGCCCGTCTCCTGCTGACCTATCTTATTTTTGCCAGCCTTCTGGCCTTCTATCTGCTGACCTCTGCCCAGGCAGCCACCAATGCTGAAAGCTTCCGGCGGGCGGTTCTGGCGGACCAGTACGAGGAGGTTAAGGCGATTTACCTGCAAATGCGGGGTTGGCGCCATGATTACCATAACCACCTGCAGACCATGAAGGCCTATCTGGCCCAGGAACAATGGGAGGACTTGGCCTCCTATCTGGACGAACTGGAGGCTGACTTGCGGGCGGTCGACCTCCTCGTCAAGAGCGGCAACCCCATGGTAGACGCGATTCTCAACTCTAAACTCAGCTTGGCCAAACAGGCGAGCATCCGGCTGGATCTGACGGTACATGTCATGGATAGGCTGAGTATTTCGGACACTGACCTCTGTATTATCTTGGGTAACCTCCTGGATAATGCCATGGAAGCCTGTGCCGAGCTGGAGCCTGACAAACGCTATATCCGGCTCTACCTGGATGCGATCGGCCAGCAGTTTTACCTGTCTATTCAAAACTCCGCCAAGGAAATCCTCAGCTTTGAGGAGAAACATTATATTTCAACCAAGCGGGGCAACCACGGCCTGGGACTCAAGCGGGTGGCCCTCCTCGTGGAAAACTACGAGGGCTTTCTCAACCTCCAGAATGAGCCGGGGATTTTTGCCGTAGAAGTATCAATTCCCCTGGAAGACCAGGCCAGGTGAGGCAAAATGCATGGTTCTGGTTTTTCTCTGCTGAGATTGTCGGCCAGGTAAATTCCCGCTAGAATATTCCGGTATGGAATTTGTGCGCACTTTAAGAAAATACCCCCTTGTTCAGGGGGACGACTTTATCCGGCGGGTTTTGACCCTGGCTATTCCTATGATTCTCCAGCAGATGCTGACCTCGGCGGTTAACCTCTTGGACAACCTCATGGTGGGCCAGTTGGGGGATATTACCCTGTCCGCTGTTGCTGCCGGCAATAAGTTCATCATGATTGGCTTTTTCGCCATTTTCGGGGTTACCGCAGCCAGCGGGGTCTATATCTCGCAATTTCACGGCGCGGGGGAGAAGGGTCGGATTCAGGAATCCTTCCGTTTTTCTCTCCTAGCTTCCACCCTGATTGCCAGCTTGTTTGTGGTCCTAGGTATCGCCTTCCCGCGGGAGATTGCTCACTTTTTTGCGCCCGATCCCGCCCTGGGGGACGTCTTGGAGACCTACCTGCCCTTGGCGGTTCTTTCCTTCCTGCCCCAGATCTATTCCTTGAACGCCCAGACGGCCATGCGGACCTTGGGCCGGACGACCCCGCCCCTCTTTCTCAGCATGCTGGCCGTCGTAGGTAATGCCTGTTTTAACTACGTCTTCATCTTTGGCCACCTGGGTGCACCTGCCTTGGGCGCTAAGGGTGCAGCCCTGGGTACGCTTTTGGCCCGGCTCCTAGAATTTGTCGCCACTTATTTTGTAGTCCGCCGCTTTCATTTTGACTTTTACGCACCGCTGACCCAGATTTTTCAAATTCCCTCTGTCCTGGCCAAGGCCATCTCGCTCAAGGCCCTGCCCCTGGTGATCAACGAAATTGGCTTTGCCTCTGGTATGGCCCTGCTCTTTAAGTTCTACGCCACCCGGGGGACCGAGGTCATGGCCGCCATGACCATTATGACGACCACTTCCGAGCTCTTCTTTGTGCTCTTTTCCGGCTTGTCTGTTGCCACCACGGTAGTGGTGGGCCATGCCCTAGGCGCCAATCAGCTAGAGGAGGCACGCTCCAACGCCTACCGCCTGTTCAAGTTGGCCCTGGTTCTCTCCCTCTTCTTTGCTAGCCTCATGTTCCTGTCCTCCTATATTGTGCCTAACTTTTACGATGTCAGTCCCCAGGTCAAGGCCATGGCAGGCTTCTTCCTCCGGATTTACTCAGTCTTTTACGTCTTTTACACCATTAACGGCATGGGCTACCAGATCATGCGATCGGGCGGGGATATGCGGACCACCATGCTCATGGATTCCGGCTTTTCCTGGTGCGTCAACCTGCCCATCGTAGGCCTGGCTGCTTACCTAACTGATTGGCCTATCCAGATCCTCTTCCTCCTCGGCCAATGTACCGACATCCTGAAAGGCTTTGTCACAGCCCGACTCCTGCCCAAGGAGACCTGGGTCCGCAACCTTTCTGCCGAAGTAGATGCGGTAGATCCCTACCTAGAGGAATTGCAGCTTTAGCTGTAGCTTTAACCTTAGCCTTATTTAGCTGTAGTCTTAGCCTTAACCTTAACCTGATTTAGCTGTGGCCTTATTTAGCTGTGGCCTTAACTGGCCAATGGGGCCAGCATGCGTCAAAGCTAACCATGGGGCCAAGCAGTCAGGCGAACTGGCGGCGGTACTGTCACACGGCTGCCTTGCTCAGTATAAAAAAGGCAAACAAAAAGGACCGGCTCAGGCTTGAGCCGGTCCGGTCCTTGTGAGTATTTGAAGTGTTCCCAAGCTGGGCCTGCTGGTTCAGCCTCACTAGGCGCCGGTGTCAGTGCGAGCAGTTGCAGCATCAGAGCCAGCCCAGCATCATCACTAGGTACCAGACCCAGTACTAGCCCCAGCCTCGTTAGGCACCAGCCCGGACCCAGTTATTTTGTCTTGACCTCGTAATAGAGCTTGGCTGGCATGTCGATGCCTTCGACTATGCATTTTTGTGGGCAGACCTTGGCGCAGGATCCGCATTGGATGCACTTATCCTGGTCGATAACGGCAAGTTTGTCTTCCATGTGGATGGCGTTTTCGGGGCAGCTCTTGACGCAGAGGGTGCAGCCGATACAGCCGATTTCGCAGCTTTCTCGGACGGCCTTGCCGGGCAAGGGGTTTTTGCAGCGGACGGTGTAAAGATCGGTGTACTTGGGCTCAATGCTGATCAAGTGACGGGGGCAGGCTTTGACGCAGGCGCCGCAGGCGATGCAGTTTTCAGGCTTAATATGGGCCAGGCCATTTTCTAACACAATCGCATTGTATTCACAGACGCGCTGGCAGTCACCATAGCCCATGCAGCCGTAGGAGCAGGTCCCGGGGCCGCCAAAGAGTTGGCTGGCGGTAGCACAGTTGACGGAACCCGTGTATTCATAGCGGACCCGAATTTTGTCATAGGAGCCTTGGCAGTGGACCACGGCGAGCTTGGGTACAAAAACACCAGGGGCTTGGCCAAAGAAGCTGGCCACAGCGGAGGCCGTTTCCTGGCCACCGGCCGTGCAGAGGCTGTAGTCCTTACAGTCTCCGGACACGAGGGCCTGGGCGTAGGCCTGGCAGCCAGAGTAGCCGCAGCCACCGCAATTGGCCCCGGGTAAAAGCTCGTTGAGCTCTTCGACCCGTGAGTCAACTTCCACGGCAAAGAACTTAAAGACCAGGACAATGAAGAAGCCTAGGATGATAGCGATAGCGGATACGACAGCGACCGCTGTCAGGGGGGTCAAGATGCTAAAAGCGAGAACAAGATTTGTAAAGTTCATAGCTGCCTCCTAGCCGAAAATGTTACTGACCATACCCTTGAAGCCGAAGAAGGACAGGGAAACCAGTCCAGCGGCAATCAGGGTGAGGGGCAGACCTTCCAAAAACTTGGGGGGATTGGCATCTTCCATGCGCTGGCGGACCCCGGTGAAGAGGAACATGGCCAGCATGTAGCCTAGGCCCGCACCCAAGCCGTTCACCAAGGCTTCAGGGAAGGTGTAGCTGGATTCAATGTTTACGAACATGATGCCCAGGATAGCGCAGTTGGTGGTGATGAGGGGCAGGTAGATCCCCATGGCCTCGTAGAGGGAGGGGACAGACTTATGAATGATGGCCTCAATGATCTGAACAGTTGAGGCGATCACGATGATAAAGACTAGGTTGGCCAGGAACTCTAAGCCTAGGGGCAGGAGGACCAGGTTGTAGAGGGGCCAGGTGAGGGCGGCTGCCACGACCATGACGAAGGTCACGGCTAAGCTCATGCCCATGGCGGACTTGAGGTTTTTGGTCAGGCCCAGGAAGGAGCAAATGCCCAGGAACTGGGAGAGGACCAGGTTATCTACAAGGATAACACTAAAAAGAATCATGAAGAGGGGCTGCATTATTCATTTCCTCCTTCTTGCGTTTTGACGGCGGGGGCAGTTTCAGGGGACGATGCACTTGCGCCTGCCGAAGCTTCTTCTGCCGGAGCTGTTTCTGGAAGTGCTGTTTCTGCTCCGGTCTCCGCTTTTGCCGGAGCTGTTTTTGCACTGGCTGCGGGGGAAGCGGGGGCCGCGGGGGCGGAGCCGGCACATTGGTCGGCCATGGCACAGCCCAAGCAGGACTGCTTGCGCAGGGTCTCTGCTTCTAAGGCTTGGTCGGGGTGCTTGGCATAGAATTTGCGGCTGAGGTGGAGGGCTAAGGCAATGACAAAGCCAAAGACCATAAAGCCGCCCGGAGGCATAACAAAGAGCAAGATGGGCTGGAGGACGTTGTCGCCACCGATAAAGGGGATGGACCAGCCGGCGATGCTGCCGCTGCCCAGGATTTCCCGGAGGCCGCCCATGACAGCCAAAGCGAGGGTAAAGCCCAGGCCCATGCCCAGTCCATCAATGGCGGACAGGCCGATAGAGTGCTTGGAAGCAAAGGCTTCGGCCCGGCCCAGGATGATGCAGTTTACGGTAATCAAGGGAATAAAGATGCCCAGAGAATCATTAAGCTCAGGAACATAGGCCTGCAAGAGAAACTGGAGGATGGTTACGAAGCTAGCGATGACCGTGATGTAGCAAGGAATACGGACCTTGTCTGGAATGATATTCCGGATGGCCGAGATGACAACATTGGAACAAAGAAGGACAAAAGTAGAGGCCAGGCCCATGCCGATGCCGTTCATTAAGCTGGTGGTGACAGCCAGGGCGGGGCAGGTGCCCAGGAGCAGAACTAAGAGGGGGTTCTGCTGGAGGATGCCCTTACTAAACTCCCGCCAGACAGACTTTTTGGCAGGGGCGGTGGTCGCAGGGGCCTTCTGATTTGCAGATTTGACTGATGTGGACATGGCCTACTCCTTTACTAGATTGTTATAGAGGTCCAGGGCAGCATTCACGGCATTGGTGGCTGCCGTAGAAGAGACGGTGGCCGCAGTGACGGCGTCGATCTCGACCCACTCATGGTCTTGGTTGGGAATGCCGCCCACAGTAAAGCGGCTAGCCGCGGTGTGGCCGGCAAATTGGCCATAGAAAGATTCCTCGTGCACCTTTTGGCCCAGACCAGGGGTTTCGTCGTTACTGGGTACATCAACGCCGACCAGATTTCCCTCGCCATCAATACCAACAAACATGGGGACGGGACCGCCGTAGCCCTTGTCTGCCGCCAGGATAAGGTAGCCGATCAAGTGGTCCTGGCTGTCATAGGCCAGGTCCAGGCTGATGACCTGGTCGGAGGCCTCTCCCGGCAGATCCTGGTTTTCAAAGCGGCTGGCCTCTGGAAAGAGGAGCTGCTTGGAGGCCAGCTCGGCCTTTTCTGCCTGGGCTTGCCGGGCGGGCATGGTGATTTCATTGGTTAAGGCCAGGAGGGCCGTAGATACCAAGCAAACCACGACAAGGACCAGAATAGGGTAAAAGCCCTGGTTTAACGTATGTTTATCAAATTTTGAACTTGCCATGTGCTACTTCCTCTCTGCAGGGACCAGGTTGAGTCTGGCCTTGCGGCGGCGAGGCCGGAAGACGGTCAGCTGGTCAATGTGGGGGGTGAGAATATTCATCAGCAAGATGGAGAAGGACACCCCTTCAGGGGAAGCCCCGTATATCCTCATGAGCCCGGTCAAGAGCCCGCAGCCAATACCAAAGATAATATGACCCATGCGGCTGGCTGGGTTGGTCACGTAGTCTGTGGCCATAAAGAAGGCGCCCAGGAAGAGTCCGCCAGACAGGAGGTGGTAGAGGGGGTCTTCGCCAGCCAGGGTCACAAAGATGAGGGCGGTGGCGATATAGGAGAGAGGAATATAGAGGTCGATGACCTTGCGGGATAAGAGGTAGATGGCGCCGATCGCTAGGGCCAGGATGCACACCTCGCCCAGCATACCGGGCTTATAACCTAAAAAGAGTTGCTTATAGTCGTATGTGATGACCTGGGTCGCTGAGCTGATGGCGTCTGGGTCATTGGCCATACGGACTGCGGCTAGGGGGGTGGCCTGGGACATGAGGTCCAGGCTGCTCAGGAAGCTCTTGCCCGCAAAACTTTCCTTGATCACATGGGAGTTCATCTGGACGGGGAAGGCGATGGCCATGATGACCCGGGCTCCTAGGGCGGGGTTGAGGAAGTTCTTACCCAGACCACCGAAGGCCTGCTTGATGACCACAATCGCGAAAAAAGCGCCTACGACTGGCATCCAGAGGGGAATATCAGCTGGCAGGTTGAAGGCCAGCAACAAACCCGTTACCACGGCTGACCAGTCACGGATGGTCTGAGGCCGTTTCATGACCAGTTGGGAGAGGGCCTCAAAGACTATGCAAGAGGCGACACTTACCATGATGACTAGCCAGGAGCCTACCCCAAAGAAGTAGGCAGAAGCCAGGGCCGCAGGCAGGAGGGCGAGGGCCACATCACGCATAACGCTAGGGGTGCTGTCCTGGTGGCGGACATGGGGAGAAGCGGAAATATTAAGCATTACTTGGCCTCCTTTGTCTGCTGGGCTTGAGCCGCGGCCTGATAGTTGCGGACAATTTGCTTGCCCACGCGAATATTTTGTACAAGATAACGTTTGGCCGGGCAGATATAGGTACAAGCCCCACACTCGATACATTCATTCACGTCAAAGAGGGCAAGATGCTCGGCATCACTTTTGCGGGCGTACTTATCCAGCATGGTTGGCATGAGGTGCATGGGGCAGTGGAGGGCGCAGCGGCCACAATGGATGCAAGGCCCCTCCTCTGGTAGTTTTGCCGTCTCATGGTCAAAGACCAAGATGGCGTTGTTCATCTTGAGGATAGGAGCATCCAGGCGGGAAACAGCTACCCCCATCATGGGGCCTCCCATAATGACCTTGTCTGCAACCTTCACCAGGCCTCCGGCAAAGTCCAGGAGGTCCGCAATCGAGCTCCCGATGGGGGCATCATAAAGGCCAGACCGGTTGAGGGCCGGCCCGTCTAGGGTGAGCAGACGACGCACCAGGGGCATGCCGTTTTCTAAGTAAGAAGCGATATGGGCCAGGGAGGCGACATTCATGACCAGGCAGCCCACATCGTGGGGCAGGCCTTGGGGTGGAACTTGGCGGCCCGTCAGGCTGGTAATGAGCACTTTTTCAGCCCCTTGGGGATAAACTGCCGGCAGGCTGACAATCTTGATCTTGTCCTTGTCCGGCCTGGTGGCTAGTTCCTTGTTGAGGGCGGCCAGAGCCTCGGGGGTATTGTTCTCCAGGCCAATGATGGCTTGGGGAATCTGGCACCAGCGCAGGACCTGGGAAATGCCCTCAAAGATCTCCTTGGCTCGATTCTGCATCAGCCAATCATCCGATGTGATATAAGGCTCGCACTCCATCCCGTTTACGAGGAGGAAGTCGATGGGTTTATCGGCCGGGGGATTGAGTTTGATGTGGGTGGGGAAACCAGCGCCCCCTAAGCCCACCAGGCCGGAAGCCCGGACAGCCGCCAGAAAATCTTCCTTGGAATTCACAACAGGTGCTTCCAGTTCTGGCGCAGGGCTGAAGCGCTTATCATTTTTTATGACAACCACATCGCAGGGCCGTCCGTTAGCTTGGACTTCCGAGACGATATCTATGACTTCCCCGGAAACACTGGCGTGTACGGGGACAGACATGGGGGCCTCAGGCTTGGCAATCAGCTGGCCAACTTTTACTTGATCCCCTTTAGCCACGCAAACCTGGGGTGGGGGCCCGATTTGCATACAGACGGGTATCTTAACTTGGGATATGTTAGACAGAACCCGGGGGTTGGCGCCACTCGTATTTTTGGCATAAACGGGGTGGACACCGACATTCCTTCGCTTAAAAAAGGACATGGATTTTCTCTCCTCCTCTTGTAGCTCTTCCTATTGCTCTATTGTTTACTGTTCTTCTGGGCACATGATCATCTACTTGGCCAGGACCTATCCCGGCCAAATGCGAATGCCATTAAGCATACCTAATTAATATACCATATTAGGCAATAGGCAGGTTAGTATGAAATAGGCAATAGGCAAATAGGGAAAAGGCCGCTAGTATGACATAGCGGTTGGTTTTGAAATTGGAATATCAAATGACAAAATATTTCCACGTTGACTTGTTGCGGCAAAACAGGTTTTCTTGGATTTGCCACCAAACCATCTTCCTCCGTAGCCAGGTGTGTTGGTGTCAAAACGGGGATTTTCCGGATTTGCCACCAAACCATCTTTTGCCAACTTTCTCCGCAGCTAAGTATGTTGGTGGCAAACCCGCATTTTTTTGAAATGCCACTAACCCTTTTCCCTTCTGCCTCCTAGCCTTTGATGGCAAAATCACCTTTCACGCACTTTGCCCCCAATGGAAAATTTTTTCTCAGCTGAGTTGTTGGCGGCAAAACGGGGATTTTCCGGATTTGCCACCAAACCATCTTCCTTCGCAGCCAAGTATGTTGGTGGCAAACCCGCATTTTTTTGAAATGCCACTAATCCTTTTCCCTTCTGCCTCCTAGCCTTTGATGGCAAAATCACCTTTCACGCACTTTGCCCCCAATGGAAAATTTTTGCTCAGCTGAGTTGTTGGCTGCAAAATGGGGATTTTCTCAATTTGCCATCAAGGGTCCTCACAGGGGAGGGACCTTGGTCCTAGGATCCAGCGGAGTTGCGGTTGATTGTGCCGAGCGAAGGATGAGTCTAAACGTTGGTCCTAGGCTCCGGCGGACCTGCGAAATAGTCAAAGAGACGGTGATCCTGTTAAAATAGACCAAGCTTCAGCAGCTAGCGCTCGGGAGCGCTCGGACGAGCTTCTGTAAGGTGCTGGACAGCTTTTTTAGATTTGCACTGCTGGATGGGCAGATTTGGACTGCTGGACAGGCAGATTTGCACTGCTGGACGGGCAGATTTGGACTGCTGGACGGGCAGATTTGCACTGCTGGACGGGCAGATTTGGACTGCTGTACAGGCAGGTTTGCACTGCTGAGATGGTTAGCATATATCATATATTGCATTTGTATTATAGGAGAGCTAGCGCATGTTAGTACTGAATGGTCAAGTTTTTTATAATAAACGTTTTCAAGCCTTAGATCTGCGGATCCTGGGGGATAAAATTGTGGAAGTGAGGCCGCGAGGAGCCTTCGCTTCTCCGGAGGCGGCACCGCTTGCTCTTGCCTATCCAGGGGAGGACCTGGTGGATGCTAAGGGGCTTCTTGTTTTGCCGGGCCTCACAGATATTCACACCCATGGGGCGGTCCGGGCAGACTTTTCGGATGGTGACCTGGAGGGCTTGCGCCGAATCCAGGCCTATCAAGCGGGGGTGGGGGTTACCCAGTTTTGCCCCACGTCCATGACCCTGGGATTGGACCGCTTGGGCCAGATTTTCCAAGGCTTGCAGAGTCTGAGCCGTGAGGACAGCCAGAAGCGGGAGCGCAGCCAGGACCCAGGGCGGCCCCAAGAAGAGGCCCAGGGGCAGGAAGGGAGCCAGAGCCAGAACCGGGCGAGGCCCCAGGGGGCTGAAATCCTGGGTATCCACATGGAGGGTCCCTATATCAGCCCGGCCAAGCTGGGTGCCCAGAACCCGGCCTACGTCTTGCAGGCTCAGTATGAGGACTTTGCCAGACTGGCCGAGCTTTCAGGCCATCGGATTAGCCTGGTCTCCCTAGCGCCGGAAATGCCGGGAGCTTTAGACTTTATCCGCCAGGCCGCGGGTGAAACACTCATATCAGTGGCCCATACCCAGGCGACTTACGACCAGGCCCTGGCGGCCTTTGAGGCAGGGGCCCGCCATCTCACCCATATGTTCAATGCCATGCCTGGCCTCCACCACCGTGAACCCGGCCCCATCGCGGCTGCTCGGGATTGTCCGGAGGTCACGGTAGAATTGATTGGCGATGGTGTCCATATCCATCCCGCCATGGTTCGCCTGGCTTTTGCCCTCTTCCCCGGACGGGTTTGCCTCGTTTCCGACAGCATGAGAGCTACTGGCCTGGGAGCGGGAGAATATGATCTGGGCGGCCAAACCGTTTGGGTCAAGGGTAAGGAGGCCCGCCTGGCCCAGGGGGCTCTAGCGGGATCTGTGACCAATCTAGCCGATGTTCTACGTACGGTCTACGCCATGGGGATTCCCCTGGAGGAAGCGGTTTATGCCGCTACAGCCTGCCCCGCCCAAGCCATAGGCCAGGGCCAGCTTTACGGGTCTTTGGCCGCGGGTGCTTACGCCAACTTCATCCTGGCGGATGAGGCCCTAACTTTCCAGGCTATTTATATTCGGGGGCAGAAACACGTGCCCTCACCCACGTCTCATGAGGCCTAGTTGGACGGCTACTTATGATAGGGCTATAATTGTCCCTAACGAATTGAGAGGACCCTTGTGGAGGTACTTAATGCCAGCTCATCATAAAAGCGCTCATCCCTACAAAAGCGCCCATCGCTTTGCTTACCTGCTTTTGTGTCTAGGCTTGATGATCCAGATCGTGGCCAACCTTGGCCTGGCGCCCCAGGTTGAGGCCCAACCCAAATTACCCGCAACAGCGGAAGTTGTTGCCGTGAATATAGAGGCTAGATGGGAGGGTGTGCCCGAGGAAAATATCCCCGATACCCTCACCTTTACGGTAGTACCAGATGGTATTGCCTTTATGGCCTCCAGCATGATGTTAACCGCAGAAAATGATTGGCAGGGCAGCCTGGCTGTCCATTCCGGCACCCGGGCCTTGCAGTTTAAGCAAACGGAGGTCCAGGGTTTTGACCACCGGATTTTAGGTAGCATGGAAGAAGGCTTTGTCCTGGAATATTACCTGCCTGGTAATATCCCTGATGATGGGGCTCAAGTGGTGGACCAAGACCTGCCGGTGGGTTCCATTGAACTAGCTGAAGTGCCTACACAAACGGTCAAACTGAAAGAAGATACGCCCAGCCCTATTGTGGAAACGCGCGAGGGGGAATCCCTCTCCGAAGAAGAGTACAAGGAACGCCTCATCCAGGCCCACTTACAGGAACAAGGTTACATTGTCAATAAAACCCCCTATTATATTGGCATTGGGGTCTGTGTTGCCCTGATTGTCGTGGTGATTGTACTAAGAATCTTGCTGGGCCGTAGCTAGTGTGCTAAGAATCTTGCTGGGCCGTAGCTAGGGGAAATAATGAAGGCTCCTTCAGGGTGAGCTTTACCTGGGCCCTCCAGTGAGAGCTTTTTAGCAAACAGACAGAAGCTCCCCAGAATCTAACCATTAATAAAGCCGGGTTGCAGTTGCAACCCGGCTTTTTGGCGCCCCAGGCAGGAATCGAACCCGCATCAGCAGCTCCGGAAACTGCTGCCTTATCCATTAGGCCACTGGAGCGTGTGGTGAAAACTTGGCATATTATAGCAGGTCTTGGCTGGCATTTCATGTCCCCATTTAGCAATTATGTTAAAATGATGGACAAGATAATTCATGAGGAGGCTAGCATGGCTGCGAAAATTCTAATTGTCGACGATGAAAGTAATATTGTCGAGATTCTCAAAGCAAACCTGGAGCGAGAAGGCTATGACACGCTGGAGGCTTACGATGGTGAAGCAGCTCTCCGTATGGGTCTTGAGGAAAAGCCAGACCTGATCCTTTTGGACTGTATGCTACCTCTCATGGATGGTTTTGAGGTTTGCCGCAAGCTCAGGCATAAAACCTCGGTGCCCATTATCATGCTGACCGCCAAGTCCGAAGAAGTCGACAAGATTGTCGGCCTGGAGCTGGGGGCAGATGACTATATCACCAAGCCCTTCAGCGTGCGCGAGGTGATTGCCCGGGTCAAGGCCCAACTCCGCCGCATTAATTATAGCGAAAATGATCAAATCAAGGTCCAAGACAAGCTGGTCTTTGGCGACCTAGTGATTGACCAAGTGGCCTATGAAGTCACCCTAGGCGGGGAGACCATTGGCCTAACCCTGCGGGAATACGAACTTCTCCGCTTTTTAGCTCAATACCCCGGGCAAGTTTTCTCCCGTGAAACCTTGCTGGAAAAGGTCTGGGGCTATGAATACTTTGGCGATGTCCGCACTGTAGATGTGACCGTCCGCCGGACCCGGGAAAAACTCGAACCGGACCAAGATAATTATCGGTATATTTTAACCAAGCGAGGTGTGGGCTACTACTTTAATAAAGACTGCCTAGAGGCCTAATTTCTATGGAAATCTCCCTAGCTGTCGCCATCGGTTTTGTGGTGGCCTTTAGTCTGGCTTCTCTTATTTTTCACTTCGAAAAAAAGACTTTGCGCAAAAATTTTGAGCGTGAGGCCAGGACTTATCTCGCCCAGGCCCGCCAGGAACAGTCCGAATCAGATCGGATCCTCTCCGCCATCGATCTGGGGATTATCTACTATGATCCCCAGGGGCAAATTTCCATCAATAACCAGGCGGCCCATGACCTCCTGGCCCAGGTGCCAGATAATTTTCATGCCTTTTTAGATACTTACGGACAAAGCAATGGGATGGCTGCGCAAATTGCCTTAGGCAAGTCATATAGCTCTGCCCTCATCCCCTTGCAGGACCGCATGATCTACATTAGCATCCAGGCGGTCGGCCAGTCTCCATCCCTGGCCCATGTGGTCTTAGTGCGGGATGCTACCCGGCAGTATCAGGAGGAGCAGCAGCGCAAGGAATATGTGTCCAATGTTTCGCATGAGCTTCGGACCCCCCTCACTACCCTCAAGTCTTATTCCGAATCTTTGATTGACTGGGGGATTGCGGAGAAGCAGCGCTCGCAGATTCTCAAGGATGTGCAAAAAATCTACGATGAATCGACCCACATGGAGCAGCTGATTGAAGACCTCAACCTCCTATCCTCCTTGGATGAAGCTTCTATCCACCGCTATATGCATATTGAGCTCTTGGATATAGCCGGCCTGGTAAAAAATCTCGTAGACCGTATGCAGGGCCAGGCGCAAGAGCGGGGCCTGGAAATGCATGCCTATGTCGTCAATCAGGTTCCCCGGATCTATGGGGACCGCAACCAGATGGAGCGGATTGTCGCCAACTTGATTACCAATGCCCTCAAATATTCCCGAGACCAGGGCCATGTTGATGTCTATATTGGCGCCATTCGGGATGAGGTATACGTCAAAATTAAGGATGATGGCATTGGTATCGACAAGGACCAGCAGGCCAAGATTTTCGAGCGTTTTTACCGGGTGGATGACTCTAGGGCCCGTCAGTCTGGTGGCCGTGGCCTGGGCCTGGCCATTGTCAAAGAGCTGGTTGACCTCCAGCAGGGTGCCATTTCCCTGGAATCTACCTTAGCGGTGGGTTCAGAATTTACCATTATGTTCCCTTCGGAAAAGAAGATCCTGCGACAGGCCTTGTATGAATTTACGACCGATGGCCATGCCAGTAATGCTTTGACGGAAGCCGCGGAGGAGGACCTGGCGGAACTTGCCCGCTCTTGTGGCCTTGTGGCAAAATGGAACGGTTTACAAGGGCCCGAGCACCAAAGGCTGCTGCGGGCGATTAATGACTTGACTTAAACTTGCGTGCCAGCCTGCTTACCCTAAAAGCCCGTAAAGAGCTTGTGTGGGACCAGGACTAAGCCAGTTCCTGAGGGTAGCTAGTTGCCCCCCTGTAGGCTCACGCAGTTCAGAAAGGCAGAGCATGAGTTCGTATATTGTTAAAGGTGGACAAAGCCTCGAGGGCCGCGTCAAAATTTCTGGCTCGAAGAATGCTGCTTTGGGCGTTATTGCCGCTGCTATGGCGGTGGATGGCCCCAGCATTATCGAAAACCTGCCTGAAGTGATTGATATCCATCTTTTGTTGGGGATTTGCCAGGAATTGGGGGCTAAGGTCGAGTATTTAGATAACGGCACGGTTAAAATTGATCCCCGTACGGTCAATACGTCAACTGCCTTGCTGGAATCTGTAAAGAAGTTGCGGGGTTCCTACTATCTCCTAGGTGCCTTCCTGGGCCGCTTTAGCGAAGTTTGCATGTATCTGCCAGGAGGCTGCAATCTGGGCAAGCGCCCTATTGACCTCCATATTAAGGGCTTTGAAAGTCTGGGTGCCGATTTCCAGATGACCGAGGATGAGATCATCTCCCTCAAGGCGGACAAGTTGCAGGGGGCATCGATTTTCCTAGACCAGGTGTCCGTAGGTGCAACGATCAACATAATGCTGGCCGCGGTCCATATTCCCGGTACGACAGTTATTGATAATGCGGCCCGGGAGCCTCATATTGTTGATGTCGCTAACTTCCTCAACACCATGGGGGCAGATATTCGCGGGGCGGGTACAGACGTGATCCGAATCCGGGGCAAGTCTGTCTTGCCGGCCAACCGGACCTACGCCATCATTCCAGACCAAATAGAGGCTGGGACCTATATGATGATGGCCCCTCTGACGGGTGGAGATATCCTAGTCGAGAATATTATTCCTACCCATATGGAGCCTCTGACCGCTAAACTTTTGGAAATGGGGGCACAAGTAGAAGAGGGGGGGGACTTTATCCGGACCTACCTGCCCAAGGGGACCCAGCTTAAAGCCTCATCCTTCAAGACTATGCCCTATCCCGGTTTCCCCACAGACTTACAGCCCCAAGCCGTAACCCTCCTCTGCGTTGCAGAAGGTTCGGGCCGGGTTATTGAATCTATCTACGAAAACCGTTTCCAATATATTGACAATCTCCGCCTCATGGGGGCCAATATTATCACCTCCGGCAAGCTGGCCGTGATCCAGGGGGGAGCCCCTCTCTATGGGACGCCTGTAGATGCCCGGGACCTGCGGGCCGGGGCTGCCATGGTCATGGCGGGCCTGGTGGCCGAGGGTGAAACCCAGGTCCTCAATATTTATCCCATTGAGCGGGGTTACGAAAACTTTATTGCGAAACTCCAGGCCTTGGGAGCCGATATTCATGCGGAAGGGCCGACCGCTGTCCGGCCTGCCTGGTAAGCCGCATGTCCCATGTTCAAGCCCGGGCCTTGCGGTCGGGTTCCTCTGGCAATATTTATTTCTTGGAGGCAGGATCCACCCGCCTCCTGGTAGACTGCGGGGTCAATGGCAAGCAGTTCGCCACCGCCTTAGGAGCAGCGGGCCTGGCTGCTGACCAAATTCCTAAGATTCAAGGGATCTTGATTACCCACGAACACGCCGACCATATCTCTGGTCTGGGTGTCATTCTGCGCCGCTATAAATTGCCGGTTTATATGAACCGGGCCACCTATATGGCGGCCGCCCCCCGCATGGGCCGCTTTGATCCTGAACTCCTCCATTTTATAGAACCGGGGGACCGCCTGGCCCTAGGGGATTTTGAGGTGGAGGCCTTTGCCCTTTCGCATGACTCAGCGGACCCTCAGGCCTACAGCTTTACAGCAGAAAGCGCCAAGTTGGCCTTTTGTACAGATACAGGCCTGGTAGACCCAACTATTTTGTTCGCCCTCCAGGGCTCTCAGCTGGTCTTCCTGGAAGCCAACTATGAACCCCGCCTCCTGGAAGCCGGGCCCTATCCCTGGCCCTTGAAGCAGCGGATCCGGGGGAACTGTGGCCATCTCTCCAACCAAAAAGCGGCGGAAGTCTGTTGCCAGCTTTTGGCCAGCGGCACCCAGCACTTTGTCCTCTCCCATCTCAGCCAGGAAAATAATTTTCCCCTTTTGGCCCGGCAGGCAGCTGTGGATGGCTTGGGTGCGGCAGGGGCTGTAGAGGGGGTGGACTACCAACTCTCTGTGGCCCAGCGCTACCAAGTTTCCGAAGCCATTATCCTTTAAGTCTTCTCAAAGTCTTCTCAAAGTCTTCTCAGTCCTATCCTGCCTGACCTGTCTTTTCCTCAAACAGGCATTTCTAGATTCATGTATCTTCTTTACGCGGTCTTTATCCTCCCTCGTTTATGCTGTGGATGTGACAAGTTCATAAGAGGGCAGGGCCAAAGCTTCAAAGCTTAAGATGTGCTTAACACGAACTTTATCCCCCTTCCTCTATGCTAATGAAGTTACAAGCTCACTTTCAGCGTTATTAAAGGAGAAAATGCATATGAACAACAAACATAGCTGGATCAGAAAAAAACTGAGAAAAATTGCCACCACGGCTTTAACCCTTTGCCTCTTGGCAACACCCTATAGCGCTCTGGCGGAATCCATACCAGCGCCGGATATGGCAGGACAAAACGTTGTCCTAGACGAAGATTCCCTAGACGGCCCTCCCCCTCAACTCTTAAATGATCCTGACCTGGCCAATATCGAACCCGGTGACCTGGATGGAACCTTTACCGCCAAAGATATTCTCTGGGCCAAGGAAGATGAATATGTTTTCCCTAACCTGGGTCTGAAGTTCAAGCTAGATAAAAAGATTTTGAAAGGGATCGACAAGCAAGACTATGCCCTCATTGACGATATGGGCTTTGACGACCACGCCGATGGAGCGATTGAGTATAAATATGTCATGATGACCTTCAGCAAAATGACGAAAGAACAGGCAGAAGAAGACATCCAAAAAATCGGCATGGACTTTCAAGACTGGCTCAAGAGCCTAGACCGCTTTGCCACCCTGGGCCTCTTTAAGGCCGGTTTGACCGATAAAGAACTTAACGAGATCACGGGCCTCAAGGACCACAAAGAGCTGGCCACTACCCAAGATGGTAAGTATCGTTATATCCTGAGTACAGATCAGAAAAATCACAAAAAGGAAGCAGAACTCATGGCGAAAACCGAGTTTGACCTTGAGCCTATTGAGGAACTGCGGGCTGATTGTGATCCCTGGGCCAAAGAGTTGAGAAGCTTTGAAGAGACTGGCATGATTGCCCCTCTCAAATGCAAGACTTTAGATGGCGAGGACTATACCGAAAAGGATTTAGCCAAGGCCAAGCTGACCCTAGTTAATATCATGGGTACGGGCTGCACAGCCTGCGTTAAAGAAATGCCTGACCTGGAGAAGTTTTACCAGGAAATGAAGGACAAGGGGGTCCAAGTCATTACCCTAGTGGCCGACTTGTCCGAAGGGGCGGCTGAGGACAAGGCCCAGGCCGACCTTTATAAAAAGGCCAAGCGTATCCAGGAAAAAACGGGTGTCACCTACCCCATGCTGGTACCAGATGCCAACCGCCTATATGGGCTTTTAGATGATATTATTGCCTTTCCAGTCACCTTCTTTGTCGATCAAGAGGGCCAAGTCGTCAGTGACCACTATAGTGGCAGCAAGACACTGGATGAATGGAAAAAAATCGCAGAAAAGGTATTAGCCGATGTCTCTTCTGAAGAAAAATAACACAGCAAAGATTCACGCACGCAGGCGTCCCCAGATCGTCTCCTGGGGACTTCTGCTTGCGGCCCTAGGCATGATGGTCTACGGGGCCAAGCGTGGTGAAGTCCAGGTCCTTTTTACAAAGGCCATCTATATTTGTATGGAGTGTATCGGTCTTGGCTAAGCAAACGATGAAGCATAATATCCAGCCCAAAGAAGGCTTCCGCCACAGCATGCAGGCCCTCTGGGCCGTGGTGACCAATAGTTACGCCGAGGGCTTTTTGCAGGGTAAGATTTATCAGGGACCTTTAAAGCAGGCTTGTGTGCCCGGCATGAACTGCTATTCCTGCCCGGGTGCCAGAGGCGCCTGCCCCATTGGCTCCCTCCAGGCGGTTATTGGCAACTACGATTACATGTTTTCCTACTATGTTGTCGGCTTCCTGATTTTTGTGGGTGCCCTCCTTGGTCGCCTAGTGTGCGGTTGGCTCTGCCCCTTTGGCCTGATCCAGGACCTCCTGCATAAAGTGCCCTTTTTCAAGAAAATAGACACCTTCAAAGGGGACCGACTTCTCCGCAAGCTCAAGTATGTGATCCTGGCTGTCTTCGTGATCCTCCTCCCCCTCTTTTTAGTGGATATTGTTGGTGAAGGCTCGCCCTATTTTTGTAAGCTCATTTGTCCGGTTGGTACCCTGGAAGGAGGCATCCCCCTGGCCCTCTTGAACAGCACCCTGCGGGGCGCTTTGGGCTGGCTCTATGCCTGGAAGAACCTCCTCTTGGCCCTTACCATCCTGGCCTCCCTGGCTATTTACCGGCCCTTCTGTAAGTATATCTGCCCTCTGGGCGCCATATACTCTTTCTTCAACGGCATTTCCCTTTACCAGTACCGGGTGGATGAAAATGCTTGCATCAAGTGTGGCAAGTGTCGACGGGTTTGTCGGATGCAGGTAGATCCGGTCAAAAATCCCCACGATCCGGAATGTATCCGCTGCGGCCAATGCAAAAAGGCCTGCCCCACCCAAGCAATTCACGCAGGCTTTTGCCCTAAGATCAAAGCTGAGAGCAAAGCTGAAACGCCTGCTATGCCCGAGGCCACTTCGCCTGCAAGTCTGACGTGCGAAGCCCCCCTGGCGACCGCCTCAGCTCAAGATAGCTAAATCAGAACATAAGCCGGAGCTCCCTTGTAGCCTAACGTGCAGGTGGGCTCCAGAACTATTGGAGGAGCTTTCCATCATGCGACTTTTGGTTGTAGAAGATGAAGATGAATTAAGAGAAACAATTGCTGAGGGCCTCCGCCTGTCCTCCTATGTTGTGGATACGGCCGCAGATGGCCTGGTCGCCGAAGAGCTTTTCTTTGCAGAAAGTTACGACCTCATCCTCCTCGACATCAACCTGCCAGGCCAGGACGGCTTTAGCCTCCTTAAAACCATTCGGGAGGAGGACAAACGAGTCAATGTCATCCTTCTCACTGCCCGGACCCAGGTGGAAGACCGGGTCCGGGGCTTGGACTTGGGAGCCAACGACTATCTGGTCAAGCCTTTCTACTTTGAAGAGCTGGAAGCCCGTATTCGGTCCCTCCTCCGGCGGGAGCAAATTCTGGCCGACCAGGTGATCACCGCTTCGGGCCTGGCTTTTGATACAAAGGCGAGAAAAGCGCGTGTGGGCGACCAGCAGATCAAACTGACCGCGCGAGAAACCGATATTCTAGAGTACCTCCTCCTCAACCGAGGCCGGCCTATCAGCCAAGAGGAACTCATGAGCCACGTCTGGGGGGACGACCTGGATGAAATGTCCAATACCGTCCGCGTCCATATCTCTGCCCTCCGGTCCAAACTCCGCCAAGCCCTGGGCTTTAACCTCATCCAAAATCTCATTGGCCGAGGCTATCTGATTGAGAAGGATTAGGCTGAAGAGGGCGGCCGCTGCTGTTACGCAACTGACTGAGACACCGTGACAGATATGGCCAAAAGATCTGTATATAGAAGGGAAGGGGCAATCCTCACCATGAGCAAAATCCAGAAGTGTTTGCGCAATCCGATAAAGTCTTTAAGCCAGGGCTCGATTATTCTCCAACTCTTCTTGCTGACCCTCGCTGTCTTTATCATCATGCTGCTTTTGACCACCTCCCTCCTACGCTGGAAACAAGCCAGCCTGGTGGAGCAAGTGATCACCCAGCTGGACCAATCCATGCTGGATGCCTCGGGATCCGAACAGGAGCAGTTGACCCTGATTATCAATGAGGCCCAGCTACGCAGTACCGGAGAATACCGGGTTTTTGCCATTCTGACCCTGGCTTCCAGTATTATTTTAGGGGGCTGTATCCTGGCTTGGACCATCAACCGCCTGTTAGGTCCCATCCGCCAGCTGAACGAAACCATCAAGAGTATCAACCTCGCCAGCCTAGACCAAGGCTTACCAGAGATTAAGATTAGCCAAGGGTCGCGGGAACTGCGGGAACTGTCCGAGAGCTTCTACAGTGCCCTAAAAACTATTGCGGAAAACTACGAAAAAGAGCGGCTGTTTAGTGTTAATGTGGCCCACGAACTCCGAACCCCCCTTGCCATTCTCAGTACCAAAATCCATGTTTTCCGGCTCAGCCAAACAGACATGCCCGAGGACCTGGCCGCCTTTGTCCAGTCCCTCGAAACCAATGTCAGCAGGCTTTCACAATTGGTGGAAGCCATCCTGATCTTGGGTCGAGAGGATCAACAAAACCGGCAAAAAGTCCAGGTGTCCTATCTGGTCGAAGAAATCTTCCTAGACTTAGAGGACCAGGCCCGGACCAAGCAGCAACAGCTCGTCCTGGAAGGGGAGGACTTAGTGCTGGAAACCGACGACCAGCTCTTGGAGCGGGTGCTTTTCAACTTGCTGGAAAATGCCCTCAAATATAGCCCCGCCGGCTCTACTTGCACCGTCAACATGTTGGCCAAGCCCGAGGCCTATGTGATCCAGGTTCTGGACGAAGGCAAGGGGCTGAGCCCAGAGGAAAGAGAAAAAGTCTTCGACCTTTTCTACCGTACCGATGAAGCCCGCGACCGCAAGGAAGGCGGCTTCGGCATCGGCTTAGCCCTGGTGCGGGACCTCGTCCACCGCCTCGGCGGCAGCATCCAAGCCCTCCCCCGCGAGCCCCAGGGCAGCCCCGGCCTCAACTTTCAGATAGAGTTCCCTCGGGAATAATAAGATTCCTTACTTTTAACTCTCAGCTTCTTGATTCTCAGTCTCTTAATTCCCAGTTTCTTGGCTTTCAGTCTCTTTGTTTTCAGCCTCTTGATTCTTAGTCTCTTTGTTCTCAGTCTCTTTGTTTTCAGCCTCTTGATTCCCAGTTTCTTGGTTTGGTGGGAAAACAGCCTTTTTACAAAAGCCTTCAGTTGAAAAAGTATTCTTGTTCAGCCTTTTAACGGCTAAACACGAAAAATGAAAATTGCCACCAATACTTTTTCTTTCGGCTAATCATCTATTGGCGGCAAAATGGTAATTTCTCTGCTTAGCCACCAATAGCTTCCTTTTTTGACTTTGCGTAAATGGCGGCAAACTCGCGACTTGCAAGAATGCCACCAATGCTTGTTCTTTCGGCTAATCGTCTATTGGCGGCAAAATGGTAATTTCTCTGCTTAGCCACCAATAGCTTCCTTTTTTGACTTTGCGTAAATGGCGGCAAACTGGGCTTCCTTTTTTGACTTTGCGTAAATGGCGGCAAACTCGCGACTTGCAAGAATGCCACCAATACTTTTTCTTTCGGCTAATCGTCTATTGGCGGCAAAATGGTAATTTCTCTGCTTAGCCACCAATAGCTTCCTTTTTTGACTTTGCGTAAATGGCGGCAAACTGG
>SFFI01000004.1 GCA_004556925.1 Clostridiales bacterium
GAATCAAGATCTCGCTCAACAACTTGAGCCCTCTTGATTACAGAAGGACCATGGGCTTTGCCGCATGAGCCTGTCCAAAATTTTGTCCGCACCCCCGAATCATGATTGGTATAGTTGGATCCGGTTTTTCTTGCAAGGGATAATAGAACAGGCTAAATCAAATACGGTGAAGGCCAACGATTTATCGAAGCTTTATGACGGAATGAAGGAGATTATATTTAAGAACATACACTCGTCTTACGCTATTAGAATTTTAGATTTTATATTTCTTCACCCATTGTTTAAAGCACACCAACTTATAGAATTTATTCCGGAGGTTTCGCCAAAAACCATTTACAACTTACTTAATCAATTTAGAAAACTTGGGATATTGGGCGCTACAAGCAATAAAAGAAATAAAATATATTATTGCCCGCAAATAGTGGAGAAACAATAAAACTAGCCATCCCTCACACTCTCACAAAGTCCAGGGATGGCTAAGAACCACAAAAGCCCAGGGGCTTATGCTTAGCTATATCTTAGCATAGCCTCCGGGTAAAAGGAGGCCGACATGCCTAAAAATCGTATCATAAAGCTTGACGATGGCAGGTATCAGTACCAAGCCACAGACACCACGGGCAAGCGACATACCCTAAAATCACGCAAAAGTGAGACTAAAAAAGACTTTTCCCGGCGCTGTGATGAGCTGGATGAGCTGATGGCCAAAGGTAACTTGAGCCAGCTTAAGACCATGGACGACCTTTTTACGGCATGGATGGACTCGCATGCTAAGGTCATGCTGTCTAAGTCGGACACAGATCTAAACGCCAGGGTCTATCGCGACTTTATACAGCCGTACCTAGGCCATGTCCGGCTTGAGGAGATAGACAGGGCTACGGTATACCGTGTCCTCTCCCAGGCCTACCAGAGTGTCCCAGGAGGCGCTAGCAAGTCTTACGTAGATAAGATGCGCGGCACGATCTCCAGGCCCTTTAACTGGGCCCTCAAGAGCTTAGGGCTAGAGCTCACAAGTCCTACCCAAGGCCTCGTCTTTAAAGTGCCGGAAAAAGCTAAGCGCAAGCGGATCATCTCGCCAGAGGACTGGGTCACCATCCAGGAGGCGGGCAAGTACTCTAAGTATCTGACCTACCTCCAGGTTTTGTATCAGACAGGTCTCCGCCCCTCTGAGGGCCTAGGACTACAAGCGAGGGATATAAAGCCAGACCGGCTAGAGATAAGACGGGGCATGACCGATGACGGCTTGACAGACCTCAAGACCATAAATGCCGATCGGGATCTCCCACTAGCCCCAAGACTAAAGCGGCTGCTACAAGCCCAGGTCCTAGAGACCGGTATGCTGTCTAAGGAGCGCTGGCTTTTTCCGACTGCCCAAGGCATCCCCGCTATGTCCGCAGCTACCTCTGCGCTAGAGCGGATCATGCGGAGGACAGCTGTCTATAAGCGCGGGGGCCATAATGGCCTAAAAAAGCTGGCCATCATCACTCCCGCTCTACACTACACGCTCTATGACTTTAGGCATACCTTTGCGACTCGGATGGTCGAGGCAGGGATGCCTCTTAAGACGCTGCAGTATATCATGGGTCACGAGGATGTGAGCACCACCATGCAGTACTACACAGAGGTAACCGCCAAAATGCTAGATGATGCAGTGGATTTTATGGACGTAATTTAGGATAAGTAAAATGGATTGCTACCAAAATTGCTACCAAAATTAAATTTATACAGTCAATGTATAAAACAAAAAGCTCTGAAACTCCATAGTCTCAGGGCTTTTAAACTGGTCGGAGTGACTGGACTCGAACCAGCGGCCTCTTGGTCCCGAACCAAGCGCTCTACCACCTGAGCTACACCCCGAAACTCTGGTAAATTCTAGCCTGTCATCAGTTGAAATGCAAGTTGCCCTAACCTATAATTATTGTAACCATTGTGTACCAAGGCTTTCTCAGGATCCCTGGCCCTTCCGCCTGCTTCTTGAAGAACGCTTTATTTATTATGATTTGAGGTTACGCGTCCATGAGCTATGCCGACCAAGTTTTTCAAGCCAGCGCCCGGCAAATTCTTGACCAAGGTAGCTGGCAGACAGGCAAGGTGCGCGCGGTTTGGTCAGACGGCACCCCCGCTCGTACCAAAAAAGTCTTCGCCCTGGTGAATCGTTATGATTTACAAAAGGAATTTCCTATTCTCACGCTTCGCCCTGTTCCCCTTAAAAAATGCGTAGATGAATTACTGTGGATCTGGCAAAAAAAGTCCAACCGGATTGCTGATCTCCATTCACATATCTGGGATGCCTGGGCTCAGGAAGATGGCACCATTGGCAAAGCTTATGGTTTTCAACTCGCGCAAAAGACCTCCTATGCGGATGGAGATTTTGACCAGGTAGACCGCTTGATTAAAGATCTGAAAGAGAATCCGGAAAGCCGTCGGCTGATTTGCCACATGTATAATATTCAGGACCTCCCTGAAATGTCCCTCTACCCCTGCGCCTATTCCATGACTTTTCATGTAGACCAGGGCCGGCTGTCAGGGCTCTTAAACCAAAGGAGCCAAGATATGCTGGTGGCCAATGGCTGGAATGTCGTCCAATACGCTGTTCTTATCCATATGCTGGCCCGGGAATGTCAGTTGAAGGTGGGAGAGCTCGTGCACGTCATCGCTGATGCCCATATCTATGACCGCCATATTCCCCTGGTAGAAGACCTGCTCAGGCGAGAGACTTACCCCGCGCCTCAGCTCCTGATCAATCCTGAAGTCAAAAGCTTTTACGACTTCAAGCCCGAAGATTTTCAGTTGGAAAACTACCAGCACGGCCCACAGATCAAAGATATTCCTGTCGCCATCTAATAAAGACCACAGCAGGAGACTTGAGGAGTCACGCACATACCCATAGGAGAGATAAATAAATATGATCGCTATTGTCGCCATAGATCAAGCTAACGGCATCGGACGAGATGGACAGCTCCTGCAGCCCATCCACCAAGACTTAAAACGCTTTAAACAAATCACTATGGGTAAGGTCTTAATCTATGGGTCCAAGACCCTAGCGACCTTTCCCGGCCGAAAGGTGCTGCCCGGCAGGATAAACCTCATCCTCAGCCGGAAGTTAAAGGCCGATGAAGTCCCAGGCGGAGAAATCCTGCGATCCCTGGACGAGCTCTTAGCTCGTGTCGGTGAACTTAAGGAAGAAGGTAGAACTGAAGACGACTTTTGCATTATTGGAGGCGCCTCTGTTTATGCCACCCTTCTCCCCCATACCCACCGCGTGGAATTAACCAGGATAGACCAAGTCTTTCCCGCGGATGCACACTTTCCTGACCTCCCGGCACACGGCTTTGTCCTGCAAGACCAGGGGCCTTATCTAAGTGAAGGAGATATTAAATTCCGCTATGAAACTTGGGTCCGGTCATAAGTTAACTAAGCTACTCTACAAGGACAATAAGCAGCTCAAAAACTATCCTCTGCCTGCCTCCTGTTTAAAAACCCACCGCCAGCGCCAAGCCTTCATGCGGCGTTGGCAGGAGGCTTCTCCCCTAGATAGTATTTTTCTCTGGCAGTCTGACCAAGGGCAGGAAAGCCTAGTCCTTTTGCAGGCTGGACCTCATTTCACAAGCGGTTCACGCGTGCTAGTTTATCCAAGCCAGTCAGTGAACCTTGAAGCAGAAGATTGTTTAGCCCTCTGCCAAGATATATTCTCCCATTGTCCTGCGCTTTACGATTTGACCCTTGACCTAACTGCCTGCCAAGCACAAGAGGAAAGCCTAAAGGAGCTGGAGGCCGCAGGCTTCATGTGCTGGCAGCAGCCATGCAGCTCCGGCCGGCCTTGGCCCCAAGCCAAATGGGGCTTTTATATCCGCCGATTAGCCCTTTCTTCTCCCCTGATCCATGTCCCCTTCCACCACTTTGGCATCCTTTTGCAGGAAGATAACAAGCATGAGTATCTCACCAGCGTGGACTTCATACAGCCCCAACAAGTCTTGAATCCGGGTCCTCCTGCCTTTCTCCTCAATGACCTGGGCTTGCTCAATGCGGACTGCCGCTATCAGCCAGAAGCTAGGACCCCAGGCCCAAGCCGGGCTACATCTGAACCCACGACAAACAGGATCTGCTACTCTCCCCTCCTCCGGGAAGCCGAAAAGCAAGTGACTGCCTACTTGGCGGGTTTAAGCAGAGGCCTAGACCTGCCCTACAAACTCATAAAGGGCACAAGCTTTCAACGCCAAGTCTGGCAAGCAATACAAGACATTCCCTATGGCACAGCCTGGTCCTATCGTGATTTAGCGGCTAAAGTGGTGGGGCCGGAGAAGGCTTCCGCCTATGCCAGGGCGGTAGGACGCGCCTGCGGAGCCAACCCCCTTCCCCTCCTTATCCCCTGTCACAGGGTCATAGGCCAAGACGGTCAGCTGGTTGGTTTTACTGGTGGTGTGAAGATTAAGGATCGCCTGCTTAATTTAGAAGTTTTCAACTACCAGGCCTTGAAAGATTAGATAAAAGTACGCCAACTAACTGCTTGCCTACATGCCTTCACCGAAGACTAAAGCCGTACAATTCCTGTGGAATCTCAAATAATCAATATTCACCATGATCTACCTTTTCCAAAGCGCCCGATATCCATGTGGAATTTGAGATCAGGCACTTTCACAACGCTAAAAGCCCTGAAACCTAGTTGTTTCAGGGCTTTTAGCTGGTGATTCATGAGGGATTCGAACCCTCGACCCCCTGATTAAAAGTCAGGTGCTCTACCGGCTGAGCTAATGAATCTGGCTGGGGTAGCAGGATTTGAACCTACGCATGCGGGAGTCAAAGTCCCGTGCCTTACCGCTTGGCTATACCCCAATATTCGTGTGCAAAGTGGGGTGGTATATGGGATTCGAACCCATGACCTCCAGGGCCACAACCTGGCACTCTAACCAACTGAGCTAATACCACCGTGCTGTCAGAGCACTTTTGAGCACGTTTAGCATTATACGTATGGCCTTTGGGCCTTGTCAAGCCTCGATGACTTTTTAGCGATCTGCTGTAAAACTCTGCCTGGTCTGCCTTTCTGCCTATCTAATGATAGGCAGAAATCTTATGGAGCGTAGAAATCTTATGCTAGGCAGAGATCTTATGGCAGGCAAAAATAGCTTTTAATTTGGTCAAAGCGCTTTTCTTTAATCCCTGGTAGGGTAAGGAGGTCCTCCAAGGCCATGTCTCGGTCTAGGTCTGCTCGGAACCGTAAAATAGCTTGGGCAGTTTTAGGCCCTATGCCGGGGATCTGCTCGAGTTCCTCCTGGCTGGCGTGGTTCAAGGAAATAAGCCCAGGCTGTCTGGCAGCGATGGACTCCCCACTTGCACTACTAGGGGAATTGGCGTCGGCTACATATTCCATCTGGCTGCCTGAACCGGCTGCTCTTTCCGCAGCGTCTGCCACATGGACGTGGGCATGGGCTTGCAAGCTCATAGCTAGGTTGAGGTCAAGCGGAGGTTCGGGGTCTGTAAAACCGCCTGCCTGTTCAACCAAGTCTACTAACAGACTGCCTGGTGCTAAGTAGTAGACGCCGGGATGCTTGACAGCGCCTGAGATGTAGACTGGCAGGTCAGACTCCCTTGTTGCGCTGGCCAGAACAGGCTTGCTACTTTCAACTAATATGGTAGAAGCTAGTGGCCACGCCGCTCGGGGTTCAGCCATCGCCATTAGTGAAGTCTCTGCGGCTTCGTAGATCTGGTCCGTTCCTTCTGCCGCCTTCTGGCCAGAGCTACTTTTTTCCGTAGGCAGGTTAATCTTTTCCCCATCCGGGCTAAAGCGGCTAACTCCCTCCTGACGCAGCAGGGCAGTTAATAAGATAAACAAGCAAAAGAGAGCGGCCAGTAATAAATAGTATGGAAGCTTCTGAGTATTCTGTGTGTCCTGAAGGGCTCTCCGGCCGGTTGGACCAGTGTAGCCAGGATAGGTAGCCTCCTCCGGCCAGAAGTAAGGCCGAGCGTCTGGAGGGACTTCTGCCTTTTGCCTGGCAACCGGACGCCCTGGCCTCCCCGGCTTGAAATTGAGTCTATCGGTCCTCATATAAAACTTCCCCCTAGAGACATTATCCTCTAAGGAGAAGTTGCAGAGTCACTATTCTTACGACAAATAGGGACAATAGCCAGCAAAAGCTTACACGGTAACCGTCACTATGGCTCTTGGAAGGAGTGATCCTCAGGGCTTAGGTTTTCAGCTTCTTTCTTGGTCCAAAACTTGTCCAGGTCATAAAACTCACGGTCTTGCCTGCACATAATATGAACGACTACGGAAGCATAATCTACCAGGATCCAACGTCCAGACTCCAGCCCCTCTACAGCCAAGGGGGATAGGTCGTAATTCTCCTTCAGCTTGTAGGTCAGTTCATCTTCTAGGGCCTTGGCATGGTTGGGGGTGGTTGCAGAGGCCAAGACAAAATACTCTGTGAGACTAGTTTTTTGGCCAACTGAAAGGACGGCGATGTCGTCTGCCTTCTTCGCGTCGAGAATATCGGCAATCATTTGACTAAGTTCTTCAGCTTTCAAGGGTCTATAGATCTCCTTAAATTTAATTTTGTTTATTATAGCCTACTAGGCCAGGAACATGCCCAACTCCAACATGAGCTCTACCGACAGTTGGTGCATGCTGGTAAAATTACGCCGCATGGCCAGCTGGACTTCCTGCAGGCACAGGCGCATGGCCTCGTCTAGGTCAAGCTCTGCCGCCTGACGAATTTTATCCAAATCTTGGAAAGGACGGCCAAATTCTATCTTATCTGCCAGGTAAATCACTTTCTCAAGGGAGGTCATGCCGGGACGTCCTGTGGTATGGTACATTACCGCATGATAAATATCTTCATCGGTGACTCCCAAGGCCATCTTGTTCCAATAAGCAGAAGCCGGCCCATGCGCAATCGCCGCATTGACCGCATAGTTAAAGCCAGATTGTTTCACATAGGTATATTGTTCGGGCAAGGGGATATTCTTACAAGAGTCGTGTAAGAGGCCAGCTACAGCAGCCTTATCCGCATCTAGGCCATGGACGCAGGCTAAATGGGTGGCGTACAAGGCAACATTTGCTATATGAACCAGTCGTCGGGCTGGCATCTTATGCCAAATAGCCTGCTCAAAGGCACGCAGATGGTCATACGTCTCTGGTTTCAGGGACTGAAAGTCTTGGTAGAAAACATAGGGACGGTTCTGACGCAGAAAATCCGCCACCTTTGCAGGGTAATACTTTTTTTTGACGGCATCTTCCTTCAATTGCTGGCGCAGAGTAGTCGAAGAAATTTCCAAGGGCTGCATGGGAAAGAATTCTATAGAGCCACCGTAGGCTTTTTGCAGAGCTTTGGCCTTCTTGCGGTAGGATTTTTCCTCTTTAACGTCTAGACCGCGCAAGGCAATCAGCAAATCAGCCTGGGCCATGATCTCCTCCGGCTTGTGCCAAGAGTCAAAATAATCTAGGGCATCTGACCCTAGGACCAGCTTAAACTGCACGGGTTCCTTGGTCTTCTTGCCCCACTTCTTATGGAGCTGATTCAGGGTATTAACGGTATAATTTGGCCCTTCTGTATGCTTGAGTTCCATCCGGGAGAGTTTCACTTGTTTTAAGTCCTCTGTTGCCAGCTGGGCCATGATATAGCGGTAGATAGCCAGCGAAAGCGCCCGGTCCTTATAGGCTGGTGAGGAGGTAGGAATAAGGTAGAAAGAATCAAAGTCATAAGCGGATAGTGCCGCTTCCAAGAGCCGGCGGTGGCCTAAGTGGAAGGGGTCGAAGGATCCGCCTAAAATCCCAATTTTCAAAGACATGAATTACCCCACTTCCTAACTGTGGTCGTCGGCCGCAGACATGGCGAGCATGGCTTCCATAAAGGGGTTCAGATCACCATTCATGACCCCTTCTACATCCGGGGTCTGTAGGTCTGTGCGATTATCCTTGACAAGCGTATAGGGACAAAAGACATAAGATCGGATTTGACTCCCCCATGCAATATCCTTCTGTTCACCTTTGAGGTCATCAATTGCGGCTAATTGCTGCTGACGAGCCAGGGTATAAAGCTTGGCCTTGAGCATACGCATCGCCATTTCCCGGTTCTGGATTTGCGATCGCTCGTTTTGGCAGGCTACAACAATATTGGTGGGAATATGGGTAATACGGACCGCTGATGAAGTCTTGTTAACATGCTGCCCGCCCGCTCCTGATGACCGGTAATAGTCTATCCGTAAATCTTCTTCTCTGATCTCAACCTCTATGGTATCGTCCAGCTCTGGCAAAACTTCAAGCGAGGCAAAGGACGTGTGACGGCGGCCAGAGGAGTCAAAAGGAGAGATCCGAACCAGGCGGTGGACCCCCATTTCATGTTTAAGCAGGCCATAAGCATAGTCACCCCGGATGGCAAACGTTATACTTTTCAAGCCGGCCTCTTCCCCATCGACGGAGTCAAGGACCTCCAGGCTTAACGCTTCGTGTTCCGCCCAACGGGCATACATGCGAAAGAGCATATTAACCCAATCACAAGCCTCTGTCCCCCCTGCACCCGCGTGTAAGGTCAAAATAGCGTTACTGGTATCTAGCTTGTCCGTAAAATAGGTTTGTAAGCGCAATTCCTGGAGCTGGTGCTGCCAGGCCGCCTCTCGTGTCTCCAGTTCCGGGGCTAAGCTAAGATCATCTTCCTCCTGAATCAAGTCTAGAAGGACCAAAAGATCTTCGTACTCTGCCTCCACCTGGGCAAACTGTTCCAGGCTCTTCTTGAGCCTACTGAGCTCTGTTTGTAATTTTCTTGCTTGGTCAATATCCTGCCAGAAGTCTTCTTGATAGCTGGCAGCTTCTAAAGCCTTTGCTTCTTCTGCCATCTGGTCAGGCTTCAAGGCTAAACGTAAATCTTCAATTTCTGTAAGGGCATCTTCTAGTTCACGGCGTTTGCTATCCAAATCAAGCATGGGGGGACTTGCTCCTTTCTTTAGTCAGGATGGGCTAAGGAAAAAGTAAGTCTTCACAACTTGGTCATCTCAACCCTCACGCCCTGGTCAGATTCCCCGACGACCAGGTACATTAAGCCGGCAAAGCGGGCAAAAACCAGAAAACGCAAAGCGAAAAATAGGCTTTGCCAGATACCCAGACTGTAGGAGGCTTGTGCAAAAATAAAGCTGGCCAGACCTTCTGCTAAAAGGAATAGGAGGTTTACCATAAAATAGTTAGAAATAATAAAGAGCTTTACGCCCTTGGTTCCTTGATAGGATGTACGCATACCCTCGCGAAAGCTGAGGCCTTGCATAAAAAGTACAGGGGCCAGCAGGAAGGCCGAAAGATAAAAATAAAAAGGCAGGCCTAAAAGCATGATAGAGAATACATAGGCTAAGTCTAAAAGCAGTAAAAAAGCCAGCTGGCGGGGCAAAGTTTGGCCAAAACGGCGCCAGGTATAGCCTAGAGCTGTCTCCTTTTGTGGATCCGCGAGCTGGCAGCCAGGGAAAGCTTCAGCTTGAGATGCCTCCGCGAAGGCCTCACGCGTCCAAGCATCTTCCGAGGGCAATTCCTCAGAAATCCCCGCATCTTGGTCACTCGTGCCTGGAGGGCTCTCTTGCCAATAATAGCCCCCAACAAGGGTAGACTTATCCGGGCTATTACCCTCCTTAAGGTCCTTATTGAGGGACTGGCTTAGGCTCCGCAATATTTTGACCTGGAGGCGGAAGGCTCGAATACTGTCTAGTAAGGCTTGGTCTTCTTTGCTTCTGGGGCCTGACTGGCTATAGCAAGTCTGCTCAAGCACAAAAATCTGCATATACATTAAGGATAAAGCAGAGGCGATCAGGGCACTTGCCGCATGAAGCCCGATAATCAACCAATTGCCGGGGCTAAGTTGGCCCAGGATATCAACCGGGCTGAGACGCCCTAGACTTTCTAAGGCATAGGTGAAAGGGAAAAAGTTGCGATCCCCTATGGGTGCTAGGCGTGCTGAAATCTGCAAGGCTAAGATCAGGAGGAGGCTTAACTTGACAAATTTTTCTTCTTTCAGACGGTAGAAGCGAAAGGCTTCTAGATTAAGCTGCCAAGTAGAACGCATAACTCCTCCTTTCCCTGTGCTCCATGGAGTAGATTTACCACCCCATTAGAGCTTAACGCAGTTCGTCTTGATCCAACTTACATTCCTGCAGGCCGCGGACTTGCCGCATAGCCTCTTGAAGCTGCTTGGCTATTTTAACACTTCCCAGCCAGATACTTAAGTTTAGCTGGGAAAGATTAGGGCCCATCCGTTGTTGGTTGGCCTGCTGTATTTTTTCTGCATACGGCTCCAAGACCTGGCTCATCTGGGTCAAGAAGCTGCCAGACAAGATTGCTAGGATGCGAAAATGAAAGAGCTGCTGGCCTTCCTGGCTTTCATAGGCAAAGACATGCTCCCTATACTTATAATAAGCGGAACGTGAAATCCCTTCTTCCTTGCAAGCCTGGTTAATCGACAGCAGGGGGTTGGCTGCTAACTTACGTTTAACGCGCACAACCCGGCGTAGCGTTTCACCAGCGGCATTTTCAGCAACTAAAATATACTGGTCACGTTTAGCTTTTTTAGCCTTGGTCTTCCCTGCCATCTCCTGCTCCTATACTAATTGACCCGCTTTGAGGTCCTGGTACCAGTCTCTAAGTGCCAAGCCCCGGTGGCTGATGCTGTGCTTTTGCTGGGGAGCTAGTTCAGCAGTCGTTTTGCCCAGGCTAGGAACATAGAAGATAGGGTCGTAGCCGAAGCCCTTGTCTCCTCGACGTTCCGGTAGTAAAAGTCCTGCTACCGACCGCTGGTAATGGTAAATCTGCCCCGAAGCGGAAATATAAGAGAGTGAGCAGAAAAAGGAGGCTGTCCACGTGTCCTGTGGGAAGGGCGCTAAGAGTTGCCAGAGCCTGTCAATTTTATCCTTATAGGAGCTATGCTCACCCGCAAAGCGGGCTGAATAGATGCCCGGGTAACCCTCTAACACATCAACCGAAAGGCCCGAGTCATCCGCCAAAACTGGGCGCTTTAATTGGGCATAGGCAGCCTTGGCTTTAATATCTGAATTCTCCTGATAGGACTTGCCCGTTTCTTCCACGTCCTCGTCAAGCCCTAGAGCATGTAGACTAACAAAGCACAAGTTAGGATCCTGAAGAATCTCCTGAAATTCTTTGACCTTATCAGGGTTATGGGTGGCTAGGACAATTTCCATCTGATTTCCACTTTCTACCAGGCGCTAAATCCAGGACCTGGGATAGGTATTCTTGAAGAAGTGATCTTGTCGTTTGAGCCATAAAAGGATCCGGCCTTGAAAGGCCAAAGCGACATAGGCACCAGCTGGTATAGCATTCAGCTCCTCCACTTTAGCACAAGTCCCTTCACGAAATAAGCGACCGGCTTGGCTTTCAAGCATCGCTAAAACCTGATCTATGAGTAGGGTCTCACCCCTTAGTGCGGCTCTCAGCAGGGCACACTCTTCTAGCTCTAAGGTCCAGCTGGGGTCGGCAAGGGAGACAAATTGGGCCAAAGCCTGGCTGGGTTGAAAGTCTAACGACCCTACCTCTCCCCTAGTCTGACCCAGGTAGAGCCCTGTCTTCAAATAATAGCTCTTGGGTGAGATGGGGGCTAGGGCCGGCAGAAGGTGTAACTTTTCCTCTTGTGCTCTTAAGTAAAAGTGCCCGCTCTTTAAACTTGCAGCAAGTCGGCCACTTCCGCTTAAGTTTTTCTGCTTAAAGGCTTCCCAGGCCTCCAAGACCGTCCGAGCAGACCGTGGCGGCCTCTCCTGTATGGTACACCCGCTACTGTTCCTTTTCCCTTGTCCCGCCTCCTGCTTCAGCAGGAGGGCCGCAAACTGCCCTTCGCCCCTGGATAAATGCGGCCAGATTCTCAGCGTATGCTGTGTGGGATACCGGCTCTCCGGGTCTGCCAGGCCAGGGCTGACTCCTGGACGACTAGCAGGCACTAAATCAAAATCTGGATGCCGGTCCAGGAATTGAATCACCTGTCCCTCATTTTCCGCCCAGGAGTAAGAGCAGGTGGAATACACCAGGCGGCCACCTGGACGCAGATTTTGCGCAGCCTCGTCAAGAATGGCTGCCTGAAGGTCGAGGATCTCAGGTCCGCGGTAGCGCGACCAAGACTGCAAGGCTCTAGAGTCTTTTCTAAACATGGCAGAACCTGTACAGGGGACATCCACTAAGACCAAGTCAAAGAAAGCTTGAGAGGCCAAAATCTGCTGGGAAAAACCGAGGGCATCTCGGCAAGACACCACACACAAGGCTGAGCCCGCCAGCTCGACGTTCCGGCTAAGGGCTCTAGCCCGCTTTTCGTTGATTTCATTGGCCCATAGAAGGCCCTGGTCCCCGAGGCTGCCTAGTACCGCAAAGGCCTTGCCGCCCGGGGCAGCACAAAGGTCCAAGACTTTTTCGCCAGCTTGCGGCTCCGCAAGGTCACCTGGCAACATGGCGGAGGGATCTTGTAAGTAGAAAAGTCCCTGCCGGTAGTAAACACTTGCGGAAAGCTTATGGTCAGGAGGCAAGAAATAGCCGGCTCTGGCCCAAGGCACGGGCTCCAGGTCTTGGTAAGGCAGGTCATCCAAGCTTTGTAGCTTCAGTCGGTTCAGAAGCAAACCTGCGCTGGCCTGGTCTTGAAAGCTATCCATAAAGTCTTGCCACTTGCCAGGTACATCAAAGCGGGACCACAGGTCTTGCATTTCCGTGATGAATTTTGCAGGAAGTTTCAACATCTATCAGGGTACTTACCTTTGTAGTCTAAAGTGCTAAGAGGTCACAAACAGAGAAGCTGGCTTTTTTCAAACTATCCTGACTAAAGGGCACGGGCAGAGCCGCTTCACTCAGACGGTCCAAAATAGCTCCGCCAGGATTGGTCAGCAGGAAGTTATTAAGCGTGTTAGATAAAAGGCTTCGTGAGAGGTGGTGGGGGTGGAGGGCTAAAATGGTCACCAGGGCCAGGACAGGAGAGAGCGCCTGGTAGGCCTCTAGGTTCAGGGAGAAAACATAGGGCCACAAGAGGTCTAAAATATCCTCAGAGAAAGTCGGAAGGCCGATGAATCCTAACTGCTTATCTAAAACCTTCTGGAAGGCCTGACGCAAGCGGAGGGCATCTAGCCTGCCCTGCATGTGATATAGACGGTTTTCCCAAACATAGCAGAAGCAATGCAAAAAGCTCTTTTGCAATTGTTGGGCCCATTCCATATCCCAGGCCAGATCAGCGTTCTCGCCATAGAAGGCCCCTAATTCTTTCTTGGCTAAAACCAAGAACAAGTAGGCAGAAAGTTGCTTGCTGTAGGCATCCTGCCGGGAGGATCCCAGGCTGTGGAAGTTGAGCATGGCAGAAATATCTGCTAAGGCATAGCCCGCATCCAAAAAGCTACTTGTGAGGGGACGGCGTCCATCCAGAGGCAGGGCCAAAAAGGAGGCTGGGACCGACATCAGGAGGCTGGAAGGTGTGCCTAACTGCTCACGCACTAGGCTGTCATAGCTGATATAACCCTTGTCCAGAAGGCTTAAGAGGAAGTGCTGGGGATGTCCCGTCAGATCAGCTAAGGAGCTGGCAAATTGTTGCTGCAGGTCATATCCCTCTGTAAGAACCGGAATTTGCCCGTATTGGGACAGGACGGGGTAATCCAGCCAGGCTTCTGCTGCGGGGCCTAAGCGGTAGTCTTTAAGCGCCTTTAGCGCTTGCCAGATGGGGATAAAATGCGTGCGGAAGTCCGCAATAAAATTGAGCTCTGCCTTACGACCAAAGGACCGCTTGCCCCGCCTGGCCTCATGGTAGTCGGAGTAATTAGCAAATCCTGTATACTTAGCAATTTGTGCTCTGACAGCCAAGAGTTCGAGACAAAGGCGGGTTCTATCTTTATTATCTTCCCGCAAACGCTGGATGAGGGCTTGGAAAAAGGCCAAGCGATCGTCATGGGCAATCAAAGCATCCCAAGGGAAAGCAGAATGATTAAACTCCTCCCATAAGCTTAGGGTTGAAGGCTTGATTGTCTGTAAGGCTTGAACCAAGTCATTTTCTCGGTCCCAGACTTCTACAGGGATCAACTCTTCAAAGCGCGACCAGCGCCAAGCCCGGGACCAGAGGTCCATATCTGCGGCGGACTCCTCCATTGCCTCATACGGATAGTTGGCAATAGCTCGATAGACTGTCCCCTTAGCCTGGGCCAAACTGAGGCTGGAACAGGCCCCTTCCAAGGCTTGACCCGTCTCCTGGGCTTGGTCGGGCCTTAAGGCCTGGTGGATACGGGCGTAATCCACCTGGCTTTGCTTGCTTAAGAGGATTTGTTGAAAAGATAAGAGACTGCGGGCAGCCTCTTCTGCTCCCTTCTCCTGAGCAATAAGGGCTTGGATGTCTGTCGTGAGCTGGACCAACTCTGCCTCTTGGCAGGGGGCGAAACTCAAGTCACTAAAGCGGGGAATATCCGCCAGCATAGCCAAGCTCTTATCCTCCATGCACTACATTCTCTCCACAACTTCTATCCCCAAGAGGCTTAGGGCCAGCTTGAGCTGAGAGGCAAATAGGCTGCACAGGGCAAGTCTTGCCAGGCGCAGGTCTGGATCTTCTGCCCTTAAGATAGAAACAGATTGGTAGAAACGGCTGTAGTCTCGAACTAGGCTAATAATCTGCCGCGTGAGGATTGAGGGCTCGTAGGCCTCAACTGCATCTATGCTGGCCTGTTCCAATTGCGCCAAACTCTTTAAGACCTGGAATTCTGTATCTTCAGTTAAGAGCTCTGTTTTTGCCTGGGCTAGCTCTTCCTGGGTAACGCCTGCTTTACGGAGGACACTTTGGGCGCGCGCATAGGCATAAAGCAGGTAGGGCGCCGTATCACCGGCAAAGTCTAGCATCTCATCCCAGGAGAAAGCTATGTCATGCTCTCTGCCTGCCCTGAGATAGATAAATTTAACGGCAGCTACCCCGATAGCCTCAGCGATCGCGTCCTTTTGGTCAGCCAGATCAAAGCCACCCTCATCCATGATTTCTGAGACCCGCTTCACGGTTTCATCCAGGAAATCTTCCAACAAGATAACCTTGCCAGACCGGGTAGAAAAGTCTTGGTCTCCAAAAGAAAGCCTACCAAAGGCAACATGGTAATTTTTCCCCGCCTTTGGGTGTCCCAGTTTGTCCAAGACAGCAAAGACCTGCTGGAAGTGGTGTGTTTGTTCTTTGCCTACGATATAAACATTGCGGTAGTAGTCCCAGGTCTTCGCACGGTAAAAAATAGCTGTGATATCCCGGGTCGCATAAATCGAAGAACCATCCGACTTCAGAATAATGCAGGGGGTGAGATGATATTCATCCAACATGACCACCTGGGCACCCTGGCTTTCTACCAACAGGCCTTGGGCACGGAGCAGGTCTACAACGGCTGGCATCTTGTCTGAGTAAAAGCTTTCCCCGTTATAGGAGTCGAAGGCAATATTTAAGCGGTCATAAATACGGGCAAACTCCTGGAGGCTGAGCTTTCTAAAGCGTTCCCACAGCTTATATTCTAGTTCTTCTCCCAACTCTAGGCGGCGGAAATGGTCCCTCGCCGCGTCGTACATCTCCGGCTTGTCCTCAGCCAACTGGTGAAATTTAACGTAAACACGCGTTAGCTCTTTAATAGGCTCTTCTTCCAGGGCTTTTTCATCTCCCCAGGCCAGCCAGGCGTAGATGAGGCGGCCAAACTGGGTACCATAGTCGCCCAAGTGGTTGAGCCGCTTCACTATATAGCCTTGATAAGCGTAGAGTTTGGCAATCGCATCTCCCAGGATAGTTGAAAAGCCATGGCCCACATGGAAGGGTTTAGCAATATTGGGCGAGGAATACTCTACCAAGACCACTTGGTCGGCCCGCGCAGGATCACAGAGGTGGCCAATGAATCGATCCGGCTGGGCTTGGGCCGCTTGAAAGATAGAGCTAGCGTAGGCGGCTCTATCATAGAAAAAGTTCACGTAGGGGCCTTTGGCCTCCACCTTGGCCAAGTGGTTCGCCTGGGCGGAAATTTGCCTTGCCAGATCTTGTGCGATTAAGGGAGGGGCCTTGTGCTCTTGCTTGGCAAAACGAAAGCACGGTAGGGCCAGGTCTCCCAGTTCAGGCTGAGGGGGCGTTTCGACAATTTCGGAAACAGCAACCGGGTCCATCTTGAGAACCCGGCTGATAAGGTCAATCGTTTGGTCTTTTAAATTCATCAGCACTTAACCCCAAAGTTTTGCGGGGTACCTCCCTTGGTCAATCAGCGTTTTTATAGAGGCCACAACGTGCGGCTTGTCTTCTTTATAGGTTACCCCAATCCATTGGTCAGCACTTTCCTTACAGTGTACATGCAGTTCGCCTGCCTGGATCAGACTGCCAATACGCTCAGGCAGCAGGTACTCTGCTTTTAAGGGGTTGTGAGCCAGAGCGGTTTCTAAGAAGGGGGGAAATCCCGCCTGTAATTGGTCTACAAAACTGGGGTCAAAGCCCCAAAAGTTCATAGAGCAAGGGGCATCCTTAGCCACATGTCCATAGGTCTGGCCCTCATCCTGCGAATACCGCACGCAATCCCCATCTGCCTCTAGGCGGAAACGCTCTACCAGCGAACGCAGGCTATGACCCTGGTCAATATCACAAATAGCCCGGGTCACATAGCCATGGGGAGATAAGGTATTTTCGAGGATATAGTTGACCAAGAGGGCATGACCAGGTTGAGATTCCTGCTTCAAATAGTCATAGACCAAATGGTAGGCCTGGGGGCCGTAGTAGTCATCCGAGTTAATCACAGCAAAGGGAGCGTCTAAAACCTCTCGAGCGGCCAGTACGGCATGGGCAGTGCCCCAGGGTTTGATCCGGCCTTCTGGCAGTCTATAGCCCTCGGGCAGGTCTTCCAATCTTTGGGGGCAATAAGTCAGCTCCAGGTCTGCCGGCATACGGCTGCCAATTGCCTCCTTGAAGAGGCTTTCATCATCACCAATAATAAAAACAACCCGCTTAAAGCCCGCCTGTACCGCATCATAAAGGGAATACTCCATAAGAATCTCCCCGTGGGGTCCTAGGGGATCAATTTGCTTGAGTCCCCCATAGCGGGAGCCTAGACCGGCAGCTAAGATAAGTAAAATAGGTTCTGGAGACATGACTAACCTCTTTCCATTAAGCCTTCAAGGCAATATCTTCTGTATAAAAGATATTATACTGAGCTGGCCAGGGAAAGAAAGTAGAAAGCTAGAGAAAAAGTGAGAAGCCGCTCATCATATGACCAGCGGCTTCCGTTTCTTTATTTATTCTTGAGGGCATTGACCCCAGCTATCTGGCCTGTAATGACAGCTTCTGAGAGGTTAGCCCCCTTGGGGAAGATGTTGGGGAAGAAGGAGCCCAAGGAGTCCGCTGTGTAGAGGTGGGGAATAATATACCCCCTGGTATCCAGGACCTGGCAAGCCACATTCCGGCGGGGCCCACCTAGTGTGGCTTCCAAAACCGGAGTTAAAGGAAGGGCGTAGTAGGGTCCATTTTCATCTAGGGCAAAGAGATTTTGTGCTCGACGGCCCAATTGGGGATCACGGCCATCCCAGCAGAAACCTTGGTAGTCCGCGAACTGAGCTTCTAAATCAGCAGGGTCAAGCTGGATCGCCAGGGCAAGGTTGGCTATGCTATCAGCTTTGATGATCTTACCGGCTGTGACTTCCTCCAGATTGTCTTGTGACCAGCCCTGGGCCAGAGGCGCCTGGGTTAGGCCCTTATGGTCCAAAATGGCCCAAGCTTGGGAAGGAATCTCTTGGGCGCGCCATTCACCTGTGCGGTAAATGTGGCCTTGACGGACCAGGGCACCCTCATCGCTAAAGCGTCGGCCATTTGGCCCGACGACAAAGCAGGACCGGCCACCCAGCTGGTACCTCTTTGCAATAAGATAGGTATCCTAGTTTGTCAATTTAGCTTATAACGCGTGATTGGTCCTAACCTCCCCACAAAGGATGATTTTTTTTGGTCGACAAGGTTCTAACATAGGGTAAACGAGCAAGGTAACGGGGCTCGAAAAAACCCCAGCCTGCCTTGCAACTATGGAGGTAAGCAAAATGAAGAAAAAATTAGGAATTCTGTGTTTGATCGCAGTCATTCTCTTTACAGGCGTCAGCTGTTCAGGTGGCAACACTAAGGGCGGAGAGCTGGACAAGGCGAAAAAATCTGCAGAAGCTTTCGTCGATGCCCTGATTAAGTTTGATGCCACCGAACTCAAAAAGCATATGGCCGAAGCCGAACTGGAGGACTTTTCGGACGATGATTTATCGGAAGACACGTTCGCCGACGACGAGGGCTTTGATTTTATGGGGGATGTGATTAAAAACACCAGCATCAAATTTAAGTCGGGCGAGATCAAGCCTGAGGATAAGGAAACCCAATTGACCTATGAGATGACCCGGTCTGACCTTAGCGCCATCATGAAGGAACTAGAAGATCAGGTCAAAAAGGGCGGTGAGGATATCGTACCCTCCATTGATGTCAAGAAAATCGCCAACAAGACTATGGATCTCACCATTGATCTGGTGAAGGAAAAAGATGAATGGAAGGTCACCCACGCTGACGATTTGGTCATGACGATTTGGGGGGTGGATGAGATTATGGAATATGTCTTCGGGAACATGGGCGGAGAAGAATAAACTCAGGCTCTTATGTAGGGGAATAGACCCCTAAGAGCACATCCCCTCTTAGATCAGAGGCTTGCCCCTTGGCAGCATATACTTGGCAGGGGGCAAGCCCTTTTATTGCGCACTGCCTTATTTGTCCCGAGGACCAAAGCGGGGTTCATAGCGCGTTTGGTGGAGAGGATCGGGCCTGGCTTCCTGGGCAGCGCTGATAGCGCGCCGGCAAAGCTCAATTTGAGAATCCAGCAGGTCCTTGCCCCGGCGATCAATCCGCTTATAAGTCCCCGATGACAGTTCAATTCTCGCCCGCTCTGTATCTTGGAGTCCCAGGCTTAAGATCTCGAAAATCCTGCGCCGGCAAGCTTCGTCATAGACCGGGGTCACCAGTTCAATCCTCCGGTCTAGATTTCTCGGCATCCAGTCGGCAGACCCAATCAAGAGGTCTTCTTCTCCCCCGTTGTAATAATAGAAAATCCGCGAATGCTCCAAGAAACGACCGACCAGGCTCCGGACTTCAATATTTTCTGACAAGCCCTGGATGCCAGGCCGGAGGCAGGAAATCCCACGCACAATCAGGCGGATGATAACCCCAGCTTGGGATGCGGCATAAAGTTCTGCTATGATGACCGGATCAACCAGGGAGTTCATCTTAGCCACGATCATGGCCCTATGGCCCTTTCGTGCTTGGTCAGCCTCCTGGCGGATGCGGAAAATTGTATCATCCCTCAACCAGCGGGGAGCCGGGATAATCTGCTTCCAGCTGTAGGGCAGAGAATAACCAGAAATCATATTGAAAAAATTAGAGGCGTCATCGCCTAGGCTCTCGTTGCAAGACCAGAGGCCAATATCTGTGTAAATCTTCGCAGTCGTATCATTATAATTGCCTGTCCCCACATGCACATAGCGCCTGAGGCCATCCTCCTCTTCACGAACAATCAGAGTGATCTTCGAGTGGGTCTTGAGACCCTTGAGGCCATAAAGAACATGGCAGCCTGCCCGCTCCAATTGTCTGGCCCAATGGATATTATTCGCCTCGTCAAAACGGGCTTTGAGTTCTACCAGCACCATGACCTGCTTACCTGCTAAGGCGGCATTGGCCAGTGCCTTAACAATGGGAGATTGGCCAGATACCCGGTAGAGGGTCTGCTTAATGGCGAGAACTTGGGGGTCTTGGGCTGCTCGCTCAATCACATCAATAGTGGGCTGGAAGCTTTCGTAGGGATGGTGGAGGAGGATATCCCCCTGGCGAATACAGGCAAAGGGATCAGGATCGGCTAGAAAGCCCGGTGACGCTTGGGGACTAAAGGCCGGGTATTGGAGGTCGGGCCGGGGTAAGGCCTTCATAATAGCCCGGACCAGGAGAAGGTCGACAGGACCGCGGACCCGGAAAATTTGTTCATCCGGCAGGTCCAAAACCTGCTTGAAGATCTTGCGCACGGCCTTGGGGGCCTGGTGTTCAATCTCCAGGCGAATGACTTGTCCCCGCTTGCGGAGTTCTAGGCGTTCTTCAATCTCGGCCAGGAGGTCTGCGCTTTCATCTTCATCAATATCAAAGTCTGCATCCCGCATGACGCGGAAAGCATAGACAGCAGTAATCTCCTGGTTGTCAAAAAGGCGGTCTAAAAATAAACGGATGACATCTTCTAAAAGGACAAAGTCCTGACGGCCGACTTGGGTCGCCTTGAGTTTAACTAGCCGAGGGAGGTTGGCCGGGACCTGGATGAGGGCAAAGGGGGGCAGGTTGTCCTCTCCCCTAGCAGTATCCTCCGCTTCTTCTAGCATCACGATCAGGTTGAGCGACCGAGTCGCCAACAAGGGAAAGGGGCGGGAAGCGTCCACCGCCATGGGGGTCAGGACCGGGAAAACACGCTTGGTAAAATAGGCCTCTAACTCCGCTTTTTGACCCTCGTTTAAAAGGTTCAGGGGCAAGAGGAAAACCCCTTCCGCCTCCAAGGCCGGTACGATTTGCCGGGTATAAGTAGAATATTGCTTTTTGAAAAATGCCTTATTGCTCTCTAAGAGCTTGGCTAGCTGTGCCTGGGGACTAAGACCAGCGGGGTCTAGACGACTGCCACCGGCTTCTATGATATTAATCAAGGAGGCTATACGGATGGTCGTATATTCATCTAAATTGCTGCAAGTAATGGCCAGGAAGTTGAGGCGCTCGTAAAGTGGGTTATTTTTATCACGGGCCTCTTCCAAACAGCGGTCATTAAATTCCATCCAAGACAATTCTCGGTTGAGATAGGCCGGTTCGTCAGGGGCCAGGGGGGCACGGGCTTCTGGCCGATCAAAGGTATCGATTAGCTCTTGGTAAAACATGAAGCGTTTTCTCCTTAGTTTTGGGGCAGCATACGGGCCACAAATTCACTCTTGGTTAAAAAGACTTGGTCAAAGAAGGCCTTAGCTTGTTCCAGATTCCAAAGTTCCAGCGTGATATCCTCAGAAGAATAGAGGCTAAAACGGGGCCTCCCCTTTTTGTTTTGGACCCGGACTCGGGCAATTTTTTGCCGATGGCTAATATCCATGGCATTCGCCAGCATCAAAATCGCTGCCAGTTTGAAAAGGCGGAGTGATCTCGCCTGATCATGAGAATGGTCCATGTCCATATCCTGGAGATGATGCAAGTCATGGACATAAATGAGTTCGGCCAAAAACTCCATATCTGAATTCGACATCCCCGGGATTTCCAGGGATCGGACAATATCGTAGGACCTCCGGTCATCCTTACTGATACTGATATATTTACCGACATTGTGCAGAATGGCTGCCAATTGGAGCATTTCCCGATCAGAGGCCTCCAGGCCGTGGAGCTTTTTGGTCTCATCAAAGATCTCTAGGGCTAGTTTTTCGACTTGACCACAATGGGCTTGGTCTGTCTTGTAGTGCTGTGAAATAGCCCTAGCTAGGCTGAGGCGATCTGCGGAAAAGTCGTGCTTGATCTGGTAACGGACTTCCCGCATGGCATAGGCTAAAATAATCCCTTCTTCCATATTGGTATCAGGCAAATAGGCCTGATGGAGGTCCGTGAAGCGAAAAACCTCGCCAACAATCAGGGCTGTGGGCAGGAGAAGCTTGACGTGCTCAGAAGGAATATGGTCTTCCCGTATCAGGGCTTGGCCTGTTTTGCGGGTAAGAATTTTAAGGGCTTTTTGCAAATCTTCCTGGCTTAAAAGGGTCTGACTAGCTGAGCTTAAGCCCGCAAGCTGGCGGATATAAAAGAGGTTACTGCCATTCAGGATGAGGTGCTTGACCTGGTCCACCCGGTTTTCATGAGACTTATAGTAGGCCAGATCACCTGAAATAAACTCTAAAACATAGTCCTCAAAGTTACGCGTGTGTTCCCGGAGCTCCTCTAGGACCGAAGCAATCCGCAGAGAGCCAAGCTTCATGTTTTGCGTGTTCAGGAGCCGTCCCTGGTCGTAAAGGGTAAATTGGATAGAGCCTGCACCCAGTTCCACAGCCAGGGTAGGCTCCATGATTATCTGGTCGAAATCCTGGAGTTTATGAGACAGGGCTAGGAGTTGATAATAGACTTGGTCATTATTGGAGAGGACATCCACATCAAGGCCGGTCTGCCGTTGGATAAGATCAAGAATAAAAAGTCGATTGCCAGCCTCCCGGATGGCCGATTCGGCTACAGCCACAAGCTCGATATGGGGATATTCCTTGAGTTTTAGTTGGAAGTCTGCCAGGACATCCATGAGCTCCACAATTTTTTCTTCCGAGATTGCACCTTCAGAATAGGTATCCCTGCCAAAAGCCAAGGCCCTACTCACCTTTTCCAGAAGTTGGGGGCACTCCCGATTGCGCAGCTGGCATATGCTGAGCGAAATCTCATGAGAGCCTAAATTGATCACTGCCAGATAACGCATACCGACCTCCCTGGGGAATAAACATAGGCGGATAAAAGGAGCTTTTCTGGCTGGACAGCCAGGAAAGACCTAGCCCCTCTTATTCTACTTGGCAAAGTGATTTTCGCAAGTTAGGTAAGCCAGGATGTGGGCTTTTTACCACTTGTTAACATGATTTTAACTATACTCAGCTCACCCATACTTTTCATTTTTCTCACAACTTGCTACTTTTGGTTGGCAAGTCCGCTAAATCAGGGATTTGCCAACCTTTTAGACGCAGTAGTATTTCAGATTTCCTAGATTTCAGACAAATCTGCAAGTAATGGATGGTTCTCGGCGCCTAAACCACCCATTACTTGCAGGTTTGCCCTCATTAGCATCCACTTCTTGCAAATTTGCCCGGCGCCCTCTCCCATTAGCTGCAAAAATGCCCGAGAATCCGTAAAACCAAAGTACCATGCTCTCAGATCGCCACAGCTTACAAGTTGCACTTTGGTTGACAGCACCTATTAGGTTCAAAGAGCAGTCGGCTGGCCTTATTTCTGACAGAAGAAGAATTTCATACTATAATTAATGAGTTTGCATGGTAGCTAAGGGCTTTTCACAGCCACTTCCCGCCTCAGCCAGTCCCTTCTCTAAAAGACTAAAGGGCGGATAGGCACAAGGGCGGCCAGGCAAATAGAAAATCATAGAAAGGAGTCCCTATGGAAGAAAATACCAACACAGAAATCCGGATTGCAGTCCTCATTGATGCCGATAATATTTCCCACCATTACGTCCAGCCCATGATGCAAGAGATTGCCCGTTACGGCAACCCCACCATTAAGCGCATTTATGGTGACTGGACCAAGCCTAATCTGGCAGGTTGGAAAAACCATCTGCTTGATTATGCCCTCAGTCCTGTGCAGCAATTTGCCTACACAACAGGTAAAAACTCTACCGACTCAGCCCTGATTATTGATGCGATGGATATTTTATTTTCTGGACGGGCGGAAGCCTTTTGTCTCGTCTCCAGCGATAGTGACTTTACCCGCCTGGCTACCCGCTTGCGTGAAGCGGGTAAAACAGTCTACGGCATTGGCGAACAGAAAACCCCCAACGCCTTTATAGCCGCCTGTGACCGCTTTATTTATCTGGAAATCTTGCAAGATGAATTTGATGATGATGAGTCAAGCGACAAGGCTGAACCTGATAAAAATACCAAGGCTAGCAAGTCCACTTCTGCTGGTCGCAGCAAAACGAGTGCCAGTAAAGATAGCAATAAATCCACTAGTAACAAGCGGAAATCTCAGAAAAAGGCTCTGGAGCATGTGGATGACAAGCTCATCCACCTCATTGACCAGAGCATCCAGGACTTAGAAGATGAAGACGGCTGGGCCTATCTAGGCGAATTAGGTCAGCTTTTGACCAAAAAGCAGCCTTCTTTTGATGCCCGTAACTACGGTTTTGCTAAGCTCTCTAGCTTGCTCCTGTCCATCGGCCGTTATGAGATGGACAACAAGGAAGTGACCAAGGGCCACGGCAAGCAACTTTTTGTCCGCCGCAAAAACGACCCCAACCGGATCAAAAAGAACGAAAGAGCCTTTTAGCAAAAGCTAAAGGCCCTTTCGGACAAGAAGATAATTCTTGTGCACTGCCTCCCCAAATGGGGAGGCAGTGCTTGTTTCAGAACTTATTTCATAAAGATATAGCGGGCCACAAAGACCAGGAAGAGGATGAGCATCAAGGGAGAAACATCCTTGCGTTTGCCGGAGAAGATTTTCATAAGGACAAAGAAGATTACACCCAGAGAAATACCCTCAGCGATGGAATAAAAAAGAGGCATAGCAATAAGAGCCACATAGGCGGGAATCGCTTCTGTCAGGTCATCAAAATTCACCCGTAGGATGGAGGTGAACATAGCAAAGCCTACATAAATCAGGGCAGCTGCGGTGGCAAAGCCAGGAATCGCAATAAAGATAGGCGACAGGATAATGGCCAGGAGGAAGAGGATACCGGTCGTAAAGGCGGTTAAACCGGTACGGCCCCCCTCTGCTACACCAGCAGAGCTTTCTACATAAGTGGTAACTGTAGACGTACCCATCACAGCACCTACAGTCGTACCAATAGCATCGGCCAGAAGGGCTTGTTTGACCTTGGGCAGTTTGCCGTGTTCGTCTAGCATATCACCCTTGGTAGCACAGCCAATTAAGGTGCCAATGGTATCGAAGATATCGACAAAGAGGAAAGCGAAAACAATGGAGAACATATCCAGGAACTTAACCTGGCTAAAGTCTAACTGGAAGCAATGGCCAAAGATATCACCAAAGCCAGAGAAGTCCGGAGCAGCCCAAGTAGGATAAAGGGAGAAGAAATTCGCTTCAGGGTTGGGCACATAGATCCCTGCCGCCTGGCACAGCATGCCCAGAGCCCAAGTCGCAAAAATACCAATGAGGATGGCGCCCTTCACCTTGTGGTAGCTGAGCACGCCAATGATAACAACACCAATCAAGCAGAGCAGGGCTCCAATCCCTTCGGTAGAAAAATTAGCATTGAATTTTTGCAGACCGACCAGGGTGGCATCATTCTTAACCACCAGCTTCGCACTCTGCAGGCCAATAAAGGCAATAAAGAGGCCGATACCCGCAGAGATAGCGTGTTTCAAAGACATGGGGATGGCATTGAAAATAGCTTCTCGGGCATCTACAAAGCTCAAGAGAATAAAGATAATACCCTCGATAAAGACGGCAAACAGAGCAATCTGCCAGCTGTAACCCATGCCCAATACGACACCAAAGGCAAAGTAGGCATTGAGGCCCATGCCCGGGGCCAAGGCAAAGGGTAAATTAGCCATGAATGCCATGCACATGCAGGCAATAAAGGACGAGAGAGCCGTAGCGATTAGGACTCCACCCGCTGGCATGCCCGTAGCGCTTAAAATTTGCGGGTTGACCGCCAAAATATAGGCCATGGTTACAAAAGTGGTAATACCAGCGGCAATTTCACTTTTTGCTGTTACCTTATGGTCCTGAAGCTTGAAGTATTTTTCCAGCATAAAAACCTCCTCATACGCTGTTCAATAAAGATACCTCCGTATATTAGCACATTTGTCAAAATTAAAAGCCCCTGGAGGCAAAAAGCCCCAGAGGCTAGATGACCAAGCTATGATCGTATTTCCATGCAAAGTGCAAGTTTTATTGGTCAGCTTGTAAGAGCCAGAAGTGGTTTTGGCCATCCTCCGATGTGGTCACATTGCAATTCAGACTGGCGCCTGCCTTGGCGCTTTGCGGCCGGGTTTCCCAATTTTTCCGCATCACTAGAGCCAGAACCGTATTAGCGAAAGCGGTCTGATTATCTTTGTCTGGCCCAATCGCGAAGACCAGCATATAAGTCCTGCCATCATCGGGCAGGTGCAAGGGGTCTAAAACCTCCTTGGCATAGGTCCAGCCATGCTGGGCCTTGACCAGTTTGTAATCTGGATTATCTAAGGCCGCCAGGAAGTGATCTTCCTCCGGGGCGGTACTCCCCTCCTCGGGTGGTAGCACATAGGAGAAGTCGTCCTTGGTCAGGCTACGCTCCTCAATACTCTTACTTATCCCCTCAATCATCTCACGGTATTCTTGGGGGCTAATCCCGAATTCTTCAGTCGGATCGTATCCCTCCATGAGGTGTAAGACCTCTTCCCGGAAAGCTTTTACCTTATCTTTCATCATTTGGATGTCGTTAAGATATGACTGCTGGATCATTCGGGTCTGCTCCAGTTTTTGCTCTTGCTCTTTTATCTTGTCGGCCAAAGCCAGACAAATGGTAGGGTCATCGGCTTCTAATAAAGCTTTGATTTCCTGGATAGAAAAACCCGCCAGCTGTAAGTTTTTAATTTTGACGAATTGCAGGGCCTGATTCTCAGCATAGTAACGGTATTTAGTCCAAGTATCTACCTTAACCGGTTTCAGCAGACCCACCTGGTCATAATAGCGTAGGGTTTGAGGATTACAGTCACACAAGTCAGCAAATTCTTTAATCGTCATATCTCGTCTCTCCTTTCTGAGCATTTTATAACATTGCAGTTGACTGCAAGGTCAAGCGCTTATTTCCCCTTATATCAAAAGTACATAAGACTAACCCTGAAGACTAAATAGGATAGTAGAAACAAACGTTTCTTGCTATATTAATAAGCATTACCGCACGACGGAGGGTGGGGATTATGTATCGCAAAGAAATTATCAGCTATACAATCTCCACGCTGTGCGTGTTTGCAGCTGCTGGCCTGCACCTCTTATCGGCCAGGCAAGTCATTATCTTCCCTGTCCATATTGTTATTTTCTGCCTCTATACCCTAGTCGTTTGCCTCTGGAGACGGAACATGGAGAATAGGATGCTCCGAGCGGCCACTATCGCGCATTTCCGCCTCATCAGCTATCTCTTAGTCGGATATCTTGCCCTCCGCACCTTAAAATATGAAATCCTCCTGGATAATCCTATCGCAAGTCAACACATTCGCTATGGCTATTATGTCTTTAGTCTCAATATTGTCCAGCTGGTGTTTTTTACCGCTTTGTTGATCGCGAAGTCAGAACGGGAGTCCATGAATAGGCTGTGGAATCTCTTGTGGATTCCGACAGAAATTTTGGTCGCTCTCATTGTCAGCAACGATTTTCACGGCCTGGCTTTTGACTTATCCGAACAAAGGATCCACCAGTACGGGCCGGTTTTTTACGCCGTCCTGATTTATATCAGTATTCTGGCCATTGGTACCCTCATCCTGACCCTGATTCCCTCCTTTGCCAGCAAGCAGTTCAAGCCCATTTTTTTCCCGGTCTTGATCCTTTTGACCTGGGTGGCCTATACCTTTCTTTATATCTTTGACTGGCAACCCTTTCAGCAGATTAAGCTCATGTTCACCAGTGCTGAATTCAATATTTTAGTCGTTATTTTATTTATTGAATCTTTGGTCTTTACCCGACTGATACCCTCCAACCGAGGATATGAGCAGTTTCTGAAGATGTCCACCATGAATATTGGCATTATGGATTTGGCGGGCCGGATTATTGTTGAACCCAAAGAAGGCGCATCGGTAAGCAATACACTCATTAGAGAAGCTTTGACCCAACCGGTCCCCCTAGATGAAAATACCCTCTTGGAGAGTGCAGAAATCCAGGGCGGATATTCTTTCTGGTTTGTGGATCTTAGGGAGTTCAACCTTCTGAAGGCCCAACTCGTAAGCCTCAACGAAGATATGCTCAGCGAACATGACCTCCTCATGGCCCATAATAAATTAGCGGAAAAGATGGCTGCACTTGAGGAACAGGAAGAAATTCGCTCTTACATTGATGAAAAATTAAATAAGCAGTTCCATTGTTTGGAAAATCTTATCTCAACCCTACCCACCGAGCAAAAAGCCTTTGAGGATTCCCTCAAACATGCCTGCATCTATAATGTATACATTAAAAGATACGCAAATCTCTTTCTCCTCTCTAAAAACCACGCCAACATGCCCCTAGCAGAGCTCGGCCTGGCCTTTGCAGAATCCTTGGATTATTTAGGGCTGAGTGGAGTTCAGACCCAGCTTGATTGGCAGAGTAGTACTTCCTTTCCTGCAAGCACCTGCCTTCATATCTATGAAATTTTTCAAACGATTTTGGAAAGGCATTTTGTGGGTCTCAAAGCCGTCTCCGTGCATTTGAGCCAGGAAGGTCAGACCTCTGTGCTAACTATACAGCTAGAGGCTACACAGGCCTTGTCTGTCAAGGACTTAAAAGAAGAGGCGGATAATACGCTTAGCCTGGCAGAAGACCTCGCCACCAGCAAGCCGACCTGGCAAATCTCTGTAGAAAGAGGCCGCGCATGACCTTAGCTTACTTGCCGGATTCGCTGCTCGTCCTCTTTTTTGTCATAAGCCTCATTCTTCTTATGGGCAGCATCCAGATTACTATCGCCCTGGTAGACCTAAAACCCACTGCCAAGGCTCTTGCCGCGAGGCTTGTAGTATTGGTATCTTGTTTCGTGTCAGCCCAGGTCTTAGCGGAAATTGGCAGTGGGCAAATCCTAGTGGCAGCCTGGTTTACTGGTGTGACCTGGTATGTCTTGGCCAGTTTCTTTTTGCTTATTTTTATCGTGGAAATTATTTTCTGGCGAAAGATTCTCAGGGACCGCCGCAATACCATGGGGCATAACGCGATCAAGGAAAGTTTAGATAATCTACCAGATGGTCTCTGTTTTTCCAAGTTAGACGGGACGCCCCTCCTGGTCAACAGGACCATGCAGGCAATCAGCTATGAGGTTTTTGGCAAATGGCTGGTGAACGATCTAGCCTGTAAGGTTGCCGTACAAGAGAATAGAATTACCCCTAACGCAGGTGTCCTGCAAAGGACGCCTTTGGTCATAGAGACCCGGCACAAGGTGTGGCTCATACAAGCACTTGAGCATGAAAAAGTCAGAGAAACTTTAGCCTATGACATCAGTCCAGAATGGGCCATACTGAGAGAAATTCAAAAGAAAAATGCAGAAATACAGGCTCTTAATGCCTGGCTCAAGGATTATCATCAAAAAGTGACTGCCTACACCAGGCAAAAAGAAATCTTGCAAGCTAAAATCAATATCCACGACAAAATTGGTCAATCCTTGATCTACTTCAAACACTACTTGGCCAAAGAAGATAAAAGCGAGGCAGACCGCAAGAGTTTAATACAACTGTGGACAGAAAGTTTGCTGGTTTTAGAGAGCAAAGAGGAAAAACCGCAAATGCATTCATCCTGGGACCGACTCCTTGCCACAGCCCGGGCCATTGGCGTGGAGATTCAGGTGGAGGGCAAGCTGCCCCAAAGGGATACTGACCTCGCGATTCTGGTCAGTATCGTCCATGAAGCTTTGAATAACGCCGTACGGCATGGCCAGACCAAACATGTAGGGATAAATTTGCAGGAAGATACCATAAAATACTATTGCCAGATTAGCAATGATGGCCAGCTCTCCCCAGAAGTGATTACAGAAAAAGGGGGCTTAAAAAACATGCGGGAACGCTTAAAACACTTGGGTGGTGACCTGAGCATCATCACCCGGCCCCATTTTGAGCTGGTTGTCAATTGGCCAAAAGGAGCTAGTCATGCCTTATAAGATAATGATTGTAGATGATCAGTTTGTTTCACGCGAACTCTTCAAACTCTATGTCGAGCAGTCAGGCCAGTATGAAGTCGTCCATGCCATAGATTCTGCTATGTTTGCCGACACCTATGTTTTAAGAAGCGATATCGATTTGGTCATTATGGATATTCTTATGCAAGATGGCTCCAACGGTCTAGAAGCCGCTGAAAAAATTAAAGCCCTCAAGCCTGACATCAAGATTATCGCTGTCACCAGCATGCCAGAAGTATCTTGGATGGCGCGGGCCAAGCAAATCGGCATTGACAGCTTTTGGTATAAAGAACTTTCCGAAAAAACAATTTTAGAGATCATGGACCGAACCTTAGCCGGGGAATCCATCTACCCGGCAGAGACACCAGTAGTCCAACTTGGCTTGACTAGCTCCTCCGAACTCACTCCACGTGAAATCCAGGTCTTACGCCTGCTTACGACCGGCGCAGGCAACGAAGAAATTGCCAGTAAATTACATATCTCCTCTAATACCGTCAAAACCCACATCAAACATCTTCTGGAAAAAACGGGCTTCACCAGTCGTACCCAGCTGGCAATTCAGTCCCGTATCACAGGGCTAGTGGTGGAAGATTAGGGATTTATGGGCTTCAACAGGCAACAATGAAATTTAGCCTAACGATACATGCTCCTTTGCTCTTCGTAGGCCCTACGATATTGTGTATCGGCCGCAAGCATTTCTTCATGGCTGCCCGCAAAAATAACTTTCCCCTCTTGCAGGTGGAGGATCTCATCAGCATATGTCGCTATGCCTAGGCGATGGGTAACAATAATAAGGATTTTATTGTGAGCTTCCTGACAGACTAGGTCTAGAATTTCCTGCTCATTTAATGCATCCATTGCACTAGTAGGCTCATCCAAAATCCAAATGTCGCTTTCTTGATGAAGAAGGAGGCGGGCGATAGTAAAACGTTGCCATTGTCCTTTAGAGAAAAAGATATCATGCCCCACTTTTCCCTCTAAACCCAAGGGGCAAGCCTTGACTAGCTCCCAAAGTTTCACCTTTTTAAGTACAGAAATGATATCCTCGTCCGAGCACTCTGTACAAAAGAAGCTTTCTCGGATGGTCAGGGACAGCATTGGGTAAGACTGGCTAACGTAGGACGTTTGCTGGCGAAGAACTTGGCAATCCGCTAGCTCTGGCTCTTGGGAATTAAGGTGTATTGCTTGTGGAGAATGACGTACGTGATCTTCACCAATATAGTAAATGGCACCTTGCGAAGGTTGATACAAACCGGCAATTAAGTTTAGGAGTGAGGTCTTACCCGCTCCATTAGGGCCAATGATGAGCAGCACCTCTCCCCTTTTCATATTAAACGAACATTTATTAACCGCCAGCAGGTCATCATAGCATAGAGAAACATTTTTAAGGATCAGACTAGAAATAGGCTGCCCGCCAGTAGCAAGCTTATCTATAGCAAAAGCTTGGAGTTCAAAATAATTACGGACATTATAGAGCGCTTCTTTGTCTCGAGCTAAGGTTGTGAGAGCTCTGCTTAGCTCTGTGTAAAACAAAAATAAGCTCATTAGAATAACAATGAAATTTTCTGGATTAAGATGACGACTTTGAACATTAAATAACAATATAACACCAGATATAAAAACGCCCAAACCCATGAGCCACCAGGTCCTCACTTCAACTTGTTCTACACGTTTCTTTATCATATTGTTGGTCTGATAGAAAGAAGTATAGGTTGCGTGTGTTTTGTCTTTGAAATAATCAACCGCATTATTCATCACTATCTCAGCATGATTTTTTTCAAAATCCAGCAAATCTGTATAGTAGCGTTTACGACTATGGTCTCTAAGGACTATTGCTCGAGCTTCTTCTTGCTTACCTTCTAAGCGAGTATTAAACCACTGCGCTATGCCGATAAAAAATAAAGTTGCAAAAATAAATACAAGTCCACCCTGCCAAGCCAAGTAGATGAAAATACAAAAATGTGCAAGGACACTGATATAGTCGCTCATGTTAACCGCAAGCATGGCAAGGGCACTCGTACTGTTTTCTAACACCTCCTGTAGCAAGCTTTGAAAATGATTAGAATAGAGTGTGCTGTATGGTACATGTGCACTTTTTCTTAATACATCTTCATAGATCGAAAGTTCCAGCTTTTCTTCTATCTTATTCATGGTGACATTAATAAAAACTACAAGCAATTCGCAAAGAGCGGCTAGGACAAGGCTCACCATAAGAGATTTGTTGGCTTTTGCATCTGGAGAGTTGATAAGCACAACACCAAAGTAGGCACTCAGTAAGAAGGCGATATTGCGTACAATTTCAAATGAACAAAGTACCAGGTAGACCAGATACTTATGCCCTGCAAGTGTAAATATTAAGTGTAGTGCTCTAAAATAATCTCGCATCTGCCCCTACCCTAGTTTGTGCTAATTGTGGTCCACGAATATCGTGCAGACCGATTACTGGTACATTTGAGCTTGCGCCATGTACATTTCATAGTAAGTTCCTTTAGCCGAGATTAATTCTTCGTGACGACCATCTTCAATAATTTCTCCATTCTTCATAACAATAATCCGATCAGATAAGCCGGCAAATCCTATGCGGTGGGTCACAAGGAGGGAGGATTTCTTGGCCGCTAAGCTTTTGTACATCTGGAAGAAATCATGCTCCATATGGGGATCCAGTGATGCGGTGGGCTCGTCTAACAAAAATAATGAGCTATCTTTTGCCAGCGCTCGACACAAAGCGACACGCTGTTCTTGCCCCTTACTTAGTTCAATGCCGTCAGGGAATACATGCTGTCCCAGCGGGGTATTTAAGGCACTTGGTAAGCATTGGGCAAAAGAAAGTAAGTGCTGCATCAGAGGATCCGACCACGCCATGGGCTCAAGGTCAGCAGAATTGTGCTGGTGCCCACTAGGTTTTTTAGAAAAATAAATGTTATGACTCAAGCTGTCTTCAAAAATAACAAAATCCTGTAGACATATGCCCAAGTGCGCAAAGTAGGATTCCGCATTCAACCCCTCTAGGGGTTGACCATTGACATATATAGCGCCAGAACTTGGCTTATTCAGGCCCATGATCAGCTTAAGCAAAGTCGTTTTACCAGAGCCATTCGCACCAATGATGCTAACCCCTTGCTCTGTATTCCAGGTAAAATTAATATTCTTTAAAATAGGCTTACTGGGTTCATAAGAAAAAGAAACATTCTCTAAACGGATCTCCTTGATTGTATCAAGATCCTGTCCGGTTTCAGAGTATTGCGCTTCATCTAGATTATCTGAGGCGCTTATTTTGAGAATAGACCGTGCTTGTTCAAATTGAAACAGAGCATCAGTAAAGGGGTCTAGCTGCGATAATAGACCATAAACCGTTGTCACTGTAGCGATAAAACTACCTAAATTCATAGTGGCGTGTGTGGCGATTTGATAGATAATAAGGCCCAGAGACAGAACAAGGAAACCCTTAATTAAGGGATAAGCAATGGCATTAATATGCCGTAATTGATAGCGTTTATTGAGGCCCTCACGGAAAGCAGTAATGGACTTTTGAGCAATTTGCTCTTCATAACCATATATTTTGATGTCATGCATGCACTCAGTATCAAATAAAATATTGCGGTAGTATTCCGCCACCTTATCCTCAGGAACATTGGCAATAAATAAATTGACCTGCTGCTTTCTCATATAAAACTTTAAGCAGAAAGTTATAGAAGCTAGTATCAGTACATAGATTAGATATTGGGGGAAAAGATAAGAAATGATCGCAATACTTGTGAGAGCATAAATGAGGAATTTAAAGATATTGCATTTCGAACTATTATACGTAGGGATATAAGCAAGGGCCCGTTTTCGCATGTGTCTTTTGGCATTGTAGTCACTTGAGTAATAAGCATTATTGACTATGTGGGAAAACTCTTCAAAATACTTTGCAAAACCTTCAGGGACCTCCCTTTCGCTGTATAAGCGCTGTACTTGCTTATAGCGAGCATTCAGAAAAGGCAAAATAAAAAAAGTGAGAAATACAAGACCCGCTAATAGAAAGACTCGGTGTAATAAGCTTAGATGAGTATTGAAAATAAAATACTGCAGGCCCGCTAATAGAATATTAGCCAAGCCCAAAGCAAGACTGATCACAATAACTCTACTAGCTCGCTTCAAATGGCTCCACCTCACACAATAAACAGTCAGTATTATTAACGGCACTTTTATTAAGGACGTATGGTCTACCCATATTAACAAATTTTAGCCAGCATTATAGTTTTATGCAGAAAGCAAACAGCGCCCCATCGGAGGGAGGAGCGCTGTTTGCTTTTAGCATTTACCGCTAAAGGAGAGAGCGAGCTAGGTTCGTAGCTAGCTTGCGTTAAGCGTGCGAATTCTTTATTTCTTGGTCCCGGTCCGCTAATTTCTGAAGGTAAGATAAAAGACAAAACCTGATACCAGCAGGAGCCAGAATAGGCCACGGGCATTCTGGAACTTCGTGCCATCAAACTTCTCCATGCTGGCATAGAAATTGGCAGCAAAGGCTAGAAGGCCGCTGAAAAGCTCAATTAAAAGTGAGCAGTAGAAAAGCTTGGTAAAATTGATGGGAACGCTGCCCATGGTTGGGTTGATTTTGGGCCATACCAAAATTCGGTTGGTAGGAGCTAGCTATTGGTCGGCTAAGCTACCACTCAAAGCACCCGTAAAAGCTCTAATAAATCCCATAATTTCCTCACTCTTCAGTTACCTCAGTTGCAATAACCAATCATGGAGCAGCTGAGCACATTTATGCTTCCATACTCTGATAATAAATGGCCCCAGATACTTTGAAGTCCTCACAAAGGATGATTTATTGATTATCTGAAAGAAAATCTTTCACCAGCAATTAGAAATCTATAACCAGCAAGTACATTGGTGGGCAAATGCTTAAGGCCCCAGCTTTGATGCGGAATTTATTTTTCAATTTTTCACTGACATTTCGGGTACAATTGTCCCTTGCCCCGATGGTCTGACCTTGCTATATTAAATTAGCTTCATTAGCCCCATGGGGGTGAACTGGTTTCGACGGGATCGTAGAAATTAGGGAAGCGGGCAGAGGGCTCCGTGGGCCTCTTTAAAAAACGGAACAAACATTAAATGCCAACAAACCGGCACTTGCAGCTGCATAGTAATGCCTGCCATGGAACCGGACCTATCTGCGGGCCGGACCTCCATGTAAAAGAGCAGACCTTTACTCTTAGAGGTTAAAGAGTGACCCTGATGGCCTAAGCTTTGCCGCCATTTAGTATTCATGAAGCTACCGGACACCTGCCGCCCCGCTGTTAGGCACAGGTAAAGGGGAATACTCCATATAACAGCTGCGCCCGGAGATGCCTTAATGGACATGGTTTCGGACAGGAGTTCGACTCTCCTCACCTCCACCATAAATAAAGAGAGCGGTCTCGCTACACGTTCGTGTTTTGAGACTGCTCTCTTTATTTGTTTTTCTCTTAATCTGTTTAAGCGAAATCTTTTTAAGCGAAGCTAAAACACTTAATCTATTTCAGCGAAGCTAAAACACGGTCGAGATCGGCTGCATTGCTCGTCACATCAACTACCGGAGCCGGGAAGCCATCAGTATCGACGGCGTCGATTTGATAAGCGACGAGAGTTCCGGGGGTGAGGTCTTTCGCATCAAGATTGGTGAAGAAACGGGCAATCAGGTCTTCTTTCATGAACTTGAGCATACCATCATCCGTCAGGAAGTCGGTGCTCTCACGGTCTTTGTAATTCCATTTCGCGACGATCCCAGCGTCAGTACGGTTATCCACGAGGTAGATCTTGACGTTTGCATCCAGGGCTTTCTGGTTCAGTTCGCCGACCATCTTGTTGATGGCGTCGTCGGAGGGATTGGCAAAGAGAACGTAGGTCTTACCGGGCTGGTCCAGGAGCCAGACGAGCTGAGCATAGTTAATCGGATAAAGGGCGAGTTCGTCAGCATCGGCCAGTGAGGGAAATTTACTCTTCAGAGCGGCCACCTTGTCATAGCTGGCGACTTCAATCTTGTTGTCCTTGATGAATTGGAAGAGTTTCTCCAGGCGTCCTTCAAAGGCTTCCGTGATGTACTCGCGTTCGGGATTGCCTTCAGCGTCTTTGATCACTTCACCATTGGCATCTTTTTTGCTGACATATACCCCGTTGGCATCGCGGTCGACCATTTCTTCAAAAGCATAGATGATCGGGTACTTGTCACGTTCCACATCAGCAGAAGAGTTGTTTTCTTTATTGTCCTTATTGTAGAGGAAGAGGAAAGGCTCCTGTAATCTGGCTACAGTTGTCTCTTTTCCTTCGGCGTTGGTATAGGTGATAGCAGCTTCGGTGCTAGAGGGATACTCGACCCAGTCATCCAGATTATCCAGATATTGGCTGATGATTTCGCCATACATGTAGTTGTAGTTCACACCGACATTCTCTTTGCCGTTGGTCATTCGGATGAAGGTGTTACCATCGGCCTTGTTGTCAAAGTGAAAATCATACATGTAAATTTTTTCGATGCCATAGCTTTTGGCCAGCTTCTGGACGGCGGGAGCGAGCGCACGGGTGTTGTGGCACCAGGAGCCGCTGAATTGGATCAGATAATTTCCTTCAGAATTCAGGATTTCAAGCAGGTGATCGTAATTGATGATTTCGTAAACGATCTCCTTGTCTTCGAAGGTTTCGATTTTTCCCTGGTGGTCTTCATCAGCCAGAGAATGGGCATTGTAGTCGCCATACATGTAGTCGTTCTCAAAATCGAAATCGGGGGCACTCGGCATTTTGGCTTCTTCTGCAGCCACGCTGAGGTTACCAGTAAAGAACATTCCTGCAAGGAGCAGGAGGCTGAGCAAAAAAGAAATTGTTTTTTTCATAAGAACCTTCTTTCTTTCTTTCTTTATTCAAATTTGTTTTTGGCAAATTTGTTTCGAATCAATGCTAGACCAACTTGGCTAGACTAACTTGCACGCAAGGACTGAAGCTTACTGTAGTTACTGCCAGCTAGTCAACTTCTCGATTGTTATCGCTTGCGCTCAAGAGCTAACACATGGATCATGGATTATGGCCCTGAGAGTTCTGAGGGCTACCATTAGACGCTACTTAAGCCAAGATCTAACACATGGGCGGAGCCTCTTCTTCAGCCGGCGCGGAACCACCATCACCACCATTGGCTGCAAAAGTAGCTTCGAGGCTGGTAAATTCTTGGTAATTCTCAAGGCTGCTCTGCTCTTCAGGGCTCAGATAGGCATCAAGAATTTCACGCGCTTCCGTGATCTTTGCGAGGATATCGTCATCGCTCAATTCGTCGGCAATCTTGCGCTTGTCGCTGATAATTGCTGCTTTCATGGCCAGGTTGGCATAAGCTTTTTTCTTTTCCACAAACGTTTCTTTTTCGCTGACACGCTCGTCACATTTGAGATTTTTATCGAGCGCCTGCCAGTATTTTTCGGCTCTGTCGAGTTCGGCCTTGCTGGCCTCGTCATAATGGATATCGCCCAGCTCACGTACCGCCGCATCAAAGCGGGTTACGGAGAGTTTGGCGCTCACGAAGGTCATCAGGCCGCTGACAAGAAGCAAAAGGATAAGAAACAGACTGGACTTCTTCATAGGGACTTCCTTTCTTTGTACATTTCAATCGGACTCCGTCCTCCTGAGGGCGGAGTCCCAGGCCGATCAGTCCTTGATAATCGGCGCTTTGAGAGAGCTTGCTCAAGTGTGTTCCATTCACCGGGTCTCTCGGGAAAAGAGCACTCATGCTCTGTTTACTTGTGATCCGCCTCAAATATTGCTCGATTGAGCAGGCCGGTCTGGCTGGCCACAAGGGTAGCCGAAACATTGCAGCAGGTAACATTGTTCATAGTCCGGGCCATGTCCGAAATGCTGTTAATCGGCATCATGAGGACAACGGCGGCAATCGGCAGATTCATCGCGCTGAAAACAGCCACTGCGGAGACGACGCCAATTCCCGGGATGCCTGCGCTACCTAGAGCGAGAATCAGGGTAAGAACAAAGAGCAGGAGATAGTCCTGAATGCCCCAGGCGAGGCCGACCGCATTTTTATAGAAGATAGCCAGTAATACGGGCCAGATACAGGTGCAACCGGGCATACCGATGGTCGTGCCCAGAGGTGCTGTAAAATTCGCCACTTCTTCGTCTACGCCTACACGCTTCACGAGGGAATCAATAGTCACGGGCAGAGTGCCAACGCTGCTCTGCGTAGTAAAAGCCGTGGCCTGTGCCTGGAAAATTTTCTTGAAAAAGCGCTTAGGACTGAGCTTCGCCACGAAACGGATGAGAATCGCATTGAAGGCATAAGCATGCAGAAAGCAGAGAAGGTAAATCAACACGACAAGGAGCAGGAGCTGCAAGAGGGCTGATCGGTCTGTGAAAAGTTTTCCGGCGGCTGTGGCTGTCAGGCAGAGCACAGCGTAGGGAGTCAAGTCGATAATAAAGGCCAGAATGCGGTAGATGATCTCCTTGCAGGCCTCTACCACGTGCTTGAACGGCAAAACTTTAGCTTCGCCCTGTTCCGACGCAACTGCGATATAGCCCAGAGCAATAGCAATGGCGCTAAAGATCACCGGGACGATACTATTGTTGACCATATCGCCCAGCAAATTACTCGGGAAGAGATTCAGGAGCACCTGATCGAAGCTCGTCTGAACGCCCTCATAAGCGGCAAGAGTACTCTCTGACACGTTGTCAATTTCTTGAAAGATCATGGCGCCATTGTTTCCCAGATGGAAAATGGAGCCAAAAAGGATACTAAGCACAATCGCAGCAGCTGCCGAAAACATCAGCCAGAAAACAGACTTGAGGCCGATGGTGCGAATTTTTTCCTTATCGTTCAGGCTAATAAACCCTGCGATGATGGAAATAAATACGACAGGAACCACCACGGCCTTAATAATACGGATATAAATATCTCCGATCAGACTGACCCAGGTCAGGTAGCTACCATCCGGAGTCGAAAAAACGAGACCGATCGCCGCACCCAGCGCCATAGCCAGGAGCACTACCAGAGTCCAGTTAATTTTCTGAGAAAGCCAGGTGAGGCCTTTGAAGCACAATAATGCGATGGACAGGACAAAGATGGCCATCCAGTTAAGACTTAACAATAGATCCAAATCAACAACCTCCTTATGGATTCACAAAAGATTTGCAAATGCCCGCAAATAGCCGCAGTAATTCAGCCCTACACCCCGCAATACAGAGTCTGGAAAAGAGTAGCTTTAACTGTGTGTGCGGGACTTTTTTAAAGACCAGACATATCTTACGACTGCTTCCCTAGCAACTCAACCGAATATGCAACTTTTACTACGAATTTATCCTATCGATATAATCGCAATTATCTCTTTTGAATGTAAAAGTAGGAAAAATTACCATAAGACTTGCCAAATGCTCTGAGCAAGTCTTTTTACTCAGCTCATCCAAGTTTCTCATTCTCACTCACTACACCCAACTTCAGTCAAGCCATCAAACTAGTAAGAAAATCCGGAAAGTTGAAGTATCTCGACCTTTCTCATAGCTAATCCAAGCTATTCATTTTTTCACTAGCTCATTCCGCTCCTTTCTCACTCAGTACATCTAACTTCAGTCAAGCCATCAAACTAGTAAGAAAATCCGGAAAGTTGAAGTATCTCGACCTTTCTAGCGCCTGGTGGCCTGACCATTTCTCTTCAGAACCAGTAGGTTTGGCCTCTCTTTTTCAAAATTCCTGGATTTCGGACAAATTTGCAGGTAATGGATGGGTTTGCTCTCAGAAACAGAGGCCAAATCACCCATTACCTGCAGATTTGCCCGCGTTACCATCCACTAGTTGCAAAAATGTCCGGCGGCCCACCCATTAGTTGCAAAAATGCCCGCGATTTCAGAATTCCGAAAGTCAAGTCCGCTAAATCAGGGGTTTGCCAACCTTTTCGGCCCGGCCGGGCCAGTTTAGCAGGAGATTTTAGTTGGCAAGTTCGCCAAATTAGGGGTTTGCCAACCATTTTCTGGCTCGCATTTGCTTGGGGAGGCCAAATAATGGTTGGCAAATCGTCTAAAGTAGCACTTTGCCAACTCTTTTCGGGGCAACCCCGTGCAGGAATAGCAAAAAAAGAGTTGGCAAATCCGCCAAATCAGCACTTTGCCAACTATTTTTCAGCTCACATTTGCTTGGGGAGGCCAAATAATGGTTGGCAGATCGTCTAAAGCAAGACTTTGCCAACCTTTTTCGGGGTAATACCATGCAGAGACAGCAAAAAAAGAGTTGGCAAATCCGCCAAATCAGCACTTTGCCAACCTTTTTCCGGCTCACATTTGCTTGGGGAGACCAAATAATGGTTGGCAAATCGTCTAAAGCAGCACTTTGCTAACTATTTTTCAGCTCACATTTGCTTGAGGAGGCCAAATAATGGTTGGCAGATCGTCTAAAGTAGCACTTTGCCAACTCTTTTCGGGGCAACCCCATGCAGGAACAGCAAAAAAAGAGTTGGCAAGTCCGCTAAATCAGGAGTTTGCCAACCATTTTCAGGCTGGCAGGGCCGGATAAGCTCAATTTATGGTGGAATGTCATAATACTTTATTTCACATGAATTTTGGCCAAATAATTAAGGGCGAAAGGCATGTGAAAAATGACTTCTTCAATTTCCACAGCTAATTAACAGCTAATTGGCTGAAATCTAAGGGCAGGTTTACCTGTGAAAAGTGACTTCTTCGATTTTCACAGCTAATTAACAGCTAATTAGTTGAAATCTAAGGGTAGGTTAAGCTGTGAAAAATGAATTCCGCAAGTTCCACCGGCAATTGGCTGAAATCGAATGATAGAATAGCATGTGAAAGATGAAGTTTGGGGCACACGTGTTACGCTAGCCTAGCTCCTGTCCGCTGTTCCCACATTTGACGTGGTCGCATTTGCTGGTCCGTCCCAATCGGCTATAAGGATATAAGCAATTACGATCTGCTATAAGAACGCTAAGAACGCTATAAGAAGAAGAGAATTAAGAGTAAAACAAGCAGGATCAAAGCCATTATGGACAAGCCTAGGTTTTGCTTCAGGAGGTCTAGGAAACTATGCCCGGGACCAGCAGCCCCTGGCCTGGTTTCCTCCGGCTGACTAGCCTGCCAATTCATTTCTTCCCAGGCGCCCAGCCCACTTGTAGGGAGATCGTAAATGCCTGTAGCCTGGCGGTTGGTTCCCGTTAAAGTATTGATTGGAATATAGCTACCGGTGGTTTGTTGTGGGCGGCCCCAGCCCTGGGCTGTTGGAGAGGTCACTGCACCTGGGATTTGAGGGTTAAAGCCCTGAGCAATGGCATAGATCCCGGTGACCTCGCTCGCCAGCTGTGAAGGATCTGTCGCAGTCTTCCGATAAGCGCTTGTCTGACTAGTGCCGGGGTAACGGCGGTCCGGATAGAGAAGATCACTCGTTCCCGGTCCTGTAAACACTCTCCTACTTTTGATCTTTAAGCCTAGGATGGTCTGGTTATCCCGTGCGTCATAGCGGCGGGCATTTTGGAAGAGGGATTCTACGTAGGTTTGTATGGGGGATGTTTTATCTAAAACCCATTTTATATCTTCGTCGTCCAGAGCATTTGTCATGCCGTCTGTGCAGAGGAAAAAGTGGTCGCCCGCCTGCACTTGCATGTGCTTTAAGTTCTGGGCCCGCAGCTGGTGGATTCCCGGATGATTCCCCAGAAAAAGTAAAGGGCGGTCGGATGCGTCATCATTTAGGACATGGTCCTCTGTCATACGGTAGAGATAACCGTCTCGGTAGAGGTAGATGCGGCAGCTACCCACAGCCATGGTATAGCAGGTCTCTCCTGCCAGCATAAGCAGAGCAAGCGAGCAACCCACGGGCTGGTCTGCCTGTTTGCGCAGGCGCATCTGCAAACCTTGGTCCGCCTTCGTTAAAAAATCCTGTATGTATGCGGCAAAGGAAAAACTATAAGGATCAAGGAGGCTAAAATCAGACCGCAACTCCATGAGATAAGACTGGACCACGCGGCTGGCAATATCCCCTACACCAGCTCCACCCATGCCGTCTGTCACCGCAAAAATCTGCCAATAGTCGTCGGACTCGTCAATTTTTTGCTCACGAGAATTCAGGGTATCAGGATAGATCCGGCCCTGGAGTTGAAAACTATCTTCATTCAAGCGCCTGGCTGTACCCGCTTGTGTCATGCCACATGCCACTACCGATGCGATAAGACCTCACCCCCTTCCTTCTCAAATCTCAAGAAATTAGCGGTAATTTCTGGACAACTCACGCTCCGTCTCACGTTTCTTGATAGATTCTCGTTTGTCGTACAATTTCTTACCCTTTGCTATAGCCAATTCTAGCTTAATCAAACCTCTTTTTAAATATAATCGCAGGGGGATCAAGGTCAGGCCCTCTTGCTGCACACTCACTGCCAATTTCCTAATTTCTCTTTTGTGCAGTAGGAGCTTCCTTTTTCTCAAGGGGTCTGGGTTAAAGCGGTTACCCTGGTCATAGGGGGAAATATGCATCCCTTTGATAAAGACTTCACCTTTTTCCACGGTCGCATAAGCATCTTGAAGGTTGACCCGGCCTTGACGGGCAGATTTCACCTCTGTTCCCGTTAGGACTATGCCTGCTTCAAAGCTTTCCAAAATCTCATAAGAGAATCGAGCCTTGCGATTTTGCGCTAAAACTTTTACTGATTCCTTTTTCATCTAGGTCCATTCTTTCAAATTTTACAAACTTATTTCAAAAACAATACACTCATCATACAGAAGTCAGACTTATAAACATTATCCACAAACTTATCAACTAAGAAGGTCAGGCCTGCAAGCTCCAAAAACTTACTTTTCCACATTATCCACTGTTTTCACCTGCGTATAAGTATACTAGTGGGGTATAGGGCTACCTAGTTCCCACATGGCAGTAGCATTCAGTTTCAGGTCTGCCCTCTCCCCTGCCTCATAGGCATAGTAGCTTTGTGCCGCTGTCATTGCAGCATTGTCTGTACAAAGAGTAAGGGGAGGCACATAGAGCTTGAGGCCCCGTTCCCGGCTCAAGGCTTCACTTTGGTCTCTCAGCCAAGAATTAGCCGATACCCCTCCAGCCAAAACCAACTTATCGTAGCCTGTTTGATCCAAGGCCTGAGACACATGCTCAAGTAGGCTTGCCACTACGGCTTCTTGGAAAGCAGCAGCTAAATCTTTATCTGCCAGGATATCCTCCCGTCTTACCAGACGCGTTTTGGCCTGTTGTTTAGCCTTGTTGAGGGCGTTGAGGCTGGCGGTCTTGATACCAGAAAAAGAAAAGTCCAGGGAGTCTTCAAAATGTGGATGAGGCAAATCTAAGGCCTGGGCATTGCCCATTCTAGCCAACTTATCTAATTTAGGGCCTCCCGGATAAGCTAAGCCCAGTTCGCGAGAAATTTTATCATAGGCCTCTCCCGGTGCATCGTCCCGCGTACGCGCCAAAATGACAAAGCTATTATAATCTTGTACTTCTACAATATGAGCGTGTGCCCCTGAAACGACCAGAGCTAAAAATGGCGGTTCCAGATCTTGAAAAGCCAGGTAGTTAGCCGCAATATGACTTGCCAGATGGTGGACGGGTACCAAGGGCTTCCCTGAGGCAAATGCCAGGGCTTTAGCTGCCGATACCCCTACAATCAAAGAACCAAGAAGGCCCGGCCCTGCGCACACCCCTAGCCCCGTCAAGTCCGCGACCGAAAGGTCTGCTTCTGCGAGGGCCTGGTCAACCACCGGGACCACAGCCTCTAGGTGGGCCCTAGAGGCTAGCTCAGGCACCACACCGCCAAAGCGTTCATGCAGGCTGGCAGACGACTGAACGACATTGGAGAGGATTTCCCTGCCTTCTGCCACGACGGCAGCTGCAGTTTCATCGCAGGAGGATTCTATCGCTAAAAACATTTTTTTCATCGTTGTAACTTCCTTAAACCTGGAACTTCAGCTTAGGCCAGGCCTAAGAGTTTATTTTAGCATAGCCCGACTGCATGTTATACTTGTGCTCAGTTTGGCCTGAGCGGTGGGCAGAAGGTGGCATGCAGCACTTATGAATGAGTTCATCTCCTCTAGTAAGAATAAATCCCCTCGTAGCCGGAGAGTCTGGCCTAAAGTTTTAGCGGTCGTCTTAATCCTGGTGGCAGTTGCCTTGGGACTTTTCATCTACAGTCTTTTTGATGCCGCCAAGACTCTTATGTCCTTACCTGCTGAAGCTTTCAACCCCATTGCCTCCCACTTGATGCCCAGCTATGAACAGGTTATTTTCCAGCCATCCGGGTCTGACCTCCAGCTTAATGGTTGGTTTTTTCAGGCTAACAAAGATGTCCCCTTCCGCGGCAATATCATCTTTATCCACCAAGTACGGTCCAACAAACTAGAGTTTGGTCTGGAGAGCGCGAAACTTTTTAATTATTTTCTGGAGAAAGGCTTCAATGTCTTAGCCTTTGACCAACGCCATTGTGGCCAGTCCCAAGGAGATGCGTCAGGCTACGGCTACGCTGAGTATCGCGATGTGCAAGCTGCCATGGCGACTTGCTACCGTCTGTCTGGTCGCAAGAACTTTATCCTCTATGGGGTAGGCAGCGGAGTTACCACTAGTCTTTTGGCTTGGGAGGACCTGCCAGAAGCTCCCTCAGCAGAGGACTTAGCCGAGGCCAAGGATCCCGAGTCTATCCTCTCACGTGAAGATGTTAAGGGCTTCATTCTGGATACGCCAGCTGCTTCAGCCTATGATTACATCCGTCTGGACATTTCCGACCACAGCTTTTTGCAAAGAAATTTTTACAGGCGTTATATCCCGGATATCGTACGTATTTCCTCTTCTGGGCCAGACAGGGTCAATCTTATCCCCCTGCTCGGCCATATTGAAGTGCCGATCATGATCACACGGAACTTGCCAGATACCGTCTTGAACCAGGCTACGACAGATACTTTTATTACGGAGTGTGTAAGGCTTAAATCTGAATCTAGCTACGTGGTCGAAATCCCGGAGGCCGGTCACCTCCAAGGTTTTGTCTTAGACCAGGAGAAATACTTAAATGACCTGGGTGATTTTTTAGACCTCTATTTTTCTGCAGCTAGCGGGCCCGAAGCCTAGAGCCGTCCGGAGTGGCCAAAGCCGCCCCCTCGGTCTGAGCCAAAAACTTTTACATCGGCTACCGGGTCAAATTGCACTGGGTCTAAGCCCTGGCAAACCAGCTGGGCAATGCGTTCATACTGCAAAATATGCTCTGTTCCCCACAGCCTGCCTTCCTTATTGAGGTAAACCGGGCTTAGTAAAAGTGTGCGGGGATATTGTCGCGTCAGCTGGCCAGGCTCTCGTCCTTCCTCAGTCAAGTAGTCTAGTAAGCTTAATTCCTGGCAGATGGGCCCGAAGCGCTCTAAGAGAGGGCTGGAGCCTGCTACAAGGCTAGGCAGTTCACTCTGGACAAAGGCATTATGCACAATGACTTTGATTTCATCCCGATAATCTGCATCTATGGTCCCCGGGCTATTGGTCAATCTAAGGCGCGATTTTGCCGACAGACCAGATCTTGGCCTGACCTGAGCTTCAGAACCCTCAGGAAGCGCCAGTTTCACGCCCGTGGCCACAAAGACAGTCTGTCCAGGAACGATGTAGTAGTCTTGTCTAGCCTTAAGGTCAAAGCCTGCCGAATCCGGGCTGGCTTTACTGGGCATGAGCTGGGGATCAGTAAGTTCAAGCTTTATCGTGAGCTGTGCAGGTATAGACATAAAAATTATTCCTCAGTTTCTTGCACACCATGGGCCATATCTTCAAAGCTCGTTTGCATGACATCTAGAGGCCGAGGTTTAGCCTCCGCCGCTTTGGCGGAAGACGAACTTGGCTTCTTAGGCATCGCTTGAAGGCGTTCTTCATACATATCGCAGAGATTGCGGTAATAGAGTAAGTCCTTCTTGATATCCCATACCTGTTCGCGTAAATGCAGGATTTCTGCCTGGCTCTGCTCTAAATCCACCTGAAGCTGATTTAAAGCATCCAAGCTCTCATGGTCACCTGCCTGTACTTTCCAGCCCCGGTCGATACTGTTTAAAAGAGCCAATACAGCAGCCGCCAAGTCGCCAAGGCCAGGATGTCGACTTTTCACTTCTGCTAATAGGTCATTCGCCTCTTTGGCCACCTGGCGGACATAGTCCGGGTCATCTTCTGCTGTAATCCGGTAGTACATGCTAGCGACTTTTACGGTAATAAAATCTTCCGCCATTTCAACTCACCTCTCAGGCTTAGTCTGTGACTAGAGACCTGCTTGGAGGATCTCAAAAATTTGCACAAACTGATCCGCACTAATCTCCTCGGCCCGTGCGGCAGGCTCAATCTTAACATCATTTAAGATAGAACTTAAGTAGCTGCTCTCTTTATCCTGTGCCCAGGGAGACATCTGGAGATTATTGACTAGAGTTTTACGGCGGGTTTGGAAGGCAGTCTGCAAGAAGGCCCAGTAAGCTGACCGCAATTCTGGGGCAAGCAAGGGGGTTGGCCTCTTCTCAAGGATCAGGACCCGGCTTTCAATGCTGGGAGGTGGATAAAAAGCCGATGCCTTCAGTCTCTCTCCCAAACGCACTTGCCCGTAAGTCTGACCCAGAACTGACAGGGGCCCATAGAGCTTAGATTTTGGAGCCTGGGCAAATCGTTCCGCCACTTCCCTTTGCAAGAGAAAAGACATACCCTGGGCCTCCCAAAGTTCAAGGAGAGCTTTACAGTAAAGCTCAGAAGAAAGATAGTAAGGAAGGTTGCCAAAGACATAGAGCTGGCCCGGCGAGTAAGGCAAAAGTGCCCGCCAATCTAAATCTTGAGCCGGGCTATAAAGCACCTGAAAGTGGGGATAAATCTGGGCTAGCCCCGATAAAACAGGCGCTAGGTCCTCATCAATTTCGATGGCGAGAAGCCTGGCCCCCCGAGCGAGGATAGCTTGGCTTAAGTGACCCAAGCCAGGTCCTATCTCCAAGACCTGGCTATCTGAAGATAAATGAAAGGGGCTCAGCATCTTCTGGATGCTGGGTCCCTTATCTAAAAAGTTTTGGCCCCAAGCTTTTTTGGGCTGGAGCTTATATTGTTGGCAAAGCGCTTTGGCGGAAGGATAAGCAGGGTCCTGGGTACCCGCACCGCTTTTACTGGAGCACATAGACACTACGGTTACCCGTAGCCAGGTAAACGCCCTGAGAAATTTCCCGCGCATCAAAAGCTAAGTCCAGGAAACCAGGCCCCATACCATGCCGGTCCCCCACCACAGCAAGTCCGTAGCCTTCAATGAAAAGGACGGTCCCCATGGGGTAGTCACCTTGGCAAGCCGCTACAATACCCCTCTGGGCCAGGAGGCCTGAGGCGGTACGATTACACTCATTGACTGCACCAGGATCAGGATAGAGTTTATAGCACTCATAGCCATCATAAGAAGTCGTAGAGAAATCTATGGGGCCAGAAGCTACGGCGAAGGTGACACCATCCACAGTGATTGTGCCATTTCGATTATCGTCGAAGGACAGATAGTTTTGGGCACCATTGCGGTTTAAGAGACTCGCAACCGCATAAAAGTTAGTCTCTGCGGCAGCGTTAGAACCCGGGCTGACAAAGGATATATCTGCCTCGCCAGGAGGGGCCGTATTGGCTTTTTCTTCACTAGTATCGTCCCCAGGCAGATCCGCTTCCACGCTATACTCCGGTTCTGGAGCCTCTTGCATAAGTGCCAAAGGAGGTTCTTCTTCCTCCACGACTAAACCCGTACCAATCATAACGATATAGGGCTGACCAGAGGCCAGGTAGCGGCGGCCAATTTCGCGGCTCTCCTGGAGGACACCTTCAACAAAGGTTTGCTCGTAATCTACTTCTATGATCGCGTCATAGCCTTGCTGGATGACCGCTTCTTCACCCTGGGGCAATAGGTCAGATTCTTGATACTCCGTATCAAAGGGAACATTAATGGTCTCAGAGATCCGCCTACTGCTAATTTCCGGGCTAGGATCCGGCGTGCTAACAGCAGCAGGCATAGCGGCTGGGGCTACCGGCTCCTCTGTCTGGGACTGATTAGCAAGTTTTTTATCCATCTCTAGGCCAAAAGCTACGGAAGGATCAAAGACTTCACGCAGATCAAGAGCCTCGGTACTATGAGTTTCCTCAAGTTTAGGCTGGGCAGTTTCTTGCTGTTCAGGCGTTTGGCTCAGGGCCTCTGCAGCCACAGGCAAATTGGAGGGCACTACATCTTCCTCTGCAGAAGCGCTGGTTGCCCTTTGGATAACAAACTCCGCAGCCCGTCTGGACCTGTCTTGGCTCTTCACAAAAGCGACAAAGCCAACAAGTGCGACCAAGCTGAAGGTCACAAATATAAGTGCATAATCTAATACTTTTTTTCGCATAAAAACCTCGAACTCTGGGCTCAACTGCAAGTTCTTGCAGTAGGGGCATAATTCGATAGGATGATTATAATTATCCTTTTTCGGCTTGTCAACCGAGATTGCTCGAAATCTTTATGCACTTCGCCTAGTTTAATCAGGTTTTTCCCGAGTATATTTGTTCTAAAGTTAGAACCGCGCGCAATTGTCATCCTCTTGCAAGCGCAGGAAAGCTGAAACTTGTTTGCTGCGCTTCGCTAGGTTCCCTACTTAGTCCACAGTTTTTCCGAGGCTTTAAGGAAGGCTTTGAGCTCCTCCCCTCTCAATTCATCCTTAGCCAATAGCGCTAAGTAATAAGCATATCGAAGCAGATCTTCTTGGTCTTCCTCACTGCGGCTGTCCAAGCTACTGTACAGAGGGTTATCCGTATTGACCAAGACCGTATGGTGTGGCTTAAGTTGGCCAGCCATTTCTTCCATGGTGGCCCTTTCCTCCTCAGGCACCAGCTTGGCATATATCTCCTGCATGTCCGCAAAACGTCTGGCTGCCTCGTCCTCAACCAGGCTGAGGAGGGGCGCTTCTGCCCCCTGGGCCTTTACTTGGCCTTCCAGATCGCTGAGCTTACTGACCTTCCTTAAACAATTGAGAAGGTCTTCTGCCAAGGCTTCACCAGGTCCTTCCTCATCCGGATGCGCCAAGGAGTCGGCCCGGATAAAGCGGTATTTGCCTTGACTTTGCGCCTCTATTTGGCTCATCCATTGCAGATCTAAACCCTTCTGCATGCGGAAAACGGCCTTGCCCTCTGCGTGCAGACGGTCGGTGTAAAGGTCTAGGCGGTGGTCGTTGTAAACATAGTAGATGGGGCCTTCTGCTTGGTCAGCCAGGGCCTGGAAACTGCCATCCACTTCTTCTAGGAGCAAGCAGGGCTTTACCTTATCTGCAAAGGCCACATTTTGCAGGCATCCCAATTTAACGAAGTCTGCAATTTGAGGCCACATGGACTGGTAGCGATCGGGGTCATCCTGGTAGATTTCGGCCAACTTGTCCCCTACTTTAGATACAATATGTTTTGAAAGTGCCCGGATAGTCTGGTCATTTTGCAGATAAGACCGTGAGACATTAAGGGGCAGGTCCGGACAATCCAAAGTGCCTTGCAGAAGGAAGAGAAAGTCTGGAATCATTTCGCGCAGGTCATCTGACACAAAGACTTGACGGCTGTAGATGAGGATTCGGTTGCTGAGCTCCAGATAGGGCCCTGTATAGGCCGGGAAATACAAGATGCCCTTGAGGCGGAAGGGGTAATCCAGGTTCAAGTGAATCCAAAAAAGAGGCTTAAGCTCTGTAGCAAAAGTCTTTTGGTAAAACTTAATGTAGTCTTCCTCACTAATCGCTTTAGCATTGCGAAGCCAAAGCGGCTCTGTATCATTCAGTTGCTCTGCCTCTTCCTCGTCCACCTGGAAATAGATAGGATAGGGCATAAAACCGCAGTAGCGTTTTAGCAAGCCGCGTAGCTTGCTAGCACTGTAGGCTTTGCGGGCTTCAGCATCTAAATGCAGGATGACATCTGTGCCCACTTCGTCCCGCTTGCCCTCTGCCATCTGGTATTCCAAGCCATCCTTGCTCAGCCAAGAGACAGGCGCTGCCCCTGCCAAACAGGAAAGGCTTTGAATTTCTACCTGGTCAGCAACCATGAAGGCGGAATAAAAACCTAGGCCAAAGTGACCAATCACCGCTTGGCCGCCCCCTGCTCCTCCCTGGTACTTTTCCACATAGTCCACCAGGCCAGAGTAGGCAATTTGGTTGATATAGCGGTCAACCTCCTCAGCGGTCATGCCGATACCCTGGTCGCTGATGGTGAGCATGTTCGCTTCCGTGTCCAACTTGACGTCAATCCGCAAAGCTTGGTCCGTAGCTGGCGCATCCCCCAGCAAGATAAGGTGCTTGCGCTTACTAATTGCATCAACAGCGTTAGACACCAGTTCTCTTAGAAAAATCTCTTCTTCTGCATAGAGCCATTGTTTAATAATCGGAAAAATATTTTCCGATTCTACAGATAATTTACCTGACTTAATATCCATCACTTTACCCTCGCTTGAGTTCATGCCATAATATGGCAATATAAGTGGCAGGCCAGTTGAGTCTGGCCTGCTTTCCTAAGATAGCATAGTTTAGTTAGATCATGCACGAAACTAGCTTTGAATAAGAGGTAACCGTTAATGAACCAATTTCGCCAAAATGATCCGTTTGCACCCCAAAGGCCCCAAGCAAGCAGGTCACAGGCAGGCGCAGCTCGTCCTCAAGGCCCTGGCCAGAGGCCTACCCGGCCACAAAATTCTGGTCCTCATGGACCTCAAGCAGGAGGGCCTCGTAACCCTCAAGCCCCCAGCAATGGTCAGCGCAGGCCGTCCATGCCTCCCAGATCTGGAGCAGGATCCAGGCCCCAACCTAGACCCCAGCCAGGGCCTAGACCTCAAGGTCCAGCCGGGTCTCAGCGCCCTCGAAACGTTAACGGCCATCCTCATGCTCCTTCGAGGATGCAGGGTCAACCCATGCCTCCCAGGCCCTATGCCGGACCTGGACAGCCTGGGCCTCAATCTAGGCAGCCTGGTCCCCCTCCCAAGAGGGGTAAGTCTGCTAAAAAACAAGCAGGACAAAACAAACAAGGCGGTGTTCCCCGCTGGGTCTTAATTTCGCTTGATATTGTCATTGTAGCCCTGGTTGCGGTAGGCCTTTTCTTCTTTTTAAAGCCTAAGTTTGACGAAAAAAATGCGGAAAAACTCTCTAAAGAAATTCTCAATAACTTAGATGCCCAGAAAACCCCCATTGAGGTGGAGGTTGCGAGAAACTTTGCCCCCGTGCAGGGCGAGCGCAATGAAGATTCCGTAGGCGTGGACTTTGTAGATAATAACCTGGACAATACCGATTCCGATTCGGTATCGCTGACCTATGTGGGCAAACTGGTTATCCCCAAAATCAAAGTGATTACCCCACTCTCTGAAGAGCAAGGTAGTGACCTGCTGGTTTCCCTGCGTTTTGGTTCTGGTATCCACTCCGGTGTTGGGACACCTCTTGGCCAACCCGGCTTAACCACCATTTGGGGCCACCGTTTCCTTACTTCTGGCCGCGACTTTAACCGGCTCAATGAGATCGTGCCAGGCGACCAATTCTACATTGACTACCTGCCCACCAATACCCGCTACTACTATAATGTTTATCAACAAGACATTATTCCCCATACGGAGTTAACTGAACGGGTTTATGAGCATTTTGATGAAGACACTGTTGTCCTCATTACCTGCCACCCCCTGATCTACAACGAGCAAACCGAAAGACTTTTGGTTTATGCCAAGCCGGATCCAGAGCGGACAGGTCCTATTCCCGATAGCAATTAAGTCTGCTAGGTCAATACCGCTAAACTAAAGGGGAGCTCACGAGAGCTCCCCTTTTACTTGTCCGTTTGATACTAGGCTAGTCAGTAACTGTGCTTAGGCAAAAAGTTCATCCAGGTTCAGTTCGTTTAAGATCTCACGCAGGATAGCTGCTTCTTCATGGGAAAGAGAAACGCCCTTACTCATCTTGGCATGTTCAGGAGCCCAGTCACGAATGTCCAATTTAGCCTTATTATCGTTCCAGGAAACCATGTTGAGTTCCCTTTGCCAACCAGACTTGCTAGAGCTTAAAACGCCTAATTCTTTGCTTAACTCATATTTAAATTCTGCCATGTCTTTTCCCTCCTTGGGTTTATTTCTGCCAGGCCCTAGGGAGGGCTGGCGAAAAAGCTTCACGCTTACACTTTGCTCAGTAGAGAGCCGCATTGCCGATATTGTCAGAGCGGCTCGGTCTTGTCAAGGCCGCTAAAGTTAAAGCTCTGGCCGGTACCAGAGCTTCAAAAAGCCTGCTTTCAGGCTTAGAGACCTATTTTCTTGATAGCTTATTGCAGTTCCTGTTTATCCAAGTGCCAAATTTCGTCTACATAATCCTGGATGGTGCGGTCAGAACTAAAGCGGCCTGAGTTGCAGATGTTGATCCAAGATTTTTGCAACCAAGTCTTTTCATCTTGGAAGGCTTCATGCGCGTCATAGCGCCGGTTGCGATAGTCCTTGAAGTCTCCTAAAACATAGTAGACATCAGCCCGTTCTGAAGGGCTACCCTTGAGCAGGGACCGATAGAGTTCGGCAAACATACCTGAGTTGCCATCATCAAAAGTCCCATCCACTAGGCTATCCACAACCGCTTTCAAGCCTTCAATATTGGCGTACTGCCATTGAGAATTATAGTAATCTAGCGTAGCAGGGAAATCTTTCAGACGGGTTCCAAACATGAAGGCATTCTCTTCACCAACGGCCTCGGCAATTTCTAGGTTGGCCCCGTCCCAGGTTCCTAGGGTCAAGGCCCCGTTCATCATAAACTTCATATTACCTGTGCCAGAGGCTTCCTTGCCCACCGTAGAGATTTGCTCAGAAATATCGGAGGCAGGGAAAATCAGCTCCGCCTTGGAGACATTGTAGTTGGGAACAAAGTGTACCCGCATCAGCTGGTTGACCTCTGGATCTTGGTTCACTTTTTGGGCCAGCTCATTGATGAACTTAATAATCGCCTTGGCGCGGAAATAAGAAGGGGCAGATTTTGCGCCAAAAATGTAGGCTACAGGAGTATCTAAAATCTTGTCTCCTGCCTTAATCCGGTTATAGCGGTCCAAAATTTCAAAAGCATTAAGCAGCTGGCGTTTGTATTCGTGTAAGCGTTTAACCTGGACATCAAAGAGGAACTCAGGATCAACTTGCATAGCAAAATGCTGATTGAGATAAGTCGCTAAGCGCTGCTTGTTTTGCTTTTTGATCTTCTGTAGCTGGTCTAAGACACTGGCATCGGTTTTGTATTTCTCAAGGGTTTTCAGCTGGTCCAGATCAGTCACCCAGGCATCTGAGCCCAACAATTCCGTAAAGAGGTCAGACAAGTCTTGATTCGAGTTATAGAGCCAGCGGCGCGGCGTAACACCGTTGGTCTTATTGGTAAAACGCTTGGGCCAAAGCGCATAATAAGCGTGCAGGGTTTCATCTTTCAAAATTTGGCTGTGAAGCTTGGCCACACCATTGACCTTAAAAGCCGTGTAGACTGCCAGAGGGGCCATGTGAATGCGGTTATCATGGATTGGAGCCATCGCCTCAATTTCGAAGGCCTGCAGGCCCATATGCCTGGCTTCCTCACGGAATTGCTGGTCGATCTGTCTGATAATTTCCAGAATACGGGGGAAGAGGAATTGCGCGATGGAAATTTCCCATTTTTCTAAGGCCTCCGCCAAGATCGTGTGGTTGGTGTAGGCAAAGCATTGATGACAAATCTGCCAGGCCTCCTCCCAGCCTAGTCCATGCTCATCCATTAAGAGCCGCATAAGCTCAGGGATCGCAAAGACAGGGTGGGTATCGTTGAGCTGGAAGACGTGGTAGTCTGCAAACTGAGAGAAGTCATCACCATGATAGCGTTGGTATTCTTGGATAACACTTTGTAAAGAAGCCGACACAAAGAAATATTGCTGACGGACTCTCAAGACCTTGCCATCGTAGGAAGAATCATTGGGATAGAGAACACGGTTAATATCCTGTACCCGGTTACGCTCAATGACCGCGTCATCAAAGCGTTGCGAGTTAAAAAGGTTGTAGTCAAACTCTTGTAGAGGTTCTGGTTTCCAGAGACGGAGCACATTGATATTCTTTGTGCCATAGCCCGTTATGGGTAGGTCATAAGGTACCGCATAAACCTCTAAGTCTTGGTAGGAAACAGTACAGGCCAACTCTTCTCGCCTGCTGATAAAGGGATAGTCGCGTTCCATCCAAGAGTCAGGGTATTCTTTTTGGAAACCCTGCTCAAAATCTTGCTTGAAAAGACCATAGCGGTAAAGGATGCCATAGCCATTAACGGGATAGTCCAGGGTGGTGGAAGAGTCCAGGAAACAGGCAGCTAACCGGCCCAGCCCTCCATTACCCAGGCCAGGATCCGTTTCTTCCTCTTCAAGATCTGCTAAGTCGTAGCCCAGTTGCCTACAAACCTCTTTGGCAGCATCATAAATGCCTAGATTCAAGAGGTTGTTGGTGAGGCTGCGTCCTACCAGAAATTCCGCAGATAGATAATGGGCCTGGCGGGTTGTGGCATAGGATTTACGGCTCTTCTCCCAGCGCGGGGCTATAATTTCCATTACAGCCTTGGCCAAGCCAATCCAAATTTCTTGCTGGTTGGCTTCATTGAGTTCTTTACCGTATTCGGCACGGATATGGGCAATAATTGCTTCTCGTAAAAAAGCTACCTGCTCATCCTTCGTTTTGAGGTTATGGGGATCTCTAGACATACTCTGTGCTCCTTTGTGTAAATAGCAGAAATATTATAGCTAAGCGTATGAGTAAGGGTCAAACGAGACGATCGGACGACAATTGTAGGCGCTTGCAGGTGTTTGTCGCAGGAAAATACCCACTCCCAGGCCACTTTAGGGCATGCTAGGGCAAAGGAGCAAGTCCATGTCTTTTAAGATTCTCAACTTATGTAGTCTGATCCTCCTACTTAATCTGGCCCGCGAAGATCTTCGCAGCCGACAAGTGGGCCTCTATAAAATTCTGCTTTTAAGTATTATTTCTTGGTTACAGTGGCTGAGCCAAGCAGGTAGAAGCCAATCCTTTGGCCTAGCGATGGCTTCCAGCCTGGTCTTTTGTCTTTTGCTTGTCCTGGTAGAGGTCTTGGAAAAAGCCCAAGGGCGCTTTTATTTAGGCCCAGCTGACCTCCTGGTGCTTGCAGCCCTTGCGCCTCAGGCGGGCTTGTGGTCCTGTTTGGTCCTCGCGGCCCTGGCTTCTGTTTTTTGTCTTATCAGCATGGGCCTCTTAGCTCTGGCCACTCACTATTACCCCTGCCAAAAAACTAAGCCCGCAAAAAAGGGGCAAGACGGTCTGGCCTTGCCCCTACTACCCTTCTATTGTCTCGCTTGGCTACTCTTACCCTTGATCACTTAGCCTTCTTGGTCGTCTGTTGGTTCTTGGTCACCAAACTCTGGTGCTTCCTGACCTGCGTCGGCATACCATTGGGCTGAGTAATACGCTATATTTGCCTCATGCTCCTCCAGGCTGGTCGCAAAGACGTTGTCGCCCTCGCCCGTTGCGCAGAAATACAGGTAGCTGTCTGCTCCTGGCCAGGAGTCATTGTTAGCCGGCCAGAGTACCCCCTCTATGGCCAAGGTTCCGGGATTATTAATTGGGCCTGGGGGCAAGCCAGCAAAACTATATGTATTATATGCGTTATTCCTATATTTCACGAGGTCGGAACTTAAAGCCCAGGGAATGGGATCTAAGCCTTCCTCGCCCCGGAGGTAGTTAATGGTCGCACAGGATTCCATGGGCATTTGCTGGGCATAACGGTTGAGGAAGACCTTACCAATCTTGGACATTTCTTCAATATTACCTTCCTTTTGGACGATCGAGGCCAAATTCATGACTTCATCTAGGGTCATCCCCATGCTGGCAGCCTTTTCCTCATATTTGCCTGCCTTCAGTTTTTGCTCCGTATTATCCAAGAACAAACGCAATATTGAAAGCTCATCCAAGTTGGGGTCAAGCCAATAGGTATCAGGCCAGAGATAACCTTGCAAGATCCATTCCCGGTTAGAAGAGGCGGAGAGCTTGCGTACAAAGTCGTAATCCAAAAACTCATTGGGATTGCGAACCAGGCTATCCATGCGCTGGACATCTATGTTAAGGCCCGAGTCCACCATCTTTTTGCGCATTTCCAGATAGGTCTCCCCTTCTACGAAGGTAATCTTCAAGGGCTTGGGTTGTCGGGTTAGGGCAAACATAATGGCATCATAGGACATATCAGGCAGGAGATAGTGGGTCCCCGCCTGATAGCTACCGTTATAGCCATTAAACTTTGACATGAGTTTAAAAACCATGGGATTAGAGATAAAGCCTGCCTCTTCCAAGATGCCGGTAATATCATCTATATCAGAAGACCGAGGGATAAAAATGGGTATAGCCCCCGGCGTATCTTCCGTCACCAAGTTGCCGTCATTAGCTTCTGCCTCAGCAGACATCCTCCGGTAATCCTCGTCTTGCGAGCGGACATAGTTGTAGCCAAATAAAAAGCTAGCAAAAAGCACGGCAACAAGGCCTGCAATAATCAGGAGTAGAATTAAGGTTTTACTTATCTTACTTGCCACAATAAACTCCTTCTCTGAGTGCTTGTGCTTTTAGCTGCATTATACAAGGCAGGGCCCAGTCTGTCCTCACTTTGCTCAAGGAAAAGCAGCTTCCCTATTTTTTAGAGCTGTCTTTTAGCCTCTGCTTGGTATCGAGGATTTTCTTACGGAGGCGGAGATTGCTGGGTGTAAGCTCAATCATTTCCTCGTCCGAAATAAACTCCATGCTCTGTTCCAAGCTCATTTCTAGCGGGGGTGAAAGGCGTAAGGCTTCGTCCGATCCCGCAGCCCGCATGTTGGTTAACTGCTTCTTCTTGCAGACATTAACCTGGACATCCTCAGTCTGCATGGTCGTACCGATAATCATCCCTTCGTAGACTTGGGTACCCGGGCCAATGAAGAGCTCGCCACGGTCTTGGGCATTATGGAGACCATACTGGGTCGCCTCACCATCTTCAAAAGCCACAATCACACCATGGTTGCGGCCCACACTCTCTCCTTTGACGGGAATATAGCCATCCAGAATAGAGGACATAAGCCCATTGCCCCGTGTGTCGTTCATGAATTGAGACCGGTAGCCAATCAATTGGCGGGAGGGGATGCGGAACTCCAAGCGAACCGAAGACTTAAAGGGCGGGTGCATGGCCAGCATTTCTGCCTTGCGGCGGCCCAGCCCCTCAATAACAGCACCGGCGTATTCTTCGGCCACAGATACACTCAGTATTTCCTGGGGTTCCATCAAGACCCCGTCTATCTCCTTCTGCAAGATGTAGGGGCGGGAGACCTGAAATTCATAGCCCTCACGCCGCATATTTTCGATCAAGATGGAAATGTGCAGCTCTCCCCTGCCCTTCACAATGAAGCTGTCTTCGCGGTCGGTATATTCCAGCCGCATGGCCACATTACGTAGCATTTCCTTTTCCAGGCGGTCCCGGATATGACGGGAGGTGACATAGGTGCCTTCGCGTCCGGCAAAAGGACTGTCGTTAACTTGAAAGACCATGGCAATAGTAGGTTCTTCAATCTCTACAAAATCCAGGGCTTCCAAATGGTCTGGCTGGCAGATGGTGTCCCCAATCTGGACTTCTTCAATACCGCCTAAACAAACAATCTCTCCACTGCCGGCCGCATCTACCGGTTGCCGGCCTAGGCCTTGGAAGATAAAAACTTTAGTGATCTTTTCCGTGTGGACCTTACCGTCAGCTGAAGAGATCAAACTCACTTGATCCCCTGTCTTAAGGGTTCCTCTTTGAATGCGGCCAGTAGCCAATCTGCCTAGATAATTGTCATAGTCAATGTTGGATACCAGCATCTGCAGGGGAGCGGTGTCGTCGCCTTTGGCATCTGGTATCGTCTCAACAATAGTATCCAAGATGGGGCGCATGTCAGCTTCTTTCAGAGTCTTTTCATCTAGCTGGTCTGGCAGTTCTCTAAAGGAGGCAGCTTTTTTGGCCGAGGCATAAAGAATAGGGAATTCAATTTGTTCGTCCGTAGCCCCCAAGTCCATAAAAAGTTCCAGGACCATATCCGCTACTTCACTGGGTCTGGCATCAGGCCTGTCAATCTTGTTGATAATAACAATCGTTTTGAGGTTCATGGCCAAAGCCTTGGCCAAGACAAAGCGCGTCTGAGGCATTGGCCCATCGAATGCATCCACCAAAAGAAGCACGCCATCCACCATTTTGAGGACTCTTTCAACCTCACCAGAAAAGTCCGCGTGCCCAGGGGTGTCCACAATATTAATGCGGGTATCTCCGTAATGTATAGCTGTATTCTTAGCTAAAATCGTGATGCCCCTCTCCCGCTCGATCGCGTCAGAGTCCATCACTTGGTCGGGTAAGACTTCATCAGCCCGAAAGAGGCCGGAAGATTTAAGCAAGCCGTCTACCAGGGTCGTCTTCCCGTGGTCGACGTGTGCAACAATCGCAATATTACGTAATTTCTGAGTGTTCATCTTGATTAATCCTGTTCTCTATCTCTACTCTTTTTGCCATCTACTTTGAGGTAATCCTCACGCTTGCGTTCCCGCCAACTGATAAAGATGGGGGAGCCCCGGAAGCCAAAAGCCTCGCGCAGACGATTTTCCAAATAGCGTTCGTAGGAAAAATGCATTAGTTTTTTATCATTAATAAAGAAAATAAAATGAGGAGGCCGGGCCGAGACCTGGCTACCGTAAAAAATCTTCAAGGCTCTCCCCTTGTCACTTGGCGGCCGGTGCATGGCTAGGGCTTCTGCCAGTACCTCGTTGACCACCGCTGTAGACAGACGCTTGGAGGCTTCCTCATAAATTTCCACGATCTCCTGGTAAAGGCTGTCTACCCTTTGGCCGGTCACAGCGGAAATAGCCGTCATTTCCGCATAAGGCATAAAAGCAAAGCGCTGCTTAATCTTATCCTGCCAAGTCTGGAAAGCTTGATCTTTCTGATCTAAAAGGTCCCACTTGTTGACTACAAAAAGCGAGGCCTTACCTGCGTTATGGGCTAAACCAGCAACTTTTGTATCCTGTTCAGAAATTTCCTCAGTTGCGTCCAGAAGGATGAGACAGACATCTGCCCGTTCAACCGCAGCTTGGGTCCGCATGGTACTGTATTTTTCCACGGCTTCTTTGACCTTGGCCTTACGTCTAAGACCGGCCGTATCAATAAAGCGGAAGGATCCATAGGCATTGTCAATATTGACATCGAGCGAATCACGTGTGGTGCCGGGTATGTTAGACACAATGGCCCTGTCTTCCGCCAGGAGCTTATTCAAGAGGGAGGATTTCCCCACGTTGGGCTTGCCAATGATGGCTACAGAGATGCGATGCTGGTCTTGCTCCGAGGAAGGGGTTTCTGGCACTTGGTCCAAGAGGGCGGAAACCATATCTCCAAGGCCCAGTTTATGTAAGGCTGAAACACAGAGGGGCTCACCCAAGCCTAACTCGAAGAATTCATAGGCCTCAGGAGGCATCAAGCCTACTTGGTCTGCCTTGTTAAGTGCCAAAACGATAGGCTTGTCGGACTTACGCAGGAGAGAGGCTATCTCCCGGTCTTGATTGGTCAAGCCATCTCGTAAATCACAAAGAAAGAGGATGGCATCAGCAGACTCTAGCGCAAAGCCAACCTGGCGAGCCATTTGCTGCAAGATGGGGTCTTCGGAGCCTGGTTCAAGTCCGCCTGTATCAATCAAGACGAACCCCCGTCCGAACCACTCCGGTTCCGCATAGATACGGTCACGGGTAACACCGGGACTGTCATGCACAATGGAAATACGCTCCCCTGCCAGGGCATTAAAAATACTAGATTTTCCTACATTGGGTCGACCCACGATGGCGATTACGGGTTTGGACATTGCTTACCTCATCACGTAAAAAAGCAGCCGGACAAGCCGCCCCGCTGCTCATGCTTCACTAAAAAGACCTGGAGGCCTAGGCCTCTTTGTCAATGGCTACGACTTCTCTTCCCTTGTAGTAACCACAGTTTTTGCAGACTACGTGGGGGAGCTTAAGTTCGTGGCATTGAGGGCATTCGGAAAGATTCACTTGAGTAAGTTTTTCCTGGGCGCGCGACATCCGAGATCTGCGTTTGGACCATTTTCTCTTAGGTACTGCCATGTTTCTGCCTCCCTTTATCTAAATATGCATATTAGCACTTTGCTAAACAGCTTCTCTCTAAAAATAGAGTTTTTCTAAAACAGCGTTAGTGATTATCTCACGGCCATTCTAGCCTGTCAAGCCTTTTCCTAGATGAAGGTCACTTGATTATAGTAGGCAGGAGTCACTTGGCAAGAGGACTTGTCATATGAGGTATACTTTACAAACTACTGGAGAAAGGCTCAGGACCAGCTTGTGTTAAATTTAACGTATCTACACTCCCCGGAATTTAATCATAAATACTCTTACGAGGGTCCACTTGGGGCCTTTTACACCCCAGACTTGAGCCAGTTTCGCCTGTGGGCCCCGACGGCAACCCGGGTTCAGCTAAGTTTAGGGCAAGGGCAAAAATGGCTCTTAGACTTGCAGGCCAACAGTCAACAGCCTGGACTGTGGACCTTAGATCTCCAGGGTGATTTTTATTTGCAGGATTATACCTACCTCCTAACCTTCCCTGATGGAAGCGTGCAAGAATCCGCCGACCCCTATGCTGTTGCGGCCAGGGCCAATGGCAAGCCCTCCGTTCTCCTGGATCCTGAGGCCTATCATCCTGAAAACTGGGCGGACGACCCTGTGCCTCCCCCGCTTGACCAAGCGGAGATTGCCATTTATGAAATTCATATTCGTGATCTGACTATGGGGCCAAACAACGGTATCTATCACAAGGGCAAATTTTTAGGACTCTGCGAGGCTGGCACGCGTACAGCCCAGGGCCAGCCCTCGGGGCTGGATTACCTGCGGTCTTTAGGGGTCAGCCATATCCAGCTCATGCCCTGCTTTGACTTTGCGACAGTTGATGAGGCAGGCGACCTCTCCTTTAACGCCCAATATAATTGGGGCTACGACCCCCTAAATTACAATGTGGTGGAAGGTTCCTACTCAACCGAACCCCAGGACCCTGTCAGCCGGATTATAGAGTTTAAAACCCTGGTCAACACCCTGCACCAAGCAGGCTTCAAAGTGATCATGGATGTCGTATACAACCATGTTTATGACCTTGCGTGCTCGCCCCTAAACCAGACAGTGCCCGGCTACTACTTCCGCTTGCGGGAAGATGGCCAGCTGTGGGACGGTACCGGCTGCGGCAACGAAACCGCCTCCGAGCAGGCCATGTTCCGCAGATATATGATTGACTCCTTGTGTTACTGGGCCCGTAGCTTTCACATTGATGGCTTCCGTTTTGACCTGATGGGGATTCATGATGTGGAAACCATGCAGGCTGTGCGCCAGGCCCTAGATAGGATTGATCCAGAGATTATCCTCATCGGTGAAGGTTGGCAGATGGGCAACCACCCGGCTGGCATTAGGCCTTCTGACCAAAGACAAGCCCAGCAGCTACCCGGCATCCGTTTTTTCAATGACCAATTTCGTGACGCCTTGCGCGGATCTAACTTTGGTCATGATGCTCAAGGTTTTTTAAGCAGGGACACTAGCTTGGCGAAAACCCGGCAAGTCTACCATAATATCTTAGGCCAGCCTGACCATGGCTATTACAGGGACGCCAGCCAATCCGTAATCTATACAGAATGCCACGATAATGCCACCCTCTACGATAAGCTCCGCCTGTCCTTGGGTGATATGAGCGTAGATGAATCCATGAAGCGGCAGGCCATGGCCTTTTCGATCCAATGTTTGTCTTTTGGCACCTTGTTCTTCCACGCTGGTCAAGAGTTCATGCGGAGCAAGCAAGGCTTGGACAACACCTACAAGTCTCCCGATGAGATCAACGCCCTGGATTACGACCGCGTAGCCCAGTACCCTCAATTAGGCCTGCTTTTCCGCCGTCTTTTGGTCCAGCGGAAGGAAATGGGGGTCTTTTCGCTTAGCTCTTATACAGACATTAACCAAGCGGTGCAGACCTATCGTCTGGAAGAGGGCCATATTGCCTACCAAATCAACTTTGAAGGACAATTCTACCTCATTGTGCATAATGCGCTCAGCAGTGCTTGGTACCTGGACCTGCCCGCTGGCGAATGGCAGCCCCTCCTTGCCCAATGGTCCTTGCCGGAAAAACCCGAGCGAGCTTTTCCCTCGCTGAGGAAGCAGTTACAAGTAGAAGCTTTAGAAAGTATTCTACTCAAGCAAATCTCCCAATCCTAGCGATATGGTAGAATGAGCGGCAGGGAGATATGAAACTGCGACAAGGGAGTAAGGCCAAGCATGAAAACCGTCAGTAGCCAGGCTAAGCAACGGCGTGCTCTTTGGAAGTACGTCTTCTCCTTTATAGCCCTGCTCCTCATTCTTTATGGGACTTTCAGGATCCTCCTCAAGGATACCTCCATTGAGGACATACGGGCTTCCCTCCAGGCTGCCAATCCCCGTTGGGTGGCACGCGGCTTTGCCCTGATGATCAGCTACCAATTGATCTGGGCAGAAATTATTCGGTCCCTACTTTCTCACCTCAATAGCAAACGCGCACCCTACCACATTGCTGTCAACACTGCTTTTATCGGCTTTTATTTCAACAATATCACTCCCTCGTCCTCAGGGGGACAGCCTATGCAAATGCTCTACCTGCATCGCTGCGGGATGGATCTTGCGGGTTCCAGCATCATATTTTGCGTCAACACGGTCTTTAACAACCTTGTCATGATTACCTATGCGACCGTACTGCTAATAAGCCAGCACGACTTTATCAGTCAAAACCTTTACGCCATGCGCTATGCCCTAGTCGTAGGCTATTTGTTTAACGGATTCCTGCTCTTCCTTAATATCTTTTTGCTCTTCTTCCCTAAGCAACTTAAGAGCATTTCCTATGCGGTCCTAGGCTGGATAACGAAGGGGAAACTAAAGCCCAAGGCCAAAAAATATAAACGCAATCTCGATAAGTTCCTGGGTTCTTACAGTGCGGGCGCCTTTTCCCTCCTGAAAGCACCCGGCCTCCTCATCAAGCTCTTAGTCTTACACGCCATACAATTTGCGATCTACAATCTTATTCCTTTTACAGCTGCAAGGGCCTTAGGGGCTTCCTCGGACATCTTTCTCCAGTCTTTCTCTTTACAGGCCGTGCTCACCTTAGCCGTTTCTGGTTTCCCTACCCCAGGCTCGGTTGGTATCACAGAGGGTGGCTTTGTGGCCATGTTCTCCGGGCTTTTCCCACCTGGCCAAGTTGAATCCACCATGATTTTGACCAGGGTCATTAATTTCTATGCCTTCCTCATACTGTCCGCCCTGATCACGATTTTGGCTTTTGCGACGGCCAAGAAGGACAAGTTCCGCAGCCAAAAGCATCACCATACGGATGACAGTCAGGATATGGAAAACGAGTGAGGGCACTAGCAGGGAGAATTATCCCTTTTGGTCTTTTTATTAAAAAGTCCGGCTCGCCTTGTGGCAGCCGGACTTTTACATGTGCTATAAATTCAGCAGAGCTAATAGGCTTTGCCCCAGTAAACCAGGTGTTGAGCTGGCTTGCCACAGATGGCACAAACCGCACCTTCTTCCAGTTCTTCATCAATGATGCAGCGAGAAGTAGCCTGCAAATCAGCTTTAACCTTTTCCTCACAAGCGGGATCACCGCACCAGTGTGCTTTCACAAAGCCAGGCTTGTTCTTAAGGATCGTCTCAAGCTCTGACCAGTTACTGGCCTCATAGATACGGTCCTCCATGGACTTTTCAGCCCGAGCCAGCATATCCTCATGCATTTGGTCCAGGATCTCTTGTAGCTTATCTTCCAGGCCTTCCAGGGGTAGGAAGTATTTTTCCCGGTTATCTCTGCGTACTGCGACGACCTGGCCTTTTTCAATATCCTTGGGGCCATACTCCAGGCGTAAGGGTACACCCTTCATCTCGTATTCAGAGAACTTCCAGCCCGGCATCCGGTCAGAGAAGTCAGACGTCATGCGGAAACGACCTGCCAGACGGGCTAAAAGCTCCTCGTTGGCCTCTTTTACGCCTGCCTTTTGTAAGGCAATAGGAATGAGCACGATTTGGTGAGGAGCTACACGCGGCGGGAGGACTAAACCATCATCGTCACCGTGGACCATGATCAGGCCGCCAATCGATCGCGTTGAGACACCCCAGGAGGTCTGGTAGACATACTGGAGTGCGTTGTTTTCATCCGCGTACTGGATGCCAAAGGCCTGGGCGAAACCATCACCAAAATAGTGGGAGGTACCAGCCTGTAAGGCTTTACCATCGTGCATCATAGCCTCTACCGTATAGGTCTGTTCGGCTCCTGCAAATTTTTCCTTATCTGTTTTCAGACCAGAAATGACAGGGATAGCCAGGCACTCCCGATAGAAGTCAATATAAACCTGCAGCATACGGCGGGTTTCTTCTAAGGCTTCCTCGGCAGTGGCGTGAGCGGTATGCCCCTCCTGCCAATAAAATTCCGAAGTCCGCAGGAAGGGCCGGGTTGTCTTTTCCCAACGCACAACAGATACCCATTGGTTATAGAGTTTCGGCAAGTCACGCCAGGATTGAATAACATCAGCATAGTGGTCGCAGAAAAGCGCTTCTGAGGTAGGCCGGATGCAAAGCCGCTCTTGAAGTTTGTTATTCCCGCCCTCGGTTACCCAGGCAACCTCCGGAGCAAAACCATCCACATGGTCTTTTTCTTTCTCCAGAAGAGATTCCGGGATTAAAAGCGGCATGGCAACATTCTGATGGCCCGTTTCCTTAAAACGCCGGTCCAAGTCCTTTTGGATATTCTCCCAGATGGCATAGCCATAGGGTCGGAGAATCATGCAACCCCGCACCCGAGAATAGGAGGTAAGCTCCGCTTTTTTAACGACATCCGTATACCATTGGGCAAAGTCTTGGTCCCTCGGCGTAATCTCTTTAACTAATTTATCGTCTTTAGCCATAATGCACTATCTAGCTTCTACAGAGACTTAACAATTGCTTCCGTATCCCGGGCAATCATAAGTTCTTCGTTTGTGGGAATAACCACCACAGTAACCTTAGAATCATCAGCAGAAATGACCGCTTCCTTGCCTCTCAAACCATCATTTTTCGCAGGGTCAAGCTTGATACCTAAGTCTTCCAGGCCAGCGCAGATTGCAGCCCGCGTATTGCAGTCATTTTCTCCGATTCCTGCGGTAAAGACTAAGACATCTACTCCGCCCATGGCGAAAACATAAGAGCCTAAGATTTTCTTGCACTGATAACTGAACATATCTAAAGCCAGCTGGGCGCGGGTATTGTCTGCTTGAGCAGCCTCTTCCAGGTCACGGAAGTCAGAAGAGACACCCGAGATGCCCAGGACACCCGATTCCTTATTCATCAAATGGTCCATTTCCTGAGGGTTCAGTTTTTCTTGTTCCATAATGTTAACCACAATGGCCGGGTCAATGGAACCGCAGCGCGTACCCATAAGAGGCCCTTCCAGAGGTGTTAGACCCATGGAGGTATCCTGGCACTTGCCATCCTTCACCGCAGAAATCGAAGAACCATTCCCTAGGTGGAGGGTTATCATGCGCAGACCTTCTTGGTCTTTGCCCAAGAACTCAGCCGCCCTCTGGCTGACATAGTGGTGGGAGGTACCGTGGGCCCCATAGCGGCGGATGTGTTTTTCCTCGTAATAGCGGTAAGGCAAGCCATACATGTAGGCCTGGGGAGGCATGGTTTGGTGGAAACTGGTATCAAAAGCCGCAACCATAGGAATATCAGGCATGATTTCCTGGCAGGCCTCAATCCCCATCAAGTTTGCGGGGTTATGCAAGGGGGCAAAGCTAAAGCATTTGCGGATGGTTTCCTTGACATCGTCATCAATCAAGACCGACTGGGTGTAATAGTCAGCACAGTTCAGGATACGGTGGCCCACAGCGTCAATTTCTTTCATGGACTTGATGACGCCATGTTCTGGAGATACGAGGGCATCTAAAACCAGCTGCACTGCAGTTTGGTGGGTAGGCATGGGGGTTTCTACGACATACTTTTCTTTGCCTTCTGGTTCATGTTTGAGGCGAGAGCCCGCAATGCCAATTCTTTCACAAAGGCCTTTAGCCATAACCCGGCCATCTTGGGTGTCTAGGAGTTGGTACTTGAGGGAGGAAGAACCTGCGTTAATTACTAATACGATCATCTTGTATCCTTTCAGCTTCAGCTAATTATTTATTTTTTCCGCCTGCGGCCTGCACGGCAGTTAGGGCTATCACGCCAATAATATCTTCAGTAGAGCAACCACGGGAGAGGTCGTTAACAGGTTTGGCAATACCCTGCAGGAGAGGCCCGTAGGCCTTGGCACCACCCAGGTATTGAACAAGCTTATAGCCAATATTACCGGCATTGAGGTCGGGGAAGACAAGGACATTAGCCTGGCCCCCAATTTTATTGCCAGGGGCCTTGCGTTCGGAGGTAGCAGGTACGAGGGCTGTATCCACTTGGGCCTCACCGTCTAGTCTGAGTTCAGGTGCCTTTTCTTTGGCTAGTTTGGTGGCTTCTACCACTTTCTCTGTGAGTTCAGAATGGGCAGAACCAAAAGAGGAGTAAGACAGCATGGCCACGACAGGCTCTTGTCCCGTAAAGAAACGGAAGGAATCAGCCGAGGCGAGAGCGATTTCCGAGAGCTGGTCTGCATCAGGATTTTCATTTAAGCCACAGTCAGCAAAGACGAAAATGCCATCTGAGCCCAGGTCTTTGAATTGGGTGTCCATGACAAAGAAGGCAGAAACAAGTTTGGTGCCCGCCTTAGTCTTGAGAATTTGCAGGGCAGGTCTCAGCGTATCCGCAGTAGAATGTGCTGCTCCAGAAACTAAACCATCCGCCTGATCATTTTTCATCAGCATCATGCCGAAAGCGGTCTTATCTCTGACGGTAGCCTGGGCCTTTTCTAAATCCACGCCCTTATGCTTGCGCATTTCATAATATTGTTGGGCAAATTGGTCCAAATCTGGATAATCGGCGGGGTTTATAAACTCAATTCCTGTGTAATCCAGGTCGGGGCAAACCGCTTGCGATTCTTCCTTGGTACCTATGAGGATAATCTTAGCGAGCTTTTCTTGCGTAGCCGTCACGGCTGCTTGGAGCACGCGTTCATCTTCATTTTCTACTAAAATCACAGTTTGATTTAGTGCTTGAGCCTGTGCCTTAACCTTGTCAATGAAAGTCATAGTCTACCTCCCATAAAATAAAAATAACCTCAGCAAGTATAGATGATTTTAGACAGGGCTTCAACGGCTACAAGGCGCGAAAAACCGGCCTGGAGTCGCTTTTCTTATAAGAAGGGGCGTCCTAGTGCGAGGCTTCCAAGCTGGGGTCCAAGCTGAGCTCCCAAGCTGTGAGGAGGAGATTGCGATAGTTATCTTGGAAATAGTAGGTATCCGCCTGCCCTGGCCGGTAAAGGAAGCCCTGCCCTGCAGGGATAGAGTCCCCTCGGGTGAGAAGCTTCAGGCTTTGATTGGCCAGATCCAGGCCCAGGCTTTGACCAGATAGGAGGCTGAGCCTCTTATAGGCCAGAAGTGCTGGCAGAGATACCTGATCCACCGTAGGAGTGAGGTTGATTTGATTATAGCTTTCATAGAACTGGCCAGACGACATCAGGAGCTGATTAAAGAGCAGGAGGTCATCAGGCCTCCCCTCTCCTACTTCCAAGAGAAAGCGGATTTGGGTCAGACTGGCCAGGGTATTAGCCTGGAAGGTAGAACCCGCCGAAGGTATATAGGACTGGGTCCCAGGGTCCCAGGCATAAGCATAAAAGCCGGAGTCCAAGCGGGACTTGCGTGCGATGTCCTGCCACTTGTCTGCGATTTTCTCCCAGGCAGGATCGCGCATGGCCAGGGCCTGTAAGACCCAAAGGTCCACCTGGTCTAAACGGACTACCTGCAAGTCTCGCTCTGCCTGGTAAGTTTCTTTTTCGTTGGATGACAAGACCGTGGGCATCACTTCTTCAAAGTCTTCCCGATGGGCTAAGTCTAAATCGTCTGCAAAAAGTGGAAGCAGTTCCTTGCTCAAGCGGTCGATCTCCGCAAAGAGGGCATCCTCCGTCCAATACTGGCTGGCCAGAAAAAGCTGGCGCAGGTAGGACAATTTGGCGGGCCAGTAGCTACTAGCAGCATCAGGTCCTAGCTGGCTAGCGAAGAATTGGCTGATTTGCTTTTGCGCCATCCCATAGGCTTTACGATCACGTTGCGCCAAGATTAGCTCTAATTGTAGGAGGGCATCCTCCAAACTTAATTCGGCTTGTGGCTTGGCCTGAAAAAGCAAAGCACTGGCAGGATCATCCGGGTCAGCGTGTAGCAAGAGACTTTGGTCAGCATACTGGGCAAATAGGCTGGCATCGGAGTCAGCATCGAGACGGAAGGCTTGGTTGAGCCGGTCTAGCAAGCCCGCTTCACCGCTCAGAACCTGGTAGGAACTCTTTTGTAAGGGGGGAACCGCAAGCAGATCCCAGGTCACGGGAGACGGACCCTCCGGGGGCCGGGGCCAGAAATAGTAGGCCAGACCCAGCAGAAGGCAGAGGATAACAAGGATCAGAAGCAAGGCCCTTTTACCGGGCAAATGCCAGTGATGGCTACGCAGCCGATCCAAAAACACTTCTCCAAAATGCTGGTCTACCTTTTCTAGGAGCGGTTTACGCATCTCCTGACCCGGCATAGGTGGGATGGGATACTTATCTAAAGTATCCTGGTCCTCTGCTTGATACCGGTCAGCTGGTAATTGGTCTGATTTGCCTTGTTCTTTATCTTGCTGTGTCATGACTTAATGTATTCCTTTGCTGACTCAAAAGGCCTATGAACACATGGGCTTCTGCTATAATAGCCGGGCTAAGGAGATTTAAGCAAGCATGCGTATAGTGGGAATAATTGCCGAATATAATCCCTTTCATCAGGGGCACTTGAGTCAATTCGCTTGGGTAAAGGATAAACTGGGACCTGATACGAAAATTGTGATAGCCCTGTCCTCCTATTTTTGCCAGAGGGCCTGCCCTAGTTTGCAAAGCCCTCGCCAGAGGGCCAAGGCAGCAGTTGCAGCTGGCGCGGACTTGGTCCTCCTCCTCCCCCAGTATTTTTCTAGCAGCTCTGGTGAAACCTACGCCCAGGCCGGAGTGGGTCTTTTGGCCGCTTCCGGCATGGTGAGAACCCAGGCAGCTTCAGCAGAGCTTACGGACAAGGCCCTCATTCAGGAGGCCGCTCGTCTGATCTCGCCAGAAAGCCCGGAGCTCAAGGCCGCCATCCGGGACTTGATTGGGGAAGGCCTGAGCCCCCATCAGGCAAGGACCACCTCTCTCCTCCAGCTGGGTGTGGATCCCCAAGTGGTTGAGGTCTTTAATCAGGCGAACGCCAGGCTATGTGCAGAATACTTGGCAGCCAGAACAAGGCTGCCGGCCGGCTGGCCTCATCCGGGCTTCTTCCTCTGCCCTCGCCAAGAGGATAGTTTGGGCGCAAGCCGTATACGGGCCATGGTAGAGCAAGCAGCCCTCCAAAGCAGGCAAAAATCTACTTGGCAGGCCCCCTGGGAGCATATAGACAGTGCTCAAGCGACCACCTGGCCCACCCCCCTAAGTCTGGAACTTGTGCAGGCCCTGACGGCCCATATGCCCGTAGAAAGTCTCAGTCTCCTCTTGAGTGATCTCAATCGTGGTCATTTTGTGATCAATTCAAGCCTCCTAGATTTAGCTCAGCTCTCCCTCAAACGTGTCAATCAACCTGCAGACTTAGCGGCTTATCGTGATATGCAAGGAGGCTTAGCTGAAAGGCTTCTGTCTAGGCGGGACGACCAGGATCTACTCGGTTCTGTTACGGCCAGAAATTTTCCCCCAGGCAGGGTGCAGAGGGCCTTAACTGCTTATCTTCTCGGTATAGATCAATCCCTCATGCGGCAAGCAGGGGACCAACCCGCCTTTCTCTTTCCCTTGGCCTTCAATCGGGATGGCCGGTATATCCTTCGCAAGATGCAAGAAAAATCCAGGATCCCTGTCTTTGCGCGTTTTTCAGAAACGGCAAAGTCGGATGACCCCGCGGTTTGCGCCCAGGCTTTAATTGAACGGAGAGCAGCCGCTCTCTGGGCCTACTTGTCTGGTAAGCCGGACTTGGCCTACGAGCTCTTAGAGCCGCCTGTACAAGTATAAAGTCCCTAAAAAAGCTCTAAGTAACTCGCGAGTTACTTAGAGCCAATGGGTTAAAGATGGGAGCCTTCGCCGTAAGCTACTTAGGCTTCAAACTTTAAGGCGAAGTAATTCTTTTTGCCACGACGGACTACGGCCGCCCCTTCTTGAAGGTCTGATTTTTCCAATGTCCGGTTAAAATCGCTGACCACTTCTTCATTGAGGCTGAGGCCATTTTGCTTAATCAGGCGGCGGCCTTCTGACTTGGAGGGAATGAATTCACAGTCCACTAGGATGTCTAAGAGGGGTCTGCCGAAATCCTCTTCCCTCAAGTCTCTGCCAGGCATACCCTCTGCCCTGCCCGCACCTTGAGCGCCAAAGATCTCTTCAGCTTGGGCCTCCGCTTGTTGGGCTTTTTCTGCACCATGGACCAGGCTAGTCACCTCTAGGGCTAATCGCTTTTTGGCTTGGTTAATCTCTGAACCTTCGAGCTTGGCATATTCTGCAATTTCTTCCAGAGGCATGTAGGTTAAAAGCTTCATGCATTTGATAACATCACGGTCGTCAATATTCCGCCAGTATTGGTAGAAGTCATAGACTGGCAACTTGTCCTCATCCAGCCACAAGGCACCTGAAGAGGTTTTACCCATTTTCTCTCCATCTGCCTTGGTCAGCAGGGTGAAAGTCAGGGCATAGGCAGGGCCCAAACCCTTTCTACGAATGAGATCAGTACCTGCCAAAATATTCGACCATTGGTCATCTCCGCCCAGCTGCAACTTGCAATTTTCCTCCTGATAGAGGTGGAGGAAATCGTTGGCCTGCAGGAGCATGTAGTTAAATTCCAGGAAGGTAAGACCTTGGTCCAGGCGGTTCTTGTAACATTCTGCCGCTAACATGCGGTTAACCGAAAAGTGCGGGCCAAGCTCGCGGAGAAAATCAATATAATTGAGAGGCAGAATCCAGTCCGCATTATTCACAAAGATTGCTTTGCCCTCTGAAAAGTCAATAAAGCGGCCCATCTGCTTGCGGAAGCTGTCAACATTATGCTGGACCCGGTCTGGGGTCAACAGCTGGCGCATATCTGTGCGTCCGGAAGGATCGCCGATCATGCCCGTGCCACCACCTAAAAGGACGACAGGCCGGTGGCCAGCTTTTTGCAGATGAGACATGGCCATAAGCTGTAAGAGATGGCCCACGTGTAGGCTGTCTGCGGTAGGATCGTAACCCGTATAGAAACTAATTTGCTCTCTGCCGAGTAGGTCTCGCAGTTCATCTGCGTGTGAAACCTGGGCAATATAGCCGCGTTCTGCTAAGACATCATATACGTTCTTGGTCATGGGTCCTCCTTGTTACACAAGTCACAGCCTGAGAATTCTTCCAAACTTGACTGAGCTATTTCCCTATTCTAGTCCAGACCCCGTCCATGGTCAAAATCTTCCTGTCGCTCAAGGGCTAAGGCTTTAGTTTTGCTTGTGCTTTATCTTCACGGCTGAGTACCAGCCTCAAGGTCCCCTGGGCCAATTGAACTTGAATATCCTCGCCGGCTAGAGGCTGGTTGGAAATGCCCAGGTTTATTCCCTGGTAGAGTGTACGATTTTCCAAGGGCCATACGGTGCCCTGCAAGCTGAGACCACTGACCTCCGGGCTGACCGCCAGGAGTGAGAGATAAGTGTCAGACCTATCATGGTCTGGAAGCTGGATGTAGGTCTGGCAAGGTCCTACCAGGGTCCAGACCTCTGTGAGTCCATCTGTCAGCAGGAAGGCGAGGTCAGGCTGGGCATAGCGGCTAGCCAGGTCCAGATTAGCCAGGACATGGTCCACGCGGGATCCTAGGCCGGCCAGAAAAATAACGCCTGAGCCTGTTAAGCCAAGGGATAGTGGAGTTCGTTTCGCTTCTAGGGCTCCATTTACCTGAGCCTTTCGTTCCCTTCGCCAGGCATATTCTTGGTCCAGCATGTAGTGGAGGGCTAAGGCTGAATCTGGTTCATCCTTCTTGACTGGGAATTTTAGCTGACCTATGCCTTGGCCTTGCAGGTAGCTTAAACCCGCCTGACTTAAGGAGTCGTTGTCTCCCACATGCATATAGGGTTTCATACCCAGCATGCGGGCCCGATCCAGGCCTCCATCCGCCGTCCAAATGAGGTCACAGGCCTCAGCCAGGGTTCGGATCCTTTGAAGATCGTTGAGGTCACCACTTAAAAAGAGGGCTTGCCACATCTAGGGGCCCCCTCTAAAACATCACGGCAGCCTGATGCCGGCCTACACAGCCTTCTTCGGCTGCTCTTTGCCGCAAGATCCTTATTTCCTCCGCAGGATCTTCTGCCTTAAAGACTGCCGTACCTGCCACAAAGAAGTTGGCGCCCGCTGCAGCGGCTCTTTCTATCGTGTCCCTTTTGATGCCCCCATCTACTTGCAAGAGTATGTGGCGGCCACTCTCCTCAATGAGCTGCCTCGCCCGGCGTATTTTGCCTTCCATTTCTTTAATGTATGATTGGCCGCCAAAGCCAGGATTTACAGTCATCAAGAGGATTTGGTCTAAAAAAGGTATGAGGTCTTCTAAAAGGCTAACAGGTGTACCAGGATTTAAGGCTATACCCGCCAGGCAACCCTGACGGTGTATCTCTTGGATAAGTCTGTGCGCATGAACAGCTGCTTCCTCGTGGAACGTGATGATATCTGCCCCTGCCTGGACAAAGGCTTCCAGCCAATCTTCTGGCCGATCTACCATGAGATGCACGTCCATGGGCTTATTCCAGTGAGGCCTTAATTGTTTAACAAGGCCTGGGCCATAAGTGATATTGGGGACAAAATGGCCGTCCATAATATCCAGGTGCAAGGCATCGGCAACTTGGATGGCCTCCAGCTCCTGTTTGAGCTGGGTGAAATCCGCAGCCAAGAGCGAAGGTGCCACGAGGGCTTGACCACCGGTCAGGAGCTTCTGGGCCATGAGTGTTGATTCTCGCATAGTTACTTCCTTATCAACATTTAATAGAGTTTTTGATCCTCCAGGGCCTGCCGCAAGCTCTGATACGTTGCAAACCGCTCCGGATGAATCTGGGCCTGGTCCTTGGCACAACCCAAGTCATTCAAGTGCTTGCAGTCGGCAAAGCGGCAATAGGGCGCAATCGCCTGCAATTCAGGATAAGCTGCCACAAGGTCTCTGGGCTCTAGGCCCATATTTTGAATATCAATAGCTTGAAATCCCGGCGTATCTGCAAGGAAAGCCGAGCCCAAAGCATAAATTTCTACCGACCGCGTAGTCTGCTTGCCCCTCCCCGCTTTATCAGATAAGGCACCAGTTTCCAAAATCTGGTCCCCTAAGAGCCGGTTCATCAAGGTGGACTTGCCTACGCCTGATTGACCAGCCAGAGCAGTAAACTTGTCTGCAAGCAGGGGCTCAAACTGATCCAGGCTAGCTTGGTCATCCCAGCCGGTGAAATAGAACGGAAAACCAGACGCAGCAAAATAAGCTGCAAACTCCTCCCGTGCTGAGTCTGCTTCTGGCAGGTCACATTTTGTGAGGACAAGGAGGGGGCGGATCTGGTTATGCACCGCATAACAAATCATGCGGTCTAAGTAATGGTAGTCTACCCGTGGTAGGACCGCTGAAGAAACCAGCATTAATTGGTCCAGGTTGGCCAAGGGAGGGCGGCGCAATTCATTTTGCCGGGGGAGAATTTCCGTGATAAGCCAGGGAATATCGGGGTCTTCAGATGAGCAATAGCGAACGAGATCGCCCGGTAAGGGTTTGGTAGCAGTTTTGCGAAAAAGTCCACGCGCCACAGCCTGGCCGCGGAAACCCGTGCTGGGGTTTGAGAGTAAATAAACACCTGCAACGCCGCGCAAAATTCTGGCCTGATTATGCTCCACATTTCCCCCATTTCAAACGGTAAGCATAAAGCTTACCGTAAATCAAAGGACACGATCAAAGAATCCGCAAAGGGATCAAAAAGCTGGCCGGGCGGGGTAGACTGATTTACCACAACAGCCCCTTCATCTGTAACATCACTGAGATTAGCTGAGCGGGACAAATAGTAGCGGGGGGCGCCAGAGGGCCAAATAGGATCCAAGATGGCTCGAACTTCTGCAGCCGTCTTGCCCGTGAGATCAGGCATCAGGACTAAGCCCATGGACTGAGGTGAATCGGGCTTGCCCAGCGCCATACCTTGTTTGACCTTTTCATAATCCTCTGCTGTACCATAATCAACCCGCATACTGGAGCCCCGCTGTACGACCGTGTTAGCATCTGTGTATTGTTTAAGGATCACCCGCAAATAGTCAGGGACCTCTTCTTTTTTCCCCTGGGCATCGTAGTGGTAAGACTCCCCGTACATCCGCAAATCTAGATCATCCAAGGTATCTTTAGCCTGGCTCCAGCTGAGGCCTACCAAGGGCGGGACGGAGACTTGTTCACTCCCTCTTGAAGCATATACGGCAATTCTTGCGCCTTCATTAACCAGGCTATTGGCCTCGGGTTCTGTACGCATAACCTTACCTCTCTCCAATTCTTGAGAAAATTCCTGATAAATCACCACATTAAAGCCATCTTTTTCGAGCAGGCGGCGGGCTTCTTCGCTGTCGAGTTTTGTGACATCCCGCAGTTTAACTTCCGCCTTACCAACAGAATACTTCAGTTTGATATGGGCATTTGCTTTAGGGAGCTTGGTGCCATAATTCGGGTCTTGCTCAAAGATCACACCCTTTTCCTGGGTTTCAGACTGCACGGCGATCAGTTCAAAATTGTCTCCATAAAGTTCTTTTAGTTCAGACTCTACATCTGATACCTGACGGCCGACATAACGATCTACCACCAAAATATCTTCTGCTTGCTGTTGACGGCTATTAAAACTAAAACGCTGGACTGCGGAGCTCAGCAGATAGACCAAGGCTCCTCCTGCCAGCACAACCAAGAGCAGAACTAACAGCGTATCCCTAAGCCGAGACTTGCGACGCTTATCAATCGTACGTTCCAGCTCCTCAATCTTGTTGTAGTTTGCATCAGTTTTATCGGTGGTTAGGGCTGCAGAAGAGGAGGACCAGTTCTGGGCCTGGGCGGGATAGGAGGGCTGGAAGGCACGAGGATTGACCATAAAGCGATCTAACTCATTCACAAATTCCCGCGCCGATTGGTAGCGGCGTTCGGGGCTTTTTTGAATGGCCTTAAAGATAATAGCCTCCAGACCGGGAGGGATGGCAGAATTTAACTTGCTGGGGCGGGCCGGCATTTCTTGCAACTGCTTGATGGCGACCGCTACTGAAGACTCACCATCAAAGGGCAGACAGCCAGTCAGCATCTCGTACAACATCAAGCCCAGGGAATAAAGATCAGAGGCTTCTGTTACCTTGCCTCCCCTGGCCTGTTCTGGGGAAAAATAATGGACCGAGCCAAAGGCCATACCACCCGTCAGAGTGATGGTATTCGCAATCGCAGCTCGGGCGATACCAAAGTCCGTAACCTTGGCGGTCATATCGGGAGTAATTAATACATTTTGGGGCTTCATGTCCCTATGGATGATGCCACGACGGTGGGCATGCTCCAAACCCAGACCAATCTGAATCATTAACGGAACAGCTACATCCCATTTGAGGGGACCATTCTCTAAGATGAGCTCTTTAAGATTGGTTCCTTCGACAAATTCCTGAACGATATACCGGACGTCCCCGTCTTGGCCATAATCTAAAACCTGGACAATGTTAGGGTGGTCCAGGCTAGCTGCGGCCCGAGCCTCAGTCGCAAAACGGCGAATAAATTCCTGGTCACCTGAGAGTTCGTCCCGCATCAGCTTGAGGGCAACCTTGCGTCCTGTACGCAAGTCTTGCGCCAGATAAACATAAGCCATACCCCCTTGGCCCAAGGCCTCGAGGACTTCATAGCGTTCATCCAAGATAAAGCCCTTTGAGATATTTTGCTGCGCGGATTGCATCCCTAAGCCTCTCAAATAAAGATAGCAATAGCGGTGATGTTGTCGTATCCACCTGACGCCAGTGCGAGTTTCATAAAGTCGTCGACGCAGTCTTCAGCGCTTTTCGCCTTGCGTAAGGTCTCTTCAATCACCTGTTCTGAAAGATAGCCATGCAGCCCATCACTGCAGAGCAAGTAACGATCATTTTTCTTAATTTCTAAGTGGAGGATCTCCGGTTTCAGATATTCCGGCACCCCCAGGGCCTGGGTAAGAATGTGTCTTTGTGGGTGGTTAGCCCCTTCTTCTGCCGTGAGTGTGCCGGCGTCTTGCATTTCCTGGACTAAGGTATGATCACGGGATATCTTTTCTAAAATACCTCTGCGCATGATGTAGCAGCGGGAATCACCCACATGTCCCAGATAAAGAGATTCAGGATACAAGACAGCCAGGGTGAGAGTCGTCCCCATGCCCGAGGCCCCCTGCTTTTCTAAAGACCGCAGATAAACTTGTACATTGGCTTTTTGGATGGTGTCAGAAAGAAGTACTTCTGTGCGTTCAGCCTGGTCCTGACTGCTCAGGTCATGCGCCAAACGCTCCCGGCAATAATCAATGGCCACTTTACTTGCAACTTCCCCATCGGAGTGCCCACCCATACCATCTGCCACGGCAAAGGCACAGGGCCAGTTTTCAGGCGCAAAATAGGAAAAATAAGAATCTTCATTCTTTTCCCGTACCAGGCCCCGGTCAGTTTTTATGGCAAAGTCAACTCGCTTTTTCACCGACAACCCCTTTATCTCTAATTAGCACAGATTAAGCTCTTTATTGCTAAAATTACTGATAAATATTCTATCATTTGCTTGCAGGGCCAGCAAGCAAGCTGCGGCGGCGTAATTGACCACAAGCCGCATCAATATCCTGTCCCAGGGACCTCCGGATCGTGGCATTAATGCCTTGGCCTTGCAGGGTCCTAACAAAAGCCTGAATCTGCGATGGGGGCGTAGATTTAAGGGGGCTGCCGTCTACTTCATTTGCAGGAATGAGATTCACATGGCAATTGCGACCTCTCAGCAGTTGGGCTAGGGCTTTAGCCTGTTCCAGGCTATCATTGATACCCGCAAAGAGGGCGTATTCATAAGAAACCCTCCGTCCAGTTTGCGCAAAGTAGAAGTCAGCGGCCTGGACCAGGTCTGTCAGAGGATTGGTCTTGGCTATGGGCATGAGTTTCTCCCGTAGGGCTTGGTCAGGGGCATGTAAAGATATGGCCAGGGTCAGCCCCAGGCCTTCCCTCGCCAAGTCATAAATTTTTTCAATGAGGCCGCAGGTGGAAAGACTGATCCTGCGTGCAGAAAAGTTTCGAAAGTCTGGAGCCACCAGGCGACGAATAAAGGCCATGACCTCTGTATAGTTATCGAGAGGCTCACCAATTCCCATCAGGTCTAAGTTACTAATTGCACGGCCAGAGTAATGCTCCAAAGCCAAGAATTGGCCCAGGAGGTCTCCTCTCGTGAGATTTCGCTTGAGGGCCAGACCCGTAGAGGCACAAAAACGGCAAGCCATGTGGCAGCCAATTTGGCTGGAGAGGCAGGCAGAGAGTCCGTAATGGTAGGACATGAGAACGGCCTCAATCGTCTCACCATCTGGATAAGCAAAGAGGAATTTTTGGGAATCTGCCTGACTGGAACTTTGCACCTGCTGAATTTGGGGCACACCTGGCCAAAAGTCCTTAGCCAGCTGGTCCCTCAAGGCCAGAGGCAGATTAGCCATAGCCGAAAAATCACTTAGCCCCTTGCTTTGCCATTGGTAAAGCTGCTTGGCGCGAAAGGCAGGAAAAGCCTGGGCCTGGCACCAGGCTTGGAGGTCTGTTTTTTCGAGATCTAAAAAATTCGTGTGTGCGTTCATAAACCATACTCCTAAGCCTTCTTTTACAGAGGGCAGCCTCCATCTTGATCTGTCCTCAGGACTTTTTCTGCAAGAGGCAAAGGAAAAAACCGTCTGTCTGGGTAAGATCAGGCCGGAAAAGCAGGAAGCCCTGGTCAAGTAAATGCTGGCTGGCTGAGTCGTTAGCCAGACATTTTGCCAGGCGCGGAGGGATTTTATCCTGCAAAGGCTCTAGTTCAAACTGCTGGCCCTCTTCCCCCTGCAAAAAGGCTCTGACCAAGTCCTGGTTTTCTGCAGGGTTGAGGGTGCAGGTAGAGTAAATGACTCTACCGCCAGGCCGGCAAAGCGGACTGGCATTAGCCAGCATGGCTAGCTGGAGGGGCGGAAAACGTTTCAAATCCTCATAGCCTACCCGCAAACGCAGTTCGGGCTTCCGGGCGAGAAGGCCTAAGCCCGAACACGGCACATCCAATAACAAGAGGTCAGCCTGGCCAGTGAACTGGGGAAAGGCCTCGCGAATACGTTGGCCAATTTGGGGATTCCTAGCATCTGCTTGCAGGAAATGAAGCGGCAGACCCAAGCGTTGGGCATTTTCTCGTGCCGTAGCCAGGCGGTCCTCTAAGAGGTCAAGCCCTAGGACAAAGCAGCCCGCTGGACTCCTTTCTGCCAGGTCACAGGTTTTGCCACCAGGTGCAGCACAAAGGTCCAAGATACTGGTGGCTTCCTCCGCCCCAGACAGGGCGCCAACCATTTGGGCGGGCTCTGACTGGACCATAAAATGCCCCATTTGAAAAGTCTTAAGCTGATCTAAGCGGCAAAGGCCCAGCTCCAAGCGCAAGGCGGAATCTAAATAAAGACCTGGTCTAGCCTTATAGCCTTCCCCCTCCAAGTCCTGGGTCAGAGCTTGCGGATTGGTTTTTTGGGGATTGACACGTACGGTTAAGGGAAAGTCTGCACTTAAAAAATACTGAGCCAGGTCCAAGGCCTGGCCTTCCCCATACCAGCTACGAAAGAGGCCAAATAGCTCATTACCGAGGCCCAGCTCTAGGCCCTTATCCTTCTTTTTCCAATGAATTTGCTCTGGCTCCACTTGCCTTAAGACCGCATTAACAAAGCCCGCCGCCCGGGCCAAGCCAAAATGGTGGCAGAGCTTAACAGCCTCATCTACCGCGGCAAAGGCTGGTACAGAATAGGCGTAAAGTATTTGCCAAAGGGCCAGACGCAAAATCGTTAAAACCCGGGCCTCAATTTTTTCGAGGGGTCTGGAACTATAGCGCAGCAGGACCTGGTCAAGGGCCCGAACCCTGCCCAAGGTACCGTAAACCAAGGCCGTAGCAAAAGACCGGTCCTGGGCAGGTAAATCGCAGGCCTGGAGGCCTTGGTCTAAGGCTTCATTAGAAAAAGCGCCCTCCTCCAGGACCTGATAGAGGACCTGGCAGGCTAAAACACGCGCAGGATCAGCACTAGACTTGGCCATTAACGCTCGTTTTCATTGCGCAGGAGGATCAGTCTCAGCATGGAGGCAAAGGCTGTGGCCGCGGCCGCTACATAGGTGAGGGCAGCAGCACTGAGGACAGACCGGGCCCCCTTAAGTTCTTCTGCCGTCAGGTAGTTGCCCGTTTCTAGGACCTGGAGTGCCCGGCGAGAGGCATTAAACTCCACCGGCAGGGTAAAGAGGTAGAAGAGGACTGCCGCCGCATAGGAGATGAGGCCAATATTAAAAAGCAGATTATTTTGAAAAATCAGCCCCAAAATCGCCAGGTAGGGACCCGCGCCTGAGCCAATGCGGGCTACAGGATAAATGGCTGTCCGCAGTTTAATCGGGAAATAGGCATCCCCATATTGCAGGGCATGGCCTGCCTCGTGGGCAGCTACCCCCAAGGCAGCAATTGAACTGGAATTATAAACGGGCTCAGACAGGCGTAAAACCTCTTCTTTGGGACTGTAGTGGTCCGTTAAACTACCGCTCACCCGCTCAACACCTACCTGGAGCAGGCCTGCAGATTGCAGGATGTCTCGGGCTACACTTGAGCCAGTAATCCCGCGGCTGGCCTGTACACGGCTGTACTTGTCAAAACTGGACTTGACTTTAAATTGTGCGAAAAGGGATAGCAAGAAGCAAGGAAGGACGAGTATGTAGTACCACTTGTCCATAGGAATGTAGAAAAAGCCAAAAAGTAAAAATTGCATAGGCTGCTCCTTTGTTACATTGTGTTAGGAAAGAGCTTTATCACTCATTCGCCAAAGCATGACTCTTCGGCAAAATTGTGGAAACAGTCACTTGCTTGTAGTAGCTTGCCATTTGGCCCCTGCAGGGTCTCTAAACGCAGGCAGGCATCTTGACAAGCCACTAAGAGATCGCGGTCATGGCGGACCACTTGGCCCGGCTTTAGGCTACAGGGGCCAGCCAAGGAAGCGGCAAAAACTTTATAGCGCTTCCCCTGGTAAAGGGTATAGGTGCCAGGCCAAGGGGTGAGGGCACGAATCTTATTGATATTAGCCTGGGCGGTTTGGCTAAAGTCCAACAGCCCATCTTCCCTAGCCAATTTTTTAGCATAGGTAGATTGACGGTCATCTTGAACCTTAGTCTCCACAAGGCCGCGATACCAGGCCGGCAGAATTTGGGGCAGAAGGACTGCCGAGAGTTCAGACAACTTTTGGCTAAGACTCGGCGTATTATCTTCAGGCAATATTGGCAAGCCACAGGAAGCTACCAGATCGCCATCATCCAGGCCCTCCCCCATCTCAATAATGGAGAGGGCGGTGTTATTGTCCCCCGCCATGATAGCAGAGGCCACGGGGGACGCTCCTCGCCAGCGCGGAAGCCGCGAGGGGTGGATATTCAGGCAGCCATAGCGCGGTAATTCCAAAATGGGGGCAGGCAGAATATTGCCATAGGCAGAAGTTACAATCAGGTCTGCCTGCAAGCTTGTGAGATCATCTCCCATATGGGCCTGGTCTAATTTGGGCCAAGTATAGACGGGTAAACCCAGTTTCTGCGCCAGGACTTTAGTAGGGGTTGGGGTCAGCACTTGCTTCCGCCCCACAGGCCTATCGGGCTGGGTGGCAACCCCCACGACATTAAAACCCTGGTCAACCAGGCTTTGCAGCAGGGGCAAAGAAAATTCCGGGCTACCCATGTAGAGTATGGACTTGGCCTTATCTTGCGCGGAAAGAGGCAAGAAATCGCCAGATGCCATAGCAGAAGGTGAATCAAAAAAGTACGTATAACTTTTATCCTGTGCGGTTTTAGTCATGCTGAACGAGCTCCAGCTCTTCTCCCGTTTTTACATCAATGGCCTGGCCATCTTGGTTATAGCGGAAGAGATTCCCTATAATTTTGTCCTCAAAAAGGATACCTTCCAGGTGGTCAGACTCATGACAAATACAGCGTGCCAATAAGCCATCAGCCTCCAACTCTTGCCAGCTCCCTGTACGATCCTGGTAACGGATCTTGACTTGGGCTGGTCGGTCTACATAACCGTAGAGTCCGGGCAGGGACAGGCAGCCTTCTATTTCCTGCTGTTGGCCTTCTTGGTCCAGAAATTCCGGATTGATAATGACCAGATCCTGGGCGGGGTCCCCTTCCGCATCCACGTTCATGACAAAAAGGCGTTTGAGCACGCCCACTTGAGGAGCCGCCAAACCCACACCATTTTCAGCTCGCATGGTTTCGAAGAGGTCATCAATCAGCTCTTGTAGGCGGTCGTCAAACTTCTCCACCTTGCGGGATGTTTTACGGAGCACCGGATCTCCTTCATGAAAAACTTTTCTTAAAGCCATAGGATCATCAACTTTCTAATATAAAAGCTAGGTTTACCTAAACCTAGCCTATTCATTTTACCATATGCCTTCTGCCTATCACGTAACTTAGGTCAAGCGCAGGGGGTTGATATCACAGGTCACACTGACCCCTTCCACCCTACCTAGGTCACTCACATAGCTGAGAACCTGGGTCAGCAAGTCCCGCCGTTTAGACTTCAAGATGATCCTAAAACGCCAGCGGCGCCTGATCCGGGCAATTGGCGAAGCCTGTGCGGGATACAAAAAGATTTGTTCCTCCAGCCCGTTCTTTTGCAAGAGGAAATGGAGTTCTGCAAAGAGTTGTTTGGCGTGGTCTTCAGCCTTAGACCTATTAACAGAGGAGATCAAGACAAGTCCCAAGTCTTGAAAAGGGGGATACTGCAAGACCTTGCGTTTAAATATTTCACTTTCATAAAAAGCGGGATAATCCTGGCGGGCAGCTGCGATAATGGCGGGATTATCCGGTTGGAAGCTTTGAATCAGGACCTGGCCGGCTAGCTTGTGGCGTCCCGCCCGTCCCGCTGCCTGGCAAATCAGTTGAAAAGCCTTTTCCTCTGCCTGATAGTCATCCAGGCTCAGGAGGGAGTCAGCCGACAGAATGCCCACCGTAGTGACTCTGGCGAAGTCATGGCCTTTGGCAATCATCTGGGTACCCACCAAGCAATCAACCTCCCCCTGAGCAAATTGGGTCAGGATCTTAGCATGGCCTTGGCGGCTAGCTGTCGTGTCAAAGTCCATTCGTAAAAAACGTTGCTGGGGAAAGGCAGCTTCTAAGATGTCTACCGCTTGCTGGGTACCGATACCGAAAGGCGCTATGCGCTCTGAACCACATTCCGGACAAAACTGCGGAAGCGGGTCTATACGGCCGCAATAATGGCAGACCAAGGCTTCCTGTTGTGGCTTTCGGGGATTTCGGTGGACGGTCATGGCGATGTCGCAGTCTGTACATTTAGCAGTAAAGCCACAGTCTGGGCACAGGAGGAAGGAGGCATGGCCGCGCCGATTTAAGAGGACCATAGCCTGCTCACCTCGGGCAAAGCTTTCACTCAGAGCCTGGCGCAGGGCCTGGCTCAAAAAGCCTTGTGGACCTAAGCCCTTCTCTGCCCGCATATCAACAAGCTGCGTTTGTGGCAGACTGGCCTTGCCCGCGCGGTGTGGGAGGGTTAACAGCACAGCTTTACCTGCTTTGGCGCGTTGGTAAGACACCACGGAAGGGGTGGCAGAAGATAAAACCAGCTTAGCTCTGTGCATTGCCGCCCGGATCCTGGCGACCTCAAGGGCATCATAGCGGGGGGTCCGCTCTGACTTGTAGGAGGACTCCTGTTCCTCATCAATCACAATGAGTCCTATATTTTCTAGGGGCGCAAATATGGCGGATCTGGCACCCGCCACCAGGTGTTTTTCTCCAGACCGGATAGACCGCCATTGTTCATAGCGTTCCGCAGGGGTAAGTCTGCTGTGTAAAATCGCTGCGGACTTGCCAAAGCGGGCTTGAATCCGGTTGCAGATCAAGGGGGTTAAAGAGATCTCGGGCACCAGGATGAGAACATCGCGGCCTTTCTGCAAGACAGCCTCCGCGGCGCGGAGGTAAACTTCTGTCTTTCCAGAACCGGTAACCCCGTACAAGAGAAACTCTTGCCAGGGGGCAGGACTTTGGGGGGCTAGGTTCTCTAACTGAGTAGACAAAGCAGAGGCAGAAGATACTCCCTCCCCTTTTAGGCTTGCCTGCTCTTGAGGGCTTAAAACCTCTTGGGCCCATGCCTGCCCCAAGAGGCCAGCTAAGGCCCCCGCCTGGTCTGGGTTAAGGCTGTGGTGCTGGGGTTCTTCAAGCGCAGGGAGTTCTGCCACTTCCCGGTTCACTTCCCGCTTGAAATACTCTAAGAAACCGTTTTTCTTCAGAGTATTGAGAATTGCCCGTGACACCTGGCAGGTGGCCATAATTTCCTCGAGGCTGGCTTCATCCACATCGAGTAAAAATTCTAGGACACGTACATGGTTCAGTGACCGCAGACTTCCCTCATCTAGGACATCCTGGGCCTCCTCCGAGTCAGCCAAGCGAGCAAATAGCTGAGTCTTGGCCCCGGTAGTCAGTAAGGCCTGAGGGGCCATCAGGCGGAGGGCTTGAGACATAGAGCAAAAATACCGCCGCCGCATTTCCTTGGCCAGCTGAAATTGGTCAGGACGCAAAAGCGAGGGCGATTTGATGGCTAAAACATGTTTAAGAGGATAGGTGAAGGCCTCCTCGCTTTCCCGGATCCGCCAAATCCAGCCCTGGCGCACACTATCACCCCGGCCAAAGGGTACCGTAACGACAGCTCCAACTTCCAAAGCTTTTGTGGGCTCTACAGGCGGCAAGTAGGTATAAGCCTGGTCAAAGGCCCGGGTTGTTTGGCTAAGATAAACGTCTACGACCTGCATACTTATAGCCCAGCACTCTGCACACTGGCCCCAGAACCCGCAAGGTCAAAAAAACTGAGCTGTGAACTCTCGGGCAGGCCATCCAGCACACCAGTAACCCGCAGGTTTTCGACTGCTGCTGGTCCGATCCCAGCTCGGCTTTCCAGATCATCAATGGTTTGGAAGGGGCCACCCGCTTCCCTAGCCCGGACAATTTCTTGGGCCATCCCCGTGGAAATCCCTGTGATGATATCTAGAGGCGGACGGATCTGGCCGGGGCCTGGGCTGGTAAATTCATGGGCAGCCGATTCTGAGAGATCCAAGGGCAGGAAATCAATCCCCCTCGCCTGCATTTCTTCGACCAGCTCCAGAATATAGAAAGACTTGATGTCTTTCTTCTCTATGCGGCTAAAGTTTTCCCGCGCCTTACGCCGGTTTTCCTTAATAATATCTGCCGGCAGGAGGTGCAAATCACGAGAGAAATCTTCCGCTCTGACGGTAAACCAAGCACAATAAAAAGCCTCTGGATAATAAACCTTAAAGTAGGCTACACGCTGGGTCGAGATAGAGTAGGCCGCGGCATGGGCTTTGGGGAATAGGTATTGGATCTTACGGCAAGACTCAATATACCATTCCGGCACCTCATGGTCCCGCATCATCTGGATCTGTTCCTCTTTCAGCGGCCGCCCCTTACGCACGGTTTCCATGATGGTAAAGGCTGCCTTAGAGGGCAGGCCAGAGTAAATCAGCCGGGTCATGATAGAGTCACGACAACCAATAACCTCATTAATGGTACAAATACCCTCACGGATGAGGTCCTGGGCATTGCCCTTCCACACCCCAGTCCCGTGCGATAGGCCAGAGAGCTGTACCAAGTCATAGAAAGACTGGGGTTGGGTTTCCTTAATCATGTCGCGGGCCAGCATCGTACCCACTTCGGGTAGTCCGATCGTGGCTGAGCCAATCGTGGAATCTTCCGGCTGAATACCGATGGCCGCAGTAGATCGGAAAAGCTCCATCACGCGTTCGTCAGGTATGGGGATGTCATTAATATCCACGCCGGTAATATCAGAAAGCATCTTTAGCATGGTCGGATCATCATGGCCGAGTGCATCTATCTTTAAAATTGTTTCATCCAAGGCATGGAAGTCAAAGTGGGTCGTGATAATGCCCTTGTCTTGCCTATTAGCAGGATACTGGATGGGGGTAAAATCATAAATTTCCCGGTCCTCCGGGAGGACCACAATCCCTCCAGGGTGTTGGCCAGTTGAAACCTTGACCCCTTCTATGCCCTTGGCCAGTTGCTTCATATTATTCAGCCCCAGGTTTAAGCCACTCTGTTCGCAGAAGTTGCGCACCAAGGCCAGGGATTGCTTCGTCGCATAGCCAGAAGTTGTACCCGCCCGATAGGTATGGTCTTCCCCAAACATCTCTTCCAGGTAGGCATGTGCTTCCGCCTGGTATTCACCAGAAAAGTTCAAGTCAATATCTGGCTGTTTGTCGCCTTCAAAGCCTAAGAATGTGGCGAAGGGGATGTCCTGACCATCACGATTAAGCGGGCTGCCGCATTCGGGGCAGATTTTGGGAGGCAGGTCAAAGCCAGAACCGTAATTACCTGTTGCGTCCGGTTCGTAGTAATGGCAATGGGGGCAGATATAGTGAGGGGGCAGGGGGTTCACCTCGGAAATACCGCAGAAGGTAGCCAAGAGCGAGGAGCCAACCGAACCTCGTGAGCCCACGATATAGCCGTCCGCGTTGGATTTCTTGACCAGCTTATGGGCAATGTAATACATCACGGCATAGCCGTTTGAAATGACTGAGTTTAGCTCCTTATCCAAGCGGTCTGCGATATCCGGAGGCAGGGCCCCATGGCGGCCGTACATGGCCTGGGCATGCGTCTCAGCCAGGTGTTTTAATTCCTCTTCGCTCGTGCGGATGACCGGGGGATAGTTGCCGGCAGGGAAAGGCCGCATGTCCTCTTCTACCCTCTGGGCGATGGCCTGGGTATTATCTATGACGACCTGTCTAGCCAGGTCTTCGCCCAGGTAAGAAAATTCCTCCAGCATTTCTTCCGTGGTACGGAAATAAAGCGGGGCGGGAATCTCATCCTCAAAACCCATATCCGACATGACAATTTCTCGGTAGATGTCATCCGCTGGATCTAAAAAGTGCGAGTCACAGGTCGCACAGACTGGGACTCCAGCCGCCTCCGCCCAGCGCAGAACCAGACGGTTAAGGTTCTTGAGGTCTTCCCGAGACTGAATCCCTGTACCCTCTCTCCGCAGCAAGAATTGATTGTTATCTAAGGGCTGGATTTCCAGGTAATCGTAAAACTGGGCCAGGGCAAGCAGACCAGGTTCTGCCAGGGCTTGGGCTGCAGCTTCTAGATCGCCCTGGTAGTCTTGGTAGGACTGAATGACATGCGTAAAAATTTCGCCCGCCACACAGGCTGAGCCCAAACTCAGGCCAGCACGGAAGTATTTAAGTTTCGACCTAGGAATACGGGGTTTGAAATAGAAAAACTCCAGGTGGGATAGGGAGACCAAGCGATAGAGATGGTAAAGTCCTAGGTCATCATTAGCCAAGAGAATAATATGATAACGCTTGGCCTTATTGGCCTTCAGTTTATCCTGGTCTAGGTGGCCGCAGGCAGCATTAAAAGCGGACCAAGAATCTGCCCCGGAGGCTTTATAGTAGGCTTTAAATAAGTCAACTTGAGCCTTAAGCTGCTGGGTGATAGCAGATTGGTCTGCCAGTAAATCTGCATCCTGGTAATCCCTTTGTGCACGGAAGTCTTGAGCGGCTTCTTCTAGGGCTTCGCCAGGCTCTTCAAGGCCCTCTTGCCAGCTTAGCTGAAGGTCTTGAAGCAGGGCCATATCCAAATAACAAGGGTTGAACTTGATGTGCGAGGACGTTTTGGCCCCCCTGAAACCTTGGTAGCGCAGGCTTTGCAGGTCATCCAGGCCCTGAGTAGTCAGGAGGGCAGCTGATTTGAGGAAGTCCGCCAGCTCACTTAAACCTGTCCGGGCATCCAGGAGGTCTTCTTGGCTTACGCCAGGAAAACGGGTGGATAAGACTTTTGCCTGGTCCGGCGAGCTAGGCGCCAAAAAGCGTAGGAGGCTTTGGCCTGCCTGTGGAGTCGCAGTCTCTCCTTGAGGGTCAAAGGCCTCCTTGTAGGCCAGGAAGCCGAAAATTTCCCGGTCTTTGGGGGCCTTTTCCAGGTCATCATAGATCACAGCTAGGCTGGCCAGGGCCTTGCAGCGGTCCTCAATCTTCTGTTCAGGCGCCATAAATACGGCAGGCCCATCTTCCACCAGATAGCCTTCCATACCATAGATGAGCTTCATATGTGTGCCAGACTTGGCCAGCTTTTGGACCGCGTCAAAGGCTTCGGGGAAACCCTGTACCACCCCGTGGTCTGTTAAAGCGACAGCCTCTTGGCCAAATTCTGCAGCCTTCTTTACGATATCCGCGGGGTTAGAGCAGGCATCCTTAGCAGATAATTTGGAGTGAATATGCAGTTCCACCCGCTTTTCCGCTGCATGATCTTGCCGGGTAGATACGGGGCAGGCTAAGGGCTCTATGGTCTGAATTTTCGCTTGAAAGTCTTGTTCAAAACGCTCATTCCACTCAATATAGGCGGCAATTTCTACAAATTGCCCCTTGAGTTGGCTGGCAAGGGTCACCACCTCCTCTTCTTGTAGGTAAAGCACACAGCAGAGGGCGTGGTGGTCATGCGCCAAAATGAAGCGCAAGATAAAAGAACCCGATTTAAGGGCCTTGCTTTCTAGGTCCTGTACCCAGCCCTGGCATCGCACATGATCGGTTTCCATACTCAGGTCTTTCAGACTGACCAGAGGGAGTTTGTCCTGGCGCTTTTTACCGTACAGCAAACCCTCTCCGGGCTTGCTGGCTTTTTTCCCTCGCTTGCGGTAGAAGGCCGTAGGACCTCCCTCAGACCAAGCTTTGTCTGAGGGACCTGTCTCCGCAGGACCAGGGGCAAAAGTGAGCGGGTTATGCAAGGCCTGAGCCTGATTTTCATTAGACTCCAACTTTTCAAGCACACGGTCACGCAGGCTAGCCGAAGAAAGGTCAGAAACCAGGCTCGCCGTGATGCCCGGCAGGCCAGTGGCTTGCCAGAAGTCCAGAAACCAAGAATTTTCTTGGGCCTGCAAAATTGCAAAAGAAGATTGAGGTAGCTGCCAGACCAACTTATGTGCGTCAAGACTTTCCAGGCTGCCACGTGCCCAAAGTTTCTCCTCCAAACCGCCCACCAATATGGCATGCCGACGCAGCCAATTCTGCAGTTTCACGCTTTGGTCTTGCCAGTCAATACTTGCCTGAGGGCCTGGCTGCAGGCTCAGAACGACATGCGGGTAGTTGAGGGCACTTTCCAGACAGATCTCCGCATCTTGTACCAGTTGGTAGTCAATAGGCCCCGGGCAGTAAACTGCAAAGCAGAGGCAGTCTGCCGACAGCTGCTGGGGACAAATGCTCAGCAAGAAGGCCTCCAAAGGTGGAAAGTAACCTTGGCCATCCGCTATGCTTTGGTAAAAGTCCGATAAGGCAATCAGTTTGGTCATGGCTGGGGCTTTTCTAGGAGTTTGGCAATTTCTTGCTTAAGGCAGGTCAGGGCTTGGTCTTCGGGTACTTTATACAGGACTTTACCCTTGGCAAAGAGGAGGTACTCTCCCTTTCCGCCCGCCAGGCCTAGGTCGGCTTCGCGGGCTTCACCTGGCCCATTAACCGCACAGCCCATCACTGCAATAGTCAAAGGCTGGTGTAGGTCTTGAAGATATTCCTCCACGGCCTGTGCCAGGGGACGCATGTCCACAGCAGTCCGTCCACAGCCGGGGCAGGATATAAGCTGGGCTGAGCGCTGACGCAGTTCCAAGGCTTCCAGGATGGTCCAGGCCGCCTTCACTTCTTCAACAGGGTCCGCCGTGAGAGAAACACGAATCGTATCTCCCAGGCCAGCAGCTAGGAGAGGAGCCAGGGCAGCTGCGGACTTGATGCCCCCCCGTTTGGGGGTACCTGCCTCAGTCAGCCCCAGGTGCAGGGGGTAGTCACATGCTTGGGCCAAGAGCTGGTTGGCCTTAATCATCAAAGGCGCATGAGAGGCCTTAAGGGAGATACAGATATCTTCAAAGCCTTCTGCTTCCAAAAGCGATACAGCCTCCAAAGCAGACGCTTTAAGTGCTTCAGCCGTCACCCCGCCGTAGCGATTCAGGATATCCGGAGATAAAGAACCAGCATTCACACCTATCCGGATGGGTAGGCCGCGCTCTTTAGCTGCTTTGGCCACTTGGCGGAGGCCAGACTTGTCGGGGATGTTACCCGGATTAAGGCGCAAGGCAGAGGCACCCGCTTCTATAGCCCCCAAAGCTAGTTTCCAATCAAAGTGGATGTCTGCCACTAAAGGGAGAGGAGACCTAGCCACAATGGCCTTGAAGGCCGATAGGCTCTCGGCTGACGGGACAGCCAAACGGGAGAGCTCACATCCCGCCTCGGCTAAGCGGTGCAATTCTTGGAGATTGCCCTCTATATCGAGAGCCGGGCGGGAATTCATGGATTGCACCCGCACAGGATAGGCACCACCCAAGTAGAGGTCACCCACCCTTAAGGTGCGGGTTTGACGCCTAAAAGTTTCCCCAGCCATAGGCCTACCTCGCAAATAGCTTGCTGAGATCTATGTAGAATACGTAAATAACTAGCAGGAGAATCAGGGCAAGACCCACCATCGAGAAAGCTTCTTTGACCTTCTCTGGCAGATCGCGCCTTATGGTGCCCTCAATGGCTAAAACTAAAAGATGGAAGCCATCAAAGGGTGGAATGGGCAGGAGGTTGGTAAAGCCAACCGCTACCGAAATATAGGCAAAGTAAAGCAGGAGTTGTGAAAGCTTTTCTGCCACTTGAGCATCGCCTTCCACCACGTCGCCAACCATCGCAACAATGCCCACCGGGCCACTCAAACCATCCTTGGCCGCAATCTCTCCAGAGAAGATCATACCCAAACCCTGGAAGGTAGACCGGACAACTGAAACAGGGTAAGCAAGTGCTTGTTGCAGGCTGGCGCCAAAATTTCGGGTAAAGGCCAGCTGCAGCTGGCCCATAGGCTCTAACTCACGGAAATGGGAAAGGGTCATGTCCAGCGTTTTATTCTGCCCCTCACGGACAATCTCCAGGTCGAAAGAGTTGGCTTGCTGCTTGGCCAAGAAAGCATCAAAGGCTTCTTTATCTTTCACAGAAATACCGCCCGCGCTGAGAATCTCATCTCCTACTTTCAGCAGGGGGGATCCCTCGTTAGATCGGGGATCCACATGAGAGACAATCATGCGGCCGTCCGGACGGGGGGTGTATGTGATACCCATCCGGTAGCTCTCGATAAACTTCCGCTCGATTCTAAGCTCGCGGACTTGTCCATCTGCACCCCGGACCTTATAGATTTGTCCTTCTTGAGGCTTGAAGTTCTCTACCATGCTGTAATCCAAAATCGTTGAAATTTTGGCGTCATTAATTTGGATAATTTGGTCTCCTGGCTGGAGGCCGGCTTTTTCCGCTAAGGAATTCGCCTCAACGCCTTCAATAATCGGCAAAGAAACACCAAAGCTAGCAAAGAGAATCAGAAAGGCCAAAAAAGCTGTCAAAAAGTTTACCAAGGGGCCCATGGCGACTACGATCGCCCGTGCCCAGCGGGGGCGGTTGTAAAAGAGACCAGGATCATCAGGGGAGATAGGTGCAGTCCCCTCCTCCTTGCCGTCACCCTCCTCTGGCAGCTCATTAATGCCGGAATCTTCGCCCGCAAATTCGACCGAAGCCCCCATAGGGATGAGCCGAATCGTAAAGACAACTCCGTCTTTACATGTTTTCTTGTAGAGAATGGGGCCCATGAAAAGGTTAAAAGAGATAATCTTAAAGCCCAGGGCTCGTCCCGCTAAAAAGTGGCCCAGTTCATGTACCAGCATCATAATGCTCAAGATGAGCAAACCCACTAGAATTCCAAATACAGTTGACATGAATTCCCCTTTATTACAATCAAAATGACTCTGCCCAGCTAGGATCAGGGGCGCTTGCCCCCATCCGCCAGACCAGAGTAAGAAATGGTCAATCTACTGAAAACCGCTAGGCTAGAGAGCCTAAAGTAGCAACTTGGTCACGGCAGTAAGCTTTTACTAATTGATCGTGGTCTATCATACCATCCACGCTAAAATCTGTCAGTCTAGCTTGTGCCAGGAAATGATCTAAGGCCAAGGCTACGAGGTCTGTAATACCCGTAAAATTGATTTCCCCCGCAAGAAAAGCTGAAACCGCTACTTCATTGGCGGCATTAAAAACCAAGGGGGCTTCTCTCCCCTCCCGCGCCGCTCGTCGTGCCAGGGCCAGAGCCGGAAAGCGCTCTATATCCGGTTGGTAAAAATGCAGGTTTCTCTCCTGGCTCTCGGCAAAAAAATTGAAACGAGGAAGCTCGGTATCCACACGGTCTGGCCAAGTCAAGGCCAGTTGGATGGGCAAGCGCATGTCCGGCATACCCAGTTGGGCTAGAATCGCTCCATCCTGAAATTCCACTAAGGAGTGCACGATACCTTCCGGATGAATGAGCACTTGGATTTGCTCTTCCCGCATCTGGAAGAGCTGCATGGCTTCCAATATCTCTAGCCCCTTATTCATCATAGTGGCAGAGTCAATGCTGATTTTGGCACCCATGGACCATACGGGGTGGGCTAGGGCTTCCTGCGGGCTCACCCTAGTCATTTGCTCGCGCGTCCATGTACGGAAGGGGCCCCCAGAAGCCGTCAGGTATAGCTTATAACAAGCGCCTTGGGGCGCGGCAGCCAAACATTGCCAGATAGCCGAGTGTTCAGAATCCACGGGATAAATCCTGACACCGTGTTCGCGGGCCAGGGGCAGAAGCAAATCCCCAGCTACAACCACAGCTTCTTTATTGGCTAAGGCCAGGTCCTGTCCAGCCATAATAGCCTCATAGCAGGGGGACAAAGCAGCAAAGCCACTCATTGCAACCAGGATTCGGTCGACCTTTTCCCGGACCATATTACGGATTTCCCCCTCCCCTTGGTAGATCGCCGTGTGCTTGCGGTCTAAGGGGCTGAGCAGGTCTGGCAACTTTTCTGCGGCCTCTGGGTCCGTCACAACGACTGCCTGAGGCCTAAAGGTTTTAATCTGTTCAGCTAAAAGGGCAACCTGGCGATGACAGGAAAGGAAACGCGGGAAAACACCCAAGCGGCGGCAAACATCTAAGGCCTGGCGTCCAATGGAGCCGGTACTTCCTAATATGGTGAGATCTTCCAGCATACATTTAACCCAGCCAGGCCAGGCTGAGAACAAGTGCAAATAAGGGCAAGACAAAGAGGCTAGAATCGAAGCGGTCTAAGATGCCACCATGGCCTGGGATAAGCTGGCCAGAGTCTTTAGCTCCAGCAGCTCTTTTGAGGGCAGACTCAAAGAGGTCGCCCAGCTGGGCAACAAAGCCTGCCAGAAGGCCAAAGAGGAAGAAGGCCAAAACTTGATAAAAAGCCAGGCCCAGCTCTCCCCTCACCCGTAAGAAGACCAGGATATAAAAAATCCCAGGCGCCAGGAGGCCGGCTAAAAAGCCTTCCACCGTTTTTTTAGGCGATATGGGTGTCAGGGGATGGCTACCATAGCGCGAACCGACAAGCCAAGCCAGGCTGTCTGTAATCCAGGGGGTAACCAAGGCCCATAGTAAGCTATGCCAACCATAAGGTAGACAAAAAAGGAGATAGGTCGCCGAGAAAAAACCCAAGCTGAGGTAGAAATTGCGGCTAAAGGAGGCAAGACTACGGTCCAGACTCTCCACACCCTCCCGGTGCAGGTAAAAGAAGGTTTGTAGGAATCCCACCACCGCTTGCCAGCATAAGAAGATCAGCCACACACTCAGGGCCGAAGCCACATTGCGAGCTGGATAGGCAGGGTTGTAGGGGAAAAATGCGGGGAGAATGAGGGCTAGGTTGTGCAAGAGGCAAAAAAAGAGCCGAGGCTTGGAATCTTCCACACCTGTCAGGTCCTGGAGTTCGCGGCTGGCCTGGAAGGCCAGAGCCAGCCAAAAGATCAGCATAAGGCCTGGCCGCCATGCTCCCAGGGCTAAAAAGGCTATAAAAATTGCCCCATAAATGAGGGCACTAATGATGCGCGTCGACACTTTTTTCTCCTCCATAGCGGCGTTGCCTGTGGCTATATGTCTCCAGAGCCTGGGCTAGATCTGCTTGGCCAAAGTCGGGCCAATAGGCGGGACTGTAATAAAATTCCGCATAGGCCGCCTGCCAAAGCCAAAAGTTCGAGAGTCTTTGTTCACCAGCGGTTCGGACAATCAGGTCCGGGTCGGGCATTCCAGGTAAGTAGAGAAAGTCTCGGAAACGCTCTTCAGTAAGCTGGTCAGCCAAGGCTAAGGGATCAGGGCTGCGCAAAGCTTTTTGCACCGCGCGTACAATTTCTCGTCTCCCTCCATAGTTCAGGCAAATGTACAGGTCCATCTCCGGCTGGTCTGGGGGAGTGGCCCTCATCTTTTCAATAATCTTTTGAGTAGAGGGAGAGAGTTCTTCCAGGTCACCTACAAAGTGGACAGTCACCCCCAGCTCTCTTAATTCAGCGGCATAACGCTGGAAGAAATCAGGAATCAACCGCATGAGACCATTGACTTCTTGCTTAGATCGCCGCCAATTTTCGGTAGAAAAAGCATAAACCGACATGTGGCGAATGCCATAATCTAAAACCCAGTAGCAAACCTCACGCAGGCGTTCTGCACCTGCGCGATGACCGGCAGACCGGCTTAAACCGCGCTCCTGGGCCCAGCGGCCATTACCATCCATGATAAAGGCCAGATGCCGGGGTAAACGTTTTTCTTCTGTTTGAGCCACTACAATAGACTAGAGCTCCATGAGCTCCTTGTTCTTTTCTTCAACCGCCTGGTCAACCTTCTCTACATACTTATCCGTGAGTTTTTGCATCTCATCCTCAAAGGTATAGAGATCGTCCTCACGGATGTCCCCGTTTTTCTCATGAGTCCGGAAGGTATCTATTGCATCTCGGCGGATGTTACGAATGGCCACCTTGCCTTCTTCGCCAAGCTTATTGACGTCCTTGGTCAATTCCCGCCGGCGGTCTTCTGTAAGTTGAGGGAAAACCAAACGAATGCATTTGCCATCATTCATGGGGTTAATACCGAGGTCGGAAGCCTGGAGAGCACGCTCAATCTCCTTAAGCATTTTATTGTCCCAAGGTGTAATCGTAATCATGCGGGCTTCTGGCACTTGGATATTGGCCACCTGCTGCAAGGGTGAGGGCACGCCATAATACTCCACACTGATTGCATCCAGAAGGCGGGGGTTGGCGCGTCCCGCCCGAATCGTATTAAATTCGTCCTCTAAGAAGCGGATGCTTGCCTGCATTTTTTCCTCGTAGGGCTTGTAGGTCCCTGCGTTAAGTTCAATAGCCATGAAAACCTCCTATTACTAGGTGATATTTTTGTATATTATAACCTAGGCCCTGCTTTACTCCAAGACGTATGGTCTATCTTGAGTATCCCGTCTAAAAACCCGTCACCAGGGTGCCGATCTCGTCTCCCCTCGCCGCTTTAAGAATATTGCCAGGTGTCGCCATATTAAAGACCCGCAAAGGCAGCTGGTTATCTCGGCAAAGGGCCGCAGCCGTAGCGTCAATAACTTGGAGTTTTTGGTCTAAAACCTGACTGAAGCTAAGCTGGGCATACAGTTTGGCCTCGGGATAGAGATGAGGATCCTTATCATAGACCCCATCCACCAGGGTAGCCTTTAGGATGAGGTCTACTTCTAGCTCTGCCCCGCGCAGAGCAGCTGTGGAATCGGTAGAAAAGAAAGGGTTGCCTGTTCCTCCGGCTAAGATAAGGACTTTGCCTTCTTGCCAAGCGGCTAAAGCCCTGTCCTTGCGAAAGATTTCATGGATTTTGGGGATCGACAAGGCAGACATAACCACATTGGGGACACCCACCCTATTGAGGGCGTCCGAGACGGCCAAGGCGTTCATGGTTGTGGCCAGCATGCCAATATTATCGGCAATGACCCGGTCCATATCTCCTGAAGACCTCCCCCGCCAGAAATTCCCTCCTCCCAACACAATAGCCAAGGCAATATCCTCGGCGGCTGTCTCTTTGATGGCCAGGGCCATATCTTGCAGTACTTGGGAATCTAATCCTTGTCCGGTCTTGCCCCCTAAGGCTTCACCACTTAATTTTAAGAGGACTCTGCGCTTGCTCATTCTTGCTCCCTTTCTCTTCTTATTTGTTGCTGCTAGCTGGATATAACAAGAGACACGCCTTACGGCGTGTCTCTTGTATCGGTTGAATTAACTTATTGATTAAGCTGGGCCATAACTTCCGCTTGGAAGTCTTCTTCCTTCTTCTCCAGGCCCTCCCCTACCTCGTAGCGGGTAAAGCGGCGGATGCGGATATTTTCACCAATAGTAGCAATATGTTCCTTAACCAAGTCAGCAATCGTTTTACTGTCGTCTTTAATAAAGGCTTGCTCCTCCAAGACATTGGCTGCATAGAATTTATTGAGGCGGCCTTCTACGATATGGTCAACAACCTTCTCCGGCTTGCCTTCGTTGAGGGCTTGGGTGCGGGCAATTTCTTTTTCGCGCTCGATCACAGCTTCAGGAACCTCTTCACGGCGGACCCACTGGGGGTTCATAGCAGCGATCTGCATGGCAATATCATGAACCATGGCCCGGAATTCTTCGTTTGCAGCGGCAAAGTCAGTCTCAATATTGACTTCTACCAGCACGCCAACGCGGTCGCCATGGATATAGGAATAAACAATACCTTCTGCCGCGATACGAGATGAGCGTTTTTCCGCAGAAGCCATACCTTTTTCACGCAACCACTTAACAGCTTCGTCCAGGTTGCTGTCCGTTTCTTGCAGGGCTTTCTTGACGTCAACCATGCCGGCGCCGGTCATCTCGCGCAGTTGCTTAATTAATTTGATATCTACAGCCATATCTTCCTCCTATGTTATTACTTTTGTTATTACTTTTATTTTTGGGTTCGGCTTGTGTAGCTTGTCTGGGTTCGCTTAGGCTTCGTCGCCAGACAGGTCTTCTTCCTCGTTGACCTTCATGGCTTCTGCTTCGGACATGGACTTATCTTTCATTGCAGCTTCCTGCAGTTCCATCTGAGTCCCTTGGCGGCCTTCCAGGACAGCATTGGCCATAGTAGCGGTAATAAGTTTAATTGAACGAATAGCGTCGTCGTTACCAGGGATAACAACATCAACCAGGTCAGGATCACAGTTGGTATCTACGATAGCCACCACGGGGATACCCAGACGGTTGGCTTCAGCCACGGCCAAGTGTTCCTTCTTGATATCTACTACAAAGAGTGCATCAGGCAGTTTGGTCATTTCCTTGATACCGCCTAAGTTTGTCTGTAGTTTTTCCATTTCCAGGTTAAGCTTAGCAACTTCCTTCTTAGGCAGGACCTCGAAGGTACCATTTTCAGCCATTTCTTCCAGTTCTTTCAGACGTTGAATCCGGCTGCGGATGGTCTTGAAGTTCGTCATGGTACCGCCTAGCCAGCGGTTGTTGATATAAAACATGTTGCAACGCTCGGCTTCTTCTTGAATGGCATCCTTCGCCTGCTTCTTCGTTCCAACAAAGAGCACGTTGCCACCCTTGAGGGAAATATCTCTCACAAAGTTGTAGGCATCTTCTACTTTTTTAATGGTTTGTTCCAGGTCAATAATGTAAATCCCATTACGGTCAGTGAAGATATATTCCTTCATCTTGGGGTTCCAGCGCCTGGTTTGGTGACCAAAATGTACGCCACCTTCGAGTAATTGTTTCATGGTAATAATGGACATAATTTTCCTCCTGTTTTGTCCTCCGAGAGCTGCCGCCAGCCCTTGGCTGGAACAGGAATAACTCTCGTGTGAATTAACCTTAAGGATTCTAGCATGAAAAGGAGGCAGGCCGCAAGGGCCCGCCTTGGGGCTTGCCTCTGGCTAAAGTGAAAAGTAAATTCCACACCATAAGTTCTAGCCCAAAAGGAGGGAAGCGGAATGTAGTCTTACATTAACTACCACCGAGAATTAAGTCTTACACTCGACAGGTTTTTGAGGCTTGTTAACTTTTTAGGCCGAACTTCATGCACTGTCAATGGTCCTTGACCGCTTTGCGGCGCCGAAGGTGCCATTGACTGTTCATGAGACACGGCCATAGTTTAATCAAGCCTCAAAAACCTGTTTAATCCATTCTGTATTTAGCGCAAAACAAGCCATAGCAGTGGATGAGAGAGAGAACCGCTGGCAGCTACAGATAAATCTCTCTCAATAAATCGGAATTCTAAATTTTCGGGCATTTTTGCAACTAATGGGTGATCCGCCGGGCAATTTTGCAGCTAGTGGATGGTAACGCGGGCAAATAAGCAAGTAATGGGTGGTTTGGCCTCTGTTTCTGAGAGCAACCCATCCATTACTTGCAAACTTGTCCGAAATCCAGAAAATCCGAAATAGAGGGGCCTAGCCTACTGGTTCTGCAGAGAAATGGTCAGGCCACCAGGCGGTAGAAAGGCCGGGATACTTCAACTTTCCGGATTTTCTTACAAGTTTGCAGATAATGTACATCCCGCTCCCCTTATTTCCTCACTAGATGTATAAAATCTGACGCTAAAGCGTATATTTGTATAAAAATAGCCCTTTTAAGGCTATTTCACGAGAAAAATTCAACCGAACTCAAGTTGTAGAAACTTTAGGCGTACAAAAGCTGCAAATTTGTAAGAAAAATAAGGAAGTTGGATGAGCTGAGTGAAAAGTAAAGGAGCTGACTCGCTGAGTGGATAATTGATGCACCAAATAGCTGTGTAAAAATGGAGGTGGCGGAACTAATCTATGGGTGAACGAAGCGGGTAAAGCTCATTCATGATCAAGAAAGTTGCCACAAACCTTGCACATGACATCCAGATAATTTACAAAAGAGGCCAGCTCCGGGGAGCTGGCCTCTAAGATAGGTTAATAAATAAGCGTGTCTTTAGTCTTCAAATTGGTCAACGTTGTCTTTGGTTACAACAGTAACACCAGTGTCGACCTGGGTTTCTTCAAGCTTTTCGCCTTCCAAAACCTTAACGGCAGCTTCGATAGATTTTTCACCCATGACGTTGGGGTTCTGAGCCATGAAAGCCAAAAGTTCGCCATCTTTAACATGGGCGCGGTTGGAGCTGGAGTTATCAAAACCAACAGCCAGGACGTTCTTCCCATTCGCGTTGGCTTCCTTAACTGCGTTGGCCATACCATTGGTTGCGCCGTCATTGGCACCATAAAGTGCGATAACACCATCGTTAATCAGAGCAGCCGCCTGGTCTTGAGCCTTAGCAGCATCGCCATCGGAGTATTGGACTTCGCCCAGCTCATAGGGAGTGCCGTCAAAGGCCTTAATGAATCCGTCTACACGGTCAATGCAGGATTGTACGCCAGCCTGGGCAGAGATGATCCCGATTTTTCCTTCTTTAATTTCCGCAGCTTCAAGCTCTTCCAGCAATTTCTTACCAGCGGCTTCACCGGCGGCAAAGTTGTCTGTGGCAAAAGTAGCAGAAGCTTCAACGGTAGCGGGAGAGTCAACATAGATAAGTTTGATACCCTTATCTAAAGCCTCTTTAAGCACGTCGTTTGCTGCTGTAGAGTCATTGCAGGAGATAATAATGACATTGGCGCCATCATTAATGGCAGTTTCAATCATCTGAATCTGTTGTGCGTTGTCTTTCTTTTCAGGAGCCAGCCACTTGTAGTTAATCTTTTTGCCAGCACCGGTCAGTTCTTCAACTTTGGCCTTTGCGGCTTTTTCTAGCTTAACCCAGTGAACATCCATCTGGTCCATGGTGATGAGGTGGATATTCATTTCAGCATCTGCGGCAGGTTCTTTTTCCTTATCTGCCTTGGGCTCCTCTTCTTTCTTCTCTTCGGGCTTTTCTTCTGGTTTTTCTTCCTTCTGCTCTTCTTGCTTTTTTTCAGCAGCAGGTGCCTCTGTGGCCTTTTCTTTGTTGTCTGCCGGAGCGCAAGCAACCAGGCTGAACATCAAAGCAGCAACAAGAAGGACAATTGAGAATTTTTTCATACTTTTTCCTTTCTCAGATGTGGGCCTTTAGCGCCCCTCATCTGCATGAATCGGTTTTCACCGTTCTGAACTTTCTGAGTGAGTAAGTTATCTCGTATTTTACTCTAAATTTATGACATTTTCTTCACTTTTGAGGAACTGCGGCGCAGTACATCAAAGAGGACACAGGCTACTACAATAATCCCGATGATAATGTTTCTCAGGGCTACAGGAACACCTGCAAAAGTCAGGCCACTTTGTAGGATGGCCCATACAGAGGCGCCCGCAATAACGCCCGGCAGAAGTCCGCTACCACCCAGGGTGGAAATACCGCCGATAACTGCAGCCGCGACTGCGTACATTTCATAACTCATGCCTGCACTCATGTCGCCCATACCGGACTGAGCCATGGTAATCAGACCCGTCAGGCCGGAACAAAAAGCGGATACCAGGTAGACCTTAGAAATCGTTTTAAAAACATCCACTCCCGACAAACGCGCTGCATCTACATTAGAGCCTACAGCATAGATGTGGCGGCCACTGCGCGTGTAGGTCAGGATATAGAAGAAAACAAACCATACAAGGAGGGCGATCCAGACTACAGTGTAAATCCCCAGGAACTTGCCATAATAGAAAAGATTTTTGAAGGCTTGGGCTGGACCTTCTGACCCAATATTGTCTGTGTTATAGTTGCCGTTTACCCATTGGGCGACCCCACGTGCAATGGTCATAGTGCCCAGGGTCGCGATAAAAGGCGGCAGCTTAAACTTGCCGACCAAGATACCATTGACTACACCAACGACCAAACTGGCGATCATTGCTGTTATGGCAGCGATAAAGGGGTAGACACCCTTAGTCATCAACGTGGCTGAGATCATAGCACTCATGCCTACAACCGACCCGATGGAGAGGTCAATGTTGCCTGTAATGCAAACATAAGCCTGGCCAATTCCTACTAAGAGGAAAGGCACCACACTCCGCATCAGAGTGGTCAGGCTGGACCATTTGAAGAAGTTGGGATTGATCAATCCGAAGATGATCATCAAGATCACAACCCCCACATAAGCAGTAATAACCGAGGCTACACCCGGCTTGGCAAAAAAGTTTTTGTTCTTTGAATTGTTTTCCATACGGCCACCTTCCTCAGTCATTCAGGCCAAACTTTGTGGCATAGGTCATGATCTCTTCTTCTGTCGTCTCTTCAGGATCTAGCTCGGCCGTGATACGGCCGTTGCACATGACCAGAATGCGGTCTGAAATGCCCATCACTTCAGGGAGTTCACTAGATACAATAATCACGGCTACCCCCTGGTGTTTCAGCTGGTTAATCAGCTGGTAAATCTCCACCTTGGCTGCGACATCAATGCCGCGCGTAGGCTCATCAAAGATGATTACCTTGGAATTGCGTGCCAGCCACTTGGCCACAACCACCTTTTGTTGGTTGCCGCCTGAAAGACTAGCAGCCGCGCTATCTGCGCTGGACATGCGGATGGAGAGGCCTTGCTTACTTTTATCTACCAGGGCTTTTTCTTTTGGCCTGCTCACCTTACCCAGCATTTCTAGTAATTGGTCCAAGTTGGGCAGGGCAATGTTTTCTCGGATAGACAGCTTGGTGCAAAGGCCATCCCGTTTGCGGTCTTCTGGCACCAGCACCAAGTGCTTGCTGATCGCATCCTGAGGAGATTTAATCTCCACAGTTTGATCGGCCAAAATAATCTCTCCTGAGTCCAAGGGATCCGCGCCAAAAATGGCCCGCATCGTTTCGGTCCGGCCAGCGCCTACTAGGCCCGCAAAACCTAGGACTTCGCCGGCATAGGCCTGGAAGGAAACATCACGTACTTGCCGGCCCGCCTTGAGATTTTTCACTTCCAAGATCAGATCCCCACGCTGGGCAGGATCCCGAGGATATTTTTCCTTGATCTCATGTCCCACCATATTGCGGATAATCTCTTCCATAGTGAAGTCTTGGAAATCACCCTCCGTAATGTAGTGCCCGTCACGCATAATCGTCACACGGTCCACAATGTGGTGCAACTCTTCCAGGCGGTGGGAAATATAGATAATGGCTACCCCTTGCTTACGGAGCTCTTTCACGACCCGGAACATTTCCGTGATTTCCACATCGGAAAGTGAAGAAGACGGTTCGTCCATAATGAGGATACGGGCATTTACCAAGAGTGCCTTGGCAATTTCTACCATCTGCTGACGTCCTACGGACAAAGAGCCCACCAGCTGGTGGGGATCCATATCGGTAATCCCTAATTTGGCCAGTTGCTCCAGCGCAAGGCGGTCCATACTCTCACGGTCCAGCCGCCCCTTATGGGTGATTTCTCGGGCCAGGAAGATGTTATCCGTTACGGACAAGTCCTTACACATGTTAAGTTCCTGGTGAATAATGGCAACCCCAAGATCTTGGGCTTCACGCGTATTGAGGTCACCCTCAATCTTTTTACCCAGAATCTCCATATCACCACTATCACGCGTGTATACTCCAGAGAGAATTTTTACGAGTGTAGATTTACCAGCCCCGTTTTCTCCCAATAGCGCCATGACCTCACCCGGACGGACATGCAACTGCACATCGTCGAGTGCCTTCACCCCAGGGAAAGTCTTATAAATATGCTCCATGGATACGGCAAATTCACTCATCGGCTCCCCTCCTTCCTTGTTAGGCTCCTAGTCCCTCGCTGCAGGATATTCATTACAGAGCAGGCGGTAAGCAGGCTCGTCCTCCTCAATTTTGGGGAAGCGGCCCAGGGGCTCATAGAAACGGTTATCGTTATTGTCATCATTGCACATGGAAACTTCACCAATAATGGCGTAGGATCCGCCTGGAGCTACAAAAAACTCATGATAGAGGTAGGGATAAAGCGTGAGGCTTTCGCCGGGCTTCAGAATGAGATCTTCGCCTGCAGGATGCGTGAAACTCCGCCCATCCATATGAACTAGAACCTCATCGTCCTTTAACGCCCCATCTTCCGTAGCATTCCAGAGCCGGAAGACCAGGTCACCGCCACCGCGGTTGATAATATCCTCCATCTTCTTCCAATGAAAATGATTGGGTGAAACTTGGCCTTCCCGCAGCATCATGATTTTTTCCGCATAGGTTTTCTTATATTTGGGGTTATTAACGTTGCCATTGCGGATGGTAATCAAGGATAAACCGGTCTTGGAGAAGTCGCCGAGGCCGTAATCCGTTACATCCCAGCCTAAGGCATTGTCACGGATCTCATCATATTCGTGATTCTTCTCCTGCCATTCCTCCGGTGTGAAATGCAGAAAAGGCGGAAGATAAAATTGGTGTTCTTCCAGCTTTTTCTCAAAGTCACGTATGATCTGGTTAATTTCTGAACGTTTCATAAGCTACTCCTTTAGTTCTATGGTGTATTGAGATGTTTCGATAAACAATCATTAATATAGCTACGGCTCGCCTGGAATTCTGCTTCGCCCTCCAGCACGGTGAAGCGCAGGGTATTCTCCTCTGACTGTCCTGGAGGCAGGAGGTGTAAGCTTCCCCTCCCCACTTCAGCTGCCCGGCCATAAGGTCCGCTGTTGGTCGGCTCAAAGGCCAGTACATAGTCTCCTGACGCTAAGGATTTCCACTCCATAAAGCGAGGCAAATTGGCCGCCGAATAGGAAAGCTCCATGCCCAAACCCAGCTCATGATTATAAATGGCACAGGTGACCATGCCCTGGTCATCCGCGGCGAGCTGATGGAGGAAGACATATTCTGGCTCTCCTGGGATGGGGGCTTCCCCCTTTGACCAATTGGCTTCGGCAAACCTCGTTTCTGGGTCACGCACGTGCACCGACCTACTAGGCAGACAGACTTCACAGGCCTCATCTAGGAGAGGATAGCCAAAGTTGATGTGGTAAAGCAGCATGAGCCCTTCCTCCCTAAACCCTTGGTTCTCGATCCGGTCATGTAGGACAAAAGACTTTTCGCCCCAGGTGGTCGTGATGGTGCGTTGCAAGACTAAGTTTTCTGCGAAAAGGCAAGCCTCGCGCATTTCACCACTGGCTCTTAGGATATATTGATCGTCCTGCCAATAAGAGGCAAAGCTTAGGTGGTCAGCCGCCTGGTTACGCATCCTGCCATGGATGGGATAAGACACCCCGTCTATCTGGCATGCTGGGCATGTATTGGTAAGGCCAGACGTAAAGAGGAGTCCTCCCATCACGCTACGGACAGCCTCCTCACCCTTGCCCTCCTGCGCTTCCTGCTTCAAGAGCCCGGGCTTTGCCAAAAAATGAAAGGTCCTACCTTTGTAAGAAAAATCGGCAATGTCGAGGGCCTTATCCGTAAGCAAGCTAAACCGCATGGGGCCGTTTACCAGTTCCAAGGCCCTCAGTCCCTTGGCCTGACCAGCCTCATAGGTAAGCGGGCGCACTGAAGCCAACTGCTCCATGGAGCCCACGCGTGCTAGTATCTCCCTCTTCTTCCTCATGGCCTTACTCAAGATTGGCGTGGTACTGCCAAAGCGATTTCATATCAATCTCGTATTCTTCAATCAAGATTTTGGCCAAAATATCTCCCAGCAATAGCAAACATTGCTCAAATAAGGAGGTCATCGGCTGGACAGAGTCCACCTCATCCGGCAGGTACAACTTGGTCCGTACGGGAATTCTCAGCATCCAATCAGCCACGTCTTTCATGGGACTCTCGGGATTAGAGCCGATATGAATGATGGTACAATCTACCGTCTCCCTGGCTTTACGTGCAATACCTAAGGGGAACAGCGAGGAGCCTGAGCCCGAACCCACAATCAAAAGGTCCGTTTTTTTAATCGCAGGTTCTGTGATTTCTCCAACGCAATGGGCCTTGATTCCCAAATGTGCTAACCGCTTACAAACCATTTGTAAGGCCAGCATGACCCGCCCAACTCCAACGAAAAAGACCTGGTCGGCCTCACGGATGGCACGGGCAGTTCGAGCTAGCTGGTCAGGATCCACAGCATTCAGCGCTGTGCTTATTTCCTCTAAAACACTTTCACAAGTTGGTAGATAGCTTTCCTGTACGTTCATACTTATATTCCCAGCGTTTTTCTTCTTAAAGTCTGGAGTTCTGCCAAGCTTTCTTGAAGCTGGCCACGACGCAGGCAAGTGCTACCCACGACAAAGCTGTCCACCATACCCGCTCCATAACGGGCAATATCGGCGGGGGCAATTCGTCCGTCAAGGGCAATTTCTGTAGCAAGGCCGCGTGCGTCAATCATCTTTCGTAAATCTTGAATCTTGTCTTCAGCGTAAGCTACCTGCTTTTCTCCCTTCATAAAGGCATAGCCGGGGTTAATCAGCATGAGCAGCACACTATCACACAAGTCCAAAGCATAGGTCAGGCAGGACAAGTCAGTCGCCGGTTTTAAAGCTAAGCCTGCGCGAACGCCCTGAGCCCGTATACGCTTCAGCATGCCGTCAATATGCGGCTCAGTTTCTGCATGAAAGACAATCTGCTGCACCCCAATATCGAGTAACTCATCTACAAAATACTCATTTGCAGTCGTCATGATGTGACATTCAAAGGGGAGGTCCGTCTTGGCACGCAATTGCCGCACCGTATCTAAGCCCAAGGGCATGCTAGGGCTAAAATGTCCGTCTAAAATATCTACATGAATCTGGCCAATCCCACTTTGCTCCATCACCCGAACGTCACTTTCTAAATTGCATAAATCTAAGCAAATCAAGGAGGGAGAAAGACGGCAAGGGTTACGCCACCAGGCGTCAGAATTTTTTGTAGCTTTATCCATGAAAATTCTCCAAGGCGGCAAGAATTTGCGACCTATTCGGCAGAGCAGAGATCGCGCCTTTGGTCTGTACACATAACCAGCCTGAGGCATTACCGTAGGTCAGGGCCTGTTTAAGCATATCGGGGCTAAGATCCTCTACAGTCTTTAAGCCTTGATCCAGTAAAGAAGCCAAAAAAGCTCCCCAGAAAGCGTCACCTGCAGCAGTGGTGTCTACTGCTTTAGCAGGGTGCCCAGGGGCTTCAAAAACTTGTCCCTGCCAGAAGGCCCGCGCTCCAGCGGCCCCCAAGGTCTCCACGACCAATTGGATTCCGTAACGCTCCATCCAGGATGCTAGGTCTTTTTCTTCTGAGACGAACATAGCGGCTTCTTCCTCAGACAGCTTGACCACGTCCACATAAGGAAGAAGACCTTCTACCGCTGCGGCACAAGCTGCGGGATTATCCCACATAACATCTCTATAGTTCACATCAAAGCTGGTCAATACACGATGGCCGTAGGCCAGGCGTAGGGCTTTTGTGGTTGCTTCCGCAGCTGGAGAGACCGTCAGAGAACAGGAACCAGCATGCACAATACGAGAGCTTGCAATCTCGTCCTCCTGCACATCTGCCTCGTCAATATAGCGGTCTGCCCCCGGCTTGCGCGCAAAGGTAAAGGAGCGCTCGCCATCCTGCAGGGTAACAAAAGCCATGGTGGTTGTCGCATGATCAATGCGGTCGGGTTTAATAATTTTAACCCCGTTGTCTAACAAGGTTTTGTGAATAAATTCCCCAAAAGCATCGTCACCAACCGCACAGCACATGGCTGCCTGGTAACCATTTCTAGCGACCTCTATAGCCACGTTAGCGGGTGCGCCGCCAGCACTGTAAATATAGGTCTGCGGCTCTTGTCCAGGGATAAAATCAATCACCATCTCACCAATACAATAGATATCCATACACACCCCTGTAGCATGATCACAATATAGAAATTAGCAAGCATAGAAGGCATAGGATGCATGCTTGCTAATCCTTTAACATTCTAGCGATTATCACAAAATTGGTCAACGATAACTCTATTTAACTGTGTGACCATAATAAATAATTACCCATAAAAAAGCCGCCCCAGAGGGCGGCTCTATGTGATTACCTTTAAGCAGCTAGGTCTTCGACCTTAGCTTGCTGGCAAATTATTCTGTAATTTCATCCTTTTCCAAAGGTTCGGCAGTTTCAGCGTTGGTTTGGTAAATGGATTCTTCCTCAACAGCGTTTACGACTTCTTCGGTCTTGGAAAGGCTATCTTCCAGGTTGTCAGCCGGTTCTGGTGCCTTGGCTTCTTCAGCGGCTGCAGCAGCTTCTGCTTCTGCTTTAGCCTGGGCACGAGCCTCTGCTTCTGCCTTGGCTTTTTCTTGTGCTTTAGCTTCTTCAGCAGCTCTAGCGGCTTCTTCTTCCTTCTGGACCTTTTCCATGAATTCTGCACCGGCTTCAGACGCAACAGTAACATTCGCTAAAGAAGCAAAAGAGGAGCCTGCAGAAGAATCCACATAGGTGGTAGGTTCATAGCCTTCGTGTTCTTGGCGGGGTTTTCTGCCAGAGCGGCGAGGTCTGCGGCCTTGGCCATCTTCTTCACGGTTACCCCGGTCTTGGCGAGGTTCGTGCTGGGTGTATTCTTCAGGATTAGCAGGATCAATCGCTTCTACTTCCTTAATGGAGATAGAGATTTTGCGTTCCTGATTGCTGACAGCCAAGACGCGCGCATCTACTTCCATGCCCACTTGCAGGACATCTTCAGGGTGCTTGAGGTGGTAGTTAGAAATTTGTGAAATATGGCAGAGGGCATCAACACCAGGCGCAACCTCTACAAACGCACCAAAGGGGAACATCCGTACAACAATACCACGGACGATAGAACCCAGAGGGAAACGCTCTTCAATGTTGTAGTAGGGGTCATTCTCTTCACGGCGATAGCCCAGAGAAATTCTATCTTTATCCTTATCGAAGTCTAAAACAAAGACCTTGAGGTGGTCGCCCACAGAAACAACTTCTGAGGGGTGTTTGATCCGGCGCCAGGAAAGTTCGCTGACGTGGACTAAGCCGTCAACACCACCGATATCCACAAAGGCACCAAAGTTTGTGATGTTGCGAACGACACCCTCATATTCCTTACCCACTTCAATGGTATCCCAAACAGACTCGGCTTTTTCAGCCCGCTCTTTTTGGATGAGGGAACGTCTAGAACCAGAAACTCTGAGTCTTCTGCGGTTGGGGTCGAATTGTGTAATGAGAACTTCCATGGTTTTTCCACGGTAGGGTTCCAAATCGTCAACTCTGCGCAGGTCCAGCTGGGTGCGGTGGATGTAAAGATCTACGCCACCGTAAGAGGCAATTACACCATCCTTGACTACATTGGTCACCTTAACGGTGATGGGGGTTTGGTCCTCATAAGCTTGGCGGATAACGTCTTTATGCTTTTCAAAGTCAACCTTCGCCTTGGAAAGCATGATTTCCTTACCCATATCGGTGTTTTTAATGCTGCGGACATAGACTTCTACTTCATCGTGGTTGGCTACAGCCTGATCTAAATCGAAATCCGGATCATCCACAAATTCGTGGCGAGGAACCTTACCCTCAGACTTATCTTTGACGTCTACATAGACATACTCGTCGTCGTAGCGAACGATAGGGCCCGTGACGATTACCCCACGCTTGAGCTGGGGAATGCCTTCAATATAGTCAGAGAAGGAGAAGTCGGAGTCCTCAAGGTCTTCCTCTTCCTCTTCTTGGTCTGCTTCATTAGCATAAGCTTCAAAGGCAGAAGTTGCCTCTTGATCATGGTCTTCTGCTGGGGCAGCAACTTGTTGCTGATTGTCATTACCGGATTCAAGTCCTTGGGCTTGAGGGTCTTGCTCCTTGACGTCCTCAACCACTGGGTTTTCAGCTGCTTGGTTAAGCATTTCATTATCTTGGCTGAAATTGTTCTGTTCTGTCATTACGTGAATAACCTCCCTGATCATACGTTCCGGTGTTGACGCTCCTGCTGTGATTCCGATTCGCATCTGTCGCAGGTCCTCCGCCCTGAGCAAGGCTTGAACCTGGTCCGGCCGTTGAATTAAATATGTTCGGCTGCAGTATTTGCGGCAAATCTCTAAGAGCTTACCCGTATTCGAACTATGCTCACTCCCCAAGACCAATACTAGGTCAGAATGGCGAGCCAGTTCAGCGGCCTCTTTTTGCCGTAAGGCAGTCGTCCGACATATTGTATCAAAGATTTCAAGATTTAGCAGTTTATTCTCAAGTAATTTACTAATAGAGACGAATTTTTCCAGAGAAAAAGTCGTTTGGGCAGCCAAAATCCAGCCGGGCACTGACCAAGATGCAAAATTTATGCTTGAAACTTGGTCAAGCTTAGCTAGGACCAGGGCTGGCGTACCGGACCGCGACATGATGCCGCGGACCTCTGGATGCTGGGCATCACCACAGAGGATAAAACCCTTGCCCTCCTCCTTAGCCCGGGTCGCTAGGTCTTGTACACGTTTGACCCAGACACAAGTACAATCTATAACTTGCCCTGCCCGGGCACGCAAGCATGTTTCTTCGTCCTCACATATGCCATGGGCACGCACTAAAACGGTAGCCGGCAGATTGCCCACAAGCTCATCCGGGGCATGCAGGAGGCGAAAACCTCGCTTTTCCAGGTCTGAAATCACCTGATCGTTATGGACCAGGTCCCCATACATCAAAAGTTGGCCCTCCCCTGTATGGTCCTTAGCCAGCGCATAAGCAGTGTCCACCGCCTTTTTAACCCCAGGGCAAAAGCCCGCAGATGGGGCAACTGTAATCTGCAAGTTCTGATTTTTCATAGCCTTTCTCAGCGTTCTATAGGCTCCTCTCCTGCCTGCGATTCTCTAGACTAGGGGGCAGGTCACCCAAGAGCCCATAGATTGTGCGCAGGATAAATTTTCCTGCTTCTGCTTCCTCGCCCCGCTGGATGGCAGGCAGGCTAAAGGCTTGCCCGATCACCACTCGGTGCTTGCGAAAAAGTCGATAGGGGTATTCGACGGCTACCGGAATCAGGGGGACCTTGGCCCTACTTAAAAGGTGAACAATACCCTTTTTGGGTATAATCTCACCCTGCCTTCCGGGCTTAATCCGGGTGCCTTCCGGAAAGACCGCCACGACTTCGCCTGCTTTCAATTTTGCGAAAATCTGCTTGACGGCGCTAAAATTGCTGTCTTCCCTATTGATGGCAATCGCCCCAAAACCGCGAATTACAGGCGCCATCAGGGGATTTTCAAAGAGCTCCTTTTTCCCCAGCCAAATAGGGATAACTGGCAGGGCGGGATTGATCAGCATCACATCAAAAAAAGATTGATGATTGGCCAAGATAATATAGGGACCTTGGGCAGGGAGATTTTCTAGACCATAGTAACGCGGCCGGTAGAGGAAGCGGCTAAGAGGCTTAAGCAAATGGCAGGCCCAACGCGACTGCCAGGGCAAACTAGAGATATCCGGTTTCCAGGGGGCCCGCTTAAGTCCGAAATCTGCCATTTACGCCGTCACCTCCAAGCCCTGAGCCTTCATAAGGTCTAACATGCGGTCTAGGACCTGATCGAAGCTTAATTGCGAGGAATCGATTACATGGGCATCTTCAGCACACATAAGGGGGGAGTCTGCCCGGTGGGAATCCTGGTAGTCTCTGGCTTCAATATCTGCTAAGACCTCTTCCAGGCTAAGCGCTTCACCCTTGGCCTGGAGTTCTGTCCAGCGGCGCCTGGCCCGTGTTTCCGGGCTAGCGGTTAAGAAAAATTTAATATTGGCCTGGGGCAGGACCACTGTACCAATGTCTCTGCCATCCAGGATGAAAGATTGACTTTCGGCCAATTCCCGTTGCTTATTCACCAGATAAGCCCGTACGGGTGAGTAGCGAGAAACATCAGAAGCGCCGCGGGAAACCTCGCTAGAGTAAAGGTCAGGTGAGAGATCTCTACCATTAACCAGGGTGTGCTGGTCTGGTCCTGCAAATTCTACTGTCAACTCATAATGCGCTAAATTGTCTAATACCACCTGCTCATTGCTTGGGTCAAGGCCATCCTTGAGGAGGGCGGCAGCTAGGGCTCTGTACATAGCCCCCGTATCCAGATGGGCTAGGTTAAGGCGTCTAGCCAAAGCCTGAGCGCTGGTGCTCTTACCTGCACCAGAAGGCCCATCTATGGCAATCGTTAAGTTGCTCATTAGTCTTCTCCTTCATCACCGCTCTCTAAACGGCGTAAGTTGTCATACATCAAGAGTTCCATAGGCTTTAGGTCTTCAACCGAGGATAGGCCCATCTCCAGCATAAATTTATCAGTGACCCGAAAAAGACTGGGTCTGCCGACTTGCTCTAAGATGCCACACTCTTCAATAAAGCCGCGTTCCAAGAGGCGGGCCATGACTCCGTCCGAATTTACTCCGCGCACTGCCTCTACCTGGGCCCTGGTTACAGGTTGATTATAAAGGACACAGGCCAAGGTTTCATAGGAGGCAGGGCTGAGGGGAGGCATGTAGCCAGGTCGGTAAAGTCTGGCTAGCAAGTCCTTAAATTCGGTTTTTACGGTCAGCAGGTACTTATTCTCCACATGGCGCAAGCTTAAGGCCGAACTGGCATCTTCTTGATACTTAGCCGCAAGCGCCTCTAATAAAGCTTTAAGCTGGTCTTCGCCCAGCTCCAAGATTTCCATAAGTCCTGCTAGGGTCATACCATCTCCAGAAGCAAATAAAAGAGCTTCTAGGCTAGCCAAATGTTCTTGATCATTCATTTGAATCCTTCTCCTGCCGGCCGCGGACTAGGGTGATAGGGCCAAAAGCCTTATCTTGTCTAGCCTCCAGGCGGTTACTATTCACAAGTTCAAGTACAGCCAAAAAGCCACTCACCTTCTCCTCCTGCCCTTTATCGGAGGGGAAAAGTTCGTGGAAAAAAATCTGGCTCTTGCTGCGAAATTCCTTAAACAAACGGCGGACAGCATCCTTAATGGTAAAACGCTCGGGTTTGAGCAGGCGGATAATCCGCAAATTTTGCTGGTTATAGCGTTGGGCATTAATGGCCGCCAAACGGTCTGCAGCAGCCCACACCTGGTCTCTTTTCAGAGGATCTTCAACCACTTCTAACTCCAGGCCGAGCTGGCTAGGCAGCAAGGCTTCCCGTTGCACAGTCCCACCATAAAGGTCATAGCGGCCTTCTAAATCCTCAGCCAAGCTTTTCATTCGGCGGTAAGCCATCAGCTGTAGGATCAGTTCGTCCATGGGTCCAGCTTCAGCCTCGGCCTGGACTCTCCTGGGCAGGAGCAGACTTGTCTTGATTTGCATAAGGGTGGAGGCCATAACGACAAATTCGGAGGCTAGGTCCATATCTAGACCAGCCTGCGAATTCTCTTCAATGACTGCAAGATATTGCGAGCAAATTTCCGCTATCGGCAGGTTGAAAAGGTCGGCCTGCTTATCTCGGATAATATGGTCTAAGAGCGCCAGGGGACTATCATATTGGCGGATGTCATAACGCATTTCTGACATATACCGGCCTAAACCATAATCCGTCTAATAAGCCAATCAGCTAGGCTGGACCAGGGTAGCATCAACACGTAGTTGAATGGAGTCGCAAGCCAAGACAAGACCCGCCCCATATAAGAACCAGCAAAGATAAAGAGCGCCAGCATCGCCAAGCCGATATAACGCTCATAGCGAGCCAGCCATAGGAATGCCCGGTCTGGTAAGAAAAAAGCTAAGATCTTGGATCCATCCAGGGGAGGAAGGGGTAGGAGATTAAAGATGGCTAGACCTATATTGGAGAAATAAAAGGTCAGAAACAGGTCATAAAGGAAGCGGAAAAACTGTACCATTCCTGGAGACATGGACTGACTATTGACGGCTACGAGGGCAGCAACAACCCGCAGAAGATTAAAGAGGAAGGCTGCTACAAAGGCGATAATCAGGTTGGAAACTGGCCCCGCCAAACTCACCAACATCACGCCCTGCTTAGGGGACTTGGCCTTAGTCAGCTTGCTGTAATTGACCGGGACAGGCTTAGCCCAGCCAATCCGGGCAATGAGAAAGGCCAGGGCTCCCAGGGGATCTAGGTGGGCCAAGGGATTGAGGGTTAAACGGCCTGCCTGGGCTGCGGTATCATCCCCCAAGGCATAGGCCACGCGGCCGTGCGCATATTCATGAGTCGATAATGACAAGGTTAAAACAAGAATTGTCGACAAAATACCCGGTATATCCAGGTTGAGCATGGGCTATTTCCTCTCCAGCTGAAGTCTAAAGGATTATAACACATGACTCCCGACGGCCGGGCAAAAAGCCAAAGGCCCGGCAGGCCTGCCGGACCTTTAGGCTACTCATATTTAGAGCAACTTCATATATACGCCGCGTAAAAAGGCCCCTACAAAAACCAGTATCGTACTGAATACACCAATATCCGCCGCACCCGTGCGCGGTAATTGAACGGCTAGATTGGCATTATCCGGGCGTCTCTCTACATACGAACCGACTTGGATAGGCGGGGTCTGCACCGGACCAGGATCGGGTGCGACTTGAGTGATTTCCAGATTGATGGGCGGAGTGGAATTCTGAATGTGTGGCTCTACAATAATCTGCTGGGGAGCAGAACTTGGCAGGGGCTGTGGGTCTGTCTCTACAAGCTCTTCCGGCTCGGGCATAGGATCTGCAGGCGGGTCGACAATACGCTGGTTATACAGAGGGAAATTGATCATCATTTCCCGTGTTCCATCTGCTAATGGTGCACTGACATGCAAGTTACTGAGGTCAAGTTCCAGAGCCTCCATGGCCTGATGGTAAGCACCTGGATTCAGCTCAACTAACTTGTAGTGTCCTGGGAAGGGGGGCGTCAGTTCTAGAGTGGTCCATCGCTCTCCAGTTCTGGGCCTCTCCCCCAGCACATAGCTAGGATTAGCAAGATCAGTCAAACCAGAGACTGACACTAAGCTTCCGGCAGGCAAGCTAGTATACGCATTGGCAAAATCTTCCGTAAGCTCCAAGCCAAAGCGCATCTGCCCTATATTAGCTTCTAAGGCAGCCGGGTCAATATCTTGCACATCCTGCAGCACCTTAAAGGCCTTAAGAGAAAAGGGTATGCGGGCATTCTTGATCACAAAAGGTTCATCTAAGACCGTGGGGTCTGCGTCTTCAATTACCGTCAGACTAATTGGCTCAGCTGACGGCATATAACCTGCGGGAGTCCGGATCTCTTCCAAGACATAATCTACACAGGGCAGGTCGGTAAAGTGCGCTTTGCCCTCCTCGTCGCTCGTAAACTCTAGGCTGAATTCTCCCGCTGGTACAAGTCCCTCTTCGGTTACAACATCCTCTATGGATCTAAGTCTAAAGCTGACATCCGCTAGACCCCTCTCTTCATAGATGGGCTGGTACACTATCAGGCCATCTCCTAAGTCTAGTCTTTCCCAATCCACAACTTGAGAGGCCAACTTTTGGATGGTTAGGCTGGCAGTTGGAGTAGGGGGTAGCCATTGGACCGTAGAGGTCAAGGTGAAACTAAAAGAATTAGGGTCCATGTTGTATTCTGGAGCTATAATTGCCTGCTCTGTTCCATTGTCCAGGCAGTAGACTGTAGAGGGTCCACCCCAGGAGATGTTGACGGGGACTGAATTGGCAAAATCTTCTGAAGCCTGAAATCTTAAAGAGTTAGGGTAAATCCAGCTGATATCTACATAGCCCCTCTCCCCTTCAATCCGCTGAGCCTGATCCGGTACAAAACCAGCTGACAGCATTACGCTTTCTAAAACCTGTTTATCATCTGTAAGGATGGTTTCCTGTCCAGGCTCTAGGTCATAGTTTTGGCCGGCAAAGCTGGGTAAGCCAGACAAATAGGCATTTTTACGTCTTTCTAAATCACTCCTGAAGGCTGGATACCAAGAAAGATCTCCGTTCCTTATGCCGTAGGCAGTCCCCCAAGTGACCCTAAAGCCTAGCTTATCCCATATATAAATTTGGGTCGCAAAATAATTGTCCAGAGTGGGGTTGGGTAGGCAGCCATAACCGAAATACATCGCCTGCCGAATTTCTTCGGCAACCGTGGCAACCTTATCCGGATTAAAGGAGTACTGCTTACTAATTAAGCCTATCGCAGTATCATAATAATGGGAGATGCCTAAAGGCTGGCTTTTAAACTTGGTCAAGGGCATGATACAAAAATATATTTTATTTTGCTCGGGGTTGGTCAAGCGTGTGAGGAAAAAGTTGTCATAGTCTTTTCCATCTGCTTTTTGAGCTTTGGGCGCCCGCTCCTGATGTCCTTCAGGGCAAGAAACCTCGACCAAAAATTTATCACTGTAGAATGCTTTCACTATTACCTCGTAGTTCGGCCACTCCGCACCGACGGAATGCTCTCTCGGCAAGGTTTGAAGGCTTTGCTCCGCGGCAAGGGAAGTGCCTAAAAGTACAAAAATACTGAGGAAGCAGAATAAGCTTAAGCAGGAACTTTTGCAGCCTTGCTTCGACATAGACCTGGGGAAATGATGGTTATTCATAAAACTCCTCCTGAACTAGTTTTGTCAAAAGACAAAGCTATTATTCCAAGCTTCTATGCTATTTTCTCAGGAAAATTTCGGCAAAAGCTGACATTAGCCAACATTTTGTCGGATATTAAAGTATTTTGAGCTAAGGGATGCGTAGATAGACCCGCAGGGTGCGTTAATTTTCACCCAAGTCTACTTTTTCCAATTTGGGCACTTTAATTTTGATCGTAAATTCATCCTGTGCCGCAATTTCCAGGCTTCCGGCTAAACTTGCCAGCTTATGCCGCATCCCAGAAATGCCCTCCCCTTCTTTTGGTTGTTGGAGGGGCAAGCTACCACTATTGGTGATATCAAGGTAATAGTAATCCTCGTCCTCTGAGAATTTCGCTAGGACTTTATCTGCCTGGCCATGCCTGATCGCGTTAGTGACAGCCTCACGCAAGACCTGCATAAATACCGAGGCAACTTCCTGGTTTTGGGGAATCGTTCCTTCCTGGTCCAGCCTAGTCCCTACGATAGCGGCAGTATTCTGAATATTCTGGAAGCGCAGGTTATAGTCGAAATTTTCAGGCTCTTTGAGGTCTTCAACCATATCTTCCAGTAGACTCACCAAGTCAGCGATCGGAACATCTTCTTTGCGATCCATCTGTTGTAGACTGGAATGCAGAATAGAAAGCCGTTGACCCATCACATCGTGGATCCGGTTACGCATGCGGCGTTTTTCATTATCCCGCTCAATCTCTTCCAGGTTTTGCAGCATATCTTCTAATTGCTGGTTCGACTTCTCCAGCTGGGAGTTTTTTTCTTTAATTTGCAGAATCAAATCTGATTCCTGGGTAATATCTGAAAGTAAAATCTGCCAATAGGGCTGTCGGCCTATCTGGAAGCCCTCCTCCGTATAACGGTAAACTCTGCCCTGGCTCTCAAACGAGCGGAATTTACTGGGAGCCTTCATGCCCTCCGGTCTGGCGGAGGACTGGCGTCTTTTTTGACGGAATTGGTCCCAAACGCCCCAGTGAGGCTTGGACGTAAGTGCGGCCTCCTGTTTTTGCTGGGCTTCCTCAAAGATCTGGGTTAAGTTGCTTGTCTCCTGGCCAACTTGCTGTTGGCTGGCTAATAAATTTTCCTTAATCATGCGGCGGAAGGCGACCATAATACCCGAGGACCGTTTGTCTGGGATCAAGCCCTTATCTGCCATAATGGACCGCATGCGGGAATTAATAATATAGATATTGCCATGCTGCCGACCTATGGCTAGACCTTCTGGAAAAGTATCAAAGGCTTGTTTCATAGAGAAGCGGCTGAGATTTTCCTGGACATGGCTGTAGGTTTCCTTGATTTCTGCCACAGACCGGATAAGCAGGATTACGGTTAAGGCCATCACTAAAACAACATACGTAGGGCCCAAGACGTCTTCCAAGAAAGGTAGGGAGAAGACAACGGCAGACATGGCCAAAAGGTCAATCAGCCTGTGCTTGCTTAAAAGTAGGGGCAGGCCCATGATCGGCGTAAAGATGCTCAACTCTCGCAAGTTAACATAGAGACTCAGGACCAGATTTTGCGGTTCGGTAATTTGCACCAGGCCTAGGGCGAGGTTTAAAACAATGAAGTGGTAGAGGAGGCCCAGGTCAAAGAGGAAAAAGTATAAAGATTGCTTATCCCGGCGGATAAAAGCATGCGTATAGAGGAGACTAATTTCCATAGCAATGCCAAAGAGCAGAAGGATCTGCAGGAGCATGCGGAAATTGGCAGGCATTTCATAAAAATAATACATCAGTGGTCCTCCCCTGCCAGCACCTTAAGCCGGATGTTATAGTCGTGACCATCCTGGCTCACGTGAATGTCGGCCTTGACGCGTGGGTAGGGCTCCAGACTTAGTAGTTGAGTAAAGAAGTCCTCCCTTAGGTCCTCCTGGGCGGTATAAAGTATGTGTAGTTCTAATTGCCCCTCTTTATGGACAACATTGAGAAAGGCCGAGGGCTCTGTTAAATCAACCGATTTTTCCAACAGGGCTTGCAGGTAGTCATAGGCTACCAGAAGTTGGGAGGTCCGCACGGGGTCTGTCCCCTGACAAACCACTAAAGCTTTGATACCTGCGGTTGAAGCATCCTGCAGGGCTTCATGGAAGATCATACTGACCTCTTCCATCTCAATGCTTTCTTCTCCCCTGACCAAGAGGTTACTTTTGCGTTTACATTGTGAGACCATGATTTTTACCCGGCTCAGTTCTTTGCGCACGAAGGCCCTATCTTGGGAGCCTTCAATATCTGCCAGGCTTTGGCGGATAACTGAGAGCTGGCTGGCCAAGGATTCTTCAAGGCTGTTCAAGAGTGTGCGGCGCACATGCATGCTTATGTACTGGGACCGAATCGTGCGCTCCTTGGCTAAAACCTTAGCCCGCTGTTCTAGGGCCGCACTAAGGCTGGATAATTCTTGTCCCAGATTTTGGATATCACTAATATCATCTTCCCAGATCAAGTAGCCGCCGTTGAGCTGGCTAATATTGTAGATCAGTCCTGTTCGCCCTACACTTTCCACTCTAAGTGTCTCCAGCTTGACAGGTGCGCTGGGTTTGGCGTTTTGCCAGAAATACCTAAAGCTTTTGTTCTCTTGCCTAGCGAGATCTAATTTATAGTGGTCTGTAATCGCTTCACGAACCTTGACCATGGAGTTGCGGGAGAGATTGTCTTTCTCAGGGGGATAAATTTCTGTTAGCTCATCATTTAAGAGGCGGAGGTTAACCGGACTATAGCGGAAGAGCTTGATATAGCCAGAGTTAGCAGGGATCAGTCGGGTCTGTAAGGAGACCTCTAAGATCAGCGCAAAGCCCAAAATATTGGCTAGGTCAAAATTGTTGGACCTCAGGCTGGCATCATGGCGGAAAGAAAGGACATTAGCCAGTAGGAGTAGGAGGAAGGCCAAGAGGGGCAACGCAAAGGTCGATCGATAGATTTTAGCCTGGCAGGATAAGAGCAGGCCAAAGCCCAAGGACCAAAGCAGGATAACCATGGCTATAGCTAGATAACCCAAGGGCCAAATCTTAACAATTTCTTTATAGGCATTAAGGCTAAAAGACAGGCCGTGGAGGTCATTGAAGATAAAGGCAATGCCAACCGCATAGAAGGCCAGGGAGAGGCCAAAGAAGGCCCTTTGGCTACTGCGTTTAATCAGGCCCTGGGATCGGGCAAGGCTGACCCCGGTAAAGAACCAAGACTCAATAATGCCAAAGTAAGGCAGGAAGCGAATGTAGTACAGGATATCCCAAGTCATAAAGTTGGTATACATAAGCAGGACAAACTGTACAACTAGGGCTGTTACCAGCCAGAATAATAAGAGGCCCATGGACCGGCGGATAGACCGGTCATCCAGACGGAAAAAAATGGAGGCTATCCACAAGAGGAAGAGGGGAAGAAAAAAGCTGATTGCTATATGTTCTTCCTCCGGGTTGGCTGGCAAATAGGGGCTTTGACCCAGGACCTCACGTTGGAAAACCGCCTGGTTATTCAAGAGTCTTTGGTTGAATTGCTGGTAGTTTTTGATGCGGAGTTGCTTGTCGCCATATTCGTCCTCTGAAGGGTAGCCATAGGTGCGGGACCAATCCACAGCATCATGCCAAGCAGCCCGCTCTGTATTCTTGCGGAAACTAGCAGACGCGCCATCTGGCAAGCGATAGCCCTTGGCCAGCAAGCCTGGTCCAATTAAATCTTCCGACAGGGGACTAATCCGCAAGTCTAAAAAGTTTTTCGCTACAGCTCCCTGGCCAAACAGGCCGTAGTCCACAAAAAGGCTGCCTTCCGCAGGCACATGGAAGTCGTAAATATCTTGACCCAGTTTAATGTTCACCTGGGCAGCCTGGTAGTCCCAGAGTAAGAGGATGGGGGGCAGAAGATCTGGGGTCAGGTCTCCGGTAATAATTTTCAGAGGCCAAGCCGTATTGGTATCCTTGCCCCGGTAAATTTTCAAAAGCTCTTTCTGGTTTAGGCGGGCCAAGCTGTCATAGCAGCTGCGCAAGTTCTCTCCATCCAGGTTGGCCATCTGCAAGGAACTTAGCAGGTATTCTGGATCAATGAAGAGTCCCACGGCCTGGTCCTGATCTTGATCAACGTAGCGAACAAAATCTGCCCAAGATTTTAGGTCCTGAGAGATCCGTGACTGGTCACAGGCGATCACTAAGGTTGCGCGATACAAGATCTTGAAGTTAGATTGTTCTCTTTGCTTGGACTGGCGCAAAGCAGGATAGCCCTGGTGTTCCCCTAAGAGTAGAACCAAGTCCTCTACGCCCGCATGCAGGGAAAGCTCACTGGAAAGACGGACGCGGTCAGAATAAGGGAAACTTGGCTCTAACCCTTCACCCAGTAGCGAACCCGGATAGTCTTGATAATAAACGGGAAGTTCTTTGTTGGCCGGAATAGCCTTGGCAGGATCCAAGCCAGTAGCGGCCTCCGACATCTCCCCCGGGATCAAAGTGACAAGCAGGCAAAGTAGGAGGATAAGCAGGCCAAACCTCCCTCCCCTCGCGGTACGCATATGCGGGACGGCCAGTTTGTCTGATCTCCTGGTCTTAAGTGGGGCCATGTAACTCCTTACCTAACACGCTGCCTAACACTTGCCCGTCAGGTTGCTTGTTACAATGGATTATACCTCCTTTGTAACAGGCGGGTAAATGAGGCACGGTCCAAGCATGATATAATGAGCAATATATATTGCTTATGAATAAGACGCTCGACATAGTTTTGGATAAGAAGGTGCACGCATGATCCGCATGATTTTGGTAGAAGACCAGCAAATTTTATTAGACTCTCTCTACGATTCTCTCAGCATGACACCAGACCTAGATATCGTGGCTAAAACCATCAATGCCGCCGAGATCCTTTCCCTTTGCGAATATTATAAGCCTGACTTAGTCCTCATGGATATTTGCAACGAAGAAGGCCACATGGGTATTTCAGAAACCGTAAGGCTTAAGGAAAAAATGCCAGGAATCAAAGTTATTCTCATGACTGCCATGCCGGATATGTCCTTTGTTCACGATGCCAAGGAGGCGGGAGCCGACAGCTTTGTGTACAAGAATGTCAGTAAAGATGAGTTGGTTAAATCGATTAGATCTACCATGCAAAATTATAATACCTTTCCAGCAGACCAAAATGCCCCATCTGCTGGCCTCGATTTGACCGAACGCGAAGAAGAAATTCTGCGCTTAGTTTGCCAGGGGCAAAGCCGCAAAGAAATTTCGGAAACGCTCTTCTTATCAGAAAATACGGTGCGCAATAATATTAATAAGATTCTTACTAAGACAGGCTTTGACTCCATTGCCCAGTTGGCTATTTTCGCCGTATCCAAGGGCTATATTGTGCCAGACCAAGCGAGCAACGAACTTGCTTGACCACTATACTATTTAAACAAACTTGGTACAAACTTGAAGCGAACATGATACAAACTTGATAAGAACTTGATAAGAACTTGATAAGAACTTTCTTGTGCACTTTAGTATCAGCACCAGCAGAATCAGTAGCAGCAGAATCAGTAGCAGCGCAAACTTGTTTAAGCAAAAGGCCATCCCGCAGGATAGCCTTTATAACTTTATAGGCATAGAAGTATTTTTTACGAGCTGAAAGCCACTTATGAGCTAAAAGCAACCAGGCTATCTAAAAAGGCCTGCATGCGCTGCATCGCCTGATCTAGCTGCTGGCCAAGCTGGTCAGAGAAATCGCCGCTCTCTGGGCTGAGATTACCTAAGCTTGTTAAAAAGTTGTCATACCAGCTGGATAAATCGTCAGCTTTAGCCTTGAGGTCATCTGCAGCAGCGGGCAAGCCACTAGCAGCTTTTTCATTTATCTTGGCTAACTCTTCCCGGCACTTGCTGTTGAGGGTTTGGAAAAATTCCTGATCGGCTAAAGTCTCGCCTGCCTCTGCAGAAAAACTGCTCAAATCCCGAGCAAAGTCGTTAAAGTCTTGGCTAATATTTTGGTAGCTGGAAGCCAGCTGAGAAAGCCAATCGACCAAGGCGGTCTGCTCCTCTGCAGTCAACTGGCCAAAGGGTGAGTCAGGGTTAGGTTCAGCACCAGTTTCTTGAGGCGCAAAGGTCCTTTGTGGGGCGGCAGGACTTACGTTTGCTTGAGACTTTTCCTCCGAGCCTTGGTCTGCATCGGATGCGCCTTCTACTGGAGCTTCCTCTACACTCTTGGGGGCACCCGCTGCTAAGGGATCTGAGGCTTGGCCCTCCGTAGTACCCGTATTGTCAACTCCCGCATTGTCTGAAGGAGCGATTTCTACTACAGTTTGCGGTTTGCAAGCAGTAAGGCCAAAGCTCAGGCTTAACACCAGCATAAAACATAAAAGATTTCGCTTAGTTGTATTCATAATTAACGGTCTAACTGGCCCCTCGGACCAGATCTCCTCCCGTTTTATCTAGTAATACAGTCTAATGCATTGGTCTAACCTTTGGCAAGCCTAACTCAACCAGGATTCCCTGTAGCTAAGTAAATTTGAGTTTTTAGGTCAAGCTCCTCTTTCTCATCCAGTACATCTAACCTTCTCATACTCACTCAATAGATCTAACGCCCTCAGTCTCACTCAGCAGATCTAAAGTTCTTATTCTCATCGAGTAGATCAAAAGTGCTCATTCTCACCCAGTGCATCCGACTTCCGCATTTTTTCACTAGCTCATCCCACTTTCACCAGCTCACCCATTTATTTTTTACAAAGTATATCCAACATCCAACTTCCTCATCCTCGCTCAGTACATCCAACTTCCTCATTTTTCTTACAAGTTTGCAGCTTTTGTATGCCCAAAATTTCCGAAAGTCCGGTTTGCCCGCTTTTTTCCCTCAAAATAGTCCTAAAAAGGCGATTTTTATACAAATATACATCTCAGCATTGGGGCTTATACATTTATAAGAGGAAAAAATGGGACGGAAGGTACTTTATCTGCAAACTTGTAAGAAAATCCGGAAAGTTGAAAGTAGTTAGGGCTTTTGTCCCTTTTACTGACTGCCTTCCCTTCCTCATTATTTTGGTTTTCTTGGATTTCAGACGAATTTGCAAGTAATGGATGAGTATGTTCTCAGAAACAGAGGTCAAACCACCCATTACTTGCAGATTTGCCCTTGATACCATTCACTAGGATCACGTCCCTAAAATGGTGTAAAAGCAGAAAGAGCCAGAGGTCAATCTACTGCGTATAATTTGTAATTGAGAATAAAAAGAAACGAGGTAGAAAAAC
>SFFI01000034.1 GCA_004556925.1 Clostridiales bacterium
ACATCGAGGTGCCAAACCTCCCCGTCGATGTGAACTCTTGGGGGAGATAAGCCTGTTATCCCCAGGGTAACTTTTGTCCGTTGAGCGATGGCATTTCCACTTACAACCACCGGATCACTAAGACCTACTTTCGTATCTGGTCGACTTGTCAGTCTCTCAGTTAAGCTTCCTTCTGCCTTTGCACTCTTTCGCGCGATTTCTGTCCGCGCTGAGGAAACCTTTGCGCGCCTCCGTTACTCTTTTGGAGGCGACCGCCCCAGTCAAACTGCCCGCCTGACATTGTCCCCTAGCCCGCTTAGGACTATTGGTTAGAATTCCAATAGATTAAGGGTGGTATCCCAAGGGTGACTCCTCAAATGCTGGCGCACTTGCCTCATAGTCTCCCACCTATCCTGTACATAATCTATCGAAACCCAGTATCAAGCTACAGTAAAGCTCCATGGGGTCTTTCTGTCTTGTCGCAGGTAACTAGCATCTTCACTAGTACTACAATTTCGCCGAGTACATTGTCGAGACAGCGCCCAAATCATTACGCCTTTCGTGCGGGTCAGAACTTACCTGACAAGGAATTTCGCTACCTTAGGACCGTTATAGTTACGGCCGCCGTTCAACCTTCCAGCACTGGGCAGGCGTCAGCTCCTATACTTCATCTTTCGATTTAGCAGAAACCTGTGTTTTTGTTAAACAGTTGCTTGGGCCTCTTCTCTGCGACCTATTTTTACATAGGCAACCCTTCTCCCTAAGTTACGGGTTTAGTTTGCCGAGTTCCTTAACAATGCTTCTCTCGCTCATCTTAGGATCCTCTCCTCATCTACCTGTGTCGGTTTGCGGTACGGGCACCTATATACAATACCTACAAGCTTTTCTCGCCAGTGTGCTTCTTGGAAATTCGTTACTATATCTTTTCACTATATCTTTCGATACGAGTCTTTCCTCTTCCTCGCTTTCCTTCCACTCCTGTGTCCCTTGCATTTTTTAAGTATATCGGTGGTGCAGGAATTTCTACCTGCTGTCCATCGGATACGCCTTTCGGCCTCTCCTTAGGTCCCGACTTACCCTGGGCGGACGAACCTTCCCCAGGAAACCTTAGACTTTCGATGGCATGGATTCTCACCATGCTTTCGCTACTTATTCCGGCATTCTCTCTTCTGCTTCGTCCAGCAGTCCTTTCGATCTACCTTCTTCCTACAACAGAATGCTCCTCTACCACTCATGATTTCTCATGAATCCGCAATTTCGGTGTATAGTTTAGCCCCGGTAATTTTCCGCGCAACTTCACTCGACCAGTGAGCTATTACGCACTCTTTAAATGAATGGCTGCTTCTAAGCCAACATCCTGGTTGTTTACGCAAAATCACATCGTTTTCCACTTAACTATATCTTTGGGACCTTAATTGACGATCTGGGCTCTTTCCCTTTTGACCACGGAACTTAGCTCCCGCAGTCTGACTCCTGTTTTTACATATATGGTATTCGGAGTTTGATAGAGTTCAGTAACCTGGTTTGGCCCCTAGCTCCTTCAGTGCTCTACCCCCATATACTACTTAACAAGGCTAGTCCTAAAACTATTTCGAGGAGAACCAGCTATCTCCGAGTTCGATTGGAATTTCTCCGCTATCCACAAGTCATCCCGAAGCTTTTTAACGCTTATGGGTTCGGTCCTCCACTTGATTTTACTCAAGCTTCAACCTGCTCATGGATAGGTCACTCGGTTTCGGGTCTATTTCATATGACTTATTCGCCCTCTTCAGACTCGCTTTCACTTCGACTTCGTACCTCAAGTACTTAATCTTGCCATATAAAATAACTCGCCGGACCGTTCTACAAAAAGTACGACATCGCACCTTAACGTGCTTTGTCTGCTTGTAAACATAGGGTTTCAGGTTCTTTTTCACTCCCCTCCCGGGGTTCTTTTCACCTTTCCCTCACGGTACTGTTTCACTATCGGTCACCAAGTAGTATTTAGCCTTTGGGGGTGGTCCCCCATTTTTCATACGAGATTTCCCGTGTCTCGCACTACTCTGGATACTACCATGTCTTTTAGACTTTCGCTTACTAGACTTTCACTATCTTTGGTCTGCTTTCCCAAACAGTTCTGCTAGCCCTCAAGAATCAATTATGTAGTCCATAACCCCAAGAAAATTACTTCTCTTGGTTTAGGCTCTTCCTCTTTCGCTCGCCACTACTCAAGGAATCGAGTTTTCTTTCTTTTCCTGTGGGTACTTAGATGTTTCAGTTACCCACGTTCCCCTCCATATACTACTTTACTTATATATGGATTAGTTAGCTTTTATCTAACTAGAGTTCCCTCATTCGGATATCTATGGATATAGTGGATATTTGCTCCTCCCCATAGCTTTTCGCAGCTTATCACGTCCTTCTTCGGCTCTTGGTGCCAAGGCATTCTCCCTATGCTCTTAGTAGCTTAACCTTCT
>SFFI01000026.1 GCA_004556925.1 Clostridiales bacterium
TGGGCTTTGCCGCATGAGCCTGTCCAAAATTTTGTCCGCACCCCCAAAGTTGAAGTAGCTAGGGCCTTGGGCCCTTCTGCAGCCTCCCTTCCTTTCCTACTATTTCGGATTTCCTGAATTTCGGACAAATTTGCACGTAATGGATGGGTTTACTCTCAGAAACAGAGGCCAAATCACCCATTACTTGTCTATTTGCCCGCGCTACCATCCATTAGCTGCAAACTTGCCTGGCGGCCCACCCATTAGTTGCAAAAATGCCCGAGAATCCGAAAATCCAAACTACAACAGGTGCAGGGCACTTACTATTGCACTTTGCCCTCACTTCAGCCTTCAGACCTAGCCAAGCCCTCACTTCAGCCTTCAGACCTAGCCAACAGGCAGGACTCCGCAGGAGGCGGAATTTCTGCTATAATATTCTGTACTGCCGCGTCTGACCCGCAGCCATGCCGGTCCCGTGCGATACGGCCCGTGAACCCCGTCAGGTCTGAGAGGAAGCAGCGGTAAGCGGTAAACCGTAGGCGCCGCGGGTAACCGGTGGGCTGCGGCTCAGGTGTGGCAGTAGCTTTTTTCTCGGAGGTGCCCCTTGTCCCAGTTAGCCCTTTACCGCGCCTGGAGGCCGCAGACCTTTGATGAAGTTGTGGCCCAGAAGCAGGTTGTTTTTCCCTTAAAACAAGCGGTGATCAGTGGCGACATTGGACATGCTTACCTTTTCGCCGGTACACGGGGGACTGGCAAAACCTCCATGGCCAAAATTTTCGCTAAGGCCGTTAACTGCCTTCACCCTGAGGATGGGAATCCCTGCAATACATGTGCTATCTGCCAAGGCATCAATTCTGGTGCCCTCTTGGACGTCATGGAGATAGATGCAGCTTCCCACAACTCAGTAGATAATATTCGCCGGCTTACGGATGAGGTCATGTTTATGCCTTCCGAAGCCCGCTATAAGGTCTATATCATTGACGAAGTCCACATGCTGTCGCAAGGGGCCTTTAATGCCCTTTTGAAGACCTTGGAAGAGCCGCCAGCTCACGTCATTTTTATCTTAGCCACCACGGAGGTTCAGCGCATTCCCGCGACCATACTGTCTCGCTGTCAGCGCTTTGAATTCCGCCGTATCCCTCTGGAAGATATTTTCCAGCGCCTCCAAGCGATTGCCCAGGCAGACCATATTGACATTACAGATGAGGCCCTCATGCTGATGGCCCGCCTGGGAGATGGGGCACTCCGAGATGCCATCTCCCTCTTAGATCAGGCTCAAGCGGGTATCAAGGGCCAGATCGGCGAAGCAGAAGTCTTAAACCTGGCAGGTTTAGTGCAAGACGAGTTTTTGGCTGACTTCTGTCAACAGGTATTGAACGCGGACTTGTCAGCGACTCTTGCCCTTATAGAAGAGCTGCAAATGTCCGGACGTGATCTACAGCGCTTCCTGCAAGATTTCCTGCGCTATCTTCGTGATATTTTAGTGGTGGGCCTGGGTGGAGACAGCCACAAGCTCCTTACCGAAAGCCCTGAAGGCTTAAAGCGCCTACAAGACCTCGCCCGACTCACGACTAGCCAAGATATAATGGCCATGCTGGGCCGCCTTTCCGAGTTAAACAATGACCTGCGCTGGTCCACAGATCCCCGGACCAGCTTAGAGTTGGCTTTTATTGGCGAGATCGCCCGTCGTCAGGCACAAGCGACGCCACGATCAGAAGCCAAACCGAGTCCGCGGCCAGAAGCACAAGCGACTCCACGGCCAGAAGCACAAGCTGGGCCGCGGCCAGAGGCACAAGCTTGGGTTCCTGCGCCTGTACTTGCAGCAAGTGATCCAGACGTTTTTGCAGGGAATCAGAGTGCTCCTGGCAAAAGAGAGGAGCTTACCCCTGCTGAAAAAGATGTGGACGCTCCCGCCGAAAAGGAGCCGCCTAGACCTGCCGAACCGGCAAAAGTAGAGCCAGGCTCAGAGCCACCTGCGCCAGCAGATCAGCCGGAGCCTTCTTCAACAGCAGACCATGCAGGAGACGAAGGCGCCCCCGCCCCAATTTCTTGGAATCAAGTATTGGACGGCCTGAGAGCGCGTGGCCGCTATGATGTCATCCTCTTGATTCGTCCTGCGCAAGTGAGCTGGGAACAAAATAAGCTGATGATTCGCTATGAGCAGCAGCACAAGGCCCATGCCGCAGCCTTGCAAAGGCCAGAAAATCAAGAGGTCCTCTTGGATGCGGTGTATGAATTAAGCCAGGCTAAGGGTTTAGACCGGCCTAAACTCCAGGTTGAACTGGCAGGCGAAGCCGTCTCAGGGGACAACCTCAACCCGGAAGAACCGGTATGGGTACAAAAACTGCGCAAGGCTAGCGCACAATTCCAGGTACCCTTTGATCCCGCAGATGTTAAACCGCCAGCGGTTGGAGGCCCAGCAGAAGCCTGGTCCGACCAGCCCTTCCAGCAATTTTCTGATAGGTAAGATAAGCTACTACTAGAGCAGGCAAGCAAAGCCCAGAGGGATAGGAAGCGCTCTTGCGAGGACCCTTAGATAATCATAAACGCTATATTACATACTTAGACCTAGCTAGCCGCTAGCAGAAAGGAACCCTACATGGCCAAAGGTAGAAAATACGGAGGCTTCCCTGGTGGAGGCAATAATATGAACCAACTCATGCAGCAAGCCCAGCGCCTGCAAAGACAGATGGCGGAAGCCCAGGAAGAAGCTACAGAATTTACAGGCGAAGCCGAGGTCGGCGGAGGAATGGTTAAAGTGGTGATTGATTCAGACCACCAGATTACCAGCTTGGCTATCAAGCCCGAAGTGGTAGACCCCGAAGATATTGAAATGCTGACTGACCTCATCACCGCAGCCGTCAACGAGGCTGTGCGCCAACTGGATAGCAAAACTGAAGAACATATGAGCAAGTTTACAGGCGGCTTAGGCAATCTCGGAGGTTTCGGCTTCTAAATGTCTGAGTATTCCCCGCTCATCGCTAATCTCATCCAGGCCTTGGGTAAACTGCCTGGCATTGGGCGCAAGACTGCCCAGCGCCTGGCCTTCCATATTTTGGATGCCCCGGTTGAAGAAGCAGAGGCCCTGGCCCAGGCGGTCTTACAAGCCAAAAAAAGCATCCACCTCTGTGCGGAATGTTGTAACTTTACAGAAAATGACCTTTGTGAAGTCTGTAGCAATCCCAAACGGGACCACACCACCATTTGTGTGGTGGAAAGTCCCCGAGACTTGGCTGCCATGGAACGTATACATGAATACAAGGGACTTTATCATGTCCTGCATGGGGTCATTTCGCCCATGCAAAACCAGGGCCCCGAAACCCTCAAGTTGAGAGAGCTATTAAGCCGTTTGCAAAATCACCCTGAAGTTTCAGAAGTCATCTTGGCCACCAACTCCAGCGTAGAAGGTGAAGCTACAGCTCTCTATGTGGCGCGTCTCTTAAAACCCTCCGGCATACGCTGTACCCGCATTGCACACGGTTTGCCCATGGGGGCGGATATTGAGTATGCTGACGAGGTGACCCTGGCCAGGGCGCTGACGGGCCGTACAGACCTTTAAGTCGCCTGGCCCTCATCCACCTTTACAGGATGTTGATTGCACGCCTTGGCAGTCTGCAGATCGCAGTCGGCCTTGAGCTCAAAGGGAATTTTACGCTCTCTCACCACTGCGCGGGCGAAAACATTGAAGGCTGTTGTGGTATTGAGACCAAATTCGCAGCAAAGATCGTCAAACTCTTTCTTTAGGTCTTCGTCCATGCGAAAACTATACGTTGCTTGTGCCATAGTTTTGACCTCCTCACAATCAAAGCTAGCTGAAATTCTCCTAATTCAAGCTAGTTACTTAAATTTTATGCGCTTTTATGGATAAAAGCAACTGAAATAATAATGTATTTTAATTAATACTGTAATAACTGCTGAAAAAGAAAGGACAGAAGAAAAAGTATGAGAATCATCTCTTGGAATATCGATTCGCTCAATGCTGCCCTAACCTCGGACTCCGCCCGTGCGGTTTTGACCAGACAAGTTTTAGACACGATCGACGCCTTAGATGCGGATATTATTGCCATTCAAGAAACCAAGCTACCAGCTGCAGGGCCGAGTAAAAAACACCTGGAGATCTTACAGGAAAGGGTCCCCTACTACGACTTGGCTTGGGATTCTTCTCAACCCCCTGCCCGCAAGGGTTATGCGGGTACGCTCTTTCTCTATAAATCTGGTCTCACGCCCCTGGTGACCACGCCCGCCATTGGTGCTCCGGAACCTATGGACGCGGAAGGCCGCTTGATCACGCTGGAATTTCCAGACTTCTATGTCAACCAAGTGTATACCCCAAATGCGGGTGACCAGCTCCGGCGTCTGCCGGACCGGCAGGCTTGGGACCGGGCTTACGCTGACTATCTTGCAGGGTTGGACCAAAGCAAGCCGGTGATAGCCATGGGTGACTATAATGTGGCCCACCAAGCGATTGACCTAGCAAACCCCGAAGCTAACCGCTTTTCGGCAGGCTTCACCGATGAGGAGCGCGAGGGTTTTAGCAAACTCCTGGGACGGGGTTTCACAGATTGCTTCCGCCACCTGCATGGGCCAGTAGAAGGGGTCTACACCTGGTGGGCTCAGCGGGTTAGGACTTCAAAAATCAATAATTCAGGCTGGAGAATTGACTACTTCCTGGTGAGCGACCGCCTAGCTGGCCAGGTTACAGCATGTGAGATGATTGACTCCGGCCCCCGCCAGGACCATACGCCGATCCTATTAGACCTTGATCTCAGCGCTTGCTAAGGGCAGGTTCCTCAGAGAGAGCAGACCGATTTCTAAGCGTGCCCTCCTGTTGCAGCGCTAACCAGCTTTCGGACACATCTGATTTGGGGGAGCAGACCACCTTGGAAGCCTGGCCTCATTTTGGAGTGCTGATCGGCTTCTGGGTGCATCCCCATAGAGGGGGTTGGCCCGGATTTGAGGAATGTACCAGCTTTTAGGTGCGGCCTATTTTTGGGTCATCTGTTCCAGTTTTTGAGCGTCTTTTTTCGTGCCCGCCAGGACCAGAGTGTCGCCTTCTTCAATCACATGGTCGGCCAAGCCTGTGATAATGGCATGGCCCTGGTTGCGAATGGCCACCACATTGAGATGGTATTTACTGCGGAAATTCAACTGGGATAAAGTTTGGCCCCACCAGGCCTTGAGGGCCTTTAATTCGAACATGGTATAGTCTTCGGAATAGTTAATATAGTCGGTAATATTAGAGCCCGCCAGGCTACGGGCCAGACGTTGGCCTATCTCTATTTCAGGAAAGATAATCTGGTCTGCCCCCAGCTTGGTTAAGACCTTAGCCTGGGTCACGGAGGAGGCTTTGGCGATGATCCGGGGAATATCGTGGTCTTTAGCCGCCAAAGTGGCCATGATAGAGGCCTCCAAGTCTGTACCAATGGCCACCACCGCTACGTCAAAGATGCCAATCCCCAGTTCTTTCACCGCCTCCTCATCCATGAGGTCGCATTGAACAGCCGTGGTCACATGGTTGGCCAGGTCCTCGATCCGCTCATAGTCCTTGTCCACAATCATGACCTCCAGGCCTTCATCAAATAACTTTTTGGCTAGGGCAGAGCCGAAACGGCCCGCACCAAAAACGATGACATTATTTTTCATAAAACTCCTCCCTACTTAGCCCACCAGAATATTGGCTTCCGGCAGGCGGATCTTGGAATGTTTATTGCGGTTGGCGATGGCAAAGCCCAGGGTTAAAGGCCCCACCCGGCCTGCGTACATGGTCAAGAGGATCATGATCTTGCCAAAGGCACTGAGATTCGGGGTGATGCCAATGCTGAGACCAACGGTCCCATAGGCGGAAATAGTCTCAAAGACCAGGTCTAGGAACTTTTGCGTCTCTGTAATGGTGAGAACAAAGGACACTAGGAGGACCAAAATAATTCCCACTACTATCAGGGAGAGGGCCCGGCGGATGGTTTTAGATCCCAGGTGCTTGTTAAAGAGGGTCGGCTCATGTTGGCCCTTGATGGTCGCATAAGTCGTGACCAGGAGGACCCCAAAGGTGGTTGTTTTCAAACCGCCTGCTGTAGAACCCGGAGAGCCGCCAATAAACATGAGGATCATCATGAGGAAGCAGGTTTCGTCCCGGAGGCCCATCATGGGCGCAGAATAGAAGCCAGCCGTCCGGCAGATGACTGATTGAAAAAAGGAGGCCTGGACTTTTACCGGAAAGCTTTCGAGCAAGAGGGTGGCGGGATTCGTGTATTCCATGGCCAAAAAACCCAAAGCCCCAATCAGGGTGAGGCTGGCTGAGAGAATAATGACCAGCTTGCTGTGGATGGACAAGCGTTTAAAATTCCGCTTCTGCCAAATTTCCTGGGTCACCAGAAAGCCCAAACCACCGATGGTCACCAGGGCCATGAGGGTCCAGTTAATCACGGGGTCCGCCCGGTAGGGGTAGATGGAATCACCCAAAATATCAAAGCCCGCATTACAAAAGGCGGAGATAGCATGGAAAATTGCCTGCCAGGTTCCCAAGAGCCAGCCAGAACGCGGGATAAAGCGGGTGGCCAAGAGGATGGCGCCCAAGCCCTCAATAAGAAGGGTAAAACGGACAACGTATTTCAGCAGGCGGATGATGCCGGACAAGCTATCTAAATTCAGCTGCTCCTTTAAGATCTGCCGGCTCTTTAAACCTATTTTTTTACCCATGAGCATGGGGACCAGGGTGGCCAAGGTCATAATGCCCAAGCCCCCTGCCTGAATCAGACAGAGGATAATGATCTGGCCTGCCAAATTGAAGCTGTTGGCCGTATTGACCACAGTCAGCCCCGTGACACAGGAAGCAGAAGTGGAGGTGAAGAGGGCGTTCAAAAAGCCAATGGACTTGCCCTCCTGGGTGACCCAGGGCAGGGTCAAAAGCACTGCTCCAACCAAGACAAGGCCCGCAAAACCCAATAAAAGAATTAAAGGAGGATTGAGTTGGAGCGAACTCAAAAAATCGCTTAAATGAAATTTTCCTGGGACCTTCCCCGTTCGCTGCATAACAAGCCTTCTCAAAACGCAGAATAAGCCGATTATAGGCGGTTAACTTAAAATTACAAGCCTACCTCGGTAAACCCAGTTCAAGCGAGGCAGGCTTGCAAATGTGTGAAAACTCTAAAAAGTGCGTTGCCAGGCTTTAAGCCTGAGGATGCAGGTCAAAGCTAGTCGTTATCTTAGCCACCTGGGCAATCGTCTCGTGGACAGAGCAGTATTTGCCGGCCAGGTCTACGGCTCGGGCGAATTTATTGTCCTGTTGGGGTGCTACCCCATAAAAGTCCAGCTTGATTTCTACCCATTCTAGGGTTGTGGGAACTTCCTCACGCTTGGCGCCTTGAATGTCAATCTCCACCTTTTCGTATTCCAGACGCATTTTTTCCGCGATCCCGAGGAAGGTCGCGTAGTAGCAAGATCCCAGGGCCCCTAATACCATATCATAAGGCAGAAGGTCGCCCTTTTGACTACCCACAGAAAATTCTCCCAGTTGAGTCTGGAGTGTGCCGACAAAATCTTGCGAAAAATTTAATTGAACGTGTTGTTTTTCCATAAAGTTCTCCTTAAATGCTTGTAGCCCTTACAGGCCTGTGGCTTAATGATGCTATATAGCCATTATAAACAATGTCTCGCTTTGATCTAGGGATATGCTCTCCGGACTTAAGCGAACTTCAGACTTAAGCGAACTTCAGACTTAAACGAACTTTAAGCTTAAACGAACTTCAAGCTTAAACGAACTTCAGACTTAAACGAACTTCAGACTTAAACGAGCTTCAGAGTGAAGGAGAAAAAGATGCAAAAGAACGGTCTTATGTTTCAGGCCTTTGAGTGGGATTTGCCGGCCGACGCCCAGCACTGGGAGCGACTCCGCGGGGCCGCCACTGAATTGCAAGAATATGGCGTGGACAGCCTCTGGCTACCCCCTGCCCACAAGGGCGTTTCGCGAGAAGATGTGGGCTATGGCTCCTATGACTTATACGATATGGGGGAATTTGACCAAAAGAATACCGTGGCCACCAAATACGGGACCGTAGAGGAGTTAATAGCCTTGCTAGAGACCCTGCACGAGCGGGGCATGCGGGCCTATGCGGATATCGTGCTTAACCATAAGGGAGGTGCGGACGAAACCGAGATTTTTCGGGCAACCCCGGTCAACCCGGAGGACCGCCTATCTCCCGTGGGAGAAAGCCGGGATATAGAGGGCTGGACCAAGTTTACCTTCCCTGGACGCCAGGACAAGTATTCGGCGTTTCAATGGCATTTTAGCCATTTTACGGGCGTCGACTTTGACCAGCGTACAGGAGAAAAGGGTATCTTCCGCATTGAAGGCGAAGACGCAGGTTTTTCTGAAAAAGTAGACGGGGAAAAGGGCAACTTTGACTATCTCATGAATGCGGATATCGATGTGGACAACCCAGATGTGCGGGCCGAGCTCTTCCGCTGGGGCAAGTGGTTCTTTGACCGCTTCCCCTTCGACGGGATGCGGATGGACGCCATTAAGCATATTGATAGCCAGTTCATGCACGACTTTGTCCAAGAAATGCAAGACCAGGTGGACCGCGACCTCTATGTGGTAGGGGAATATTGGACAGCTGGTTTAGAAACCCTGCAACATTACCTGGACCAGGTGTCCTACCAGTTGGACCTCTTTGACGTTCCCCTCCACTTCAAGTTTTTCCAGGCCGGTCAAGACAAAGAAAATTTTGACCTCCGGACCCTTTTTGACGATACCCTCGTGCGTAGCAAGCCCCAGCAAGCGGTGACCTTTGTCGACAACCACGATTCCCAGCCCGGCCAAGCCCTGGAATCCTTTGTGGACGATGGCTTCAAAATCCAGGCCTACGCTTTAATTTTGCTCCGCCAAGACGGCTACCCCTGCCTCTTTTATGGCGATTATTACGGGATTGGAGGAGGGCCCGGCCAGGAAGAAGCCTTAAATCCCCTGCTCCTAGCCCGCAAGTACCGAGCCTATGGAGAGGAAATCGACAACTTCTTTGACCCCAACTGTATTGCCTTTGCCCGCCTGGGCGATGCAGACCACCCCCATTCCGGCCTGGTTTGCCTGGTTTCCAACGGCTATGCCCCCGAGGGCTACCATTGCCGCATGGAGCTCGGGCCGGATTGGGCCGGCCAAATCTTTTACGATGTCACCGGCCGGCAAGAGGGCACTCTGACCCTAGACGACCAGGGCGGCGCAGAATTTTACGTCGGCCAGAACAGCCTGGCAGTATGGGTAGAACAAGTGGAATAGGCCGTTTGCCGTTATTGGCTCGGATAAAATCTATAATTTAAGGTATTTAGGCAATCCCATCAAAATGTACAATATGTAAAAGATAAGGGCCTGATTTATCGTCAATGTTAATAATTGGAGCACATACCGGTCAGCTGCTATGCCATAATAGGAATAGGGAGGATCATTTTATGTTTAATTATCAAAGAGATCGTTTAGACACAGTTGAGACCATCGCTAATTGTGTCTGCATGTCCGCATCGTTTTGTTCATGTTCTTGTGCGTGCAAAGCGCCATGTTGCGATGAAAATTGCTTTTACGAGCAATTAGAGCATGATACTGTTAACAGAGATGCATATAATCACCATTCTGCATATATAATATCCGGGGAAGCTCAAGCTAATAAAGTGTAATAGATTTTTGGTAAGGGTATTATGGATAAGCTTGACCAATAAATGCGCGTACTCTAGACCTGCTACTTTGTTTTCCAAGTAGCAGGTTCGCGTGATGCATACATGGATGACATAAAAAACAGTATTTTTTTGAAATCATCTTTACGCTCACCGATCCGAACGCTGATCGTAATGGGCCTTTGCTTTCTTAGTGTTTTCACCTTAACGAATCAAGTGTTCCAAATGGTGATTATTGAGCGAGAGCTTGAAAGATTATCCTCCTATTATCGACCAATTATAAGCTTTGTGCCTGAGGATGAGAATGAATACGATGTCTCGGTAGCTTATGAGATTTTGCAAAACAATGCGAGCATAGCTATCCACGATAAAACCCGAAGTTTTTCTGCAATTATGGAAAAAGGTCAAAATGATGAAGGCTTCTTATTTTCGGATGAATATTTCATAACCTCAGAAAAATATAAAAACATAAAACAAAGGGGTCTTCGTTTAAGCGATCTATTCTTTATCGGAAAATTGATCAGCGTGCAAGTAGACAAAGGAATTACCCAAAACCAGTATAGATGGCGACAATCGTTCCCTCAAGATATTGGGTCCCCTCAAGAAATAGACGGGGAGACAGGTGTTTGGTTGGGCTTTAGTTTGTCACAATGTGTTGCTGGTAGCAAGGCGTTATTGGGAAAGACGAGTAATGTCCGTGTAGCTATTCCTCCGGAAACAGTAAAGAAAAATCTTGCTTCTCTGAAAACATTGGAGCTAGGTGATCACTGTTTTGTTCATACTTATTACGATCGCTCCTATTTAACAAGAAAAACCTTTGGTGAACCGGAAGAAGTGGGATCCGGAAGGAATAATTATTTCTTGTTGGAGACCTTGCTGCCAGCTGATAACACATTATTTTATGTGCTAGAAGAGGACGAGCAACTTGATCCCCTAACAGATCAGCGTTTTTCCGAGATTTGGAATGAGATGAAAATGCTTCAGGCTAATGCAAGCACGATCAGCTTATTCACAACCGTAGATATGAGCGGAAAGCCCTATTTTCAGGTAGGAGCTAAAATATCAGCCATAAAAGAGGGACGCTACCTGAATGCTGAAGACTATCAACAGAAGAACGCTTATTGCGTGATAGCAGATCCACTCGCCCAACTCAATGGATTCGAAGTTGGTGACATACTTAGGCTATCAGTACGTGAGCCCGAGCAGGGTCTGAAACACCAGAAATTCTTAAGTTCGGGAGAACTGGAAAAATGGCAGAACCTGAAAAGTCAGGAATTGGAGTTGCGGATAGTAGGTATTATGGAATTAGATGCTGGTGCCACATATTTGCACGGTATTTTCATTCCAGAGTCGCTTCTTTCTGATGCTTTTGCCTATCAACAAGGCGATTTTCTATCCTATGCACACTACAATATTATTCTTGATAATGATGCGGACGTTCAGAATTTCATGAAAACTACTCAAACTGAACTTTCTGCTGAAAATATTAATATACGATTATTTGAAAACAATCGAGAGACCTTTCTGGCTTCTGCTATGCCTATGCGGCAGAACGGACGATATAATCTTTTGCTATTTACAAGCCTTGGCATACTATCTTTTGCAGTCACGTCTTTCTTTTATCTCTTTTGTAGAAAAAAAGAAATAGTTATCCTTAGATCAATGGGCATGGAAAAAAAGAAGATACGCAAGCAAATTCTTATCTCGTATGTCACGTTACTCCTGCCAACTTTTCTCCTGGCAAGCTTTATTTCTTATTTCAAAACGTTGGGGCAGGCCGAAGATTTATTATCTTCTATCCCTTTGCCTTCAGAAATAAACGTGAATACGAGAATTTCCATAGCATATCCAATCGGTTTAACTTTTATTTTGCTTTCCTTAATTTCTGCAATCTTCTTGTTTATTGTTTCTAGACTACTCCGCAAGTCAGTATTTTCTCTGCTTCAGGATAGGCGGCCCTGTAAGAGTGGGGAGAATAGGAACTTTCTTCATGATGATAATGATACCCTAGTCCCTGTACCGGAATTTAATCTAAGATATCTAGAAATCCTAGAAGACAGGCCTAAAAAAACTCGCCATCCTCGGCAATCTATTGCACGTTTAATGCGTATACAATATTTGCGGCGTAGGAGGGCTCTGGCTCTTCTGAGTCTATTGATCATGGTAGCGTTAATTTCAATCATCTCACTACAAAATTTCATCATGCGCAACCAAGATGAAATTAACGAATTATATGATTCCGTACATGTAATAGTCGATGTGATCTCCGGGGATTCAGTTTTTAATTCTATGGGTTACATCAGAAGCCCAATCATCCAACAGTTTTATGATAAAGGTATGGTTGAATCCGAATACCTGGTTGCTCAGAGTGAACGGGCCAATTACTATTTACTTCAAGAAGGCGAAATATTAGATGAAGTTGAAACAGAAGAAGAAATACTCTTGACTTGCTTTGACCAGCCGGACCGGTTTTTTTATTCAGACGAGACCGGGGGTCCTGTAGAATCAGGGAGAAATAAATACCTAGATAATTTAAGCGGAACACTCCATGATTTTGAACTGAATTTCGAATTCCTACCCGG